>NZ_JAQBOC010000008.1 GCF_028288225.1 Mucilaginibacter sp.
GTTGAAATATGGAAAACTGAAGGAGTTTCCCACATTCCAACACGACAAAGAAACAACAACGTTTTCTTTAACATAAACCTTCTATAATTGTATTTAAAAACTGTCAACTTATTTTAGGGAAGGTCAAACGGAACACCCGGAACGCTATGAAACATGCTCATTATCAGCTAATTTACTTTTAACAGATCAGCAAATAGCTGATAATCAAACGATATATCGCACTGGTAGTTGCAGTACTTTGGAGATAGCTCAAAACAAAAGTGGGCAGTTACTGGCACCTCCCGCCAACTGCCCACTTAAAACTGCAAACTTTTTTTTACTACTCGCTTTTCAAACTCTTAACCGGGTTTGCCAATGCTGCCTTTATAGCCTGGATACTTACCGTAACCGCTGCAACCAGTAGTGAAGCAGCCCCGGCTGCAATAAAGATCCACCAGTGAATACTTACTCTATAAGCAAAATCCTGCAGCCATGAGTGCGCCATGTACCAGGCTATGGGCGATGCAATTACGGTAGCTATAATAATTAACCCTAAAAAATCTTTTGAAATCAGGACTATAATACTGGAAACAGTTGCACCCAACACTTTCCTTATGCCTATTTCTTTTGTGCGCTGTACAACGGCATAAGCGGTAACAGCAAACAGGCCAAGGCATGCCAGCAATATTGCCAATGCCGAAAACGTGGTAAATACGCCTGCCGTACGCTGTTCGCTGCGATACATGGCATCATAGTCATCATCTAAAAATTTATAGGAGAAAGGTCTTTCAGGCACGCGGTCTTTCCAGATCTTTTCAAAGTTTTGGATAGCTGATGTGGTGTTTTTTTCATTTATGCGTACAAATAATGCCTGTGTTTGGTCATGGTCTAAAAATATCAGCAAAGGCCCAATAGGATCATGAAATGATTTGAAGTTGAAATCTTTAACCACCGCTTTGATCGTCCCGGTTACTCCTTTTGAAATTTCCTTTCCAATAGCTTGTTCCGGTGTCCAGCCTAATTGCCTGGCAGCTGCCTCATTTAGCATAAATGAGTAATGAAAGTTTTTGCCCTGGTTGGTGGTATCTGTCTGTAAAACATCGGTTTGATTATAATCACTCCCTGCAACTATTTTTAGCTGCATTGTTTTTATAAAATCCTCGTCCATAGGTAGTGCATTTACAGAAATATCCTTTCCATCGGCAGTAGTTATTCCATCGCCCCATTGCACATTTATAGGTTCATTATTTGCTGCTGCAACACCTTCAACACCAGGAACATTACTAATGGCTTTTTTTAAGCCTTCAACTTTGGCCAGCATTTTCCAGTTTACAGGCAAAACCACCACGTTGCTTTTGTTGTACCCAATATCCTTATTCCTGATGTATGACAGTTGTTGTAATATAACCACCGTTGTAATGATAAGGAATATAGAAATGATAAACTGGAACACAATTAATGATTTGCGCACTCCCTGTCCCGAAGTAAATGAAAAACCGGATTTTAAGATCTTTGCCAGCTTAACACTTGATAACAATAAAGCAGGATAAGCCCCTGCTGCAAAGCCGATTGTAATACCCAGCAATATCAAGCTGCCCAGTATAACAGGATCAAGCAGTGCGTTAAATTGCAACTGTTTACCCGAGATCTGATTGAATGATGGCAGCAATATAAAAGCCAGGCCAATAGCCAATATTACGCCGATAGCCGTAACGAAAAGCGACTCACCTATAAACTGCCTGAAGAGCTGGCTTTTTGCAGCGCCCATAACCTTACGGATGCCAATTTCGGCGCCGCGCCCGGCAGATTGTGCTATCGAAAGGTTTACGTAGTTTACACAGGCAATTATCAATATCAGTACAGCCACTATGACCATTATGTAGATATAGGTTATACTGCCATTTGGCTCTAAAGAGCTGGGCAGGTTTGAATGCAAATGCACGCTTGTTAATGGCTCCAAGTGATAGGTTAAGTATTGGTTGCCTGCCATTTTAAGCTCATTTTTGGTGACTGAACTCATATAAGCAGTTACCTGTTTTTGTAAAGGATCAATTTGGTTTTTATCCTTTAATAACAAATAAGTAATGTAATTGGCTTCCCACCATTTTTCAGTTTTGGAAGCATTCAGATTATTAAATGATACAATAAAATCAAATTTTACCTGTGAATTTTCAGGTGCATTCATAGTAACACCTGATACCATAAAATTCTGATCGCCAATTTTTAACATCTTCCCTATTGGGTTTTCTGTGTTAAAATATTTTTTGGCCGTTGTTTCGGTAACAATTATCTTATCGGGTGAGCTTATTGCAGAAGCATCCCCGCTAACAAGTTTAAACGAGAATATTTTAAAAAAAGACGGATCTGCATAAAGGATGCTGTTCTCTTCAAACACCTGATTATTGTAGGTTATAACACCACCGCGTTTCTCTAATCGTACAAAATCTGCTACTGCCGGAAAAGTTCTTTTAAACTGTGGCCCAACCTTTGTACCGGTAACTGCTACTTTTTGCGGCGCCTCGCCATGGCCGTAATCCATTGTTACCCTAACTATCCTGTCGGCATTTTCATTAAAACGATCATATCCCAATTCGTTTTTAATGTATACGCCGATTAATAAACAGCTTACAATCCCAACTGTTAAGCCGGTAATATTTACAAAGGCATAAAGCCTGTTTTTCTTTAGATTTCTCCAAGCAATTTTAAAATAATTCTTTATCATGATATTTGGTTCATTGGTTCACTTGTTCATTAGAATTTGCCGGCGTTTTTACTGCCAACTGCCTACTCACAACTGCTAACTTGATCTCACTCACTCCTAAGGCTCTTAACCGGGTTCATTAGCGCAGCTTTTACAGATTGAAAGCTTACTGTGGCCAAAGCAATCAGTATTGCAATAAAGCCCGATAGTACAAATACCCACCAATCAATACTGGTTCGGTAGCTGTAACCTTGCAACCATTTATGCATAGCTAGCCATGCTAAAGGCGATGCTATACACAAAGCTATTAAAACCAATACCAGGAACTCTTTTGATAGTAATGTAAATAAGGAGCCTACGCTTGCACCCAATACTTTACGGATGCCTATTTCCTTTATTCGCTGTTCGGCAGTAAACATGGCTAATCCAAGTAAGCCAAGGCACGAAATAAATATAGCTAAAAAAGCAAAGGCATTTGAAAGTTTGCCTACAACCTGCTCGCTGATATATTGCTTCTGGTATTCAGCATCGGCAAAATAATAGCTGAATTGAAAATTGGGGTTTAGCTCCCTGCAAAGCTTTTCGGCGGATGCCAGTGCCTGTTTGGTTTGACCGGGTTTGGTGCGGATCAACGCCATACCATAGTTTGTTTCCTCACCAAAACGAATGATCAGCGGCAAAATAGGATCGTGTAGCGAATTAAAATGAAAATCTTTTAATACACCTACAATGGTGCCTTTTTTACCCCACATGGTAAATGGCTTACCGATAGGATTGGTATAACCAATTCGTTTTAAAGATGTTTCATTAATTATATAACCTACGGAATCAGTTGCAAAATCTCTTGAAAAGTCCCTCCCGCTAACCAGTTTAAGCTTCATGGTTTTTACAAAATCATAGCCGGTTGATACCTGTGTAAACATTACGTTTACATTAGGGTCTTTGCCATTCCATTTAACACCGCTGGTGGTGCTGCCAAAATTGGTTGGCGCATCAGAGATCCTGGTAACCTGCTGAATCCCGGGCATATTTAAGGCCTCATCTTTAAATACTTTATACTTAGCGGTAAGGTCACCCTCTAATGGGATGTAGATCAGGTTTTCACGGTCATAGCCTAAATTTTTTGTCTGGATATAATTAACTTGCTTGGAAATAACTATTGTACCGATAATGAGCACAACTGATAACATAAACTGAACCACCACCAGTCCTTTACGAAACCAGGCTGCACCTGTGGTTAACTTCACGGCACCTTTAAGCACTTTAACCGGGTTAAATGATGATAGAAATAGCGCTGGATAGCTTCCTGATAATAGACCGGTTATAACAGTTAAGCCTACAAGGCCCAGCCAAAATTTAACCTGACCAAAAGGAAATTCGATTTGCTTTTGCGTAACTGAATTAAATACCGGTAACAACAGCATTACTATTACCAGGGCTATAATTGCAGCGAAGCAAGTAAGTAAAATGGCCTCGCCTACAAACTGCCTTATCAAAACCGAACGCACTGCTCCTACTACTTTCCTAACCCCTATTTCGCGCGCCCTTTTAACAGACCGGGCCGTGGTTAAATTCATGAAGTTGATACAGGCAATTACGAGGATAAATACAGCGAGGATACTGAATAAGTGTACATATTCAATTTTGCCGTCTTCAGGTTTTCCATTCTTAAAATTATTATGAAGGTAAACGTCTTCAAATTTTTGAATTCCTAATTGTTCGCGGAAAGCCGCACTTTGGTCTTTATCGTAGGTATCTAAAAAGTGAGCTATTTTTTTGTCAAATAATGCGGCATTAGCACCGGCACGCAGCATTATATAAGCAACAGGGCCGTTGTTGCCCCAATCTTTTGCCCATTTATTTTCCTCTAAAAAGTTATCCCAGTTGATTAAAAATTCGAACTTGTTTGAGACATTATGAGGCAGATCTTCAAAAACCGCTGTTACTTTAAAATCCTTTTTATTTTCATAACGGATGGTTTTACCAATCGCTTCCTGCGGACTGCCAAAAAAATCAACTGCCATTTTGCGGGATAAAGCTATGCTGACCGGAGAGTTTAACGCAGTTTGTGCATTTCCCTGGATCAGCGGGTAGCTGAACATTTTAAAAAAATCGGCGCTTGCTGATGTGCCTTCCAGTTTCAGGATCTTGGTTCCCACCTGGAAGGTATTCTGGTTATTCCATGCCATCTGTACAGCATACTCAACTTGCGGCAATGTCTTCTTCATTTCATCAGCCAGCACACCCGGGACAGAATATTGTCCCATAATTTTATGATCGTAATACTGGCGCTCAATAACAGCGTATAGCCTGTCGCTGTTTTTGTGAAATGAGTCAACACTCAGTTCATTTTGTACCCACAGAATAATGAGAACGCTGCAAGCCATCCCAAGCGCCAGGCCCAGGATATTAATGGTTGAAAAGAATTTGTTTCTCCACAAATTTCGCCACGCGATTTTTAAATAGTTTTTTATCATTGTTGTTGGTCATTAGTCATTTCGCTGTGCTGTCATTAGTCATTGGTTTGCATCAGTCACTAATGACTAATGATCAATGATTATTCCGAACGCAGGCTCTTAACAGGGTTTGCTAAAGCTGCCTTTATTGCCTGGAAGCTTACTGTAATAACTGATATCAAGACTGTTATAAATGCTGCAATTACAAACACCCATACACTTATTGAAATGCGGTATGAATACCCCTGCAGCCATTTATGCATTGCCCACCAGGATATTGGCGTGGCAATTAAAAAAGAGAGCATTACCAGTTTTAAAAAATCTTTAGACAGCATTGTAGTAACGCCGGCAACTGATGCACCTAAAACCTTACGCACACCAATTTCCTTGATGCGATTTTGTGCCATATAAGCTGCAAGACCAAACAAGCCAAGGCATGATATAACTATTGTAAGTCCGGCAAAAAGGCTGGCCAGTGTGCCTATCCGTTGTTCATCACCAAACTTGCGTGCATACTCCTGGTCAACAAAATTATATTCAAATGGGTAATCAGGGTTATATTTTTTAAATACCTGTTCTGCACGTTTTAAATTCTCTGCAGTGTTATGCGCATTATTTAATTTAAAATGAATGACATTAAACCATGCTTTAGGCCCCTGAATCAGCATATGCTTTACCGGTTCATAAGGTGATTGTAATATAAAATCCTTAACCACGCCCACTACATGCCACAGCTGGGCATCTTTACCCTCACCGTTCCTTACTACCTGGCCTACAGGATTTTTAAAGCCCATGATTTTAACCGAGGCTTCATTCAACAGCATTGCAGATGAATCGGATGGATAATTTATAATGTCGATATCCCGGCCGGATATAACTTTAAGTCCCATTGTTTTAACAAAGTCGCCATCTGTATTAAAAATATTAAAATCAATTTTTTCTCCTCCGGCCGTCCTTCCATTCCAATTATAGCCCCAGCTGTCACTCCAGCCCTGGGTAATTGGGGCGCTGGTTTTAGTTACGGCAGTTGCTGCTCCGCTATTAATTAACTCACTTTTAATGGCGACATAATTTTTTTGTACACTTCCGGTCATCATTACGTAAACCAGGTTATCCTTTTTATAACCTGAATCCCTGTCTTGTGCATATTTTAGTTGCTGCCTGATAATTATAGTACACACAATAAGCACTACAGCAAATGTAAACTGGATAACTACCAGTAGTTTACGGGGTGTAATTAATGCATTAGCCGCTTTCAGGGTACCCTTTAACACGCTAACCGGTTTAAAGGATGACAAATATAACGCCGGATAACTTCCTGATATGATCCCTGTGAATAATATAAACCCAAGGAAAATCAGCCAGAAATATGGATTGCCATAAGGGACAAATAATTGTTTATCAGTTAAGGTATTAAAGCCTGAAATACTTAATTGAACAGCAATCAATGCTATAACCCCTGCTATAAAAGCTATCAATACAGATTCGCCTAAAAACTGGCAGATCAGTGAATTTCTTAAAGCCCCGACCACTTTGCGGATGCCTACCTCGCGTGCGCGTTTCTCACTTCGTGCTGTGCTCAGGTTCATGAAATTGATGCAGGCAATCAGCAGAATAAAAGCAGCAATTATTGAAAAGATCCTGATGGTTTCTATTCTACCGCCTGATACTTTTCCTTTATCATCAAATTTAGAATAAAGCCTCCACTTACTTAATGGATGCAAAAATTGCGAGATATCTTTAGTGTCTGAATGAGATTTTGTTACATTAACAATAGCGGCATCAGCTTGTGCCTCTGTAACGCCTTTCTTTAATAAAACCCAGGTTTGTACGGAGTTATTTCCCCAATATTCATCATCCCACCCAATTTTTTTCATGTATGACCATGGCAGCAAATACTCAAACTCAAACCTTGTGTTATTTGGCAGGTCTTTTAAAACCCCGGTTACAGTAAAATAGGCATTACTATCAATTTTCACGGTTTTACCCATTGCATTAGCATCACCAAAAAGTTTTTTTGATAGTTTTTGAGTAATAACAATATCATGTATATTATTTAGCGCTGTGTGCGCATTCCCACTGATTAGCGGAAAACTGAACATGGTTAAAAACCCGGGATCAGTAAAATTACCCGGAACGGTCAGGCGTTTATCGCCCACAGTAAATAAAAATTTGTTGCTGGTGGTTCTTGCTGTTTCTTCAATTTGCGGGTAGCCTTGCTTTAATGCTTTTCCCATCACTTTTGGTGTGGTACCCCAACACCAAAGCTTTCCATCAAAAACAGAGCGGTTATAAACCTCGTATAACCTGTCTTTCTTTTCATGAAACTGGTCATAGCTTACTTCGTTTTGGATCCACAATAATATTAGGGCCGAGCTCGCCATACCAATGGCCAGCCCTAAAATATTGATAAAAGAAAATGCCTTATGCCTAAGCAAATTTCTCCAGGTGATTTTTAAGTAGTTTTTAAGCATATAAGGGTTAAATGATGTTTTTTACTTTTTTCTAAAAGACCAGCAATTCGGTCACTACGTTGCACGCAGATTAAAATATTCCCTAAAAATTCCACAATGTTAATACCTTTCGCCTATGACCTTCAAGCTTTCACCCCTTCTTACTCACTTTTCAGGCTTTTAACCGGGTCATTGTAGTTAGTCATTGATTCATTAGTCATAAGTGCTTTGAAGTTCACAGTTGGTGATTCATGTCCGAAGCTTTTAAACTGCAAACTGCTACTGCCTACTCACTTCTAAGACTCTTAACCGGGTTCATAATAGCAGCTTTAACTGATTGAAAGCTGATGGTAACAAAAGCAATAAGTATTGCGCCACCGCCGGCAAGTACCAATACCCACCATTGAATACTCTGACGGTAGGCAAACCCCTGCAGCCAGCTATGCATGGCCCACCAGGCCAGCGGTGTTGCCAGCACAATAGCTAAAAGCACCAGCAAAATAAAATCTTTGGAAAGCATACCTACTATAGTTGAAATATTTGCACCCAAAACTTTACGGATCCCAATTTCTTTGGTGCGCTGTTCTGCTGCATAAGCGGCCAGGCCGAAAAGGCCCAAACAGGCAATTACGATGGCAAGCGAAGTAAATGCAATAGAAATTGTACCAATCCGTTGTTCGGCCCGGTAAATGGCATCAAAATCCTCATCCATAAATGAATAATTAAACTCCTGGGTTGGAGAAAAGGAGTTGTATTTGTTTTTTATTTGCTGGATTATTGCCGGAATATTAGTCGACCTGATGCGTACGCTCACAGCTCCCCTGTCTTCATTCATTGTAAAAATCAACGGGGTTATATTATCTTTTAATGATCTGAAATTAAAGTTTTTCATAACCCCGATAATGCGATATTTCTTCAGGGTTTTAACCAGGTTATCATTCGGGGCATAAAGCGGCTGGTCAATAGGGTTTGAAAAATTAAGCATTTTGGCTGCTGCTTCATTTATCACAAGTGCAGCAGTATCTGTAAGCACATCTTTCGAGAAATTCCTCCCGGCGACTAATTTTATCCCGAGCGTTGGTAAATAATCTTCGTCAACCGGCCAGATCTGTGCAAGGAGAGCACGCTTTTGATCAATGACAGGATCTTTGAACATAGTTGAGCTGTTACCATATCCGCCGGTTGGCAATGCACCGGAAAGAGAGGCATTTTGCACACCTGCCAGGCCCTGAACTTCATGTTTAAATGATTTTGCCGAATTGCCAAGCGACCATACATTACGTACGATCATCACATGATCGCGGTTGTAACCAAGATCTTTACTCTGGATATATTTTAGCTGGTTGTATATAACCAGGGTGCCGATGATCAGGAAGATAGAAATTGCAAACTGGAAAACAACCAGGAAGTTGCGGAAAATACCGCCTTTGAAGCCTGCAGCAATTTTTCCTTTTAAAACTTCAATGGGTTGAAAAGCCGAAAGATATAAAGCAGGGTATGAACCAGCAAGACAGCCAATTATAATAATTATTAACAATAGTGTTGGCAACAGCCATGACAGGATCTGCCCTGTAATAACCAATTCCTTGCCCGACATTTTATTAAACTGAGGTAAAAACAACCAGGCGGCAAGTAATGCTATCAATGTGGCAAATAAGGTTACAAGGATAGATTCAGTTAAAAACTGGGCGATCAAATATTTACGCGGAGAACCTAATACCTTACGCACCCCAACCTCACGCGCCCGGTTTGATGAACGGGCGGTAGAAAGGTTCATGAAATTAACGCAGGCGATCAGTAAAATAAATATAGCAACAGCTGAGAATATATAAACAGTTTTTATATCGCCATTGGCGCTCAATTCGGCTATGCTGCCTGAACGCAGGTGGATATCTTTCAGTGGAATAAGTGCGAACCTGAAATAATTGCCGCTTTGTTCAAATTTATCAAAGGTTAAATGGATGATACTTTGCATCTGCGGCCCGGCGTGTTTGTGCATAAATGCAGGAAGTTTTGTTGCGAATTTTTTAATATCAACGCCTTCTTTAAACAGAATATAGGTATTGAAGTTATTACTGAACCAAACATCCTCCTTGCTTTCATCAATGGTAGGCATCGATATAAAAAAGTCGAAATTGAAATGTGATTGTTTGGGAAGATCTTTTATAACTGCAGTTACTTTATAAAGTGATGTATCATTAAAGGTTAACGTCTGTCCTACAACATTTGTCCTGTCGAAGTATTTTTTAGCCATCCTTTCGGTTATAACAACCGTATGGGGCTCGGTTAAGGCATTTTGCGTACTGCCGCTTATCATAGGTAATGTAAAAACACTGAAGATGGAATTATCAGCGTAAACCATTCTGTCTTCAACGATGTTCTTGTTGCCCTTCTTTACCTGGTTACCGCCTCTGTCTCTAAACCTAACTACCTGCTCAATTTCGGCGAAGTCGGCTTTTAAGGCTGCTGCTGCCGGGGCCGGACACACAGCGTAAGAGTTTTCCGTACCGCCAAATTTAATCTCATTATTTACCCTGTAGATCCTGTCGGCTTTGGTGTTGAATCTGTCGAAGCTTAATTCATCAAATACATAAAACACAATAAGCAGGCAGGTAGCCAGGCCTAAAGCAAGCCCAAATACATTAATAAAGGTGAAGCCTTTATTTTTCATCAGGCCTCGAAACGCGGTTTTAATATAGTTTTTTATCATGGCGGTTTGTTTTAGGCGAACTGTTAGTTTACAGTCTATAAATAAGACGACCTGTTAACTTAATAGGTTGCACCTGTATTACATTAATTAATTATAATTCATACAATTAATTCACCATTTAACCCTATTCGCTCCTTAAACTTTTAACTGGATTTGCCAGTGCTGCTTTGATAGCCTGGAAGCTTACTGTTGTAACAGCAATCATCATTGCCAGTATGCCGGCTACTGCAAATACCCACCAGCCGATATTTACTTTGTACGCAAAATCTTTTAGCCAGCTATGCATGCCAAACCAGGCCAGCGGGAATGCAATTATTGCTGCGATGCCTACCAGCAGCATAAACTCTTGTGAAAGCATGTTTACAATCCCGGACACACTTGCACCCAGCACTTTTCTTATACCAATTTCGCGGGTGCGCTGCAGCGTACTGTATGATGCAAGGCCTAACAAGCCAAGGCATGAGATCATGATAGCAAGCACGGCAAAATACATAAACAGCTTGCCAAACCTGTCTTCTGTTGCATACTGTTTATTGAAATTCTGATTTAAAAAGTAATAAGTAAATGGCCGTTGAGGAGCCAGCACCTTCCATTTGCTTTCCACCGAAGCTATTGTATTCGGAATATTGCCGCCCTTTATTTTAAGTGTAAACACATTTATATTCCTGGGGTTTATGCGCAGGTTTAATGGTTTTACATTTTGCTGTAACGATTCGAAGTGAAAGTCCTGCACAACACCAATAATTTGTCCCTTACGGCCCCATTGGTTAAACTTTTTTCCAATTGCATCTTTTGGTGATGCATAGCCCAGGTTTTTTGCAGTCGTTTCGTTTACTACAAATGACTGTGTAGTATCGGTAGCAAATTCTTTTGAAAAGGCACGCCCTGCGATCATCTTCATTCCATATTGCGGCATAAAATCAAAGTCGACATCATACAGATTCATATTCATTGACAACAAGCTACCTGAACGACTTTCAACTTCCGAATAAGCTACACTGTTACCATTTCCGGGGGTTGTACCTGAGCCTGATACTGAAACTACGCCATTCACTTGTTTCAGCTCGTTTTTTAAAGTTTCACTCATGCTTTGAACAACCGAGTCGCCGTTAAAATCGACAATCATCATTTGATCTTTTTGAAAACCAAGCGATTGATTGCGCATGTAATTCAACTGGTTGTAAACAATAATGGTACCTACAATAAGCACTATTGAGATGGTAAACTGCACTATCACAAGCCCCTTACGTAAAAAAATTCCCTTTACCGATGTGCTGAATTTCCCTTTGAGCACCGATGTGATACTGAAATTAGTGAGTACCAGCGCAGGATAAATACCGGCAATAAATCCAATTGCAAGTGATATGGCAAACAAGATAAAAATGTAACCATGTTCAATAATATTATGGCTAATTATCTTGCCGGCCAGTTGATTAAACAAGGGTAGTAACAGCATACTTAGTACAACAGAGAAGAGAAATGAGATCAAACAAATAATGACAGATTCCCCTAGAAACTGTGTAGTAAGCTGATCTTTTCCGGCGCCTACGACTTTACGGATGCCTACTTCTTTTGCCCTTTCGGTTGCCCTGGCAGTGGTAAGGTTTACAAAGTTTATACAAGCGATAAGCAAGATAAATATGGCAATTATTGAAAACGTATACACGTTACTCATATTACCATTTACAGGCGCTCCCCTGAATGTATCCATATAAACTTCTTTCAACGGCTCAACAAACAGTTCATAGTTATAGCCTTTTTTACGCTTGTCTTCGCTGATATGCTTTATTAAAAATCCGGTAAGCTTTGATTTAAGGTTAGCTGCAGCATTTGCATTTGGAATTAGCAAATAGGTAAAATTGCTGAAATTACCCCACTCGGTCATATCTATCAGCTTCATCTTTTCCATTGTTGAAGCTGATATAAGCATATCAAAGCTAAAGTGAGAGTTAAGAGGGACGTCCTTAAGTACACCCGTAACTGAGACCGGCTGTTTGGCGTTTAACCGCAGTATTTTACCTACAGCATCAGTACTTCCAAAATACTTTTTAGCCATAGTTTCGGTAATCACCGCGCTAAAAGGATCTTTTAATGCTGTTTCAGGATTGCCGTGTATAAATGGGAATGTGAATATTTTAAAAATCGCCGGATCGGTAAAGCTGATGTTATTTTCCTGGAATTTTTCGTTATTGTTTTCAACGAGGAAGCTGGCGCCGAACACCCTTGCGTTGACTTTTACCTCAGGAAAATCTGCTTGCAGAGCCGGACCCATCGGCGGCGATGCGCTCGACCAGTGTAATACTTCATTTGGCGACTTAATATCTGTATTAAGCCTGTAGATCTGGCCGAAATTTTGGTTAAACTTATCATAGCTTAGTTCAAACCGCACATACATAAATATCAGGAAGCAGGCTGTCATACCAACAGCAAGGCCTATTATATTTATAAACGAAAAGCTTTTATGCCTCCAAAGATTTCTGAATGCAATTTTAATATAGTTCTTTATCATTTTATCTGGTCATTAGTCATTCTGTCATTCGCTACGCTGTCATTGGATCATTAGTCATTACCTGACGCTTCGATAGTTTTATTTATCAACTGCAAACTGCTACTGCCCACTGCCTACTCACTTCTAAGGCTCTTAACCGGGTTCATCATCGCTGCTTTAATTGATTGAAAGCTAATTGTAACCACAGCTATTATCACCGCTGCAATCCCCGCTATTGCAAATACCCACCAATTTATTGTAATCCGGTATTGATACGTCTTAAGCCAGTTATGCATCGCCCAGTAAGCAACCGGGAAGGCAACCAGGCATGACAGGATCACCAGCTGTAAAAACTCCATTGAAAGTAAGCGCGCCAGACCAGGAACACTTGCACCCAGTACTTTACGGATACCGATCTCTTTGGTACGGCGTTCGGCTGTGTAAGCTGCTAATCCGAACAGGCCCAGGCATGAAATAATGATTGCCAGTGACGCAAATACCCGGGATAATTTACTAACCAGCATTTCTGATAAAAACATCTGGTTAAACTGGTCGTCAACAAAACGGTAATCAAAAGGGTAAACGGGGTTGTATTTTTTTAATACTGCCTGCAGGCTCGCCAGCGATTTTTCAACATTTTTTTGCGATTTCAAGCGCACATACATAATAGTTGCATGTAGCGGTGGCACACTCCAAAACATTACCGGATCGGGCTTACCATACATATTGCCATATACATAATCATTTACAACACCAATAACAGTAGCTGATGTTGTATCGCCTTCACCATGTACAGTTTTGCCGATAGCACTGCCCTTACCCATTAATTTAGCCATGGACTCTGTTATAACCATTTTTAAAGGCATGTTTGTATCAGCCATTGTAAGATTCCGCCCTTCCAATACTTTCAAACCCGAAGTTTCCATAAATTCAGGAGTTACATAACGTTGTGATACTAACACCTTTGAGCCCGCAGGCTTGCTTGCCCAGGTAAGTCCCGAGGTGTTGTTGCCGTTATAAATAATAGCATGGTCGGCAAGGGCCACGTCTGATACGTAACCAGTGTTTAAAAATTCCTGTTTTATCGGATTGAAGTTTTTGGCCATATCACCTTGCAGGTCCATTTCTACAAGGTTATCTTTATCAAAGCCCAATTTTCTGTCTTTAACATGCTGGATCTGCTGGTAAACAATAATGGTGCTAATGATCAGTACAATTGATGCGGTAAACTGTAAAACCACTAAACCCTTACGGATATAGGAGGCACCGCTATCCTTCAGCTTTATTCCTTTTAATACGGATACCGGGTTGAATGACGAAAGATATAATGATGGATAGCTGCCTGCAATAAGTCCGCAGGTTATAGCTATAAACAATAGGCCAATAATGTGATAAGGGTTGTTAAAGCCCGGCACAAGCTGTTTTTGAACCAGTGTATTGAAGGCAGGCAATACAAGAGCTACAATCATTACCGCAAAAATTGCGGAGATAAAGGCCATAAATATGGCCTCCCCAATAAATTGAAAGACCAGCAATTTTTTGCCGGCACCCAGTACTTTGCGAACCCCAACTTCGCGGGCTCGTTTTTCGCTGCGGGCTGTTGCCAGGTTCATGAAATTGATACAGGCAATGAAAAGGATGATCCAGGCGATTATGGTAAACAGGTGAACGTATTCAATTTGACCACCACCGGTTTTCTTACCATCCTTAAAATCATCATATAGGTGCCAGTCGTTCATGGCAAACAAAAATGCATGCCCAATAGCTGTGGGCACACGTTTTTGAATATAACCATAAAGCTGCTTATTTACGGTTTCCGGATCAACTCCTTGTTTTAATTCAACATAAGTAAGTGCAGATTGATTCCCCCATTCTTTTAGCCATGGATTTTGATCATAATAAATTTGATAAGGCATAAACCACTCAACCTGCAATGAGGAATTAGCAGGAAAATCTTTAATAATGCCAGACACTATATAATCCTGCTTATTATCAACCCTTATACTTTTACCCAAAACATCCTTATCGCTTCCAAAAAATTTCCTGGCAGTTTTTTCAGTAATAACAAGCGAATGCACCTGTGAAAATGCCGATGCAGCATTACCTTGTACAAATGGCAGGGTAAACATGTTAAAGATAGCCGGATCTGCATATTTGCCTGAAGCAAAAACAGACTTATCCCCCCTTGAAAAAAGCAATGAAGTACTGCCTTCAGTTGCCCTGGCTGTGTTTGCAACGCCAGGAAGTTCTGATTTCATGGACGGACCCATTAAGCCCGGCGTAGAAGAATGTGTAAATACATAAGTATCGTATTTTTGGTTTTCCTTTACTATGTAAAGCCTTTCTTTCTTTGTATTTACTGAATCAAAATTAACTTCGTCCTCAACCCATAAAAAAATAAGCGAAGCACAGGCTATCCCAATAGCCAGTCCGCCAATATTTAAAAAGCTGTAGCCCCGGTTCTTTGCCAGGCTGCGCCACATGGTTTTAATATAATTCTGTATCATGTTTTAGTTATCTGTCATTCGCTTCGCTGTCATTAGTCACTGGTATTTTAAAGCTGTAATTGTGTCATTGGATATTTTAGTCTAGTCATCCGCCTAAAAACAAATGACTTAATGACCAATGACTAACCTCACTCGGAACGCAGGCTCTTAACCGGGTTAGCCATTGCAGCACTTAATGTATTAAGGCTTACAACAATCATTGTAAGCAATAAAATAAGTGCACCGACCGCGCCAAACATCCAGAAATTGATATCAATATGGTAAGCATATTTTTGCAGCCAGTTGTGCATCATCCACCACGTTAGTGGTACTGATATCACAAAGGCCACTAATACCAGCCTTAAAAACTCTGTTGCTATCAGCATCAATAATTGTTTAACATTGGCGCCTAATACCTTACGGATCCCTATTTCGCGGAATCGTTTTTCAATAGTAAATGATGCTAAACCTGCAAGCCCGATACAGCAGATAAAGATTGCCAGGCCTGCAAAAATATTAGTGAGATGACTGATCAGCTCTTCGCTTACAAACTTCTTCCCGAACTCCTGGTCAACAAACTGGTATTCAAAAATATCTGCTGGGCTGTAGCTCGCATAGAGCTGCTTAAACAACTCAATTGCTTTTTGAGGTTGTACACCTTCATTTAATCGTGTGGTGATATATGAAGAGCCGCGGTCGCTATAATATACCATCAATGGATCAACCGGGGCGTAAGGCGAGGTCATAACCACATTATCAATAACACCTATTACGGTATATTTTTTAGGTCCGTAACTCATTTGCATACCAACCGGGTTCTTAACTTTCATAGCGTCTATGGCTGCTTTATTTAACATCATAGAGACAGAATCAGAAGGCGTACCTGAAAAATCCCGGCCTTGCAGCAGTTTAATACCCATTGTTTTGGTAAAATCAACATCAGTTTGGATGCCTGAAAATATAATTTTGGCATCAGTTGGCATTCCCCGCCATGAAGGAGACGGCGATCTCCACCAGATATCCGTAATAGGTGATGAAGTGCGGGTGACTTCCTTTATCAACCCGGATTTTAACATATCATTTTTAATGGCCACATAGTTTTTATCAGCGGCCTGGGTTGACGGCATCATAATTAGGTTATCGGTGTTATAACCCAGGTTTCTATCCTTAACATGCTGGATCTGCTTGTATATAATAAGCGTTGCCGCTATCAGGAAAATGGAGATCACAAATTGGCCTACAACCAGGATCCGCCTCGGCAATACCGCGCTTTTACCGGCTGCAAAAGTGCCTTTCAATACCTTAACCGGGTTAAATGACGACAGGTATAATGCGGGGTAGCTGCCTGCCATAATACCAGTAAACAGAATAATTATTAATGATCCTATCCAGAAAAAAGGATCGGAGAGGTCTAAGTACAATTGCTTATTTACCAATGAGTTAAACGAAGGCATTAATAAATACACTGATACAACAGCAAAAACAAAAGCTGCCAATGACAACATCATCGATTCAAAAAAGAATTGCAGTACCAGTTGTTTTTTACCGGAGCCGAGTGTTTTCCTGATCCCAACTTCTTTAGCCCTTTTCTCTGAGCGCGCTGTGGACAGGTTCATGAAGTTTACACAGGCAATAAGCAATATTATAATGGCTATAATGGTAAATAACCGTACGTATTCAATCTGTCCGCCAGTGTTTTTGCCGTCTTTATAATCGCTGTATAAGTGCCACCTGTTCATTGCCACCGTAAAATAAGTGCTGATCTTATCATGGTTATGATCAAACATTACTTTGTTGATGGATTTTTCTAATTGAGCGATATCAGGATTAGGTGTCGTTTGGATATAAACCATGTATGAGGAATTTTGCCATTCTTTCATTGCGCCCTGAACCTGTGGATCTGAATAATTATAGCCGGTAAGGCAATCGAACTGGCGGGTGGAGTTGCCGGGCATATCGGCAATAATGGCTGTTACCTTCATTAACCGGCCATCGGCTTTAAGCACTTTATTGATAGGGTCGGCATTGCCAAAAAAAGATTTGGCTGCTGATTCGGTTAAAACAAGGCTGTTTGGCTCGGAGAGCGCAGTTGAAGGGTTGCCCTTAATAAATTTACAGGTAAACATATCAAAGTAGCGGCCACCAACAAAGGCCAATTGCTTTTTAAGTTTTGTGGCACCATAAACAAACTGCTGCGGCGATGCATAGGATGACATTACCGCATTTTTTATTTGCGGATAGCCGGTCTCCAATGATTTTGCCAGCGGGAACACCATATTGTTATCCGTAAATATGTTGTTCTTAAAATCACGGTTGGCAATTACCTGGTAAATGGTTTTGTAATTGGTGTTAAACTTATCGTAAGTAAGCTCATCGTTCACCCATAAAAAAATAAAGATAGTGCAGGTAATACCAATTGTTAAACCAAGCAGGTTAGTAATGGCAAAACCTTTGTTTCGCACAAGGTTACGCCATGCTATTTTTATATAATTTTTTATCATAACGATATGATTTAATTTCAATTAACGGGTTTTTTATATAGACACTAAAACTATTCAATGTGTTGCAGGGTACTTTTTGTTGGTTTCTATTTTATTGATTGCAATTTTATACCCTAATCAATAATTATTCCGAACGCAAACTATCCACAGGGTTAGCAATCCCCGCTTTTATTGCATGGTAGCTCACTGTTATAAGAGCTGTTAAAATTGCTGCGAAGCCCGCCACTGCAAACATCCACCATGAGATGGTTATCCGGTAGGCAAACCCTTGCAGCCAACTGTGCATGGCCCACCAGGCTATTGGCGAAGCAATTACAATCGACAATATCACCAGCGCTAAAAAATCGCGCGATAGTAAAGTGTTGAGTGATGCCAGGCTGGCACCCAATACTTTGCGGATGCCGATTTCCTTGGTACGTTGTTCGATGGTGAAGGCTGCTAAACCAAATAAACCAAGTGTGGCAAGAATTATGGTGATATACGTAAATACGCCAAATATAGAAGCAAGGCGGTCTTCGGCTTTGTATTGCGCATTAAAGGCATCATCCATAAAAGTGTAATTGAATGGCGTATCCTTATCATATTTTTTATAGATAGCCTGCATTTTGTTTAGCAAAGTTGGTAGGTTGGTATGTGGCTTTATCCTGGCAAACAAGTTGCAACCATCCCTCGAAAAAAATGGCATATTACCAGGAGCGATATAAAGAACCATAGCCGATATTTCTGACTGCAGCGAGCTGAAGTTAAAATTCTTCAATACGCCGATAACTTTCATTTTTTGATCGCCCGACTGAACGTAGCTGCCGATAGGATTAGCAGGCAGGTGAAGTTTTTCAATAGCGGCCTCATTTATTACCAGTTGGCCCATACCAGCGAGCTTTTGGCCGGGAGCCGGTGCATATTTCCACTTTAAGCCTAACGTCTTTATATACTGGTCGTCAGCTAACAATGATGAAACCATGATATTTTCGTCTTTAGTTTTACCGGTGAATGAATTCATATCGTACCCGCTGAACATTGCATAGTGCGAAGTGGCGGCGATCTCAACGCCGCTTAATGCCTGTATATCCTGTTTAAATGCCGGGTAATTTGTGCCAAAAGTGTTATGAACCGGTATCATTACCACATTTTCGCGGTTAACGCCTGTATCGGCGTGCCTGAAAAAGTAAAGCTGGCGGTCGATAACAATTCCGCAAATAATAAGGCCTACTGATATGGAAAATTGTAACGTGGTGAATACCTTTCGTACCACAATGCCACCGGTACTTTTGCCCATTTTGCCTTTCAGCGTTGCAACAGGTTTAAATGCCGATAGAACCAAAGATGGGTAACTGCCTGCTATTAAGATTGTTAATAGCAACAATGCAAACAATGATATTAATACCGTCGGGCTGTATAAAAAGGTGTCATCAATTTTAAGCTGAAGCACATTTAAAAACCAGGGTTTAAAAGCGTAACATAATAAATAGCCCAGCGCGAACGATATGGTTGCAAACATTGCTGACTCTATGTAAAATTGAGCAGCGATGGTTTTCCTGCTTGCGCCTGCTACTTTTCGCACGCCAACTTCTTTAGCCCGAAGTGTTGCGCGGGCAGTTGAAAGGCTCATGTAATTAACCAGCGCCAGCAGCAATATCAATATGGCAACGAGAGGGAATATTTTCAGGTATTTTGTGTTTGATGAGTCGCCGAAATTGCTTTTAAGGTGTGAATCGCCCAATGCGATTAGTGAATAATGTGCATTGTCAAACGTCTTTTCCTGTTTCGCCATTACGTCCAGGCTGCGCCTTAGCGTCGCGGTGTCGGACGCATGATTTAGCAGCACATAATTGTCAAAATTACCAAAGCTAATTTGTTTCTTTTCTCCGGTATACAAGGTTGCCTCTTTCATTTGAAGCAGGCTTAAATTAGACGTCACAAAGTTGAACTCGATAGAAGAATTCGATGGGGTATTTTCAGCTACACCAGTAACCTGGTAGGCAAAAGCACTATCTGTTTTTAATGTGATAATTTTGCCGATTGGGTTTTCATCGCCAAAATATTTTTTGGCCATATCTTCAGATAATACAATGGTAAATGGCTTATCAAGCACATTGAGGGCATTACCAGATTTTAGCTTAAATGAGAAAAAGCTAAAGAAATTTTCATCGGCAAATAATAGTTTCTTTTCCGAATATTTTAAATCAGGTTTTTCGGAGCTGCTGGCTACTACCGGTTTAAAATAAGCCATGGTACGCATAAAATCTTTAACAACGGGCTGGCGCTGCATAATAATAGCGGCGGCGGCATAGCTGGTGTGGGCTAAATTCATTGTAACGCCACCTGTTTTAAATTCCATCCGAGGGCTATATATCCTATCCGCATTAGCGTGAAACCGATCATAACTGATTTCGTGCGCCACATACATCATTATCATCATACAAACTGCAAGGCCGACGGCCAACCCGATTATATTTATCAGGCTAAACAACCGTTGTTTAACCAGGTTTCGCCACGCGATTTTTATGTAGTTGAGTATCATATTCTTGGTTTATTAGTTCATAATTGATGCTTCATAACCGGACGTTAATTTGACTACCTAATCTCTGATCACTCACTCCTTAGACTTTTCACCGGATTAGCCAAAGCCGCTTTTATTGATTGAAAGCTTATGGTAACACCGGCTATAATTAAAGAGCCTAAACAGGCATATACCAAGATCCAATAATTCATATCGATCCGGTATGGATAGTTTTGCAGCCATTTATTCATAGCATACCATGCCAGCGGCGATGCAATTACAATGGCAATAAATACCAGCTTTAAAAAATTCATCATTAAAATGGCGCTGATGTTTGCAATACTTGCGCCCAGCACTTTACGGACGCCAATTTCTTTTACCCTTTGCTCAATTGATAATGTTGCCAGTCCGAATAAGCCGAGGCAGGAGATGAAAATTGACATTATAGCCGAGATGGTGATAATTTGCTTCCATTTTTTTTCGCTGTCATACTGATCTGCCAGTGAATCAGTTAAAAAATTATAAACTATTGGATAATCGGGAATCAATTTTTTATACTCATGCTGAATAGCATTAATGGCTTTCACTTTTTGGGCAGGATCAATTTTCACTAAAGCTTCGCCATAGGTTGGTTTGGCAAGCTGCTCTATCACCAAAGGATTGATCTTTGAGTTCAGCGACGAACTGTGGAAATCATGTACAACGCCAATTACCGTATATTCCTGTTTTCCCTGTTTTATTTTTTTTCCTATCGGGTCATCGTTCCAGCCGGCAGCCTTTATAAATGATTGGTTAACCAAAACCTCCGTGGTATCGCCCGAAATGTTTTCAAAGGCATGCCCTCTGATTATGGGAATGTTTAATTGTTTTAAAAACTCATTGTCAACTTCAAAATAAGGCGTACTGGTTAGCTTTTTATCGCCAACTTCAAACATAGTAGCATATACGGAAGTAAAAGGAACGTTTTGTCCTGACACACTTTTTATAAAAGGATACTTTGAAAGGTTGTTTTTAAACAGATCAAAATTGCGTGGCAGTTGCACATCAACAATGTCTGCGGGTTTATAACCCAGGTCGGTATTGATCAGGAAGTTAAATTGCTTTAGCATAACAACAGTACCTATCACCAAAAAAACGGCTACAACAAACTGTATGACAACAAGGCTTTTGCCAAAGTAGTTATTGCCAGTCATTTTTAATTTGCCATAAAGCGTTTGTACCGGGCTAAATCCTGAAAGCACAATTGCCGGGTAAAAGCCCGATAAAAATGTATTAATAATCAGCAGCGCAGTAAGGATGCCTACAGTTTGCCAGTTTAAAAGATAAGAGACCTGGAGTTGTTTATCGGCTAATTCATTAAACTCAGGGAGACAGGTTATTAAAATAAATACCGCAATAATGGAGGCTATGAGGGTTAGTATAAATGACTCCCCCATAAATTGTACAATAAGTTGTTTGCGCGAACTGCCGTTTACCTTGCGGATGCCGATCTCTTTTCCCCGGCGTAACGAGCGTGACAAGGTTAAATTGATAAAATTAATACAAGCTATAAAAAGAATAAAGCCCGCTATTCCGCCTAATATGTATGAATAATCAACCTTGTTTGAAGGCGTTAACCCGTTGCCGGTTCCATACTCGCCCAGGTGAACATTATAATAAGGTTGAAGCTTAAAGGAAGAGCTTAGTTTGGCTCCAAATTTCTTTTTAAAGTCAGCCATTTCCTTACCTGCATAACTGTTAAAAACGGCATTCATTTTCCGCTCCACAACTTTGGGATTTACATTTGGGTTTAAATACACAAATGAATTAAGGAATGAGCTAAACCAATCCATTGCAATATATTGCTTAGGGAGCGACCGCTGGATAGACATCAGGAACTTAAACCTTACAGTTGAATTTTGCGGCGTGTTTTTTGCCACTCCAGTTACTGTAAAAGGGATAAATTTTCCATCCTGGTTTATCTGTAATACTTTACCAACAGCATTATCATTGCCAAAATATTTTTTTGCTATATCTTCTGTAATTACAATATTATCAGGGTTGTTTAGCACCAATGCAGGGTTGCCGGATAATAACGGGAGCGAAAAGATTTGAAATATGCTTTTATCGGCATACAAAATCGGTTCGCTTATAACATCACCGCCTTTTTTAATAAGGGAGCTCCCGCCACCGTTTATCCGGCAAAAATCCTTTATTTCGGGGATCTGCTCTTTAAAGGTTATACCTTCAACACCGCCGGTAAAGCCGTTCTTGTAATCAGTGCCATCCGGCCGCTGCCCATCCTGCACAATACGGTATATGGAAGCTCCGTTTTCATTAAACCGGTCAAAACTAACTTCGTCTTTAATATATAAAGCAATAAGCATTACGCAAGCAAGGCCAATGCTTAACCCAAATATGTTTATCAATGTATAGGTTTTGTTCCTAAACATATTTGTAAATGCGGTTTTAATGTAGTTCTTTATCATTTTGTTAGTTCATTTGTTCAACGGTTCATTAGTTCATTGGTGCCTTTCAATTCACGGTTGATGGTTCATATAGTTCATAGTCGAAGTTTTTTTAACTGCAAACTGCTACTGCCCACTACCTACTCACTTCTAAGGCTCTTCACCGGGTTTACCAGCGCCGCTTTTATGGCCTGGTATGATATAGTTATCATCGCTATAATTACCGACGCCGCTATGGATACGACGAAGATCCCCGCAGTAATATTTATATGGTAAGCATAGTTTTGCAGCCAGCTATGCATGGCATAGTAACCAACGGGTGCTGCAATAAAAAATGCGACAGTTATTAGTATGATAAATTCCTTTGAAAACAGGCCAACAATGCTCATTATTGGCGCGCCTAATACTTTCCGTATGCCCACTTCTTTTGTGCGTTGGGCAGCAGCAAAGGCTATTAGGCCATATAAGCCCAAACAACCTATAAGGATTGCTATGCCTGCAAACAGCTTAAATGCGGTGTAAACCTTTTGCTCCTGGGTATAAAAGCTTGCAATGTGCTCATCCAGAAACTCATACTGAAACAAATTGTCGGGAAATAACTTCGACCACGATTTACCAATGTTATCAATGGTCTTAGTCATTGCGGCCGGTTGTATCTTAACACATGCCGTGTAAAAGTATTGGGCCTGAAAAAGAAGTACGCAGGCGCGTATTTTTTTGTGTTTCGATTCTTCCTGGAAGTCGTGTACAACTCCCATAATGGTTGCGTCGCGCCCGTTTATCGTAAAGTGTGCGCCAATAGCTTTGCGCGGGTCCATTATGCCCAGTTTATGAACCAAAGTTTCGTTAACCACAAACTTTAGGACGGTGTCGGTTTTGGGCACTCTTCTTATTTTTTCACCGGCAAGCATATTCAGGCCAAACATGTCCGTGTAATTTTCGTCCACGAACATTACATTGGTTACATCATCTTTTGTCACGCCATATGCCGGCGCGGAAAAGCCGGCAGCACTGTTTGCGTAGGACGGCGCACCCGACGAAAAGCTGATTTGCTGTACCCCGGGATTATTTGCCAATTGTTGCCGTAATACTTCGCTTTTGCTTCCATCGGGAATTGCGATTGAAATAACAGCATCCTTGTTAAAACCAAGGTCCCGGTTTTCAAAATAATCCATTTGATTGGCTACTACCAATGTGCCAACTATCAGTATTTGTGATATTGCAAATTGCGACACTACCAAGCCTTTGCGTAGCGTAAACCCGCGTGCAAAGCCGCCGATGCTCCCGCTTTTAAGTGAACTTACCGGTTGAAACGCCGAAAGCACGAATGATGGATACAAGCCCGATAAAAGAATGATAACAACGGCTAGCGCTGCTATTACGCCAATTACCATTGGCTCCTGCAGTTGCCTTGCATCGATATTTATATTCAGCCATGTACCGGCTCCGGTTAAAAACAAAGCCGCTGCGCCAATACCGAGTATTAGTGCAACTAGCACCAGTACAGTGGTTTCGCCCATAAACTGGGTAATGAGTTGTGAGCGCATGGCACCCAGTACTTTGCGAACTCCAACCTCTTTGGAGCGTTTGATAGCCTGTGCCGTGGCCAGGTTGATGAAGTTTATGCAGGCAGTTATGATTATCAGCATGGCTACGCCGAACAAAGCGTAGTAAGTACTTTTCGATGTGGGCGTAATAACGTTATTTATATACCGCTGGTCAAAATGAATATCCTTAATGGGTTGCATTGGCAGCCTTACATCCTTCTCTATCGACCAGTTTTTACGAAGAAACGCCGGTATTTTACTTTGGATGTTTTTGATGGACGAATTTGGCGGCAATAAAATAAATGTAAAGAAACCGCCACCAATGTTCCAAAAGTTGTCCATATTGTTTTTAATCTGGCTTTTTATAGTTTCGAGGGACATAATCATTTGCAGGGGCAGGCTCCTGTTGCCCGGCAAATCTTGTATCACCCCGGTAACCTTTGCATTAAACTGATTTTCGATATTGATAACCCTGCCCATAGGATTTGCATTGCCGAAATATTTACGGGCGAGTGTCTCGGTTAACACGATAGCGTTTGGCTCATTCAAAGCTGTTTTAGAGTCACCGGCTATCCAGCTAAAATCAAACACACTGGTGAAATGCTCATCTGCAAAAGCAAAATCATTATCTCTGAAACGATTATTATCCACCTTAACCATCACCTCTTTGCGGTACATCACCTGCGTTACCTGCTCCAGCTCCGGGAAGTCGTTACGCATTTTTGGGGCGATAGCCAGCGATACGTTCGAATTAAAGTCGATTGCATTCAGCGTAACGCGGTAAGTGCGGTCGGCTTTTGCATAGTTATCGTAGTTCAGCTCGTTCCTTACAACTAAAAAAATAACAAGGCATGCGGCTATACCCAGTGTAAGGCCGAATACATTCAAAAAGGCATAACTTAAATTACGCCTGATACTCCTGAATGCTATGATCACATAACTCTTTATCATGGTTCATTAGTTTACTTGTTCATTGGTATTTTCTAACGGTACCGCCTACTCACTTTTGAGGCTATTAACGGGGTTACTTAACGCCGCTTTTATTGATTGAAAACTGATGGTAATAAAAGCTATTAATATCGCCCCGGCACCTGCCATTGCTAAAACATACCATTGGATACTGGTACGATAAGCAAAATCCTGCAGCCATTTTTGCATGGCCCACCAGGCCAGCGGCGTAGCTATTAAAATAGAGATGAGCACCAGCTTTATAAAGTCCATTGATAACATACTTACTATTGTTGATACGCTTGCACCCAGCACCTTGCGGATCCCGATCTCCTTATAACGTTGCTCTGCAGCATAAGCAGCAAGGCCAAATAAGCCCAAACAGGCAATAGCGATGGCAAGGGCGGTAAATGCTATAAAAATGGCGCCTATCCTCTGTTCGGAGCGGTAAGTTGCATCAAACTCCTGATCCATAAAAGAATAGGAAAATGCCTGGTTTGGCGAAAACGTTTTCCACTTATTTTCAACTTGCGTCATTAAGGTTGTAAGATCTGCTGAATGCATTCTTATGCTTATAGCGCCATTATCAGGCCCGTATGCCAAGACCGCTGGTTCTATTTTGTCCTTTAACGATTCGTAATTAAAATCCTTGATTACACCAACTATATGAAAGGCCTGCAAACCATAGCTGAAGCGGTACACGGTTTTATTTAAAGGATCTTTTTCTCCAAGTTTTTTCGCGAAGGCTTCATTAACAATGATGGCGGAAGAGTCGGTAGCCATAACTTTTGAGAAATTGCGACCGGCAACCAGCTTTATGCCCATAGTATTGATATAGTTCTCATCAACCGACCAAAATTCGGTGAGCAGATCTTCTTTTATGTCGATGACTTTGTGAGGAAAGAGACCTGTTTTTAACCTGTCTGATCCTGTTGGTGTGTATGCCGACATAGTGGCATTTACAACACCCGGCAATTGCTTGAGTTCCTGTGTTAAAATTTGAGCATTTTTACCAAGTGATGTGGTGTTTTTTATAACCAGTACCTGGCTCCGGTCGAACCCAAGACTTTTATTGTGGATATAATTAAGCTGATTATAAATTATCAATGTACCTATGATAAGAAAAATAGAAATGGAGAACTGAAAAACAACCACGAAACTCCGTAAAAAGCCGCCTTTAAAACCGGTTGATATTTTGCCTTTTAACACATCAATAGGCTGAAAAGCCGACAGGAAGAATGCCGGGTATGAGCCTGCAAGGAACCCGATTACCAGTACTATAATTATTAATGATGGAACTAGCCAGCTAAGCGAATGTATGGTAAAAGCCAGCTGCTTATCAGCCATTTGGTTGAACAATGGCAACAATGCAAATGCTAAAACTACGGCGATGATTGTAGAAACCAGCGTTACCAAAATTGACTCCGTTAAAAACTGGGCTATAAGGTATTTGCGGGCCGAACCAAGCACCTTGCGCACGCCAACCTCTTTTGCACGGTTTGATGACCTTGCTGTTGAGAGGTTCATGAAATTAACACAGGCTATCAGCAAAATAAAGATGGCTATAACCGAGAATATGTATACATATTCCATACTTCCATTTTTTGAAAGCGAATACTGGCTGTCATCTTTTAAATGAATATCAAGCAAGGGTTTCAAAATCATCCTGAAATGATTACCGTTGGTTGTCCATGCAGCAGCCGAGAAAGAGTGTTTTATTTCGATAGCTGCTATCTGGGTTTCAAGCTTTTTGATATCTGAACCAGGCTTAAGCAATACGTAATTATGGACACCGCTATACCCCCATCCCTGAACCCGGCTTTCGGGCAAGGTTGAGAATGATAAAAAGAAATCATAGTTAAAATGCGACTGGGAAGGAAGATCTTTTATTACGCCTGTTATTTTGTAAGTGCTGGTATCATTAAGGGTTAAGGTTTGGCCTACCACATTTACTTTGTTAAAATACTTTCTGGCAGTACTCTCTGTAATTACAGCCGAATGGGGATCGTTTAGGGCAGTGGATGGGCTGCCATCTATCATAGGCAGTGTGAAAATATCAAACAGACCTGGTTCAGTATAAACCACATTGGTTTCTTGGATATTCTGGACGCCTTTTTTAAAGTAATATTTCGAAGGTGAAATAAACAAGCCAGCGGCATCAACCATTCTTACAGATTTCTCAATTTCGGGAAAGGTGCCTTTTATTGCCGAAAGCAACGGCCCCTCAGAGGTTGCAAATAAACCGCCATGTCCATTTAATTGGGCATCCAGGGTTAACCTGTAAATCCTGTCGGCTTTGGTATTATACCTATCGTAGCTTAATTCATCAACTACATAAAACACAATAAGCAAACACGTTGCAAGGCCTATCGATAAACCTAAAACGTTTAAAATGGTAAATCCCTTGTTTTTTAAGAGAGAACGATATGCGGTTTTTAAATAGTTTCTTATCATGATATTTGGTCATTAGTCATTGTGTCATTCGCTGCGCTGTTATTGGTATTTTAAGGTTGTAAATTATGTCATTGGATCTTTTTAGCCTGATCATTCACCAATGCAAATGACCTAATGACTAATGCCTAATGACCAATCTTACTCGGAACGCAAACTCTTTACCGGGTTTGATAATGCAGCTTTTATTGATTGAAAACCTATTGTAATTAAAGCGATGAATATTGAAATGAAACCAGCCAATACTAAAACCCACCATTGTATGTTTACACGGTAGGCAAATTCCTGCAGCCATTTATTCATTAAAAACCAACCAACAGGTAATGAGATAAGAATAGCTATGAGTACCAGCTTTATAAAGTCAAATGATAGCATACCGGCAATAGCAGCAACGCTTGCACCTAATATTTTCCTGATCCCTATTTCTTTTGTACGTTGTTCTGCAGCGTAAGCGGCCAGTCCAAACAAACCCAGGCAGGCAATTATTATTGCCAATGCTGTAAATACAATGAATATAGTCCCTACACGTTGTTCAGCCCGGTATGAAGCATCAAAATCCTGATCCATGAAAGAGAAATTTATCTGTACATTAGGTGTAAGACTTTTCCATTTGTCTTTAATTTGCGATAGTAATACAGGAAGATTCTTTGTGTTTACACGAATACTTAAAGCTCCGGTATTGTGAGCCAGCACCAAAACCATTGGGCTTATAACATCCCTCAATGAACTAAAGTTAAAGTCCCTTACAACTCCTATAATATGATACTTCTTTGAATTGGATAGATCCTGCTTACCTCCGTTTGACCTGTATAAGGGTTTGTTTAAAGGGGATTTTAACCCAAGAAATTTCGCGGCTGATTCATTGAGAATAATACCTGATGAATCTGACAATATCTGGTCTGAAAAAGTACGGCCGGTTGCCATTTTCATGTCCAGTGTTTTGATATAGTCTTCGTCAACTTCCCATGTTTGCGGAAATAAGGCTTTCTTTTGATCAAATGCAGCGTCTTTAAAAAATATAGCCGTACTTTTCCAGTTTGATGTTGGAAGAAAGCCGGTCATAGTAGCGTTTGCTACTCCCGGTAATTGTTTTATTTCCTGTTTAAAAACATTAGCCTGGTTGCCCAGTTCAAAAGTATTCTGAACTATCAAAACCTGGTTACGGTTATACCCTAAATTTTTTGTTTGGATATAATTAAGCTGGTTATATATAACAAGCGTGCCCACTATAAGAAAAATAGATATCGAAAACTGCAGGATAACCAGAAAGCTCCGCAAGCCACTGCCTTTGAATCCTGTAGATAACTTCCCTTTTAATACATGGATGGGCTGAAATGCAGAAAGATAAAAAGCCGGGTATGAGCCCGCCAATGCGCCAACAACCAAAACAATAAGCAATAAAGCAGGAACAAGCCAAACCATGGTTTGGGAATTAACAATAATGTCCTTGCCGGATAGTTGGTTAAACGCAGGCAATAATGCTATTGCGGCAATTAAAGCTATTACCGTAGCTGCAAAAGCTACTAAAATGGATTCCGTAAGAAATTGTGCAATAAGGTGCTTTTTTAAAGATCCTAAAACTTTACGTACCCCAACTTCACGAGCCCTGTTTGCGGACCGGGCAGTTGAAAGGTTCATAAAATTAACGCACGCTATTAATAATATAAAAAGGGCTATCGCCGAAAAAATGTACACATATTGTGTAGTGCTGTTTGGCCCAAGTTCGCCTGTACGGTTTGATTTAAGGTGAATGTCAGTTAGCGGGGTTAAATTCAGCCTGAAAAAACTTCCGCCTTTTTCAAATGCAGCCATGCTCATCTTTAATTGCGCCTGCATTTGTTCCCCGCTGTATTTGTTTAAAAAAGCCGGTAGTGCAGCTTCAAGTTTTTTATGATCGCCTGCATTTTTAAAAAGAACATATGTATTATAATCACTTCTTAACCATTCAGTCGACCTGCTGTCAGGCAATGTTGACATCGATATAAAAAAGTCGAAATTAAAGTGTGACTGCCTGGGTAGATCACGGATCACGCCAGTTATTTTATAAAAAATATTATCATCAAATGTTAATATTTTACCTGCAACATTGGTGCTGTTAAAGTATTTTTTTGCAGTGGTTTCAGTTAATACCACGCTGTTTGGTTCTGTTAAGGCAGTAGCAGGGCTGCCATTTATCATAGGTAAGGTAAAAACACTGAATAGTGAAGGGTCGGCAAATACTGTTTTATTTTCAAGGATGTTCACTCCGCCTTTTTTAACATGCCTTGAGCCTCCGATTTTTAATCTTACAGCATTTTCGACATACGGAAAATCATTTTTTAAAGTTTGTGCCAATGGAGGCATACATACCGCATATAGAACATTGTTTTCACCAAGTTTCAGATCTTCATTTACACGGTATATTCTGCTTGCTTTGGTATTATAACGATCATAACTTAATTCATCAACCACGTAAAAAATAATAAGCAGGCAGCTTGCAAGCCCTAAAGACAGGCCCAGTATATTTAATACCGTAAAGCCCTTATTTTTTAAAAGGGTGCGGTAAGCTGTTTTAAAGTAATTTTTTATCATTTCATTTAATAATTAGTCATTGTAGTTCATGGTCATAGCCAAATTATCGAGCAACTAATCTCAGGTCTCTAACCTCTAATCACTCGGAACGCAAGCTCTTCACCGGGTTAACCAGCGCAGCTTTTATAGCCTGGAAACTCACCGTTAGTATGGTTATTAAAATAACAGCGGCACAGGCTATAATAAATATGCCAGGGCTTAGATCAACACGGTAAGCAAAGCCGTTCAGCCATTTGCTCATCAACCACCATGAAAGCGGGAACGCTATTACAACTGCTACAAAAACAAGCTTTAAAAAATCTTTGGTTAACATTATCATGATGCTGTTTACCGATGCGCCAATAACCTTGCGGATTCCTATTTCCTTCTGTCTTTTTTGCGCTGTAAATGCTACCAGGCCAAAAAGGCCAAGGCACGAGATCAGGATAGCCAAAGCCGAGAAATATTCTGACAGCAATGAAACCCTTACTTCGGTTTCATATTGCTTTTGGTATGCTTCATCTAAAAAATTATAAGAGAAAGGGAATCCCGGGTTAAACGATTCATACAGGCGCTGGATTTGCGCAATAGTTTCTTTTTGATGATCGCCTTTAAGCCTTATCATCATTTTATAGTAGGGGCTAACACCGCCCGCCAGCATGATAAATGAAGGCTTTACCAGTTCATGCAGCGATTCGAAATGAAAATCTTTTACTACACCAATAATTTGAAAATCGGTATTGCCATATTTTATATTTTTTCCTACCGGGTTTTTAAGGTGCATTATTCTTATAGCGGTTTCATTTAAGATGATCTTATTGCCGTCAGCTCCGAAGCCTTTGGAAAACGGTCTTCCGGCAGCCATGTGCATGCCAAGTGTCTCGATAAAATTAAATCCACCATAAAAGCCTTCAAAATAAATAGCCTGGTCGGCGGCTACATTCCCGTCCCAGCTTAAGCCGCCGGTGGCATAATTGCGCCCTACAATATTATGTTGGGTAAAGCTGGCATTTACAACGCCGGAGATATTCTTCAGTTCAGCGGCAAACCTGTCTTCATTCCCTGCAAGCTTACCTTCCGAGTCAATCCTTATTACATTATCTTTACTATATCCAAGTGAAGATGACTGAATATATTGGATCTGTTTGTAAACCACAAGCACAGCTACAATCAGCGTAACCGAAAGCGTAAACTGGAAAACAACAAGGCCTTTGCGGGCTACCAGCTCAGAGAAAGATGAGCTAAGCTTACCCTTTAAAATTGCCAAAGGATTAAGCTTAGAAAGATACAATGCAGGGTAACTTCCGGAAACAAGGCCGGTAAACAGCATGATCGCCGCAAGTGTGGCTATAAGAGTTGGATCAAATTTCAATTGAATATCTTTACCTGTAAGGTGATTGAATTGCGGCAACAACAGCCATGCAATGCCAACGGCCAGCACTGTAGTAAACAATGCCATTAGCAGCGACTCTGATAAAAATTGGATGATCAGCTGACTGCGCTCAGCGCCAACGACTTTTTTTATACCAATCTCTTTCATTCTGCCGGATGCCTTGGCAGTGGACAAGTTCATGAAATTGATACAGGCTATAATGAGTATAAATATTGCGACCAGCGAGAATAGCTTTACATACTCATCCTTTCCGCCTGTCCTCGATCCGTGGTTAAAAGTATTGTGCAGGTAATTGTCTGAAAACTTTGATACAAAAATGTGGCGGGTGGTATCGCCAGATGCCCTGGTAATCATGTTGGCAATTTTACTATTGAGGGCGTTAACATCTGTGCCTTTTTTTAACAAGACATAGTTATGCGGGCCTCCATTCGTCCAGGTTTTTACCCAGCTTTGGACATCGGCCAGGTAATCAAATGATAAAACAAAATCAAATTGCTGCGATGAGTGCAGCGGCACTTTTTCAAAAACCCCAGAAACGAAAAAATCCCGATCGTGCTGGAATTTTATAGTTTTGCCAATGGCATTTTGGGTTGAATTAAAGAGTTTTTTTGCAAGCTCGTCTGAAATGACGATTGAATTCTTAACTGCCAGCACATCATTCTTTTTCCCTTCTAATAATTTAAATGAGAAAACGTTAAAATAGTCTTTCCCTACATATTGGCCGGCGGCTTTTATATTTTTATCCGCCACTGTAAGGGTGAATTTTTGCCACCAGTCAGCGGGTGCAACCGGGGTAGCATATTCAACTTCAGGGTTCTGAAGCATCAGTGTTTCGCTTACAAGGCCTGATGACTCGTCTGACAAGCCTTCCACTTCCCCACCCTTCCGGTGTTCCATTACCTGGTACAGCTGGTTGTCGTTAACAAAGAATTTATCGTAGCTTAATTCATCGTGTACCCATAAGTAGATCAATAAAGTACAGGCAATACCTGCTGAGAGCCCTATTACGTTTAAAAAGGTAAACTGCTTGTCTTTTTTTAAGTTGCGAAATGCAATTTTCAGATAGTTTTTAAACATGATATAATGGCGTTAATTAATCACTTACAAATTGACTTCAGGCATACTTTATTACTTGTTTACGAATCATTAATCAATATAATTGATTAGTATTTAAGTGTTTACATTGTTTTTATGTTGAAAAAACAGGGTAACACTCAAGCTACCCCTCCGTTTCGGAGGGGATAGCAGAGGCACTTATTAACTTATATAAACTTTCTTTTTAGTAGTTCAACTGGTTCATTGGTTTTTGGAGTTTAATCGTTCTTATTCAGAACGATCAAACCATGAACCATGAACTATAGGCGATGAACTGCCTTATACCATAATGTTTTCCACTACGCTTTGCCCATCCAACAAACGGATAATACGATGGCTGTAACGGGCATCATGTTCTGAGTGGGTTACCATTATAATTGTTGTTCCCTGCTCGTTAAGGTCTGTCAATAATTCCATAACATCATTACCATTGCTTGAGTCAAGGTTACCTGTAGGCTCATCCGCAAGGATCAATTTTGGTTTGTTAACTACGGCACGGGCAATAGCAACACGTTGTTGCTGACCACCTGATAACTGCTGTGGATAGTGGTTACGGCGATGCATGATCTGCATTTTGTCAAGAACTTCTTCTACTCTTTTTACACGTTCTGCTGATGGAACACCTGTGTAGATTAATGGGAGCTCCACATTTTCAAATACAGTTAACTCATCAATTAAGTTAAAGCTTTGAAATACAAAACCAATGTTGTGCTTACGCAGATCAGCTCTTTTACGCTCAGTAAAATGGGCAACTTCAACTCCGTTAAAAACATAGCTGCCTTCATCAGGATCATCAAGCATCCCCAGGATGTTAAGCAAAGTTGATTTGCCACATCCTGACGGACCCATTATGGCAACAAATTCGCCGGTTTTAACTTCAATTGACAGCTTGTTTAAAGCGATGGTCTCTACCTCTTCGGTGCGGTAAAATTTTTCCAGATTTGTAATTTTTATCATTGGTGCCTCCTAAATCCTTTCCCGTTCATTTTGTTAAGGGCGGATTTTAATTTATAGTTTAAGTTAATTAATTGCCTTTATTTGATTATCTTAATGTTATCTCTATGTTTAAAGTTCTAACTCCTTTAGTAACTTTCCCGCTACTTCTTCAATACAAGTTCCTGTATATCACCATAGGTTTCATAACTTGATGTTATTACCTTATCGCCGGGTTGCAGTCCCGATGTTAACTCGAAATAATCAGGGCTTTGCCTGTTTATCTGGATTGGTACTTTATAAGCTCTTTTTCCATCTTCACTTACTTTAAAGATCCAGTTACCACCAGTTTGCTGAAAAAAGCCGCCCTTAGGTAGTAATAAAGCTGTTGTTTGATCACTCAAAGCCAAACGCACCTGTAAGGTTTGTCCTTTTCTTATACCTTTTGGCACTTCGCCAACAAAACCCATATCTACCTGGAATTGACCATCTTTACCAACTGATATAAATACCTTTTTAATTACCAGGTAATATGTTTTACCTGCAAACTCAAAATCGCCCTTCAGTCCAGTAAATACTCTTGATAAATAATGTTCCTCCACATTTACTCTTACCTTAAAACCTGATAAGACGTCAATTTGCCCCAAGTGTTCCCCTTTATTTTTACTTTGTCCTATTTCGGCATCAAAGGAGGTTAATTGGCCATCAAGCGGCGCCCTTAAAGTTAGGTCGCTTACTTTTTTACGCATCATTTGCAATGCTGCCTGCATTTGCGAAATCTGTTCTCTTGTTTGGCCATCCTGTTGTTTTACCATTGTGGTATCCTGTACCAAGATCTGTGTTGCTAATTTTTTACGGCTTAACTGGTACTGGTATTGATTTTGAGCGGTTTGAAATTCCTGCGAGCCAATTGCTTTTTTAGCGTACAGGTCTTTATCCACCTTGTATATTCTTTCAGCTTCTTTAAAGGCCACATCCACATCAGCCATATTATTCAATTTTGAAATTGTGGCCGACTGCATCTGGGTATGCGAGATCTGCATTTGGATCTGTTGGGCATATACATTGGTTTCCTGAGTAGCTAAATTAAGCTCAAGGTCTGTATTCGACATTCTTAAAATCGGCTCATCTTTTTTCAATATTGCGCCATCCTCAACATATTTCTCTTCAACACGCCCACCATCGGATGCATCCAAATAAATAGTAGAAAGCGGCATTACTACACCATTAACCGGGATAAACTCCTGGAACGGGCCTTTTTTAATTTCACTTATAGTTAGTCTTTCGGTATCAACATCAAGTTTACTTTTACCCGAGGTAAAATAAATGCTTCCGCCAATTAGTAAAACAATGCCCGTTATTCCGGCAATAGTTAGTATCCTTTTGGTATTCCAGGTCTTTTTTTCAATTACTCTATCCACTGTGTTTATTAGTTTATATTTTGTTATTAGTTACAAAAACACATGCCACAAATTAAGTGGCTGTTTTTCAGTATTTTAAAGCTAAAATACCAAATTGAAGCGTACGCTTCTGTTACATCATGTGTACGGTTATGATACAATGCTTTTGGGCAGTCATTAATCATTGGTCATTTGTCATTAGTCTGCCTGTTCATGTAGTTTATTGGTTTATTGAAGTATATGTAAAGTTATAATTTTCAAATAGCAATTTATTACCCATATTTATTGTCCAAACAGCTTTTAGCATAGAAATTGTTACTAACAAGTATTATAATAACTGACAGTATAAAATTATAACATTTACGGATAAATATAGTATTATTGGCAACAGTCGCTTGGAACAACTAATGACTATTGACCAATGACCAATGACTAACTAAAGAATGATACTAAAAAAAGCTAGAGTATTAATTGTTGATGATGATCCTGACGTACTTACGGCGGTTAAGCTTTTGCTTAAAACCGAGGCCCAGGAAATTATAACAGAAAAGAACCCCGAAAACCTTAACTGGCTGCTTCAGCGTAACGAGGTTGATCTTGTTTTGCTTGATATGAACTTTAACAGCGCTATTAATACCGGTAATGAAGGTTTATACTGGTTGCGCAAAATTAAAGAATGGAAGCCTGCGGTTTGCGTAATTATGATAACCGCCTATGGCGATATTGATCTGGCAGTACGTTCATTAAAAGAGGGTGCCAATGATTTTATTGTTAAGCCCTGGCATAATGAAAAGCTGATTGATACCATTAAAGATCTGCTTGATAAAAAGGAAGGGGTTAAAACTGTTAAGACATCTGCAAAAAACACGGCCGGCGATACATCTATACTTGGTGACTCGGATGTAATGCAGGACATTTTTTATAAAGTAAATAAAATAGCCCCTACTGATGCCAATATATTGCTTTTGGGCGAAAACGGAACAGGTAAGGACCTAATGGCTAAGGCTATTCATGAACGGTCATTACGGGCTGATAAGCCATTTATTAAAGTGGATGTTGGTGCATTGACAGATACTTTGTTTGAAAGTGAACTTTTTGGGCATAAAAAGGGCGCATATACTGATGCCCGCGAGGATCGTACCGGCAGGTTTGAAGATGCACAGGGCGGCACCTTGTTTTTGGACGAAATTGGAAATATTTCACTACAGCAGCAGGCCAAGTTGTTAACCGTATTACAAAACCGGCAGGTTACAAGGCTGGGCACCAACAAAGCCGTTGATATTGATATTCGGTTAATTTGCGCCACTAACCTGCCATTGTCTGAGCTGGCAAATGAAAACCGTTTCCGCAAGGATTTGATCTATCGTATAAATACTGTTGAAATTAACATGCCGCCTTTACGCAGGCGTAATGAAGATATTGTAATATTAGCCCGTCACTTTGCAAAATTGTATGCCAGCAAATATTTAAAACCATCGGTTGATTTTGATGCTGCCGCCGTTCAAAAATTAAAGTCATATAACTATCCGGGCAATGTGCGTGAATTGCAGTACACTATTGAGCGCGCTGTGATAATGGCAGATGATCATATACTCCGGCCTGACGATCTTATATTTTCCATACTTGAAACGCCTGGTGAAGTTGTTGTAGATGATGACAATGTGCCATTAAGCACACTTGAAAAAAATGCCATTTTGCGTGTTATTGAGAAACACAATGGCAATATTACACGGGCAGCAAAAGAATTGGGTTTAACCCGTACCGCATTATACCGCAGATTGAGCAAATATGATATTTAACCGTTACGAATGGCGGCTGGTGCTGCGTGTAATATTAATGTTTATTACCCTTACCGTATCATCGGTACTTGTAATACAAGGCCCCATGCTGTTTTTGGTGATAACTGTACCACTTTGTGCATACCATATTCTCGACCTTATCCGCTTCCAGAAAAAAGCGCAGGATGAAGTGAGCCAGTTTGTTGAATCTATCCATTACCGCGATTTTTCACGCCATTTTGATGTACGAAAAGCGCCAAATGAGCTTAAACCGCTCCGTAAAGGTTTTAATGATATTAACACGACCTTTAAGCTAATCAGCCGTGAAAGGGAAACGCAATATCATTACCTGCAAAAAATTCTGGAACTGGTTGATACCGGCATTATGTCGTACGAACAGGAAAGCGGCGAAACAGGGTGGATAAATGAGGCCTTTAAAAAATTGATAGGTGTCCCCTATCTCAAAACCGTCCATTCACTGGAAAAACGCGAGGAGGTTTTATACCACGAGATAATTAAGCTTAAACCAGGCGACAGTAAAATACTAACCATTACCCGCAATCAGCAACTGGTTAAAATATTAGTTACTGCCAGCGTAATGCGGAGTGAAGAGAAAATTTATAAGCTGATTGCGTTCCAAAACGTTAGCGAAGCCCTTGACGAAACAGAATCAAAGGCATGGCAAAAGCTTTTGAATGTAATGACGCACGAGATCATGAATTCTGTAGCGCCAATATCTTCACTGGCCGACACTCTTAAAAATCGTTTGCAAAGTCCGGAAATTGCTAACAGCCCTGTAAGCAGCCAACTGGAAGACCTGGAACTAGGGATTGATACCATTAAGCGGCGCAGCGAAGGACTGCTTAAATTTACAGAGAGTTATCGCAGCCTTAATAAAATCACCAAGCTTGATCTTACTAAAATATTGGTACGTAACCTATTCGAATCACTTAACAGGCTGATGCGACCAACATTGGAGAAGAAGCATATTGACATGGAAATAATTTTGCGCGATCCGGCCCTTGCTATTGAAGCTGACCTTAACCTGATTGAGCAGGTGCTTATAAACCTTTTGGTAAATGCCATTGAGGCGGTGAAAGACAGGGAACATCCGCTATTAACCCTTTCAGCCGAGGTTTTAAATAATGGTAAAACGCTGGTAAAAGTTACAGATAACGGTTTAGGCATGCCTACCGAATTGCTTGATAAAATATTCATCCCATTTTTTAGTACCCGTAAAACAGGCAGCGGCATTGGATTAAGCTTATGTAAGCAAATTATGCTCTTGCATAAAGGAAATATCCAGGTACAATCAACAGATGGCTTAGGGTCATCATTTATACTGCAGTTTAGTCCGGCGAGCGTGTAATGTGATAAGATCCGGGCTGGCTTTACGTCAATTATCACCATATTTCATAAAAGCAGACCTGGTTGTAAATTTAAGAAGTAGTGTTGTATTTATAATTTATAAAGGATGCAATTACCTAAAAAAAAGAGCATTTTTGCTATTTCAGGCAGCTTGCGGTCAGGTTCATCAAACCATTCTATTCTTAACTTTTTAAAGAAGCTGGCTCCATCTGATATAGCTTTTACTATGATAGCTTAGCCCTTATTCCACCTTTCGACCCGGGGAATGATCACGATCGGGTGGCTGAACCTGTTTTTGAATTACGCAGCTTTATAAAAGATGCTGATGCAATCATCATTTGTACACCCGAATATGCCTATGGTGTACCCGGGCAGCTTAAAAATGCTTTGGACTGGACAGTATCAAGCGGATCCTTTTCAGGTAAACCAACCGCTTTAATTACGGCATCAACGGGCGGAGAAAATGCTCATCCGGCCTTAATAAAACTATTGGGCGCTATAGATGTAAATTTGTCGGAAAGCACCACATTGCTTATATCTTTCATCCGCTCAAAAATGGATCCTGCGGGAAATATCATTGATGCCGAAACAGAAAGAAAGTTAAAAGATCTTTTTGATACTTTGTTACGGAGGATTGAGTTAACATAAGGAATTGAAATTAAACATTATTCAATAATAGGCTTCAATTTCAGTTTTCCTTCAAATTTCAATCTTATTTTTATAGATAAGTACGCTAATTGGCGAAATTTTATGTTTGAGATACATAATTAAAATATTAATCCTAAAAAAATGAAATTTATTCCCAGGATATTAGCAGGATGTCTTTTGTTTGTTTTATGTAGCAGTGCAAACAAAATTCCATTAAAAAACACACAGGCCTTTGTTAATAATTATGAAAATGTATTGGGCACCTCTCTCCAGATAAAGGTTTTTACTTCGTCTGCAACTGATGCTGCAACAGCTGAAACCAGGGCTATAAATGAAATAGACAGGTTGGATAAAATATTAAGCGGATATAATCAACAAAGTGAATTTAGTAAATGGATGAAGGCCCCAGCTAAGCCAATTGTTGTTTCACCGGAATTATTTGCGGTATTAAACCTGTTTGATGAATGGCGTACACGCACTAACGGAGCGTTAGATGCATCAGTCGAAGTAATTGGAAAGTTATGGAAAGCTTCTGCCCGCCGCAACCAAATTCCAACAAAAGCAGAGATAGAACAAGCGGTAACGTTAGTAAAACAAACGCATTACAAACTTGATGCTATTAACCATACTGCTGAAAGATTGGATAATGCACCCTTGATGCTCAATTCATTTGCAAAAAGTTTTATAATCAATAAAGCTTGCGATGCAGCCCTGTCATCTGGAAATATAGACGCTATTGTATTAAACATTGGCGGTGATATTGTGATAAAAGGAGATCACAAAGAGCAGATACAAATTAGCGACCCAAAAGCTGATGCTGAAAATGATGCACCAATATCAACAGTGACGCTTGATGATAAAACAATTGCCACAAGCGGTAACTATAGGCGTGGAGAATTGATAAATGGTAAATGGTACTCACATATCGTTGATCCGCGTACAGGTATGCCAGCTGATAATGTGATCAGTTCTACAGTAGTTGCCTTCAATGCCACTGATGCGGGTGCACTTGCTACTGCTTTTAGTGTGCTTACTCCGCAGGAAAGTGCCAGGCTTGCGTCAACTATTCCCGGTGCTGAATATCTTATAATTACAAATAACGGACAGCGCATAGAAAGCAACGGGTGGAAGGGCATTGAAGTTCCTGTTGCAAGATCTATAACTGTAAACTCCGAGATGCAGCAAAAAGGTAATACCTGGGATCCTAATAATGAATTGCTTATTAACCTTGAGCTTGCCCAAATAGAAGGCTTTAGGATTCACAGGCCTTATGTTGCTGTTTGGGTAGTTGATAAATTCAAAAAGCCTGTGCGCAATATTGCAATATGGTATAATAAGCCCCGTTATCTGGATGATATGCATGCCTGGTACAATACATATTACCAAACTTTTATGGATGCTAATAACAATATAAGCTCAACGTCAAGCGCTACCCGTTCACCCGGGAAATACACATTAAAATGGGATGGAAAGGATGATAATGGCAAACTTGTAAGTCGTGGAACTTATACTATCTATATTGAAGCTGCGCGTGAACACGGCACTTACCAACTGATGGAACAGAAAATGGACTTTTCAGATACTTTCAAACAAATCATGCTAAAAGGCAATACCGAAATCGCATCAGCCTCATTAGATTATAGAAAAAAACCAAAAGATGCCCAATAATAAGATCTCAGGTAATGGGTTACCAGGTAAGGCAAATACGGAAAAACACCCTAAATCGATATTGAAAAAGCGAACGGTTTCGCTATCCCGATGGCTGCATATTTACCTTTCAATGGTAAGTTTTATAATCGTGCTGTTTTTTGCTATAACGGGCTTTACCCTTAACCATGCTGATTGGTTTGGGAATAAACCCTTAATAAAAAAACATTCCGGAAAAATGAACTTAAAATGGGTTAAAACCAAAGATACGTCTGCCATCGACAAATTGAATATTGTTGAATTTTTACGCAAAACTAATGGGATAACAGGGAAAGTTAGCGACTTTAGAATTGATGATGGAGATGTTTCTGTTTCGTTTAACGGCCCCGGTTATGCAGCTGACACTTATATTGATCGTAATACTGGCGAATATAAAATTACCGAAACACGTTTTGGACTGGTAGCCATACTAAATGACTTACACAAAGGTCGTGATGCAGGAAAAAGTTGGGGTATTGTGATAGATATTACCGCCATATTAATGACCATGATATCCCTCACAGGCATTATTATGCTGTGCTTTATGAAGAAAAAGCGATTTAAAGGCTTATTGTTATTTCTTCTTGGTTTAGCAATACTTTATACGGTGTATCATTTTTTAGTGAGTTAAAAGCCAAAAACGAATAATATATTTTTTGAAAGATTTTATCTCTGCCAATTTGACAAATTACATTCTTTGGAACAGGCATTGATGTGTGGTGATGACACTAAAACATTAATTTTCATAACCAGATAAATTATGCAAGAAAAAGGCACAATTTCGATCCATACCGAAAATATTTTCCCGATAATTAAGAAGTTCCTATACTCAGATACTGAGATATTTTTGCGGGAATTGGTATCAAATGCTATCGATGCTACTCAAAAAATAAAACGCTTAAGTTCATTAGGGCAATATAACGGTGAGCTTGGCGATTTACGCGTTGAGGTTTCTTTTGATGAAAAGGCAAAAACCATTACCATTTCTGATAACGGCTTGGGCATGACCGCCGAAGAGATAAAAAAATACATTAACCAGATAGCTTTCTCCGGAGCTACCGAGTTTGTAGAGAAGTTTAAGGAAGCAAAAGATGCCAACGAGATCATCGGTCGTTTTGGCCTGGGCTTTTACTCTGCTTTTATGGTAGCTGATAAAGTTGAAATTGAAACATTATCATACCAGGAAGGCGCTGAACCTGCACATTGGATCTGCGATGGCAGTACTGAATTTGAGATAAGCGAGGGTAGCCTGGCTGAAAGAGGTACCGAAATAACCCTGCACATCAATAAAGACTCGGAAGAGTTTTTAAGCAAGCACCGCTTACAGGAGATCCTTGACAAATATTGCAAGTTTTTACCTGTGCCTATCAAATTTGGCACAAATACACAGCAAGAAGAAGATGGTGTTGACGAAGAAGGCAAGCCAAAATATAAATCAGTAGAAACTGATAATATTATTAATGATACTAACCCAATTTGGACTAAAACCCCTGCTGAGCTAAAAGATGAGGATTACCTTAATTTTTACAAGCAGCTTTATCCGTTTTCGGAAGACCCATTGTTCTGGATCCATTTAAATGTTGATTATCCGTTTAATTTAACCGGTGTACTTTACTTCCCTAAACTTAAAAATGATTTTGAGATCCAGAAAAACAAGATCAAACTGTTCTCGCGCCAGGTATTTATTACTGACGAGGTAAAAGACATTGTACCTGAGTTTTTAATGCTGCTGCATGGAGTTATTGATTCGCCGGACATTCCTTTGAATGTTTCCCGCAGCTTTTTACAGGCTGATAGCAGTGTTAAAAAGATAAACAGCTATATCACTAAAAAGGTAGCTGATAAATTGGCAGAACTATTTAAAACCGACCGTAAAGCCTTTGAAGAAAAGTGGACAGATATTGGCCTCTTTGTAAAATATGGTATGGTTAGCGAAGAGAAATTTTATGATAAGGCAAAAGACTTTGTTCTGCTAAGCAATACTAAAAAGGAAAACTTTACTTTAAACGAGTATAAAGATAAAGTTGAACCTGAGCAAACAGATAAAGACGGTCAGCTGGTTTACATTTACACCAATGATCCGGCTAAACAGGATGCGTTCATACAGTCGGCCAATAAAAAGGGTTATGATATTTTGCTGATGAACTCGCCTATCGATAATCACTTTATCGGGCATTTAGAGCAAAAACTGGAGAAAACATCATTTAAACGCGTGGATGCTGATGTTGCAGATAAATTGATCAAAAAAGAAGATGCTTTGGATCATGTGCTTACTGCAGAAGAGGCTACAAAAGTTAAGGAGATCTTTGATAAAGCGATAAATAAGCCTGCCTACAAAGTTGAGCTGGAAAGCTTAAATCCGGATGAGTTGCCAGTAACCGTAACGATGGATGAGTTTATGCGCCGGATGAAAGAAATGGCTGCTATGGGCGGCGGCATGGGATTTTATGGCAGCATGCCTGATAATTACAAAGTAATAATTAACGGTAACCATAAATTAGTAAGCCGGATACTGCAGGAAGAAAACGAAGAAGTACAAACAGCACTTTCAAAACAAGCGTTTGACCTTGCTCTTTTATCTCAGGGATTACTGACCGGTGCCGAACTTACTGAATTTGTTAACCGCAGTGTTAACCTGATATAATTTCTACTCAATAAAATAGTAAAGCTGCTCTGAATGAGCGGCTTTTTTATTTTATATAAACTTTTTATGTCGTATCTTAGACTAAGATATTTTTCGTTAAAATCATCAGCTATGAAAAGTTTAATTAAGATATTTTTTACAGTGGCAATTTTATCAGGCACTATAAATATTGTCAGCGCTCAAACCACAAAAAAAGAAAAACAGGCAACTAAGGCTGCCAAAATAAAAGAATTGCTTGATGCCCATCATTATGTTTTTAAGGCAACTTATGTAATCCCGCAAAGAGGTAATTCAAAATCATTAGATTATGGTTATGATGTAATAGTTTCTAAAGATACGGTAACGGCCTATTTGCCATATTATGGAAGGGTTACCGTTGCCCCTATTGATCCTACAGATGGTGGCGTTAAATTTACTTCAACAAACTTTGATTACACTACAAAGCAGGCTAAAAATGGCAGCTATAATATCACTATAACTCCTAAAGATGCAGGCAACCAGGGTTCAAAAGACGTAAGATATTTAAGGGTGAATGTTTCAACCAACGGTTATGCTTCGTTACAAGTTCTCTGCAACAACCGCGATCCAATATCTTTTAACGGTGATATAGAAGAGCGAAAAGCAAAGAAGTAATGGGAAAGTAACAGGTTGGTTGTAAGGGTTGTAAAAGTTAACTTATTTATTGCGCTGCCTCAATATTGCTTTTAAGGTCGATAAGCCTTTTCTTTACATCGCCCTGCAATTTCACCCTTATAAATTTACTGAACAGGCTAAACGGAAACCTTAATTTATAAGAATACAGAAAAACAACTTCCGTACTCATCCCTTTTATTTCTTTAAAGTTTTAGGAGCCTAAAAAAGCCTCGAACATAAAAGGCCCTTTAGTCATTTTTATAGCAGCTGCCTTTAACCTGTTAAAGGTTACATATTCTGTAAATCGTTATAAGGATTAAAACAAACCAATTTACACTTTTAATAATTATAATGCCGCCCAACTAAGGCCGTATTATAATTATTGAGATTCTTCATGTGAATGATATATCTTAAATATCTTTCCTTTAGGATATTTGTCTTTGTGAAAGTTAGTCATGTCCCGAAGCTTAAAATAATATCTTAAACGTTCACCATAGGAAAGACCTGCAAAAAATTGTCTTTGCTCTTCTTCATCTTCCTCAAAAGTGGTGTTTATTTTAATTCGTTTCATGATCAAATATAATGTAGAGATATAATAGTTACACCTCTACACTTAATATTTTACTTTCTACAACTTCTTTAATCTCAGCAACATTACTTGGTCTTCCGTTCTTAAAAGCCTTCCTTGGCTTCAATCCCAGTAAGTCAAACATGGCCATATCAGTATCAAATGATGGATTTGGTGTGGTTAACAGCTTCTCTCCTGCAAAAATAGAGTTAGCACCTGCCATAAAACAAAAGGCCTGCTCAACCAAACTCATCTCTGTGCGGCCTGCTGAAAGGCGTACCACAGTTTTTGGCATAATTATGCGGGTTGTGGCTATCATGCGTACCATATCCCAAACAGATACCCTTGGCTGATCCGCCAGCGGCGTTCCCTGTACCGGTACCAAAGCATTAATAGGTACCGACTCCGGATGTTTGGGTAAAGTTGAAAGGGTTTTAAGCATTGAGATGCGGTCTTCAATAGTTTCGCCTAAGCCTATAATACCACCGCTGCAAACTGTTATCTTAGCTTTACGTACATGTTCCAGGGTCTTTAACCGATCATCATAAGTACGTGTGGTAATAATGCGTTTATAATCATCTTCTGATGTATCAAGGTTATGGTTATAAGCATACAGGCCCGCGTCGGCCAAACGTTGGGCCTGGGCCTCGGTAAGCATGCCTAGCGTACAGCAAACTTCCATATCCAGCTCGTTTACAGCCTTAACCATGTCAATCACCTTATCAAAATCACGGTTATCACGTACCTCGCGCCATGCAGCGCCCATGCATAACCTTGATGCGCCACCGTCTTTAGCCTTTTGGGCTACAGCTACAACCTCTTCCTTAGGCATTATAGCATGCACATCAACACCCGTATTATAGCGGGCGGCCTGCGGGCAATAAGCACAATCTTCAGGGCACCCCCCGGTTTTTATAGATATCAGGGAGCTGATCTGTACTTCTGAATAGTCTTTATTTTCACGATGCACAGAAGCAGCTTCGTAAACCAGGTCTAACAAGGGCCTGTGATATATTTCAGCAATCTCTTCTTTTGTCCAATTGTATCTTACTTCGGTCATTATTTTATAATTTATTATATAAGGGCTAATTATCCAAAAGGCCTTCAACCTCTTGTTTTAATAGTGGTAAATGGTTAATAATGATATTCCAGATCTGTTCCGGCTGTATTTCATCATAACCATGGATTATTTTATTCCTGGTATCAACCATTCTGCGTGCACTCGTAATTTTTATTTCAGGATCTATTTTGAGCAAACAGTTTACAGCTTCTCCAATAATTTCAAGATTTCTTTCTATTGCTTGTTGAAGCATCATATTCTGTCTGAAGCTTTCAAATATTACCAATAGAGGCTTCAATCTTCTCTAAAGCGATTTGTATATCAAAAAGATATTTCTTTTCTTCACGCAGCATAGATCAATCGTTTTTTCTCATTTATCTCTTCAATAAAATAAGGATTTTTTAAAGAGTTTTCTATAACTAAATCGATCTCCCTGTTAAAAACAGCTCTTAATGAATCATGTAAATCCCACCAGATCTCGCCTCTTTCCAAAGGCTCTAATCCGTCTTCAAAATTGATAAGTAAATCAATATCACTTTCGTCATCAAAATTATCACTCACAACAGATCCGAAGGCAAAGGCGCTTTTTATTTTGTGATCCTTGAACAACTTTGTCACCTGTGGCAATTTCGATTGTAATGTTGCGTGTAACATATATTAAATCTACTTAAATTTATTAAGCTCTTTATTTTTCAATAAGGTCAAATTTACAATAAAGCCTTTGTTTCTTATTAATGTATTATAAAAGTTTAGTCGCAAACCATAAAGGCAGTAAAAAACCCGCACAATCAGTAAAGGTAGTTATAATGATAGAGGATGCCACAGCAGGATCTATCCCTACTCTTTTTAACACCAACGGAATTGAAGCCCCGGTTAAGCCCGCAATTATCAGGTTGCCGGTCATTGCTAAAAATAACACCAACCCAAGCATTGGGTTTGCATCATAAAACAAAGCTACAAAGAAAACTATCAAACCATTGGCTGCACCGTTAAGCATGCCTACCAAAAATTCTTTTATTACCGCATTATATGCTTGTTTGTCACTTAAATCACTTAATGAGATACGCCTTACAGTTACAGCCAGCGCCTGGGTCGCCGCGTTGCCACCCATTCCCGCAATAATGGTCATATATGCTGCAATTGCCGGTAGCCGCTCAACTGTGGAATCAAAGTGCCTGATAACTGAAGCAGCCAGGTAAGCCGTGCCAAGATTAATAACCAGCCATGGCAAACGGCTTTTTACCGCTTCTTTCCAGTTACCGCTCAGTTCCTCGTCTTCTGATACACCGGAGATCTTCAAGATGTCTTCGGTACTCTCCTGCTCCATTACATCGATGATGTCATCAACCGTAACACGGCCCAGCAGCTTCATATTATCATCAACAACCGGAATAGTTGTAAGATTATATTGAGAGATCAGTCCGGCCACATCTTCCTGGTCGAGATCAGCTTTAACATAAACAAAATCAGTATTTACCAAATCGCGCACATGGGCATCAGGACGGGCTTTCAGGATAGATTTAATCGACAAAATACCTTGCAAAATATCGGCATCATCAACCACATAAATTGTATAAAACTCCTCCATCTCCTCCGACTGGCGAATGATGTCCTCCAAGGCATCTTTTTTATCAAGGTTGATGTTCACCTTAATAATTTCGGAGTTCATTAATCCGCCCGCAGTATCCTCATCATATTTTAATAATGCTCGGATGCTATCAGCATCATCCTGATCCAGGTCTTCCAGTATTTCCTGCTGTTCGTCTTCATCAAGCTGTGAAATAATATCTGTAGCATCATCATAATCCAGTTCCTCAATAATCTCCGAACGTTTTTCAGGGTGAAGGCCAATAAGCAGTTCACCCGGATCCTGTTCCTCGTGCATTTCGGAAATTACTTCTGATGCAACGTCGGTTGGGAGAATATTGATGATCCTTTCTTTTGCTTCCTGCGGGAGCTTTTCAAATAGCAAAGCAATCTCCGAAGCGTGGTATTCTTTCAGAACACGCTCTAATTCAGCATCATCACCAGCAAGCGCGGTTTCGATGCGTAAGAGATCAGACTTATCTATTTCAAAAGATTGCATATGCGACTAAAATACATATTTATTTATTTGCCTAACTTATAATTTGAAGATTTAGACCAATTGACACGCCTAACAAATAATACATTACAGACGCAAAATATTGTGTCTCTACATTGTGTGATCGTACTTCGTGATTACCCCATTCAACTTACTTAATTTTGACAGGGTTTGATTAACCTGTATTTTGCGGATAGAAATCCGGATGCTGCAATTGTTATCAAAAGCCTGGTTAATTATTGTTAATCCATCGTCTTTAATTATCCGCATTACATCATTCATTTGCAGGTAATCAAATTCAATAGTATAAATATCATTTACTGTTTTTTGAATAATTATAGCTTGTTTCAACGTTTCTTCGGTTGCCATTTTATAGGCATTTATCAACCCCGGTACACCCAATAATGTCCCGCCAAAATAACGGACAACCACAACTGCAAGATTGGTAAGATCGTGTGATAATAATGTATTCAGAATCGGCCTGCCGGCTGTCCCCGATGGTTCCCCATCGTCATTCAGGCGAAATACAGAACGGTCAATACTCAACCTCATAGCCCAGCAATGATGATTTGCCTTTGGATGTTCGGAGCGTAACTGTGCAAGGTTATTTTTTAGGTCTGCTTCGCTGTTTACCGGGTAGGCAAAGGCAAGGAATTTGCTGCCACGATCGCGAAATAAACCTTCCGAGGGTTTTTCAATAGTACGGTAAGTGTCGTCAAAAAGCATTAATGAGAAAACAGCTTGGTAAATAATTGCGGATAATAAATAATTGTGATAGCCAGTAAGGCTAACAGGATGCCTATTTTATTAAATAAACTCAGCTTCTCTTTAAAAACAAATACCCCAATAAACGTACCGGCTATAATAACGCCAATATTCATAGATGAAAACACTATTGATGGATTTTTAGCCAATGATTGGTGTGCTTTTATATAAAACAGGATATTCCCAAAATTGGCAATCCCTAACACCCAGCCGATCAAAATATGGGGCCACGAAAACCGCATTGTTTTATTAATAACCTGGTATAACAAACCAATAAGCGCTATTGCAAACGCTAATGAATAAACAATGAACAGAGATGTACCTGTCGATATTTGCTTAACAAGGGCTACCTGCTTAAATAAAACATCAATAATGCCCATCCCAATAAACACAACTAACAGATAGATCCATGAGCTGGCCAGTGCTTTATTCTCCCGGTTATTACGAGCGTGCTTTTGCCAGGGTATCAGGCATATGATTGCTGCAAAACCTATAATTAATCCAATTAGCTTAATGGAGTTAAGGGTTTCATTAAAAAACAAAAATGCAGCCAGTATAGGGATAAAAAGAGATAAACGTTGAGCAACATCCGTCTTTACTATACCGGTTACTTTTACCGAGGCGGCAAGTATTACAAATAATGAGGGTAATAGTAAGCCCAGTAGCCCGTATAAATATAATGGCGCATCGCTAAGATTACCTAATTGCGGTTTTAAAAATAGCCAGCTTAAAACAATAGCCATGCTGTAATTCCACGTGATGGCCTGGTAAACGTCAATATGATAGCGTTTGGCCAGCTTTAACATTATTGATACGAATACACTGCAGCAGATACTTAAAAAAACGTAGAGCATTGGGTTGGTTGATTGAGTTGAATAAGTTGATTAGATGAGTGGCTGATTATGTCTTTTAACTTAATCAACCTAATCTAACTCAATCAACTATTCACTAACATTAATATTTTATCTTTCCCTGATGAATATTCACCGGTTACTTTCCCTATTACAGCCGGTGCTTTTATTCCTTTTTTCAATTCCTTTTCACCAGTAAAAATACGGGCCTCATCCCACAAATCTGCTTCAATAAAGCTATTTAATGTATGGGCGCCACCTTCAATAATTACCGACTGGATATCCTGAAGATATAATTGAAATAAAATGTACTGGGGTACATATCTGTCAAAATCTTCAAGGGCAATATACTTGTTTTTACCTTCAATATCAGTTTTTAGTTCATTAAATATCAGTGTTTCAACAGAATGATCAAATACATTTAAGTTTTGGTTTAATTCGAGTTTTCTGTCAATCACAACCCGCTTTGGTGATCGGCCTTGTGCATATCTGGCGTTTAATTGTGGATTATCAGTTGCAACGGTGTTCTTTCCAACCAATACAGCATCTTCTTCACTGCGCCATTGGTGTACCAGCTTCCGGGATTCAATACCGGTTATCCAATGCTGACTGTTATTATCAGGCGCAAAAAAACCATCGGAAGTTTGTGCCCATTTTAGAATGATGTATGGACGGTGCTTTTGTACCCTGGTAAAAAAACGCCGGTTAAGCCATTGGCATTCTTTCTCTAAAACACCAACAACAACTTCAATGCCTGCATCCTTTAATTTTTCAATCCCTTTGCCATCTACCTGGTTAAATGGATCGCGGCAGCCAACAATTACTTTTGGGATCTGGTGCTTGATGATCAGATCGGCACAGGGCGGTGTTTTGCCATAATGCGCACAAGGTTCCAATGAAACATATATGGTCGCCTGTTTTAATAGTTCGGATGAATTGGGATGTTTATTGATAACCTGTTCAATAGCATTAACTTCGGCATGTGCTTCGCCATATTTATGGTGGTAGCCCTCTCCTATTATTTTATCATCAAATACAACAACAGCACCCACCATTGGGTTAGGACTAACGGCGCCAATACCCAATCCGGCAAGCTCAATACAGCGTTGCATATATTTTTCGTGTTGCACCATGCTGCAAAAGTAGCTTTTATGTTACTTTGTTGCATGAAAACTATAAAGGATGTTTTTGTTGGTTATAAGAAAGGGCTTGATAAGGTATACGATGCAAATGAGCTAGGTGCTATAACGCTATTGACAGTCAGTGAAATATGCAATGTATCAAAAGCAAAGATCAAAGCCTTTCCTGAAGACGAAATATCTTCTGAACAAGTCGAAAAGCTAAAGAGTATCCTTGATGAATTAAAAACGGGAAAGCCGATCCAATATATTTTAGGGAAAACCGAGTTTTATGGTCTACCTTTCAATGTAAATCCATCCGTGCTGATCCCCCGGCCTGAAACGGAAGAATTGGTAGAATGGGTGATTGGGTCAGTTAGCAGTAGGCAGTTGGTAGTTGGCAGTTTATTGGATATTGGTACAGGTAGCGGGTGCATTGCTATCAGCCTGAAAAAGAATCTGCCAAATTTTAAAGTATCTGCTATAGATATTTCTGCTGATGCATTGCAAACAGCAACATCAAATGCAAAATTTAATGAGCTTGATATTGAGTTTATTGAAGATGACATACTAAGTCCAAAATCTCATATCTCGCATCTCACATCTCATATCATCATCAGCAATCCTCCCTACGTTACCCTGCATGACAAAACACAGATGCATAACAACGTAACAGACTTTGAACCGCATACCGCCTTGTTTGTTCCGGAAAATGATCCATTGATATTTTATAAGGCAATTGCTGATTATGCTGCTGCTCACCTAACCCAGGATGGTTTATTATTTTTCGAGATCAATGAAAGTTATGGCAAGGAAACTGTCGAACTATTAGCTGATAAGGGCTTTAAAAACATTGAGTTAAGGAAGGACATGAGTGGCAGGGACAGGATGATCAAGGCACAGTTTAAGCTTCCTTAATAACTTTTAAAATCGGTGAAATAATTCCCAATATCAGTGAAATCACAAAAAATTAACTTCTGGGGTGAAACTGTATAATAGTTCCCTTTAAATACTCCCTGTCCAAATGGGTATAAATCTCGGTAGTAGTAATACTCTCATGACCCAGCATTTCCTGCACAGCACGCAGATCGGCGCCCCCTTCTACCAAATGAGTGGCAAATGAATGTCTGAAGGTATGCGGGCTGATTGTTTTAGTTATTCCGGTAAGCTCCGCTAACTGCTTAATTACCATGAATATATACACCCGGCTTAGCCTCGCTCCCCGTCGGTTTAAAAAGACCCGGTCCTCTTCCCCTTTTTTTATGGAGATGTGTACGCGAATATTTTCTATCCAGATCTTTAACGCTTGTACTGCCGATCCGCCTATTGGTACTAATCGTTCCTTGCTGCCTTTTCCTGTTACCTTAATAAACTCAATATCTAAATAAAGATTGGATAATTTAAGCTCGGTTAGCTCCGAAACCCGCAGTCCGCAGCCATATAACACTTCAAGTATTGCTTTATTGCGCCCGCCTTCGGGTTTGGAAAGATCTATGGCATTTATCAGCTTATTTATATCCTCATAACTTAAAGTATCCGGCAATTTGCGCTGTATTTTGGGTGATTCAAGCAATTCAGAGGGGTCACTTTTTATAAGATCCTCCATTAAAAGATATTTATAAAATGATTTTATGCCCGATAAGATCCTGGCTTGTGAGGAAGGGATCATGCCCAAATCCGCTGCCCAAACAATAAACTGGCGAAGATTGGTTAAAGTTATATTTTCAGGATTTACTTTAAAGTCTTCCCTGTTAGCAAATTGAAATAGCTTTTCTATATCTCTGCTATAGGCCTCAATTGAGTTCCCCGACAGTGATTTTTCCAATTTTAAATAAGATTGAAAACCTTTTATTGCCGAACGCCAATCCAATTTGATTTTTTTTAATGTTTTTAGTTAAGTTTGAACAGATGAAGATACAAATTATAAACGGCCCTAATTTAAACCTCCTTGGTGTACGCGAGAAATCAATTTACGGAAATACTGATTTTGAAACATACCTTGACGAGCTTCGCAAACGTTATCCATCTGTTGCAATTGATTATTATCAAAGCAACGTGGAAGGCGAAATTATAAATAAAATTCACGAAGTTGGTTTTGTTAACGATGGGATTGTTATAAACGCTGGCGCCTATACCCATACATCCATTGCCATTGCCGATGCTATTGCTGCTATAAAATCACCAGTTATTGAGGTGCATATTTCAAACGTTTATAAACGCGAAGAGTTCAGGCATCACTCAATGCTGGCAGCAAGTTGTAAAGGCGTTATTGCCGGTTTCGGGATGGATTCCTATCGTTTGGCTATTGAAAACCTTATAAATATTTAGTAATTGTACAAAATGCCCAGCATGCGCAAAATAATTAAGTTAACCCCGCTAATTATATTTTTATTGACTGCTTTTTCATCGTATGAGGGGCTTGCCCAGGATAAAAAGAAAAAGCCGGAAACAGCAAAGAGAGAAACTGAAAGACGCAAAATGCATTCACGCGATTCATTATTGCGTTCATTTAACAAGTCTGATACTTCAATAAACAGCCTTTCACAACGAATTGAGCAGTATACAACTACGTTTAACCAGATAAATAATAACCTGGCTGAAGGTATTGACACAGCCGATATAAGCCAGGGGTTTCCGGCGGTTATAAAAAGGATCAATAGAATTGATAGCCTTATTAACACTCATAAATCAAGCACGTTACGTTATTTATTTGTATTAAGAGACAACCTTGATCATATGCAGGGTGACATAGAAGGCTGGCAGTCTGACCTGGAAGATGTTAGTACAAAACTAATTCAAAACCAAAAAGAGCTCATCAAATTTACTAAAGATACCTCGCTGAAAATTGTTCCGGCTGATAGCTTAATAAGGGAAGCTTTTTTTGCACATCGAAAAAGTGTATTTAGTCTGTTTCGTAAAACCGATTCTGTTAACCGTGCCAATTTGCTAAAAGTTAATCTTCTACAGGATAAAATTGCCGTTGCTTACACTAAAATACTGGATGAAACTGACCAGATAGATTCAAAAATAAAGAGATTTGCAATAAAGGCTATAAATGGAGAATCTGACTATATATGGAATACAAAACTACAGTATAATGATTTCAAAGCTGCATTAAACAGTACCATCAGGCTTAATAAAATACTTTTTAACTATTTTATAAAGAACGAAACTTTTACTCATTATTTGGGAGTATTGTTCCTGGGCCTGGTATTTGCCTGGATATTCTATGTAAGGAGAAAAACACTTCGCCATCATGAAAACCCTGAAACCATACTAAACGAAGCTAATTATATCTACAAGCACCCTATTGCAGGTTCATTATTGTTTGCAGTAGCTATAATCCCATATTTTTATGATCATCCCCCTATAGTTTTCCTGGAAACGCTCTTTTTAGTATCTATTACTTTATCGCTGTATTTGGTGAAAAAAGATTTTGAACGCCACTATTTCACCTTTTTACACCGGTTATTTTGGCTCACCATTATTTATGGGGCAAGCAACCTATTCATCCAAATTTCAAATGTAGACAGATATGTTATTTTGTTATTAAGCATTGCCTCGCTCATAATAAGCTTTTCGTTTTATAAAGAAATTAAAAAATCTCCTGATAATCATCTTCCAAATACAACACCGGCACTCAAAATATTTATTGCATTGCAATTTTTATCGTTGTTATGTAATATAACAGGCAGGTTCAGTTTGGCAAAAATAATTGGTGTAACATCCGTTTTTAACTTATGGTTTTTAATTATCCTTTTTTTCGTGGTGCAGGTAATTATCCAGGGTTTGTTTTTGCAATTCCAGGTTAAAAGTGATGAGAAGAGCATTTTAAACTGGATAGATTATACAGTTGTCCAGAAAAAATTCAGAAGTACACTTATCACTTTAGCTTCACTGGTATGGCTTTTCTTTTTACTTCAGAACTTAAATATTGACGATTGGGCCCGTGATTACTTTAGCGATCTGTTAAGTCAGTCACGCAGTGTTGGTGATGCCTCCTTTACTTTTGGCGGGTTTGTTATTTTTATAGCAGTTATCTGGCTGTCATCTATAGTATCAAGAATAGTCAGTTATTTTTATGATGTTTCGGCCCAGCGTGTTAATGATCTATCAGTAGCTAAAAAGAAAAACCGCACCTCTACCCTTTTAATCAGGATGGGAGTTTTTTCATTGGGTTTTCTTTTGGCTGTTGCTGCTTCAGGTTTCCCATTAGAAAAATTAACCATAATTATTAGTGCTTTCGGTGTGGGTATTGGCTTTGGTTTGCAGAATGTTGTGAACAACCTGGTATCAGGTTTAATACTGGCATTTGAAAAGCCTATCCAAATAGGCGATGTTATAGAGGTAGACGGTGTTTCAGGAACCATGAAAGAAATCGGAATCCGGTCAAGTAAAGTATCAACGGGTGATGGGGCCGAAGTTATCATACCTAACGGCGACCTGATATCGCACCATGTAATAAACTGGACATTAAGTAACAGCTATCGCCAGGTTGGCCTGGTAATTAATACGGCCTACGGTGTAGACATTAACAAAGTTAAAGAGCTGTTGAAGGATCTATTGATTAAACGGGATGATATTATGACCACTCCCGGCCCTTCTGTGTTCCTGAATAATGTGAGCGAAAGTGCCGTAGAATTCAAGCTGTTTTTCTGGGCCGCCGATATCGGTACGGTTTCAGAATTAAAGAGCCGTGTGTTAGCTGATATTTTCGATGCATTCAGAAATGAGAACATTGCAATACCTTCAACGCAAAAGGATTTGTATTTACATTTTCCGGAAGGCGCGCCTGCGGTAATGCTGGAAACAAAAACAGAAGAGAAAAAAAGTAAAATGGATATTAAGAACGATCTTAATAAAAGCGATCCGGATCAAGATCAGTAAAGTGTCTTTTCTTTTTTACAAAAAATTCCCATACTAAACTGCCTTTGTACATGCCTTTTTTACAATTTACGGTTGGCAGTGTACAATCAGCTGCGGTTACTTTTGGCCTTTTATCTTTTATAGACTGATGCTGTCTTTTAAAGAGACTTAAAACAAAGTTTTGATGCGCACGGCTAACGGCCCAGGCATCTTTGCGCTTGCCCTCTGTTAAAAAGCGAAGTAATGCCAGCAGGTCCATCCAAATGCGGATGCTTATCACAAATACAGCGCGCCAAAATGGGAGATTATTTTGCAACAGCAATAAGTTGTTTCTGAAGTTGAGGTAAGTTTTAAACGGGTTCTCCACATTTAATGTACCACCGCCCAGGTGAAACACTTCAGATTCGGCACAGTACATTACTTTATAGCCCATATTTTTTAAGCGCCAGCACAGATCAATCTCTTCCATGTGAGCAAAAAAACGATCGTCAAAACCACTTGCTTCATGCCAGCAATGTTTTTTAATAAATAATGCAGCGCCGGTAGCCCAAAACACCTCACCCGATTGCTCGTATTGGCCTTTATCTTCCTCAATTTCATAAAACATCCGCCCCTGGCAAAAAGGATAGCCATAGCGATCAATAAAGCCACCGGCAGCACCTGCATGCTCAAAATGATCTTTTTGATTATATGCCAGTATTTTTGGCGCTGCGGCTGCAATTAGCAGATCGCTTTCCATTAAATTAATAACAGGTTGGATCCAACCAGGCGAAACCTCCACATCAGAATTAAGCAGAATGTAATAATCGGCTTCAACATGTTCCAGCACCCGGTTATATCCACCCGTAAAGCCATAGTTATCATCATTCTCAATAATGCGAATTGATGGATACTCTTGTTTAATAAACTCAACAGAGCCATCAGTTGATGCATTATCCCCGATAATAATATCAAGGTTGGGATATATTGACGATAATACTGATGGAAGAAACTCGCGAAGGTGTTTAATGCCGTTCCAATTCAATATAACTACGGCAACTTTGGGTGTATAACTCATTTATAATTTAGTTCATAAGTTCAATGGTTTATTTGTTCATTAGTTAAATAGTTCATTAGTTAAATATTTTGATAAGTTTTTTATATCCGCATTACATACCAATGAACCAGTGAACAAATCAACTAATGAACATCTTCAGGCTTAATTTTCCATCTCCGGTGCGACCATAACCAGTATTCAGGTTTTTCTTTTATTAATGATTCCAGGTACTTTACGTGAATCTCCGTAATCTCGTAAGGTTTGGTTTGTTTTGGCTCTTCAACCAAGGGTACAAAGGTATAAGTATAATGGCCTCTTTTTACTAAATCTATTCTATAAAATATAACAACGCAATCAACCACTTTTGTTAACTTTTCTATCCCAAGAAATACTGCTGTTGGCTGATTAAGAAAAGTGGTAAAGTAGTTTATTTCGTGCTTTACAGGTGTCTGATCAGATGCGAGTACAGTAAAGGTAAGTTCATTCTTGTATTCAATCATTTTACGAAGCGTTTGCTTCATGGATATCATGGTAGCGCCAAAACGGGAACGCGTACGGTTAAAAAAGTCTGTGAAAACTTCATTTGACTGCGGCTTATAAACAATTACTCTCCTTTTATCTGTCAAAAAACCAAAGCTCAGGCAAGCCATCTCCCAGTTACAATAATGTCCTGCGGCAGCCATAATACTTTTTCCCTGTTTAAAGTAATGTTCCACCAGTTCAGGATTGGTTGGGATCATTCTTTTTCTTACCTGTTTTTCAGACATGCTAACCGATTTAATGGTTTCCATCATCAGGTCGGCCATGTATTTATAGTATTTTCTTTCAATAAGCCTGCGCTCTTCTTCTGTTTTTTCAGGGAATGAATTTTTCAGGTTTTCCTGTACAACCTTACGGCGATAACCTGTAATGTGATAAAGAATTACAAATACAACATCGGAGATAAGGTACAAAAACCAGAAAGGAAGCAACGAAAGCAAATACAAAAAGAATGTACCTAATCTTGAAAGCCCTTTTTTTATCATTATTTTCGTCCGGTTTTTGATACAAACATAAAATATATGATTGAAAAAGGCGCTGTGTTACCTATGTTTTATCTTCCGCCGGTTGAATATTTTGTAAGATTGAATACTTACAAGCCTGATATACTGATAGAAAGCGAAGAACACTTCCCCAAACAAACCTACCGGAACCGGGCAAACGTTTACACACCCGATGGCGTGCTTACATTAACAGTGCCTGTAATAAAAGGTTCAAAAAATCATACAAAAATAAAAGATGTTAAAATAAGCTATGATTTTGAATGGCAGCGCCTGCATTGGTTAAGCTTGCAGGCTTGTTACCGTCGTTCGGCTTACTTTGAGTATTATGAGGATGAGTTGGTGCCGTTTTATGAGAAAAAGTTCAATTTTCTTTTTGATTATAATGAGCAGCTTTTGCAATTTATACTCAAGGCAATGAAAATAAAGCTTGAGCTAAAATATACTAAAAGCTACGAAGCTGAATATCCCAATTTAGCTGATTATAGAAATACCATTAGCCCCAAACATGAAACAGACATTGAGCAAAAGCCATACTTCCAGGTATTTGAAGACCGCAAAGGTTTTATAAAAAACCTAAGCATTGTTGATCTGCTGTTTAACCAGGGGCCGCATTCTGTTAATTATTTATAGAGAGTATGATTTGTGTAATAGTTTGTTATTAATTGACCCGAATCGGTTTTTATTATTTGCAGGATTTCCTGAACATCCAGTACCGAAATATTAAGCGTAATGAACAGATCAGGCGTTCTATTGAGTCGCTTGCTAAAAGCGGGATTCGCGCGGGCGTTGATAACATTATAGCAGAGGCCGAGCTTTCAAAAGCCCGGTTAAATTATATCGAATTAAAAAATCAGCTTAAACAGCTGCAATTAAACGTATCAGCAATAAGCGGCTTACCTTACCAGTCAATTATTCCGGATAAAGTTGTGCTAAAAGCTTCTGATGAGATAAAACAGGGCAACAAGATCCAATAAAATACGAGGTGTTTTGTGTTTTACAACCGATAGCCACTTCAGGCTGTCTATTTTTTTATTTTGTAATTCATTATTAAACAGATATTTATAATATAATATTTAATTATTGTTAACCTTTTTTCATAAATATTTGTGAATTAAAATATTACGCCTACCTTTACACTACTAAATAGGTAGATTTAATAGTATTAAATAAGAAAATGAAAACTTTAAAGCTTTACCTGCACTTAATTAGCAATGCAGGCCGTTGTCCCCAATCTCCCAAATTGTATATGCGTTGTTGTTGATCTTTCATTCAAAACGCATAATTCATAGTATTTACTCAAACTTTTCATGTTTAAAATTAACAAATGAAATTACCTTACGTAATCAGAACCGTAATCCTATTGAGCGCACTTTTTAGCGCCCTTGCTTCAAAAGCACAACAAAATGAAGATCTTTTGAATCTTTTGATCAAGAAAAATGTATTGAGTCAGCAGGAAGCGGATTCAATTCGTGCTGACCAGGCTATAAAAGAACAAGCAAAAAAAGATAAGGCAGCCAATCAGCATGGAATATCAATAGGCAAAGCCTTACAAATAAGCGGACTGATACAGGCACGCTACCAGGGATTTGAACAATCAACAGTCAACAACACTTTTGACCTTCGCCGTGTACGCCTTGATCTGCGCGGCAATATAACCGACAGTTGGTCGTACGATATTTATACCGAGTTTGGCGGTCCTGGTGTAAAGCTTGTTGATGCCTTTGTGGCATACAGAGTTGGCGATTATCTGAAATTCTCAGCAGGTCAGTTTAAAATTCCATTCTCTATAGAAAGCCTGACATCCGACTCGCAACTGGAGTTTTCTGACAGGTCGCAGGTAGTTGAGGCACTTGTTTCCAGATCGAAGGATGTGATCGGCAATTCCAACGGTCGTGATATCGGGATCCAGGTTAACGGCAGTTTTGCAAAAATTGATGACTTTTATTTGTTTGATTATTCGTTAGGCTTATTTAATGGTGCAGGTTATGATATAACTACGGATAATAATAATCACAAAGACATAAGCGGGAGATTAAGCATCCACCCGGTCAAAAATCTTTCCGTATCAGCTGATTTTTATAACGGACAAGGTTACTACGGAACACCGGCTGCCAATCAAAAAAGAAACCGTACCGGTGTTGATGCCCGCTATGTTTGGAAAGCGCTATCGCTAACTGCCGAATATGACAAAGGCACAGATGGTAACATAAAAAGATCAGGCTGGTATGGCCAGGCCGCTTATTTTATCCTGCCAAAACACCTGCAGCTTGCAGCAAAATATGACACCTACGATCCAACACAAACCAGCTTAACCGACCGTACCAACTGGTATACCGGCGGGGTGAACTATTACTTTAACGACTGGACAAGGCTTACCGTTGATTACACCATTCGTCATGAACAAACTACCCAGGTAAAGAACAACCTGCTTAACGCACAATTACAAATAGTATTTTAAATAAAACATAATGAAGAACGCAATATTAAGGCAACGGGCATTTATAGTAGGTGCGGTTGCATTGGTTACAATAACCACCATTTCTTCCTTTACTAAACGGGTTTCCCCTAAGCCGGTTGACGATCTGGAGGGTACCATCAGCATATCAGGGGCATTTGCCTTGTACCCGATCACCGTAAAATGGGCGGACGAGTTTAAAAAACTGCACCCCAACGTAAAGTTTAACATTTCGGCAGGCGGTGCTGGCAAAGGAATTACTGATGCACTGTCGGGTTTGGTTGATATTGGTTTGGCTTCCCGGGATATTGACCCTGCCGAAGTTAAAAAAGGTGCTTACACCATTTATGTAACCAAAGATGCTGTGGTGCCAACATTTAACACTGCAAATCCTAACGCAGCAGCATTATTGGCTAAAGGCGCTAAACGCGATCAGTTCCTTAACATATTTGTTAGCGGTAACATTAAGAACTGGAACCAGGTAGCTGGTAAAGTATCTGTCCCTATTCATGTTTACAGTCGTTCAGATGCGGCTGGTGCCGGAGAAACATGGGCAAAATATTTCGGCAAAAAACAGGAAGACCTGCTGGGTGTAGGTGTTTTTGGCGACCCTGGTTTGGCGCAAGCTGTTAAAAAGGATGTTACAGCCATTGGCTATAATAACATAGCCTACCTTTATGATCTGAAAACCCGCAAACAGGTTGCCGGTGTACATGCTTTACCAATTGATGTAAACGGCAATGGTAAACTCGATGCTGATGAAAACTTTTACGATACAATAAACCAATTAACCGATGCCATTGCTGCCGGTAAATATCCATCACCGCCGGCCCGGAACCTTGGCTTTTTATTTAAAGGGAAGCCAAAGAAAAAAGAACTGATCGAGTTTGTAAAATTCGTTTTAACCACAGGCCAAAAGGATGTTGACGAAAACGGTTACATAGCGCTTTCAAAAGCAAAAATTCAGGAGGAGCTAAGGAAAGTTAATTGAGTTGAATGGGTTGATTAAGTGAGTGGTTGCTCTTGGCTGTCAATTTAACTTAATCAACCCAATCTAACTTAGTCAACTCAATCAACTAACATGAACATACGCTTAATTAAAGATAAGATCCTATCAAAACTGATGCTGGTATTTACGCTGGCATCAGTTTCTTTATTAGTGGTAATCGGGATCGGGTTATACTATAAATCCATTCCGATAATCCACCGGCTTTCGTGGGGAGAGCTCATCACTTCAAGTACCTGGAAACCACTTAAAGGCCTGTTTGGCTTTTTCCCGTTTATAATGGGCACGTTATGGGTAACTACAATCGCCATAGTTATAGCCTTGCCCCTATGTCTGCTTACTGCGCTGTACATTGTTGAATATGCTCCAACAAGGGTTAAGCGGATCCTTACACCTTTTGTAAACCTGCTGTCGGGGATCCCACCAGTTATATTTGGAGTATGGGGCGTATTGTTTATTATCCCGCTTATTCAAAAATATATTGCTCCGCACTTTGTTGAATTTTCAACCGGTTACAGTGTTTTGGCCGGAGGGATTGTTTTGGCAGTGATGATCTTTCCGCTTATAGTAAGCATCATCAGCGAAGTACTCCGAACAATTCCGCAGGAACTAAAAGATGCTTCCCTTTCATTGGGCGCTACCAAATGGGAAACCATAAAAAAGGTTATCCTGCGCAAAGCTTTGCCGGGCATTATTGCAGCAACGGTATTGGCAATCTCCCGTGCTTTCGGTGAGACGATAGCCGTTTTAATGGTATGCGGTAATAATGCGGCAGTGCCTCACTCTGTATTTGACCCCGGCTATCCTCTGCCTGCACTTATTGCCAATAACTATGGCGAAATGCTTTCCATCCCGCTATATGATTCGGCGCTGATGTTTGCGGCCCTGCTGCTTTTTATAATTATCTTATTGTTTAACATTATATCGCGGGTAATATTAACCCGTTTGGAAAGGAGACTTGCCGCGTGAAAAAAAGAAAATTTGAAGAGCTGTTTTTTCGTGTGCTGATGGTATTGGCAACTATAATTGTTGCAGGAAGCTTTTTCCTGATCGTTGGAACCATATTTTTTAAAGGAGTGCCATACATGAACCTTGATATGATAACCAAAACACCGGGTGGCGGTTTTTATATAGGTAAAGAAGGTGGGATCTTAAACGCAATAATCGGTTCCTTTTATGTAGCGGGCGGGTCAACCATATTGGGCTTATTAATAAGTATCCCGGTAGCTATATTTATTAACATGTATATGGATGGTAAAAGATTTTTATCAAACACCATCCGCATGGCATTTGATGTATTGTTTGGGATCCCATCTATTGTTTATGGAGCCTTTGGATTTTTAATAATGGTATATTTTGGCCTCAGGGCCTCTTTATTGGGCGGCATTATAGCCGTGACCCTACTGGTGATCCCTATTTTAGTGCGCACGCTTGATGAGGTGATCCGAACTGTGCCTTATGAGTTGCGCGATGCTGCACTTTCCCTTGGCTCAACCCGTTGGGAGACGGCCAAAGTTGTTTTAAGGCAAATAAGGCCGGGGATCTTTACCGCTATACTATTATCCTTCGGCAGGGCCATTGGCGATGTTGCCTCGGTGCTGTTCACTGCAGGATTTAGCGATAATGTCCCTACATCGTTGCATGAGCCTGCTGCTACCTTACCCCTGGCTATATTTTTTCAGCTGGGCAGCCCGGTTGAAGAAGTACAAGGCCGCGGTTATGCTTCGGCGCTTATACTCACCATTATTGTATTAATTATCACTGTGTTATCAGACATCCTGATAAAGAAATTCTCAAAACATAAAATTTAAATGACTCAAACTCCACATATCAGCGTACAGCATTTGGATGTGCATATAGGTAACCAGCATATCCTGAAGGATATCAGCATAAATATCCCCGATAAAAAGGTGACATCTATTATCGGGCCTTCTGGCTGCGGGAAAACCACGCTGTTAAAATCATTTAACCGTTTGTGGGATAATACCGCCGACGTAAAAATTACCGGTAAAGTACTGGTTGACGGCGAGGATATATACGACCCCAATGCCGAAGTAACCCATATCCGTAAAAAAATGGGACTGCTTTCGCAACGCCCCTATCCCCTGCCTATGTCCATTTATGATAATGTGGCATACGGGCCGCGCATTCATGGCATCCGTAAAAAACAGGTGCTGGATGAACTTGTAGAAGAACAATTAAAAGCCACCGGTTTATGGAACGAGGTAAAAGACCGTTTAAATGCTTCGGCTACGCGGCTGTCTATTGGTCAGCAGCAGCGTTTATGCCTGGCCCGCGGACTTGCCGTTGGGCCGGAGATTATTTTGGGTGATGAATCAACATCTGCACTTGATCCTGTATCTACTGCCATAATCGAGGATCTTTTTATCAACTTAAAAGAAAAATACTCCATCGTATTGGTAACACACATTCTTAGGCAGGCGCGCCGCGTATCAGACTATATCATATTTGTTTACATGGGTAAGATCATTGAATTTGGGCCGACGGAAGAAGTTTTACTGAACCCTAAAGAGGAGTTGACCAAAGAGTATGTGAAAGGATATATAAGTTAATTCTATAAATTAACGTGAGTTCGATATAAAGTCTGATGGAACACACTGATTGTCAGCTACTTAAATCAGATTAGTTCTTGATATACGGCTAAATATATGATAATCAGCATGTTCCACTTTGTTCCGGGTGTTCCGCGTGAAAATGGAACGCTTGTCAGCATAGATACACAAACTTGCGCTTCGCCTCATCTAAAACTACGGCCGCACGCGGTTGGAGAAGGGTTTGGTTATGTCGAACTCGTGTTAAATTAACGTTTTTTTAATTAAAGTTCACCAAATTTTAATGATTTATACCTAGTTATGAATAAAATAAACCTAAAACATGTAATTCCTTCCTGAATTACTATTGGTTTTATATTAAATCATATTAAAATCACAACTTTTGCCATACTTTAGCCGTATATTGCACCATTTATTATTATAAATGGCCTATAACTACCAAAGAATCATTATTAAGATCGGGTCAAATGTATTGACCCAAAAGGATGGCTTGCCCGATCAAAATCGCATCAATCACCTGGTTGAGCAAATTGCTAAAATAAAAAGGCAGGGGCTTGAAGTTGTCTTGGTTTCATCCGGGGCAGTAGCTTCCGGAAGAAGTTTAATTACCATTTCAGAAAAATTTGATTCTATTGCTACACGGCAGCTGTTTGCTTCAATTGGCCAGGTTAAGCTGATCAACACCTACGCACAGCAGTTTGAAAAATATAATATCCTTTGCTCGCAGGTATTGGTAACAAAAGAGGATTTCAGGGATAGGCTGCATTACCTGAACATGAAAAACTGTTTGAAGATCCTTTTACAACACCATGTTATCCCGGTAGTGAATGAAAACGATGTGGTATCAGTTACAGAATTAATGTTTACTGACAATGATGAACTGGCGGGTTTAATCGCCTCCATGCTGAATGCACAGGCACTTATTGTGTTAACCAATGTAGATGGTATTTATGATGGCAATCCGGATATGGATGGTGCAAAGGTAATTGAAGAAGTAAGCGGCAAGCATATTGATTTTTCAGCTTTTGTAAGTACAGGCCGTTCACAATTTGGTCGGGGTGGTATGATCACCAAATCAACCATGGCGCAAAAAATAGCTCAATTGGGCATTGCAGTCCATATAGCCAACGGCACTAAAGAAAATATTTTGATTGATGTGCTTGATAATAAGGTCGCACATACCTACTTTGTTCCTAACAGATCGGCATCAGGAAAAAAGAAATGGATTGCTCATGCCGGCAATTATGCTAAAGGTGTAGTACAGGTTAATGAAGGCGCCAAAGCCGCGCTTACATCTGCCAAAGCATCAAGCTTGCTTCCTGTTGGTGTAATTAATATTATATCAGAATTTAAAAAAGGCGAAATAATTAAGCTTGTTGATGAAAATAACAAGCCAATAGGGCTGGGAATTGCAGAATATGGTTCTGATAAGGCCGCTGAAATGATTGGAAAAAAAAATCAAAAAGCGCTGATACATTATGATTATCTTTACTTAGAATGTTAGATCTCTATAATTCATATTTTGAAAACGCCCGCTCCGCTGGTAGAAAAAGCGTTTCCGGGGTTGTCATAAACCAGGTATTGAATGATCTGGCCGATACAGCCGTAGCCCGAACCGGTTATTTAATACTTGAAAACCAAAAAGACCTTGACCTGATGGATCCAAAGGATCCAAAATATGATCGTTTAAAGCTTACACCGGAACGAATTGAGGATATTGCCAAAGAAATAAGGAATGTAGCCCTGTTGGATACACCATTGGGACAAATACTTTCGGACAAAACAATGCCGAATGGTTTGCAGATCTCTAAAGTGCGGGTACCCCTTGGGGTTGTCGGAGTTATTTACGAAGCCCGACCAAATGTAACTTTTGATGTGTTTTCGCTTTGTTTTAAAACAGGGAATGTTGGTATTTTAAAAGGGGGCAGCGATGCTTACCATTCAAATAAAGCCATTATTTCCATAATCCAACGGGTTTTATCAGACCATGAACTTGATATCAATATTGCTACCTTACTGCCTGCAGAACGGGAAGCAACAGATGCACTGCTAAATGCTATTGGGTATGTTGATGTTTTAATACCGAGGGGGAGCCAGCAATTAATTGATCATGTGCGAAATAACAGCAAAGTACCCGTAATTGAAACCGGCGCCGGAATTGTGCACACTTATTTCGACGAATTTGGCGATTTGGAAAAAGGCGCTAATATTATATGTAACGCCAAAACCCGCCGGGTTAGCGTGTGCAATGCATTGGATTGTTTAATTGTTCATTACAGCAGGCTGCGTGATTTGCCAAAGCTTTTGAAATATTTAGGCGAGAAAGAAGTGGCGCTTTATGCCGATGATACTGCTTTTATGATACTCCAGGGCCATTACCCTGATACATATTTAAATCATGCTAAACCTGAGCATTTTGGAACTGAGTTTTTATCCATGAAATTGGCTGTTAAAGTAGTTGAGAGCTTTGAAGACGCGCTTGACCATATAGCACAATACAGCTCAAAACATAGTGAAGCCATTATATCGGAAGACATTGAGCGGATCGAAGCCTTTTTAAACCAGGTTGATGCTGCCGTAGTTTATGTAAATGCATCTACAGCCTTTACTGATGGGGCACAATTTGGTTTAGGTGCCGAAATTGGTATAAGCACTCAAAAGCTACATGCCCGCGGCCCAATGGGCCTGGAAGAGCTAACCAGTTACAAATGGGTTGTAAGAGGAAACGGACAAGTGAGGTCTTAGTTAAATAACGTGAGTTCGATATAAAGGTTGACAGTAGTGCTTTATTATCAGCTACTTGCATTTTGATAAAAATGAAAATAACTGATAATGAGCGTGTTTCATAGCGTTCCGGGTGTTCCGTGAGTGTCTCGTCCTGATTAGGGTTGACAGAAAGGAATGTCAGATGAACTACGAAGAAATCAGGAAACAGGTAATTGAAGAATACTTTGCAGGTGGAGTAAGCTTGCGTACCTTAGCCAAACAGTATAACCGTGCCCCTACGAGTATTTACAGATGGATAATGGCTGAGAAAAAGCAAAACAAAAAGCGGGAGCTCCTTAACCCGAAACCTATTATTAAAACCCCTCTGCCGGAACTGGAGTCGATGTCGACAGATGTTGCCTGGCTGCAGCAAGAATTACGATTGTCAAAGATCAAGATATTGCTGCTGGAAGCAACGATAGATATATCCGACGAACAATTTGGTACCGACATGAGAAAAAAAGTTGGCCCCAGGCAGTCATGAGAACAGAGCAAACGTCGGGAGTAGGCATATCCCTTCTTTGCTCACTGTCTGGTTATACCCGCCAAGCTTATTATAAGCAACGACAACATAAAGCAGATATGAAGCTACAGGGGGAACTTGTTATCCAGCAGGTGCAAACTTACCGAATGGTGCAGAAGATAGTGGGTACGCGTAAATTGCATTGGTTACTGGCCCCTTTTTTCGGGCAGCATGAGATCAGTATGGGACGGGATGCATTGTTTGACCTTTTACGTTTCCATAGTCTTTTAATCGGCAAAAGAAGGTCTTACAAGCCTAAAACAACGGATTCGAACCATCGGATGAGGAAGTATCCAAATCTGATAAAAGATCTATCGCCAGTAACATCAGGCGGATTATTGGTTAGTGATATTACTTATGTTGAGCTAGGTAAGGAGAATAGCTACCTGAGCCTGGTAACCGATGCATATAGCCGCAAGATCGTTGGCTTTCATCTTAATGAGCAGCTTACTGCCGCCGGCCCTGTGGCTGCCTTAGAAATGGCGATCTTGTCGTACGGGGATAATGTCACAGGACTGATCCATCATTCAGACCGTGGCTCGCAGTATTGCAGTCATGAATACATTGAGATACTAAAGGACCGGGAGATCAGCATCAGCATGACCCAAAGCGGGGATCCGCGAGATAATGCCATAGCCGAAAGGGTAAACGGCATATTAAAAACGGAATTGCTTGAAGAAGTCTATGCCGATATAAGCACAGCCAGGACAGCTATCGCCCAGGCTGTTAATACGTATAATTATTTAAGGCCACACAGCAGTATAGATATGCTTACTCCGGCAATGGCACATAGTAAGATCGGTTATCTCAAACGTCTTTGGAAGAGCTTTTATCAGAGGAAATTGGATAAGGAGGCAGTTATGGATGGATAGAATAAGAGTTATCCACAAAAACCGGATGACTTTTTTAAAAAAAAAAGAAGCAAAAAAAGAAAAACGTGTTAGGATGTGGAGAACGCTTCGCGTTCCCCACATCCTAACACGACAAACAAGCAACAAATAGTTTTAACTTTATAAAAAAACAGTGACAACTTTTTTC
>NZ_JAQBOC010000014.1 GCF_028288225.1 Mucilaginibacter sp.
TCCCATTCTAATCGGGTCATCGGCTAATGCGCCTGATGTTAAAGTAAATGACCCTTTCGGATTGATGTAATGCTGGCCGATCAATACCAAATTAACCTGACCCATCAATTTACTGTTAACGCCAATCATGAAATCAGCATCCTTCATAAATGCCAAAGTCACGAACTGCGCGTCCCCGGCAGCACAAATTAAGGCATCAAATTTTCCTACCTGCTTGTAAAAGTTTTCTATCGACTCGGTTGATGATATGTCTACCTGTATATCACTGCTTTTTGAACCGGCCTTAATTACTTCATGATCTTTTTGTAATGCGGCAGTTACGTGTTTTCCGATGGTACCTGTGGCACCTATAATTAATATTTTCATATTCGCTTTTTTTGACAAAATTGATCCAAAACTTTACCTTTGTCAAGTAATGGCACATTTGTCAAGTATTGACATCAAAGACACTAATACACATTTTCAGCATGTTAGCAGAGAAAATAATTGAAAAAAAAGTAGCGCCGGATTGTGATTGCTCAATAATAGGATCAATCAGTATCATAAGTGGCAAGTGGAAACCCGTTATTATCTGGATGTTATTATCAGGCCCCAAGCGATTTGGTGAGCTTCATAAAGCAATTCAAGGTATAGCACTAAAGGTATTATCCAGGCACTTAAAAGAACTGGAGGCTGACGGTATCATCAATCGGAAGGTATATGCCGAAGTTCCGCCAAAGGTGGAGTATACACTCACTGAAAAGGGGATGTCGCTCAACGATATAATGCAGCTATTAGCAGAATGGGGTAAAAAGAATACATTAGCCGAATAAGATATTTTAGCATATATCAAAGAATACCTTCGCTATTCGGGATAGGGATTAGCATAAGTCATACCACCCATAGTTCAGTCGCATTAGTCGTTACGGAAGGGAAAATCGATTGAGTGTCTTCAAGCATAAATGAATTATTATCAGCTTGTTAACTTTTTCAAATCTTGCAAAAAGTGGTTCGAAAATTGTCCTGTCAAGACGACTTTAACGATACTAATTGTAAAACCTCTTCAGCGTAATTTGGAGAGGTTTTTTTTATATGACCATATGTAATAAATTACGACCTGGAATAGAGATCGTATACTTGATAAAGCTCGCCATGCAATTATTTCATAAAGTATTTGCGTAACTTTATGATAAAACCGTTTATCATTTCCTTTCAGTTTATTACTCAATATTATTGATTTATAGGTGGTGGTTTAATGAGTCCAAAATAACCCAATATGTTACAACAGGTTTTATCATACCAGATAGCTGACAGTATTGATATAAAAACGTTCAAATCTGCATTTAAGTCAGATTTGTATTTTAGCGATACTGATGAATTATTTTACATAATAGCTGAAGGTCAATATATTTATGTTTTTAAATATGGCGTTGTTTGCTTTTTAAACTATGATGCGATCAGGGTATCTGAATTTTTAAGGTTAATATCTCCTTATTGCAAAAACAAATTTGATCAAAGTTTGGAAGAGGAATTTAAGATCCAAACGAATTCCGTGAAAAATAAGATAGGTTTCAATTCAATTGAGATCATAGGATCAGATATTGAAGTGTTGCGTTTAATAATGCTGAATGTTTCACAATCAGTTGCACTTGACTATTATCTTGAGCAAACAACTAAACTGATGGAGGAAACAAACTACCATACTCAAATACTGGAAAGCAGGGGGCGTCTTGATCTTTCAGGAATAAACTTGAAAAAATACATAGGGAGAACACTGGTATTGAAAAACCGGATCGCTGAAAACCTCTATATTTTTGATTCTCCCCCTGAAACCTGGGAAGATGAAAATCTAAATAAAATTCATAATGATCTTAGCCGAACCTTTGACTTGAAAGAAAGGTTTAGAAACATCCAGGAAGGATTAAATATTATAAAAGATAACTACGAACTTTTCAGGGATCTGTTGCAATATAGAAATAGTTACAGGCTTGAATTAGTTATCATTCTGCTGATTTTAGTGGAAGTGCTTAACATTTTCGCTCAAAAAATATTCAGTTGAATTAATTGCGGGAGCTAAAATTATCAGGATTTACTTAACTTACTTAATCACATTGGGCGGCGCTTCGTTGTTTTGAAAGGCTTTAAAGATTCAACTTTAAACAGCCAAGCCTTACAACAAATCTTCACTTCATCATCTATATTAAACATTCAGTGTCGGACATTAATAACATTCCAACTTTAAAACATTTCAACGTTAGAACACAATACATATATTTGCCTCATGACTAAAGAACAGATCCAGGATTTAAGGGATAGAGTAACTTCCCTGAGGAGGCATCTTTGACATCGACAAGAAACTCGATGCCCTGCAATTAGAACAAGAAATAACTATTGGCCCCAATTTTTGGGACCACCCTAAAGAAGCTGAAAAAGTTCTGGCTTCAATCAAAGTAAAAAAAGTATGGACCGATGCTTTCCAAAAGGTAGTTGCCACGGTTGAAGATACAGGTGTGCTTTTTGAATTTTTCCAGGCTGGCGATGCCACCGAAGCTGAAATGCAGGAGCAATATAACACCGCCATTAAAGAGGTAGAAGAGCTGGAGTTTAAAAATATGCTCTCTGCTGAAGAAGACCAGTTTAATGCCGTATTACAAATTACCGCCGGAGCTGGCGGTACTGAAAGTTGTGATTGGGCAGGCATGCTGATGCGTATGTATATTATGTGGGGCGAAAAGCACGGTTATAAAGTAACCGAGCAGGATTTCCAGGAAGGTGATGTTGCCGGAGTGAAAACCGTCACGTTGCAAATTGAAGGCGATTTTACGTACGGTTATTTAAAAGGCGAAAATGGCGTACACCGTTTAGTACGGATCTCGCCATTTGATTCAAATGCTAAACGGCACACCTCGTTTGCATCTGTTTATGTATATCCGCTGGTGGATGATACCATTGAGATCGAGGTGAAAGATGCAGACATTGAATTTGAGACTTTCCGGTCAGGCGGTGCCGGTGGGCAGAACGTGAACAAGGTAGAGACTGCCGTTCGTTTATATCACAAACCATCAGGCATTATTATCAAAAACCAGGAATCGCGCTCACAATTGCAGAATAAGGAAAATGCAATCAGGTTGCTGAAATCGCAATTGTATGAGGCTGAAATGCGCAAGCGGATGGAATTAAGTAATGCGGTAGAAGGGAACAAAAAGAAGATAGAATGGGGCTCACAGATCCGCAACTATGTATTACACCCGTATAAACTGGTTAAGGATTTGCGTACAGATCATGAAACATCAAACGCTGCCGCAGTATTGGATGGCGACCTTGACGAATTTTTAAAGTCGTACCTAATGGAGTTTGGCGGCCCGAAGAGTTAATGTTGAGTTAATTAGGTTGATTTTGTGAGTGGTTGATTAAGTTGTATAATCAATAAGAACACCTAAAGAAATTATTAGTTATGAAAACAATAGTTAATCCGGTTGATAGTGTAGTTCAATCCATGCGAAAAATCAGAGATGAAATAAGTAGTGAGATAAAGGATATGACGTTTGCCGAAGAGCGCGAGTATCTGGATAAGCTGTTAAAAGATGGGCGCGAAAAAATCAACACACAAAGGATAAAGAGTAACTCGTCTAAAAGTTAATCATTATGAAGACAATTTTGTGTGCCCTGATGCTTATGAGTGCCGTTATTTTAACCCATGCGCAGGAAAAACCGTGGCCTTTGTATCCAAATGGGGTACCTAATGCAAAACCAACCCCCAAAACCTATATTGAAAAAATTGATAAGGATTGGATCTTCAAAGTAACCACCCCTACCATCACACCTTACTTGCCTGGAAAGGGAACTGCAAATGGCGCAGCAATAATTATATTTCCGGGCGGCGGGTACTCCGGTCTTTCAATGGAAAACGAAGGATCAAGTATTGCGCTGGCCTTTAATAAAATTGGGGTAACAGCCTTTGTAGTAAAATACCGTTTGCCCAGCGACAGTATTATGGTTGATAAAACCATTGGCCCTTTGCAGGATGCACAACAGGCTGTTTTAATGGTACGTAAAAATGCTGATAAGTGGGGTTTAAAGACGGATAGAATAGGTATCATCGGTTTTTCAGCCGGGGGACACCTGGCTTCAACAGAAGGAACACATTTTGATAAGGTTGTTATTGATAATAAAGATAACATCAGCGTTAGGCCTGATTTTATGATGTTGCTTTACCCGGTTATCTCTTTTGGCCCCATGGCCCACGCCGGCACACGCGAAAGCCTGCTAGGCAAAACCCCAACAGCCGATCTTTTGACCCTGTATAGTAATGAAAAGCAGGTAACAGCCAATACCCCGCCAACCTTTCTGGTCCACGCAGAGGATGATACCGTTGTTCCGGTACAAAACAGCCTGATGTTTTATGAAGCCTTGCTAAGCGCAAAGGTTAAAGCCGAGATGCACCTTTTCCAGGCAGGCGGCCATGGTTTTGGGTTAAATAACTCCAAAAGCAAAAACAAATGGATGGATTGGGCTAAGAATTGGTTGGAAGAAAATGGATTTATTCCCCCAGCCCCCTAAAAGGGGGAGCTTTTGAGTTGCCCCGGGCTTTATGCTTCCGTTCCCCCTTCAGGGGGTTAAGGGGCTATGTCTCAATTATCTCTAGCAACTCATTCAATTCGTCAACCTTATCTGATGATCCTAAATGCTCATAAGAGCTGATGAGGTTGCGGAGTACCCGCCTGATAATATCAGTATTTGAACAGGGCTCATAAAATTGTTTATCAAACTTTAAATTCAGCTGCTTTAAAAACATATCCACATCCCGGCGTCCAAAAATAAAGCCTTTGTTAAAAGCATTTATGTAAAATAAAATGCCGCCTTCAAACTCGCTTTGCAGGCTATCATCAAGATAGGCCAAAATAAAATGCTGTGGCAGGTTTACACCATAAACCGGAATGTCCAGCTTTTGGGCTATGATAGAATAAATTATCGCCAGCGAGATCTGGTTGCCCTTCTTTGTTTCCAGCACCTGGTTTATGTAACTGTTTTGCGGGTCCTGGTGATTGGTGGTATTGCCGCTAAAACCATAAATGTTGTAAAACACATGGTTTATAAGCTTGATCTGCTCCGCCGGACTCGCCTCATTCATCATCTGGATCCAGATATCGCGCTTAATGGTTTCTATCTGGTTAATAACCTTTTGTTCGTCAAGATCGGGGTATTGATAACGATTAATGATCAGGATGCCCTGCAGCAGGTCGAATGCGCCGCTTTGATGCCAAAGCTGGAGGTCTTTTTTTACGATATCAAACTGGATCTCGTGCACCAGGTTGGCTATGCGCTCCTGTTGGATAGTGTCAAAAGCCTGCTCCCAGGCTTGTTCTAAATATTCTATGGCTTCCGGCCCGTAAGAGAGTAATTTCTGATGAACGTGCTCAAATATCTCCCCATCCGGATCGTCCAGTAAACGTATCAATGAATTTACTTCTGTTGGATTTATCATGCTATACTGCTAAAATACTAAACGTTTGTATATTTTTACAGCCATGTTTAATTTAAGGTTCGCGAAAGACTACCTGTTTCATCGGCTTAAAGCAAAAAACAGGCATGGTGTGCACTCTCCATTTGTTTACCGGCTGATTGATAATGTAATTTACGATTTTGAATCAAAAAAAGTATATGCCGAGGTTGAGAATGTGCGCAAGCAGCTATTTATTGACAATAGAATTATAACCATAACAGACCTTGGCGCGGGATCACACGTAAATAATAACCGGCAAAAAAAGATCAGTGACGTTGCTCATAACGCCCTTAAACCGCCAAAGCTGGCTCAGTTACTTTATCGGCTGGTAGCTGATCTTAAGCCCAATAATATTATTGAATTAGGCACTTGCTTAGGTATTACAACCCTTTACCTGCAAAAGGCAGCGCCCGGTGCCAAAGTTTACACCATGGAGGGCTGCCCCGAAACTGCCAAAATAGCCAAAGAAACATTTAAAAAAGGGAGCATAGCAGCTGTTGAACCGGTAATAGGCAATTTTGATGATACCCTGCCCGGAGTTATTGAAAATTTAGACCAGCTTGATTTTGTTTTTGTAGATGGCAACCACCAGAAAGATGCCACGCTGCAATACTTTAAATGGTGCCTGCCCAAAGTGCACGAGAACACCATGCTTATTTTTGATGATATTTACTGGAGTACCGGCATGAAAGAAGCCTGGGCGCAGATAAAAGCGCATCCACAGGTTACCGTTACTATTGACCTGTTTTGGATTGGACTGGTATTTTTTAAACCGGGACAGGCAAAGGAAGATTTCCTTGTAAAAGTATAGTTAATGTGCAGATGTGCAAATTTCTGATATGCGGATAAAAGGATGGATAATCTTTTCAGTATACTTCAATAAAACTTCATCCGCACATTTGCGTATCGTTTCTCATTCGCACATTTGCATATCTGCGCATTCGCACATCGTTTCCTCATCCGCACATTTGCACATTCGAAATCCGCACATCAATCAAAAGCTTTGTCCCAGCGCTATATAAAACCCGCTTTCCCTTTTCTCGCCTGCAGGCTTTTGACCTACACCATAATCTAAGCGGATAGCGAGGCCTTTTTCAACATCAAAAAAGTAACGTACGCCGCCACCATAGTTAGGCTTTAACTGGGCTGTGCTAAATGTGGAATGAAATACTTCTCCTGTACCAACAAAGCCAACTATCCCAAAGCGGTTATCAACCCGGTAACGTAATTCCGTTTGTCCTGCAATATAATTCCTATCGCGGTAGCGGCCCTGGTAATAACCCCGCATCATTTCGTCACTTCCCATTTGTGGTAATAAATAAAACGGTGAGCGACCGCCGGTAAGGCTCTGTTCCTGGATATCGAACCCTAAAACCAGCTTGCGGGCCAGCAAAAAGAATTGTGAATATTCAATATTAAAAAAACCGCCCCTATAGCTGTTATTGGCATAAGTGCCATGCATTATGTTATAATAACTGCTGATGATCATCCCTTTAGTGGTGTAAGTGTTGTTATTACGGGTATCAAATGTAAAGCTCGGGCCTATGTAAGCACTTGCACCGCCATGCCCATCCTGAACCGCAGGATCGGAGTTTATCGTGCTGTTTAGATTAGGATCGTATTTGTAAAAATATTTTATTACGCCTGCCACACAACCCAGGTAAAAATAATCGCCAAAACGCTTTTCACCCGCGATGCCAACTTTATAACGCTTTTCAGCCACATGATCCAATGCAGACAGTTTGGTATTGTTACCCACACCATAAAAGCTAAAGGGGTAGTTGTAATAGCTGATTACCCCGGTATAGTGAAACTTGTTTTTTGGGGTCCAGTAATTGACATTAAGGCTAAGCTTTGCCTGCCCCTTTGTGGTGATGGTTGAATAGCCGAAAAGACTGGATACCCTGGTATCATGGCCAAGCGTATCGGTATAAAAAGACAGCAGTGCTGCGCCGCCAAACTCAATTCCGGTTTCGGGTGCTGAACTTAGCGCAGGCAATAATACAAAGCTGGGTTTACGGCTGCTATCTTTCTTAAAATACATTTGCCTGATAAACTTTGGCAAAAAATTCAATTGTGCAAAAACGCCCTGGAAGCTAAACAGGAATATGAGTAGAATAAAAAGTTTTTTCATGTAACGCAGATGTTGCGAAGATAAGGGCATTTTGGGTATAATAAATACTTAAGAGATAAAAAGCTTGTCTCCGTGTTGCCTCCGTGATAATGAATTAACCACGGAGATCACAAAGGACGCACAGTGATCACAGAGATCAAATTACAAGCAGAAATTGAGGCAGGGACGAACTTTTGCTTCTTCAAATCAATTATAATCCATCAAAATACCTACTTTTGCACCAAATTTATTGATCTGAAAAATGAGCACTACAAGAGGTCCGATATCGCAGTTTATTGAAAGAAATTACCTGCACTTTAATGCAGCAGCATTGGTTGATGCCGCAAAAGGTTATGAAACACATCTGCTTGAAGGCGGTAAGATGATGGTAACCCTGGCCGGAGCCATGAGTACAGCCGAGTTGGGCATTTCATTGGCCGAGATGATCCGCGAGGGTAAGATTGACATCATATCATGCACAGGCGCCAACCTTGAAGAAGACATTATGAACCTGGTAGCACACTCGCACTACAAACGTGTTCCCAATTACCGCGACCTTAGTCCGCAGGATGAGTGGGACCTGCTCGAAAATCATTATAACCGCGTAACTGATACCTGTATCCCGGAGGAAGAAGCTTTCCGCCGTTTGCAAAAACATATTCATAAGATCTGGAAAGATGCCGACATCAATGGCGAACGCTTTTTTCCGCATGAGTTTATGTACAAGATCTTAAACAGCGGCGAACTGGAGCAATACTACGAGATCGATCCAAAAAATTCATGGATGCTGGCCGCAGCAGAAAAAAATCTTCCAATTGTTGTACCGGGATGGGAAGACAGCACAATGGGTAATATCTTCGCATCATATGTTATAAAAGGCGAAATAAAACCAACCACCATGAAGAGCGGTATTGAGTATATGGCATGGCTTGCTGATTGGTATGTAAAAAATTCCGCAGGCAAGGGGATAGGCTTTTTCCAGATTGGCGGTGGCATTGCCGGCGATTTCCCGATCTGTGTAGTGCCAATGCTTTACCAGGACATGGAAATGCCTGAGATCCCTTTCTGGAGCTATTTCTGCCAGATCTCTGATTCAACAACATCATATGGCTCATACTCAGGCGCTGTACCGAACGAAAAAATAACATGGGGCAAGCTGGATATCCACACGCCTAAATTTATTGTTGAAAGCGACGCTACTATTGTAGCACCGTTGATTTTTGCGTGGATTTTAGGGCAATAGATTAAGATTTTTCGTCTTATAAGGGCCTGGTATTGTCAGTTGACAAGTACCAGGCTTTTTTGTTGGGTGTCGTTTTCATACAAAAAACATTCATAATTCTCCATTTAATTGATCCCTGATCATTTTGCCGATGTCGGTAAAATGATCCATTAGCTAAGATGAAAAGTCAAGTAAACGCCTCAGACCATTTTACCGATGTCGGTAAAATGGTTAGTTTGATAAGCGGCAAATGTGGACTTATATATTGCAGATCATTTTCGTGATGCCACGAAAATGATCTGTTAGTTAAGATAGAATTGGGGGTTCAAAAAGCACCATTTTCGTGACCTCACGAAAATGGTCGCTATAATGGCAAGTTGTGAAAGACACCGGCCTTGTTCAAACAAATGTGAATATATTCCGTATATTGCCTATACGATACCTCTTTATGAAAAATTACTGCCTGTATTTATTACTGATTTGTATTATAGCCATATCCGCCTGCTCGCCCAAAGGGCCTTATGCACTTACCAACAAAATATATAAAGACAAAACAAAAAATTTTACCGAAACCATAAAACAGGAACTGCCAGCGGCACTTGCTGATAGTACCGGGGCTGTTATCCCTTCGGAGTTTATAGGCACAGTGAACTTTGGCATCCGCAAGCCCAATTTTGTTATCATCCATTTTACTGCGCAGGATTCGGTGCAGCAAACGCTAAAAACTTTTACTGTTACCCAAACACAAACCAGCGCACATTACGTGATAGCTAAAAACGGCAAGGTGTTTCACATGGTAAATGATTACCTGCGTGCTAATCACGCCGGCGTAGGGAAATGGGGTAGTGTTACAGATATGAACAGCTGTTCGATAGGCATCGAGATCGACAATAATAGTAATGAACCATTTACCACTCCGCAGATAAACAGCCTGCTGGTATTATTGGCCCAGCTTAAAAAGGCCTATAATATTCCACAGGCAAACTTTATTGGTCACCAGGATTTTGCCCCCAAACGTAAACCAGATCCTGGTCCGTTATTTCCATGGAGCGTATTAGCACAGCATGGCTTCGGCTACTGGAGCGATGATATTTTGGAATTGCCGCCGGATAATTTTGATTATACCATTGCCCTGCGACTGATAGGCTACGACACTTCGGATATTAATGCCGCCATAGTAGCATTTAAGCGGCATTTTGTACAAACAGACATTAGTCCGCAATTAACGCAGCTGGATTTAAATGTGCTGTATAATGTATTTGTGAAATACAGTTTGCAGTAGGATTATAAATACTGCAAACTGTTTACTAACAACCACCGGCTACTTCTTAACCCAACCATCCTTTAATGTCACCGTTCTGTTAAACACCAGCTTATCAGCCGTCGAGTTTTTATCCAGCGTAAAATAGCCCTTACGCATAAACTGGTAGCCTTTACCGGGTATAGCTGCCGCCAAATCAGCCTCTATATAAGCATTGGGCAATATCTGCAGGCTGTCCGGGTTTATATATTCTTTAAAATCGCCATCTTCGTTTGATGGGTCTTCAACCTTAAATAAACGATCATACAAACGCACTTCGGCGGTTTTGGCATGTGCTACGCTCACCCAATGGATGGTGCCTTTTACATGGATCCCGCTGGTATCGTTCTGTGATTTTGATTCCGGGATATACGTACAATGGATCTCGGTCACATTCCCGTCTGCATCTTTAACAAAGCTATCGCATTTAACAATATAAGCACTTTTAAGGCGCACCATCAGCCCAACACCCAGGCGGAAAAATTTCTTTGGAGGTTCCTCCATAAAATCATCCCGCTCAATCCACAATTCATTGCTGAACGGGATGTCCCTGCCGCCTTCGCCGCCTTCAACCTCGGGGTTATTTTCACTGAAAAGCATTTCAGTCTGGCTTTCGGGATAGTTCGTGATCACCATTTTTATTGGATCGAGCACTGCCATGCGGCGCCAGGCTGTTTTGTTCAGATCCTCGCGAATGCAGAATTCCAGCAGACCTACATCTATCATATTCTCGCGCTTGGCAACACCAATTCGCTCACAGAATTCACGAATGGAACCGGGAGTATAGCCCCTGCGACGTAAGCCGCTAATGGTAGGCATGCGCGGATCGTCCCAGCCGTCAACAAAATTTTCCTCAACCAATTGCAGCAGCTTGCGCTTGCTCATTACTGTGTAGTTAAGGTTTAAACGTGCAAACTCGTATTGTTTTGACGGAAAGATCTCCAGTTTTTCAATGAACCAATTGTACAGGTCGCGGTGCGAAACAAATTCAAGCGTACAAACAGAATGGGTGATCTCTTCAATAGCGTCTGATTCGCCATGGGCAAAATCATACATCGGGTAGATACACCATTTATCACCCGTGCGATGATGATGTGTATGTTTAATACGGTACATCAACGGATCGCGCATCAGCATATTTGGCGAAGCAAGGTCAATCTTTGCACGCAGCACTTTAGCACCATCAGGATATTTACCGGCCTTCATATCGGCAAACAGCTGCAGGTTCTCTCCCACGCTGCGGCTGCGGTATTGGTTTGGCGTACCGGCTTCAGTAGGTGTTCCCTTTTGTGCGGCAATTTCCTCGGCTGTGCTGTCATCAACATAAGCCAGGCCCTTTTTTATCAGGTCAATAGCAAATTCGTAAAGCTTGTCAAAATAATCAGATGCATAAAGCTCATTGGCCCAATCAAAGCCAAGCCATTTTACGTCTTCTTTAATGCTGTCGACATATTCAGTTTCTTCCTTGCTGGGGTTGGTATCATCAAAGCGAAGATTAGTTTGACCGCCATACCGCTGTGCCAGGCCAAAATTTAAGCATATAGATTTGGCGTGCCCAATATGCAGGTAGCCATTAGGCTCGGGCGGAAAACGGGTAAGCACCCTTTTGCCGTTTTTACCGGCAGCTAAATCCTCTTCGACTATTTCTTCTAAAAAATTTAATGATCTTTCTTCGCTCATGATATTTGTACAATCCCGCAAAAATAAGAAATTCATATTGGTTAGGCTAATGGTATCAAAAAGCTTTGCTCAGGTCACAAACATTTTTTACCCCCTCCCAGCCTCCCCCTAAGCTTAGGGGGAGGAGCGATTTGCGAGGTGTAGAAAAAAAGTTGCAAGAAAAGTCTACCACATGTTTTTTTCCCTCCCCTTTTTAAGGGTAGGCCGGGTGGGGTAAGAAAAGGCTTATGGTTTCCACCGTTTCATGCCCTGGTTGAAGTTGCCGGAGCTTCTTCGCACAGGCATTTCTTTTATCACAAACATTTTTTACCCCCTCCCAACCTCCCCTAAGTTTAGGGGGAGGAGCGATTTGCGAGGTGTAGAAAGAATAAAATATTCTATATCTTTAAATTATCAACCATTCTTCTTCCTCCTCCCCCTTTTTAAGGGGAGGCCGGGAGGGGTAAAAAATGACTGTCAGAACCATGAACCCCGTCACAGCCTTATGTCGCCAGCTTAGAAACAATGCCACTCCTTCTGAAAAATTGTTATGGGCTGAAATAAGAAGACGCGACATCGGCGGTGAAAAGTTTTTGCGGCAGTTTCCCATATTTATTATCCAGGGGATGGGGCGAAAAGCTTTTTATATTGCCGATTTTTATTGTGCCCAACATAAGCTGGTTATTGAAGTTGACGGTCCGATTCATCTGTTAAAAAAAGAATATGATAATAACCGGGATCTAGTGATGCGGGAGTGGGGTTTTGATATTTTGCGTTTTACCAATGACGAGGTTGAGCGTAGTTTAAATAACGTAATAGGAAAGATTGAAGCATATATTTCGACCCGGTCAAAGAATATTAACACTTTAACCTAAATTATGATATGGAAACTAAAGCTATTCCTTTCAAGTAACTTCAGTTAAACTGTGGTAAATGCGATACAATACTTATTTCATTGCCGTCCCTTTTTAAGGGACGGATAAAATAGCCAAACATATAGGGGCTTTAGCCAAATTATTCGGTAAGCTTAGTCTTCATTTTGTTCTCAATTTTCTTCTTACTTTTACAGCCAACCAATCCGCTTTAAATGAGCACACCTTTTAATCGCCCTATCCGTGTTTTAGTTGCCAAAGTTGGGCTCGACGGGCATGACCGCGGCGCACGTATTATTGCTACTTCCCTGCGTGATGCAGGTATGGAGGTGATCTATACCGGACTGCGCCAAACGCCCGAAATGGTGGTAAATACTGCCCTGCAAGAGGATGTTGACGCTATTGGCATCTCTATACTTTCAGGAGCGCACATGACGGTTTTCCCAAAGATCATTAACCTTATTAAAGAAAAGGGCATGGACGATGTGCTGGTTACTGGTGGCGGCATTATTCCGCAGGATGATATGGATGCGCTTAAACAGATTGGCGTGGGTGAACTTTTCCCACCGGGCACCACCACACAGGATATTGTTAAATACATAACCCATTGGGTGCATCAGCACCGTAATTTTTAATTGCTGAACATCATGTTATTCCAAAATTTACTGATAGAAAATAAAGAACGGATCCGGTATATTATTATTAACCGCGAAAGTAAACTGAACGCGCTTAATAAAGCTACCCTTGCCGAATTACATACTGCCATTGTTGATGCCTTTAACACGGCAACCGTTGGCGGCATTATTGTAACCGGTGCCGGGCAAAAAGCTTTTGTTGCCGGGGCTGATATTGCAGAATTTGTTGACCTTGATGCCGCAGGCGGCCGTCTGCTGGCACAGCACGGACAAACAACTGTCTTCGATGTGATTGAGAATGGCAACAAACCCGTAATTGCTGCTGTTAACGGTTTTGCTTTGGGCGGAGGATTAGAGTTGGCCATGGCCTGCCATATCCGCGTAGCATCCGACAATGCAAAAATGGGTTTGCCTGAAGTTTCTTTAGGCTTGATGCCAGGGTATGGCGGCACCCAACGCTTAACCCAGCTGGTTGGCAAAGGAAAAGCTTTGGAAATAATCCTTACGGCCGATATGGTAACTGCAGCTGAAGCGCATCAATACGGTTTGGTTAACCATGTGGTAAGCCAGGATGAGCTATTACCTAAAGCCGAAGAAATTTTAAATAAGATCCTATTACGGGCGCCATTAGCAATAACGGCTGCAATAACCGCTGTAAATGCAGGCACAAAACATGGCGTTAATGGTTTTGAAACGGAAATAGAAGAGTTTGGAAAATGCTTCGGAACGGAAGATTTTAAAGAAGGTGTTTCGGCCTTTTTAGCGAAACGAAAACCCGATTTTAAAGGGAAATAGGCCAATTTTTACACTGTCCTGACTATTATGCCTCAATGGTCAAAAATTAATTTACTGTTAATCAAACGATTGAATAATCGTGACAATAGGATGAAAAATCGTGTTAATTTGTGATGTTACTTTGCTTCGTGTTTAATAAAAACACAACAATTTAATAACACATACAGTCATGAAAAGTACATTAAAAATTTCAGCTTTAATTTTAGCTTTTGCCGGATTAACACTGGGCGCAAAAGCACAAACATCAACAACAACTACTACTAAAACTTCAACTTCGTCAAACGGGGTAATTTTAAGCGTAGGCGTTGACGCGGGTATCCCTACAGGTAAATTATCAGATTCATACAACTGGAACATTGGTGGTTCAGTGCAGGCGGATATCCCGGTCGCACAAAACTTATTTGTTACTGTTAATGCAGGTTACAACAGCATCCAGGGTAAAAACAACATCACAGTTGTTAATCCGGGTGGTACGGCAACTTTTGATGCTGCCAACATCCAATTGTTACCAGTAAAGGCCGGTTTAAAATACTTCGTTGTACCTAACTTTTATGTACAGGGAGAAGCCGGTGCTGCATTTGCTTTAAACAAGTCAGACGTTGGTTTTGATAAATCAGCAGCATTTGTTTACGCTCCGCAGGTTGGTTACCAGTTTCCGTTAGGTGGCAAAAGCTATCTTGATGCAGGTGTAAGGTATGAAGCCTCAACCAAATTCAACAGCAATATTGATAACAGCAAAGTAAACTTCTTTGGCTTGCGCGTTGCTTATGCTTTCGGGCTGTAAGCAAGAAAAGAGCCAGGGAATCAAGCGTCAGGAATCAAGGAAGAAAAAAGAAATCAAAAATCAGGACAGAATAGTAAACTGCTAATTTTTCCGCTGTCCTGACTCTTGTCATCTTGATTCCCGACTCTTTTTTCCGCACACATCTACCTATAAAAGTGAGGGAGGCCGCAAGCCTCCTTTTTTAGTTTATATAACTTTTTATCGCTCAAAAACGTATGATGGGATATAATTTATAAATTAGCGGATTAACATGTCAATTAACGTGTAAAAAAGCCACTTATCAGTAAACAGTAATTGCTTTATGAAGAAAATACTCATCATTGATGATGAAGTTAATGTTGCGTTATTACTTTCAAAGTTTTTAACGCGCAATGGGTTTGATGTAACTACGGCCTCAACCGGAAGTATTGGTATGGAGTATCTTAAAAATGGAGATTTTAACCTGGTGTTATGTGATTTCAGGCTGGAGGATACCGATGGGCGCGAGATGCTTAAAAACATAAAAACGCAATATCCTAAAACCGGGGTGATCATCATCACCGGTTATTCTGATATTAAGATGGCAGTTGAGCTGATAAAGATGGGCGCCTATGATTATATCACCAAGCCTTTATATCCCGATGAGATTTTAAATACAATTACCAAAGCTATAGAAACACATTATGCCCTGGTTGAAGATAAAGCTGTACCGGCAAGTAATGACAAATCGAGCCGTGAGAGCAAAAAACAGGTTTTTGCTAATGAATTTGTAACCGGCACCAGCAAGGTATCAAAAGAGCTGACCAGGCAGATAGAGCTGGTTGCGCCAACTAATTACAGCGTAATTATATTAGGCGAAAGCGGTACAGGTAAAGAATCGGTTGCAAAAAGCATCCACTTAAACAGCCCGCGTTATAACCAGCCATTTATTGCGATGGACTGCGGCTCGCTTACCAAAGAGCTTGCAGCAAGTGAATTTTTTGGGCACGAAAAGGGCTCATTTACCGGCGCTTTATATACCAAAATAGGCCATTTTGAAATGGCCAATGGAGGTACTTTGTTTTTGGATGAAGTGGGCAACCTATCATACGAGATCCAGGCAGCCTTACTCAGGACTGTACAGGAAAGAAAAGTAAAAAGAATAGGCAGCACAAAAGAAATTAACCTTGATGTACGCATTATCATAGCTACAAACGAAAACCTGCAGGACGGGATCCAAAAAGGAAAATTCAGGGAAGACCTTTATCATCGCTTTAATGAATTCAGTATATTTATACCGCCCTTGCGCGAGCGTGGCAATGATATAATGCTGCTTGCAGATCACTTTTTAAAAATTGCCAACCACGAGCTCGGACGCAATGTAAGCTCGTTTTCGCCGGAGGTTGTTGAAAGCTTTATGAGCTACCGCTGGCAGGGGAACATCCGCGAGATGAAAAATGTGGTACGCCGGGCTACCTTGCTTACCGAAGGTACAGAAATAACTATGAAAGCCTTGCCGCTTGAAATTTCAAACTTTAAAATGCCTGTGTTTGATTATGCACCGGTTGCAGAAATGCAGGAAATAAGAGAGAACAGGCACGATTTAAAAAATGCAGCCCTTGAGGCCGAATATGAAACGATATTAAAAGTATTAAGGGAAGTTAATTTCAATAAAACCAGGGCCGCCGAAATCTTGAACATCGACCGCAAAACTTTGTATAATAAAATGAAGGCCATTAATATTAAGTGATATGAAGGTATCTGCAAAAGTTGACAAAGCACAACCCGCAGGCATTAATAATCAAACAATGCGGGCTTTAAAGCATGATGTTAAAAACCAGCTTTCAAATATTTTACTTGCCATTGAACAACTGCGTTATGAAATTCCCGAACCTACCGCCGATTGTATGTTCTACCTGGATTCCATCTCTCTGAGCTCGGCCAGGATTGACGCCTTATTGAAGGACGTTGATTGAATGAGTCCGAAAGACGGTAAAGTCCGGAAAGGCTGAAAGAAGCTTCAATTAACGGGTTTAAAATTTGATCTTATGAACATTCCAACCTTTCAACAGGCAAGTAACAACCAAATCAACTTAATCTAACCTAATCCAACTCAATCAACTAATTTATTTCTTCCCTCTCCAAAACATTTTTCGCTCCCTGCGTTTAATAGGTATAATTTAGGCCTTAATGTCAATTTTTAACTATAAGCAACGCAATAATATTATACTTACGGGTATTATAGTACTTGGTTGCTTTTTGGTTTATGCATTAAGCGGCCTGTTTAGTTCTATCCTCGGGGCCATTGTGCTTTTCACCATATTCAGGCCCGTGTATATTCACATGGTAGAAGTTAAAGGTTGGAACAAAACACTGGTTACAGTAATGATCATTTTAACATCGCTTATAGTGATCATTATTCCCATGATGTCATTAAGCATTATGGTGGTTGGCAAAATCAGCAGTATTAATAAAAATTCATTTAATTTACAGGAATGGGTTTCAAAAATTGACGACTATGCCGGGTACAATTTTAATCAGCCGCACATCGCCGAAAATACACTTCAAAAATTAGGCTCCTACGCAACTGAGTTGTTCCCTTCTATTTTAGGCAGCGCTGCCCAAATTATAATAACCTTGCTGGTAATGTATTTTCTGCTCTATTTTATGTTTACCCAAATGCGTGAATTTGAAACAGGGCTGTTAAAATATGCTCCCTTCCGGGAGCAGCATGCTGTAAAGTTTGCAATTGCTTTGCGTAATTCCACTTATTCAAATGTATTGGGCCAGGGTATAATTGCGTTAACACAGGGAACGTTGCTGGCCAACGGTTTCTGGATCTTTGGCATCCCCGACCCCGTATTTTGGGGTGTTATAGGCACTTTTATATCATTTTTACCTATTGTAGGGGCGCCCACCCTAACCATACCGGCCGGCATTATTTTAATTGCCGGCGGCCATAGTTTAAAAGGAATTTTACTAATGGCTTATGGCTTGCTGTTTATTGGCAATATTGATAATGTAATAAGGATGATAATTAACAAACGGGTTGGTAATACCCACCCTATAATATCCATAATCGGGGTTTTTATAGGCATCCCGCTTTTTGGAATTTTAGGATTGGTATTTGGCCCATTATTGTTATCTTATTTTTTGTTATTATTGGAGATCTATGAAACCAACCGAATGGCTGCCGACAGGCTCGAGCGTATCAGGACCGGGCCCGATGGATGAGTAGAAGAGAGTCCATGGCCCATAGTCGATAGTCCATAGAGAAGTAAAAGTTTAAAGAATATCATAAACCATGGACTATGGACAATATAACAATGAACTGTTATATTTGCAAATACGGGCAATTGAAAGACAAAAAGTCCGTTTTGGTAACATTTGTCAGGATATTTAATCATAATTAAAACAATTATTCAACTTAAAAATTTATAGTATATGAACGATAACTCAAAAGTATTTGTCGCATTGCTGGTAGGGCTGGCGGCAGGAGCAGCATTAGGCGTACTATTTGCACCTGATAAAGGTAACGAAACACGTGATAAGCTCGCCGAATCATTAAAAAACCTGGGCGATTCAATTAAAGAAACAGCTTCGGCCGAAATTGAAAATCTTATTAGTTTAAAAGATAAGGTTGTTGACAGCATTAAATCAAAAATTAGCAGCGCTGAAGAAGAATACCAAGACGATTTGGAACACGCATAATTAAGTCCTGGGTCTTAAGTCTTGAGTCATTAGTGGAACTGTTTACTGACTCCGGACTTAAGGCTTACGACTATAGACTTAAAAAAATGGAAGCCGGAAAAGAGACACCACCACCTATTATTGATCAGCTTAGAGAATACGCTGAAACGCGTATTAAATTGGCAAAGTACCAGGCAATTGAAGGAGGAACCTCAATTGCAGCAAGCCTTATTGCCGATGTTGTTGCAGTAATGAGCATGGTGCTGGCTTTTGTATTTGCCAGCTTTACCCTTGCGTTTTATTTAGGTAGTTTATTTGGCGCCGATTGGATGGGATTTGGATGCGTTGCCGTTTTATATTTAATAATAGCACTCACCATTAAATATAATAAATCGGCTATTGAAAAGCCAATTGTTAATGCGTTTATCCACAAGATCTTTAAAAACTAATGCAAATGGATGTACCTATCGGAAATATAAATGATCTAAGGAATGAAATATTAAGGCTGAAGGGGCAGGAGCGTGAGCAAAGCGTTGCCATTGGCCTGCGGTTTAAAAATTTCTCATCAACCATATCAACTTTAGGATCGCTGTTCCCCAGGTCATTTTCGGCTGATGGCAAATCTACCGGCTTTTTCGATCAGGACCTTGTAGGGCTAATTTCCCGCTTTGTTTTACCTTTCACGCTTAATAAGACCATATTCCGGCATTCAGGCTTTTTGGTAAAAGCCCTGGTAGGCCTTGTTTCACAAAAAGCATCACATTTTATATCTGAAGATTCTGTGATGGGCCTTTGGGATAAAATAAAAACTCTTTTTGCCGCGAAAGAAAAAAAGAGTAAAAATCCTGAACGTAACACTATCCCTCCTTTAAGCGAAACTTATTAAGTAAGTCATTAGCCCGGAGTCAAAAGTCATTAATCGTTTTAATGGCAATACTTATTACTATTGACTTAACACTAAAAACGTATATTCGAATAAATTTTTATTCGATGAACGCTTATCTCATTATCAAACAACTTCATTCGGGGTTCAGGTACATTGTATTTATATTAATACTGGTAGCCATTATTCAATCCCTCCTGGGCTGGCTGGGGCAAAAACCATACACCCAGCTTAACCGCAAGATCAATTTGTTTACCCTGATATCGGCACATACCCAGCTGCTTATCGGCTTGGTGCTGTTTTTTTTAAGCCCTCTTGTGCAATTTAACAGCGGCACCATGAAAAATGACGTTACCCGCTATTTCACTGTTGAGCATTGGGTAGGGATGATCATTGCCATTGTTTTAATAACCATTGGGCACAGCAAATCAAAAAAGATAATATTGCCCGAAAGCAAACACCGTACGGTTGCAATTTACTATATCGTAGCTTTTTTAATAATTGTGGCTACAATAATGGCTGGTAATCTGCCTGTTTTAGGTTCACAATCATAAAAAAATGCAGAAAAAATTTGCTAATTCAATTTTCTTTATAAATTTGTGACCGTAATGATCAAGATCAATCATAATAATAGCTGGTGGCACCAATTAATTTTGGCAGCCGGCTAACTTTTTGATCTGATCAACTAATCAATTGTAAACCTAATAGGAAACCCGGCGAACCTCATTCGCAGGGTTTTTTTTGTTTTTAAGACTTTTTTAAAAGGATATGAAGAAATATAAAATTATAACAACGCTGAAAAAAATGCTTGCCGATACCACAACTCCGGTAAGCATTTACCTGCGCTTGCGCGATGTTTTCCCCAACTCGTTACTGCTTGAAAGCTCTGACTACCATAGCCGTGAAAACAGCATGAGCTATGTTTGCTGCGAGCCGATAAGCGGCTTTGTTTTAAATGATGGCGCACTTAAAGTAACTTATCCGGATAGCACTGAAGAACACTTTACGCCAGGCAATTTTGATCTTATCAGCAAGATCAATGAATTTATAAGCAGTTTTGAAACCAATCCAATCCCCGGTAAAATTATATCCAATGGCATCTTTGGCTATTTTACACATGAAGCCGTTGAACATTTTGAAACCATCCGCCTGAAACAAAGTGCAGATACCGCCCGCAAGGTGCCGGTTATGCAGTACCATATTTACAGGTATATCATTGCTATTGACCATTTTAAAAATGAGCTCTATATTTTTCATAACCAGCCGGAAGGCGAAGCAGATAATAACGGCCTTGAAAAATTAGCTGATCTTATCCGCAACAAAAACTTCCCTGAATATCATTTTGAAAGCAAGGACGGGGAGCAATCAAACCTAACCAACGAAGAGTTTATGGCTGTGGTTGAAAAAATGAAGCAGCATATTTACCGTGGCGACGTGTTCCAGATTGTTCCTTCGCGCGGATTTTCTAAAAAGTTTTTGGGCGATGAATTTAATGTGTACCGGGCATTGCGCTCCATAAACCCATCGCCTTATTTGTTTTATTTTGATTATGGCGATTTCAGGATCTTCGGCTCATCGCCCGAGGCGCAGATAACGGTAAAAAATGGAATAGCCAATATATTTCCAATAGCCGGCACATTTAAGCGCAGCGGCGATGATGAAAAGGATGCCGAAATAGCCCGTCAGCTGGAAAACGACCCTAAGGAATCTGCCGAACACGTTATGCTGGTTGATTTGGCCCGTAACGATTTAAGCCGCCACTGTGGTGAAGTTGAAGTTAAGGCCTTTAAAGAAGTGCAATATTACTCGCACCTCATTCACCTGGTATCACATGTGAGCGGTAAGCTGCTGCCTGGTGTATCATCCTTTAAAGTAGTTGCCGACACTTATCCCGCGGGTACTTTAAGCGGCGCACCAAAATACCGTGCAATGGAGATCATCGACGAAAATGAAAAAACAAAACGCAGCTTTTACAGTGGGGCAATAGGCTTTTTGGGTTTCAATGGTGATTTTAATCATGCCATTATGATCCGCTCGTTTTTGAGTAAAAACAGCACCCTGCATTACCAGGCGGGTGCAGGCATAGTTGCCGGCTCAATAGCAGAAAGTGAACTAAAGGAAGTTGATAATAAGATAGCTGCTTTACGGAAAGCGATAGAATTGGCTGAAGAGCTTTAAGGCGGCCCCCTAACCCCCTAAAGGGGGAACAGGAGATGAATAATTAAAAAATAAAATGACAAATAGCAATGATATAAGCTCCACCTCCCCCTTTAGGGGGCCGGGGGGCCGGATTTTAATAATAGACAATTACGATTCATTCACCTATAACCTGGTGCACCTGGTTAACGAAATTGGCATGCAATGTGAGGTGTGGAGAAATGATAAATTTAATATTGATGATGTGGACGCTTACGACCGCATTATCCTGTCGCCCGGCCCCGGAATACCAAGCGAGGCCGGTTTGCTGCTGGAAGTAATTGAAAAGTATGCACCAACAAAAAGCATCTTTGGCGTATGCCTTGGTCAGCAGGCTATAGCCGAGGTTTTTGGCGGCAAGTTGTATAACCTTAGTCAGCCGATGCATGGCATTGCAACTCCTATTAAAGTAACCGATAAGCAGGAAAAGCTTTTTTTAGGCTTGCCCGAAAGCTTTAAGGTGGGCAGGTACCACTCATGGGTTGTAGATGGAGATGCGCTGCCGGATTCATTGACTGTTACCGCAATTGACGAAGCCGACAACTCATTAATGGCCCTGAGCCACAAACAGTATGATGTGCGCGGCGTGCAGTTTCACCCGGAATCAATATTGACTGAGCATGGGAAAGAGCTGATGCAGAACTGGTTGAAGCCGGGCCCCCCGACCCCCTAAAGGGGGAGAGAATAGCGGGGTGGCTTTTCTGAATATTAATTAACATATTGCAAATCAAAAACTCCCCCTTTAGGGGGTTGGGGGGCTAATGAACATTTTAGATAAAATCGTCATCAACAAAAAGCGCGAAGTACTGGCTGCCAAACGCCGTACATCATACACAAAGCTGGAAGAATCAGACTTTTTCCAAAGGGATTGCTATTCTTTTAAAGATTTTTTGCTTGATCCCGGGCGGACTGGCATTATTGCTGAGTTTAAGCGCAAATCGCCCTCAAAAGGAGTAATTAATGATAGGGTGAGCGTTAAGGCGGTTACCAATGGGTATGCAACAGCGGGCGCTTCGGCGTTATCGGTCTTAACAGACCGCAATTTTTTTATGGGCAAAAAAGCAGATCTTGTTGCTGCCCGCCAGGCCAATAGCATTCCCATTTTGCGTAAGGATTTTATGATTGATGAATATCAAATAATTGAAGCAAAATCATTAGGTGCTGATATTATTTTACTGATAGCGGCTATCCTTACACCCGCCGAAATTCAAACGCTGGCATCACTGGCGAAAAACCTGGGATTAAATGTATTGTTGGAAGTGCATAACCTCGAAGAACTGGAGAGAAGCATCAACCCCAACCTGGATGCTATTGGTGTAAACAACCGTAACCTGGCAGATTTTACAGTATCCGTTGAAACCTCTTATAAGCTGGCCCCATATATTCCTTCTGAATTTTTAAAGATCTCGGAAAGCGCCATCAGTAATCCTGAAACCATCAAACAACTAAAAATAGCCGGCTTTAACGGGTTTTTAATAGGCGAGAATTTTATGAAACAGGAAGATCCCGGATTGGCCATGCAGGAATTTGTGAAAGAACTGTAGAAGATGTGCGGATGTGCGAATTTTAAATGTGCGGATGATTGAATAGTATTTGGTATTATTGAAAGGCATCCGCACATATGCATATCCACACATCCGCACATCATCTTCACATCATTTGCCAATCCACCCCAAATTCCCTATTTTCACAAATCACATTCATCCCCGTAAATATGAAAAAAAAACTTACGCTCGCTTTTATTGCAATAGCTGCAGCAGCAAGTGCCCAGCAAAAAACCATCAGCGGTTTTACAGCAGCTTCGGCAGCTAAAGAACTGCAAACCGAACAAGCTTTTGATGCCTCATTAAGCGCTCCGCGTATAGGCGAAACTATTAAGGAGCTTACAGCATTTCCGCATAACGTGGGCTCGCCGGGAAGCAAGGCGGTGGCCGAAAAGATCCTGCAGAAATACAAAAGCTATGGGCTTGATGCTCATCTTGAAACGTATACAGTGCTTTATCCTACCCCAAAAACGAGGGTATTGGAGCTTATCGGTCCAACAAAATACAGCGCGCTGCTAAAAGAGCCGGCATTGACCGAAGATGCCACATCCGGCCAGGCTGATCAATTGCCAACCTATAATGCCTGGAGTGCCGATGGTGATGTAAGTGCGCCACTGGTATTTGTAAACTATGGCTTACCCGATGATTACGAAACGCTTGCCAAATTGGGCATTGATGTTAAAGGTAAAATTGTAATTGCCAAATACGGCCGTTCATGGCGTGGAATAAAGCCTAAAGTAGCCTATGAACATGGTGCAATTGGCTGTATTATTTACTCCGACCCTAAAGATGATGGCTATACTGCCGGCGATGTGTACCCTAAAGGCGCATATAAGAACGAATATGGCGTTCAGCGCGGTTCGGTGATGGATATGGTGATTTATCCCGGCGATCCGCTTACACCCGGCATTGGCGCTACTAAGGATGCCAAACGTTTAGACAGGAAAGATGCCGCAACCATATTAAAGATCCCCGTACTCCCAATTAGTTATCATGATGCCCAGCCATTGCTGGCGGCATTGGATGGCACTGTTGCCCCGCGCGACTGGCAGGGTGGCTTGCCTATAACCTATCATGTTGGCCCGGGAAAAACAATGGTACATTTAAAGCTTGAGTTTAACTGGGATATGGTGCCGGCTTATGACGTTATAGCCAAAATAAAAGGCTCGAAATGGCCGGACGAATGGGTAATGCGCGGCAATCATCATGATGCCTGGGTAAATGGCGCCGGCGATCCTATAAGCGGTCAATCGGCTATGCTTGATGAGGCAAAAGCACTTGGCGATTTGTTAAAAACAGGCTGGAAACCAAAACGAACCATAATTTATTGTTCGTGGGATGGCGAGGAGCCGGGATTGCTGGGCTCAACAGAGTTTGCCGAAGGGCATGACAAGGAACTGCAGGAAAAAGCGGTTGTATACATTAACTCAGATGGTAACGGACGCGGTTTTTTAGGATCGGGCGGCTCACAGGCGCTTGAACCTTTTATGGACGAGATAACCCAAAATGTAAACGACCCGCAAACTAATGTAAGTGTGTTTGCACGTAAAAAAGCGCATGAGCTTGTTGGTGCATCATCAGTAAAAGACAAAAAAGAAATACTGGACAGGAAAGGCGGTAAATTGGAATCATTAGGCTCCGGATCTGACTATTCTTCATTTTTACAACACCTGGGGATCCCAACTTTAGACCTGGGCTTTGGCGGTGAAGACGGCGGAGGAGAATATCATTCAATTTATGATTCATATGATGATTACCGCAGATTTAAAGACTCATCATTTAAGTATGGTGTTGCTTTATCACAAACTGCCGGGCATGCTGTTTTACGTATGGCCAATGCCGAGCTGCTGCCGTTTGATTTCCGCAACCTGCAATCCACCATTAATAAATATGTTACCGAATTGAATGAGCTGGTTGATAAAATGCACGAAAACACCGCTATGGATAACCAGCTTATAAAAGCAAACGACTTTGCTTTAGCCGCCGATCCGACAAAACACGAGCAGCTTCCGGTTGCAAAAGACAGCGTACCAAAGCTTGATTTTACCGCTTTAAAAACCGCGGTTGATACGCTCAAAAAAGTTGCTGATAAACTGGCAGCAAGCTGGACAATTGCATCACAAACCAATGGCAATAATGACAAGCTGAACAAATTGCTTTACCACGCCGAACAGCAATTACTATCTGCCGGCGGTTTGCCACGCCGCCCGTGGTACAGGCATACCATTTACGCCCCTGGCTTTTATACCGGTTATGGTGTAAAAACCCTGCCCGGCATCCGCGAAGCAATTGAACAGCGCAACTGGAAAGAAGCACAGGACCAGGTTGGCGTTGTAGCAAAAAGTATAAATAATTTGGTGGAATATTTGAGCGCGGGGAGTTAAGATTTTTTAATTCCCCTCCCTGGAGGGGGCGCGTTGGACAGTGAAGTGGCAGGGGTGGGTTTCTGCGCCATGCATTTACGCTAATGCACTGGCGTAAATGTATGGCGAACACACCCCTGCACTTCTCTCAAGAGAGGAATCGCATAGGCCTTGCTTTTGATTATGCTTCATCAAACACCACCAACGCCTTCTCAATTCTTTTAACAGTCTCTTCTTTCCCCAGCAGCACAGCAATATCAAACACATGCGGGCCAAACTTACCGCCCACCAGCATAATGCGGAAAGGCAGCATTAACTCCCCTGCTTTTATACCCTTTTCTTCAGCTAAGGCCTTAAATGCAGTTTCCAGTTCAACAGGTTCGAACGTTTCGGTGGTATTTACGGTATTGATAAAAGCGTTAAAGAAATCTGTTTTAGCATCCGTCCATTTTGGCTTAACAGAGTTCACATCGTATTCCTTTGGCTGCTCAAAAAAGTAAGCGGCCTGGTGGTAAAAATCCGGCAGTAACACGCAGCGGTCCTTTACCTTATCAATAACCTGCAGCAGGTAATCATCATTAGTAACAACAATTCCTTTATCCTCCAAAATTGCTTTCACTTTTGGCTTTAAGCTTTCAGCTTTCAGCCTTTTAATCCACTCCGCATTGAACCATTTGGCTTTTTCAAAATCAAACTTAGCCCCTGCCTTGCTAACGCGATCTATTGAGAATTTTTCAACCAGTTCATCCAGTGTAAAGATCTCCTGATCGGTGCCGTCATTCCAGCCAAGCATCGCCAGTAAGTTCAAAAACGCTTCGGGTAAAAAACCAAGCTCGCGGAAACCTGGGGTAAGCTCGCCTGTTTTGGCATCAAACCAATTCATGGCGTAAACCGGGAAACCCAGGCGTGCGCCATCGCGTTTGCTGAGCTTGCCATGACCATCAGGTTTTAATATCAGTGGTAAATGCGCCCATTGCGGCATATCAGCCTTCCAGCCTAAATATTCCCACAGCAATAAATGCACAGGTGCTGATGGCAGCCATTCTTCTCCGCGAAAAGCATGTGTAATTTTCATCAGGTAATCATCAACCACCACAGCCAAATGATAGGTAGGCATTCCATCGGCCTTTAATAAAACCTTGTCATCAACCTGGTTGGTTTCAAAGCTTACATGACCGCGGATCATATCGTTAAAGCTCACCCTTTCGTCAGCAGGCATTTTTATGCGGATAACATGAGGCGTATGGGCATCAAGCAATTGATCAACCTCATGCTCTTTTAGTGATAATGAGTTGCGCAGTCCATCGCGGTAGGCTTGTCCGTATTGAAAGTTAGGAATCTCCCTGCGGTTTTGTTCCAGCTCTTCGGTAGTATCAAAGGCATAATAAGCGTGCCCTTCTCTTACCAGCTTTTCGGCGTATTCGCGATATAGACATTTGCGTTCGCTTTGGCGGTATGGGGCATAAGGGCCACCCACAACCGGACTTTCATCAGGGGTTATTCCGCACCAGTTCAGGCAATCCAAAATATATTGTTCAGCACCTTCCACATAGCGGCTTTGGTCGGTGTCCTCTATCCTTAAAACAAAATCGCCGCCATTTTTTTTGGCGAAAAGATAATTAAACAACGCTGTGCGTACACCACCCAGGTGCAACCCACCTGTAGGACTTGGTGCAAACCTTACTCTAACTTTTTTATCAGACATAGTTTGGCAAAGATAGGTTTATAGTCCGAAAGACGGAAAGTCCAGAAGTCGGAAAGTCGGTAAAGACTGAAAGTTGAATTTGGAATGATAGACGGGGGTATACCATAGCGATATATCTATATACGCAGGGCGTTACCCTGCGCTAGTATATTGGACTCTTTCAGGGTCAGGAAAAATGGAAAATACAAAGCCCTGAAGGGTGAAATCCATCAGCGCAGGTCGCAGGCCTGCGTTAAATCCGGGTTTGAAACCCAGCAATACAAGATTCCCCGTCCCGCATTTTTCTCTTTTTCCGACTTTGATACTAAATACGTATTTTGGGCGGATATAAGAAAGCTGTTTTTCTGACGTTCCATCTTTCGGACTTCCGGACTTTTCGACTTTCGGACCACACCCATGAATCCATACCAACAAAAAAAACGCTGGAAATATTCACTGCTCACATTTGCAATGGTAATTGCCAGCGGGTCATTATTATATACCAGCTATCTTGTGCGCAACATTGCAAGATCCGAGCGTACACGTGCCGAAGTATGGGCGTTTACCATGAAACAGCTCACCATATCAGATGATAATGATTTTTTAAATTACGTTTTTGCTGTACGCGACAGCCTCACCGTTCCCGCTATTGTTACAAACGATAAGGGCGATATCCAGCTTTCAAGAGGTTTAGATCAAACCAAAACATTTATAAAACTCGCAGCAGAGGGTAATAAAAAATTGACTTATGACCCGGAATATTTTAAGCGCGAACTGGCCTATATGCAAGACCAGCACGCCCCCATAAGGCTTAATGTTTACGGTGAAAAATGGCTGGTTTACTATAAAGACTCAGCGTTGCTTACCCAGTTAAAGTATTTTCCTTATATCCAGCTCTCGGTAATAGCTATATTTTTATTGCTGGCTTATACAGCCTTCAGCTCATCGCGTAAATCGGAGCAGAACCAGGTGTGGGTTGGGCTTGCCAAAGAAACCGCGCATCAGTTGGGTACGCCCATATCGTCATTAATGGCCTGGATTGAACTCATGAAGGAAAAATATAGCGCAGGGGATGATTCATTAATTGCTGAAATGGAAAATGATGTTAAACGGCTGGAAATTGTTGCCGACCGTTTTTCCAAAATAGGGTCTACACCAAAGCTGGAGGAGCACAAGGTTTACGAGGTTGTAAAAGATTTTGTTGATTATTTTAAGGTAAGGGTAAGTAAAAATATAAGCATGGAACTAACTGGCAACCCGCATTTAGAGGCGGGCTTAAATGTGCCTTTGTTTGATTGGGTATTGGAAAACCTGCTAAAAAATGCGGTAAACGCAATTGAAGGCAAGGGATCAATACAGGTTGATATATCGGGGAATAAAATAAAAAAACAGGTATTTATCGATGTATCTGATACCGGCAAGGGCATCCCACGCTCAAAATTTGATACCGTTTTTCAGCCGGGCTATACTACCCGTAAGCGGGGCTGGGGGCTGGGCCTGTCATTAACCAAGCGCATGATAGAAAACTATCACAACGGGCAGATCTTTGTGAAGGATTCGGAATTAGGAAAAGGGACAACTTTTAGAATTGTATTAAAACACACACGCTATGATAAACAGACCAATCCCTGATGAATATTCAGCATATGCTGCCAGGTATCTTGACCTTGTTGGCAATGACCCTATATTGGAGATCCTGGAACGCCAGAAAGAAGAGAGCTACAACTTATTTACAAGCCTAAGTGCTGATAAAGCATCGTACACATATGCCGAAGGCAAATGGACCATTAAGCAGGTTGTTGGCCATATGGCCGATACAGAAAGGGTTTTTGCTTACCGTGCGCTTGTTTTCTCGCGTGAATCTATCACCCTGCCGGGTTTTGACCAGGATGTTTATATGGAGCAGGCGACCTTTAACAGCCGCCCGCTTGAAGATCTGGCAAATGAATTAAAAACCGTGCGCGAATCAAGCCTGTATCTTTTCCGCTCATTAACAGAACAGCAATCAACGCAGAAAGGGATTGCCAGCGGCAGTCCGTTTTCTGTTAGGGCTTATGCTTATATGATAGCAGGTCATGAAATGCATCACATGAAGATTTTGAAAGAGAGGTATTTAGTTAGTTGATATTAAATTACTGTAGTTATTCTTGCGAAGACTTTTTTGATAAATATTTCATATCTACTAAATACGAAACAAAAAGGCCTAACCCTCCGAATACTGCTATTAGCGCAAAGTAAATAGCTACATTGGCATCGCTGTCAAAATCACCGTTTACGTGTTTAAATGCGGTATTGTCTAACAGGTAAGCGAAAAATAAACCTAAGCCAGATCCTATAAGCAGCAATCCCCATCTTAAATTAGTATGCGGCTGCGGCAAGTCAATTCTTGGGTTCATTCCGCGTTCAATCATTGCCATTCGTTCTCTTTTGTAAAGGTAAACGATTCCAAAAATCATTGCGAAGAATGCCAGCGGTACTATAATTGCCACCATTACTCCGAGTTCTTTTGCGTGATCTTCCATGATATTTAATTTTTTAAAAGTTAATAAATATTTTTTGTTTTAAACACCGTTGTGGTGTATTTGTATGCTATGACCACATGGTTATGACGGAGGTTACAGTCTTTTGAAAAAAAGTTGTAAGGGTTGTTGTTGTAATGATGGCAGATCACCCGTAGGGGCGTATCGCATACGCCCTTGTACTGCAGTCAACCCGTTGGCAAGGGCGTATGCGATACGCCCCTACATAAATATACCTTCCCCTTTTCTAATCCAACTTTACAACATTCCAACCTTACAACAAATAATAAACTATCTTTACAAAAGGGTGTAACCTCCAACAAAAATACATCGTCAGAGAGCTATAGTAGATGCAGAGCAAGCTTTCAGATATAGAGTTGATAGACCAGGTGCTGGCGGGGAACCAGTCGGCATACGCCGATTTGGTTAAACGGCATCAGCGCTTTGTATTTACATTGGCTATGCGTTTTGCAAAAGGGAGAGAAGACGCCGAGGAGATTGCGCAGGATTGCTTTATAAAAGCCTACCGTTCACTGGCATCTTTTCAAAGGCAATCAAAATTCAGCACATGGCTTTATAGTATTGTATATACTACCGCCATGACATTTTTAAGGAAGAAAAGAGTGGATACTGATTCGATAGATGACGAAAACACTTATATACAGGTAGAAAACCATTCCTCTGCATATGATGTTAATAATGCGGAGAACAGATCAAGGTCGTTTTACCTGAACCAGGCTATAGAACAGCTTTTGCCGGATGATGCAACCATAATTACCCTGTTTTACAAAGGCGAGCAATCGCTGGAGGAAATTGGACAGGCATTGGGGATAGAAGCCAATACGGTTAAAGTAAAATTATTCAGGGCGCGCCAGCGTTTAAAAGAAAAGCTGGAACGCAATTTAAAACATGAGGCTAAAGAACTGATATGAATAACATAGAAGAAACACTTTGGAACTATATTGATGGCAATTGCACACCGGATGAGCAAAGCGCCATCAGCAAGCTAATAGCAGGCGATGAAGCATACCGCATAAAATACCAGGAACTGCTGGCCCTTAATAAGGAGTTTGCTGCTATTGAGCTGGATGAGCCGCCTATGGCCTTTACTTACAATGTAATTGAAGCCATCCGTACCGAACAGGCGCAGGTACCGCTTAAGGCGGCTATTAACAAGCGCATAATTATGGGGATAACGATATTTTTCGTGCTAACGTTAACCGGGTTTTTAATATATGCTTTAACAAGCATGAATTGGTCAGGCCAAAGCATCCCGGATCTTGCTGTTAAGGTACCTGCCAATTTTAAAATGCCCGATGTTAGCGCGCATATATCAAAGCCGGTTGTTGAAGGCTTTATGTTTTTTGATGTGGTGCTGGCCCTGTATCTGTTCGACACTTTTTTACGCCGCAAAAACGTTCCAAAACAAGTAAATTAGTGTACAAAAAAAACAACAAAGTATTTGCTGTTGTATACACTTTGTAAAGCTGCTTTCAGTATTTTCCATTTAAAGCACATGTATATTGTTTCGTTAAATTGTCAAAAAAAGTTGATTGGCAATTATTGGTATAGTAATTGATAAATATAACGCGGACCGGCACTCGTCGGTTCAATTGTGATAAGGTTTAGGTTGAAAGTCCCCTGCAGCAAGTGCGGGGGGCTTTTATTTTTTATAGACTTTACTTTTGCGATAATTTTCAGTCTGATACTTTGTCATAATCCAACTACAATCTATAACTTCGTGTAAAAATTTAGATATGAGAAAGTGTTACCTGTATGTACTTGCTATACTTTTAGCAGGGGTCAGTTTTAAAAGCAATGCCCAGGCGCCGCGCATTCCGGAAGCAAGTCCGATGCAAACCATTATCCAGGATTTTGGCTTAGGGAAAATAACCATAACCTATTCAAGGCCCAGTGTTAAAGGGCGTATGATTTTTGGGGGAATAAACCCTTACGGACAGGTTTGGCGCACTGGTGCCAATGCCGCTACTACTATAAGTTTTACCGAAAATGTAATTGTTGAAGGGCACAGTGTACCGGCCGGCACTTATTCATTATTTACCATACCGGATAAAAATGAATGGACAGTTATACTGAATAAAACTGCTAAACAATGGGGTGCCTATAGCTATAAACAAGCTGATGACCTTTTGCGCTTTAAGGTAAAACCTACTTACCGCGCCGAAAAACGTGAAAGCTTTACCATACAGTTTGCTGATGAAACCACTCATTCTTCTGATCTGCATTTGGTTTGGGACCATACAGCTATATCTATAAAACTAAATACTGATGATGATGCCAAGATAACAGCTAACATTGACGAGCTGATGAAAGGTGACCGTAAACCTTATTACTTTAATGCCATACAATATTATTATGAAAATAATAAGGACATGAAAAAGGCATTAGGCTGGGCTTTGGAGGCCGAAAAGGTTGAGCCCAAGGGTCCATGGTATAAATTATGGGAGGCCCGGATCCGGCTTAAAATGGGTGACAAAGCGGCTGCCATTAAAGCAGCACAGGAAGGCATTGAGCTTGCAAAGGCGAGCAATGACGATGAATATGTACGATTAAACCAGGCGGTTATTGACCAGGCAAAGAGCTGATTTGATTTCGGATGTTCGATTTCGGATTTTTGAACCATGATTAAAAGATTTCTTGATTATCTGCATGATAAGCATCAGGAAATCGCACAACCCTTTAATCATGGTTCAAAAAATAATGTGCAACAACCACTAACCCTCACCCATTGAACATCATAAAATCGTTAGGAATATTCCTATTAGCCGGCCTTTGTGAGATAGGCGGCGGGTATTTGATCTGGCTCTGGCTAAAGTCTGATAAGCCGGTATGGTACGGTATTTTTGGCGGGCTTATCTTGATTATGTATGGCGTTGTAGCTACGTGGCAAACAGCAAACTTTGGCCGCGTATATGCCACTTATGGTGGGGTCTTTATAGTGATGGCCTTGCTTTGGGCCTGGAAGGTAGACGGCTTTAAGCCTGATAAATATGACATTATCGGGGCCGGCATAGCTCTGATTGGCGCGTGTATAATTATTTATATGCCAAGGAAGTAGTTATTGTTTTTTGTCAATGCGAGCGAAGCGCGGCAACCTCGTCGCAAGCAGGGCCGGTCTGTATAGCTACGAGGTGGCTTCGTCGTTCCTCCCCGCAATGACACGGTTTTTATTATCCGGCATTAATGGATTAATCGCCGCTGCTATTACAATCACCAAAATACAACCTATAGCATTCAGCCATAAATAAGCTACCAGTTCAAAGTATCCCATGATACATATTAATGCTTCGGTAATTACAGCGGCTATAAAAACTGCATTGCCCCGTATGTTTTTTAAATAAAAGGCAACTACAAATACCCCCAGTATGGTGCCATAAATATATGATCCTAATTGGTTAACAAACTCCAGCAAATTGCCAACCTTACTGGCGTACAGCGCCATCAGCACACATATAACTCCCCAAAATATGGTTGCTAACCTCGACGCAAGTAAATAATTTTTATCGGTAGCGCCGGGATTAATAATGCGTTTATAAATATCGACAACACTGGTTGATGCTAATGAATTCAAAGCGCTTGCCGTTGAACCCATTGAGGCCAGGAAAACTATGGCTACAAGTAAACCTATTAATCCCCTGGGCAGGTAGTGCGTAACAAAGTTCAGGAACACATAATTGGTATCGTCCCCATTAGCTTTCACATTATTTTTTTTCATCAAAGCAATAGCTTCCCTGCGGATCTCCCCTGACGTTTTGTCAACAACCTTTAAAGCTTGCTGCGCCTGGCTTATTTGCGTCTTGTCCTTACTGTCCAAAGCATTTACTAAATTCTCAGCCTTGCTTTTACGCTGCTCAAAAATTGCGGTGTATTTATCTTCAAGCTGGTTATACTGACCGGCATAATTGCTTTTCTTTACCTGTTCAACCTCGTACCTGTTAAAAAACATTGGCGGCCGGTTAAATTGGTAAAATGCAAAAACCAGGATCCCTATCAATAAAATTAAAAACTGCATGGGGACCTTTAACAGGCCATTCATAATCAGTCCCATACGGCTTTGGCCAATTGAGCTGCCGGTTAAGTAACGGCCAACCTGGCTTTGATCTGTACCGAAATAAGAGAGCTGTAAAAAGAAACCGCCGATAAGGCCGCTCCACACGTTGTAGCGGTTGTTAGGGTCAAACTTCCAGTCTATAACGTTCATGCGGCCCAATTTGCCGGCAAGCTTAATTGCTTTTACAAAGCCAACCCGTTCGGGCAGCAGGTGCACTACCATCGCGCCGGCAAAAAACATCCCTAAAAATATAATGCTCATTTGCAGCAGTTGTGTGTATGATACCGCTTTGGTGCCGCCATAAACCGTATAAAATATTACCAGCCCCCCAATAAACAGGGTGGTATAAACCGTATTGATATTAAGTATGGTTGATAAAATAATGGATGGCGCATAAATGGTAATACCCGTTGAAAGGCCGCGCTGGATCAAAAACAGAAAGGAAGTGAGCGCCCTTGTTTTCAGATCGAAGCGGTTCTCTAAAAACTCATAAGCGGTATATACCTTGAGCCTATGAAAAATAGGGACGAAGGTAACGCAAAGCACTATCATGGCCAGCGGCAGGCCCAAGTAAAACTGAACAAAGCGCATCCCGTCTGAGTAAGCCTGGCCCGGTGCCGATAAAAAGGTGATTGCACTGGCCTGTGTTGCCATTACCGATAGGCCCACATGGTACCACGATAACGAGCGGCCGCCCATAAGGTACTGGTCGATATTTTTGTTAGCGCCGCTTTTCCATACCCCATATATTACAATGGTAAGCAGTGTAACGCCAAGAACGATCCAGTCGGTTAAGCTCATTCAAAAAGGATTGTAATGAGCCAGAAAATAAAAATTAACAGAACCAGCCAGCCGGCGACGATGCCGTAAAACTGGTTCCAGCTATGTATAAATGATGGTAGCTCAGGATCAGGCTTTGCCACGACCTCTGACAAAAACATTCAGGAAAAAGCCTGCAAATAATAAGCCTACAATTCCTAAAATAGGGGTCAATATAAAATTAGTATCAATAACGAAACCTGTAAAAAGGCCGCTAAGTAAGCCAATTAGGTAATATAGGTAATCGTAGCTGTTGTCTTCTTCTTCGTGATGTTTCATAATACGCTGTGTGTTATGGGGGGCAAAAATAACGGATTAAATGATGTATAGCAATAGGGTAACATTAATTGTTTTAGATCTGATTACGCAATGTATTCGGGCAATTACGATTTTCGATTTGCCCCGGCTGTTGCACGTTGCCCTATAAAGTACGCCCAGGCGGCACAGTATCAGGATATACTGCATACGCCCTGCTATATTACGGTATTGCCTGTGTTTTAGGCTTGCTTAGCAAATTTATAAACAGCTTATATGCACCGGGAACCCCGGCGGGCAACTGCCTGAAAAATGCCAGCGAAGTATAAATAAACCGCCCCTCGCCATAATTGCCGGTTATTAAAGCGCCGTTATTGGGTGTTTCGCCCGGGTCATTCATCTGCAATACCTGTTTATAATCAGGAGCAATATCGCCCACAAAATATAAACCCCGCTCCTGGATCCATCCATTAAAATCATCCTGTGTTATAGCGTTTGGATAATTTAAAACCGGGTTTTGTTTATCCAGTATAGTGATCTTTGCATTTTCATCTGTAACCCGCTGATTTATCGGTTTAAATGGATAGGGGCCTATCTGTTTGGTTACAAGGCCGTTATTGTTATTGTATTGTACAACCAGGTTGCCGCCATTTTTTACATATTCAAGCAACTTTGGCTGCTCAATGGCAAGGCGCTCATTCACATTGTAAGCGCGCACACCGGTAACTATGGCGTCATAACCGGCAAGGTCGCCATTCATTATTTCTTTTTCGGTAAGCTCATGCACATCATAACCTACCTGCCTTAATGCCTCGGGCACCAGGTCGCCGGCACCTTCAATGTAGCCAATTTTTTTGCCGGCAATTTTCAGATTAACATCTATCAGTTTTGCCTGCGATGGCGGAAACAAAGTAATATTGGGAATATGATCATATTTTATATGCTGAATACCCAATGAAAATGGTTTGCCGTTGACCGTTACAACAGCGTCTAAAACCGTAGTTCCGGGATGCTGCCCGGCAGGGCTTACACTAAAGGTCACTGTCCATTCATCGCCTTTGTTTTTATCCGAAAAATCAAACTTATCCGGGCTGATCTTCCAACCCGCTATTGGTTTTATGCTGATGTTTCCGTTGCTTTTGGTATAGCTTTTTAATTTTATTTGGACAGATTGCGGACTGCTGTTATTAAAAATATAGTCCTGGCTGGTAATATTTGCGGTTACCGGTGGTGTTATTTCAATGGGCTGATAGATCTCGCCATTAACCGGTGTTACATATTTATAAACCAAACGGCGTTCAAAGCGGATAGGCTTACCTTCAATTATAAATTCAAAGGCAACCGTTGGCAAATCGGGGTTTTCAGGGTTGCCCACAAACTGTTGGCCCGGAATGTTATAAGCCCCAATACTGTGTGCCGTTTCAAGCCAGTAAGGCTGTGTAATTTTATTGGCTAATGCGCTGGTATTTAACGTTTGTAATTGATTTGCAGGGATAGCCTGGCTGTTAAAGCTTTTTTCTGTTTGATTTATGCTGATGCTGTTCAGTTTTATTTTATCGTTGTAACGATCAAGCACTTGTGAGCGAATGTGGATGCTGTCGCCCAATGCATAGGACGGTTCGGCGGCATAGCTTTCAAACCACAAACCGGCGCAGGCCGCAATAAGGTTATCCAATTCTTTAGTTTTTTGAGCCCGCCAGTAGGTGTCTGAAATTTTCTCAACCCTGCCGAGCAGCTTTATCAGTGCTGGCACCGATTGTTCGGGATTATCAGCATCAAAGCTTTTCCGGATTATATTTATACCGGCATTTATTGCTTCTCCATCGTTAACTCTTTTCCATGAAGTATTTATCCCATCGAACAGGTCTTTTTGCGGGGCATCACCCAAAATAGTTTTAAAATATTCAAATGATTCACCACGCTGCCTTGCCGATCCAAAGCCCTGGGTTTTATGGTTCGAGCGGCTTTCGGCAGCCAACTCCCCATAACCTTTGCCAAGTGTGGGGTTATAAACGCCTACATCAATCTTAAACTGATCGGGGCTGGTAGTATTTGTTGTACCAAAATTAAAGGTGTTCCAAAGTAAACGTTTGGCCTGCCATGGTTGCACAAACTGTAATTGTTCAGGGAAACGTTTCGGGTCGGCAGCAGCAGCAAATGCTTCCTGGGCAAGAATGGCCGATGAGGTATGATGCCCATGACCGCCTTCGCCTGTAGTAGGAAATCTGCATATAATTACATCGGGCCTGAATTTTCGGATCACCCAAACCACATCGCTCAAAACCTTTTCCTTATCCCAGATCTTTAATGTTTCATCCGGCCCTTTCGAAAACCCAAAGTCGTTTGCGCGGGTAAAAAACTGTTCGGCGCCATCAACTTTACGTGCAGCCAAAAGCTCCTGCGTACGGATCAATCCTAAAAGTTCACTTTGCTCGTTACCTAATAAGTTTTGGCCTCCATCACCACGCGTCATGGAAAGATAGCCGGTACGGTAATGCTTTTCCTGTGCCAGGTAGGCCAGCAAGCGGGTGTTCTCATCATCAGGGTGTGCTGCTACATACAGCACGCTTCCAAGCACATCCAGCTTTTTAAAATTTTGCTGTATGGAGGCTATATCAGTCGGCGGAGCTGTTTGGGCAAATGCAAAAGGAGCAACAAATAACAGTGTGGCAATAAGTTTGATGCGGTTCATGTAAGCAAATATATTAAAGATGTGCGAATGTGCGGATTTGGAATGTGCGGATTAAAAAATATGACGCTGCCGCGAGTTTAGCGCAGCGTAACCCGTGGTGCGGCATGGCGACAGTTTTCAACTTCCTAAGCATAGTGTATGTTTACTGTTTTCATTATTTGCTGTATTTATTCATCGATCACTAATTCACTAAATCAGCAATTCACTAATTATTATGTGGTAGTCCGAAAGTCGGGAAAGTCCGGAAGCCCGAAAGATAATATTGTTACGAAGTGTTGACGATTGGCGCACCCATATCATCTTAGTGCCTGTCTTTACTTTCATTATTTGCTGTATTTATTCATCAATCACTAATTCACTAAATCAGTAATTCACTAATTATTATGTGGAATAGTCCGGAAGTCCGAAAGATAATATTGTTACGAAGTGTTGACTATCGGCACACCCATATCATCTTAGTGCCTGTCTTTCCTTTCATTATTTGCTGTGTTTATTCATCGATCACTAATTCACTAAATCAACAATTCACTAATTATTATGTGGAATAGTCCGGAAGTCGGGAAAGTCCGGAAGTCCGAAAGATAATATTGTTACGAAGTGTTGACTATTTGCACACCCATCTTAGTGCCTGTCTTTACTTTCATTATTTGCTGTATTTATTCATCGATCACTAATTCACTAAATCAGCAATTCACTAATTATCGTGGCACGTTTATTATTATAATATTATCCCCAAAACAATATTTATCTCAATTGATTAATCGATTGATTGATTTTTTGCTGCTGATTGTCAGCTATTTATAAAAACATTACAAAAACATGATTAACTCAATCAATCGTTTGATTAACTTTGTGCTGTTAAAATTATGGAAAAAGAGAAGATAGATAAAAAAGATCATATTCTGGATGTTGCCGAGCGCATATTTTCAGAAATGGGATTTGACGGCGCATCAACCCGTTTAATATCGGGTGAAGCCGGTGTAAACATGGCCATGCTGAATTATTACTTTGGCTCAAAAGAAGGTTTGTTCCTGTCCGTATTTGAACGAAAAATAACAACCTTCCAGGGGATCTTACAAAATATAGGCAACGACGAATCAATAAGTTCATGGGCTAAACTGGAAAAATATATTGAAGTATACGGCGACAGGGTGTTTACAAATAACTGTTTCCAAAAGTTGCTTTACCAGGAAATGAGCATGAACCGCCGGTCGGACATTTCTGATAAGATCCGAAACATTTTGATGAAAAGCGTATCAGAATTATGGAAGATCCTGAAAGAAGGGGTCGATAAAAAAGAATTTAAAAAGGATGCTGACATTGAAATGGTAATAGCCACGCTTTATGGCACCAAGAATTTTATCGTAAACACGCCGCTTATGTCATCTGCCCTGCTTGGCTATGATATCCAGGACGAAAAAATATTGGAAGAAAAACTAAAACCACGCATCAAATTATTTTTGAAGAACCTGTTAAAAGTATACTTAGTGAACGACAATGATAACACAAAATAATAACACCGACCTACACCCTTTAAAAAGCACGCTAAAAAATTTCGTGCGGATCCTTATCCCTGCCATACTGCTAACACTGTTGCTTGGCATAGCAGCAAAAGCGCAAGACAGGACAATTACCCTTGACGAAGCCATTAAGCTTGGCCTTGATAACAGCAAGGTTTTAAAGCTCTCGAAAAACAAGATCGACCAGGCTATATCGCAGTTTAACCAGGCAAAAGATCAGGCTTTACCAACCGGGAATGCGAGTTTTGATTACAACCGGGCACAGATCCCGGCAAACAAGCTTGCTTTTGGCGACCAAAACATATCATTACCCAAAAGTGCCAATGCTTACTTAGGTATTGTTTCGCTTAATGAAACAATTTTTGGCGGTAATAAATTGAAATATGCAAAGGAGTCAACAACCCTGCTTACCGAGGTTGCACGTTTGGATGCAGATAACGATAAGGACCAGATAACCTATGATATTATTAATGCCTACTACAACCTTTATAAGGTTTTACAAAGTAAAAAGGTAGTTCAGCAAAACCTGGCTTCAATTGATCAGCAGATCAAACAATCGCAACGCTTTTTTGAGCAGGGGCTTGTGACTAAAAATGATGTGCTGCGCTTTCAGCTGCAACGTTCGAACATAGAGCTGAACGGGATTGACCTTGAAACCAACCGTAAGATAATAAACTATAATTTGAATGTTCTTTTAGGGTTAAACGAAGGTACCCAGCTTGCCATAGCACAAATAAATGAAGCCGAAAGGCAGGTTGCACCGCTGACTAATTATATTGATACTGCCCTGAGCACCCGGATCGAGGTTAAGCAGCTCGACCTGCGCACAAAGGTGGCTGAAACCAATATCAAAAATGTCCGTGCTAATACCTTACCAACACTTGGCGCATCGGTAAGTGGTTATTATGTTGATGTTTCTGCAAATCCGCTGCCTAAAAGCGGCAGCTATATTACCCCCATAACAATAGGACTGGGCTTAAAATGGAACTACTCGTCATTATGGACAAACAAAAACAAGGTTGCAGAAGCTAAGATCCAGCGCGAGGAAACCATCATCAATAAAAACATTGAGCTTGATAATGTAAAAAAAGAGGTTAACCAGGATTATCAGAACTATACAATGGCTTTAGGTAAGATAAAACTTTTACAAACCTCCATTGATCAGGCCGGTGAGAATAATAAGATCCTCGAATCGAAATATAAAAGCAATATAGCTTCGGCAACAGACCGGGCAGATGCCGAAACATTATTATACCAGGCTCAGATCAATTTAGAATTAGCAAAAGCTGACGCAGGCCTTGCATATTATAACTTACTAAAATCAACCGGAAAACTTAACAAATAATAATCACAACCAAACAATTCATACAATGGCAAAGGCACACGAAACACAGGAAAATGAACCTAAAAAGAAACCAAACAAAGTACTTCCTATTATACTGGGATTAATACTTGTAATAGGGATTATTTTCGGGATCAAAGAATATATATACTACGGCAAACACGTAGACACGGATGATGCACAAATTGATGGCGATATAAGCCCGGTAGTTGCACGTGTTGGCGGCTATGTTGACAGCATTTACTTCCAGGAAAATACACATGTTAACAGGGACCAGGTGCTGGTAAAAATTGATGACCACGATTACAAAATTAAACTTGAACAGGCTTTAGCTGCCGAAACCGGCGCAAGCGCAGGTATAAATGTTGGCCAGTCGCAAATTTTTGCAAACGCAGCAAACTCATCAAGCGCCAAAGCACAGGTAGCATCAGCAGCTGCAAGGCTGGATAAAGTAAAAAAAGATTATGACCGCTATGCTAACCTGGTAAAGGATGGCTCAGTAACCCAGCAGCAGTTTGACCAGGCCAAGGCCGACCTGGACGTGGCACAGGCCACCTACAGCGCCTCGCAGGATGAATATAAAGCAGCACAGGAACAAGTAGGCACTACACGCAGCCAGCTTAATGTAACCCACACCGGCGTAAGTCAAAAGCAAGTTGATGTCGACTATGCAAAGCTGCAGCTATCATATACTATTGTTAAAGCGCCATCAAGTGGTATCACATCAAAAAAGAATGTACAGGTAGGTCAGCTGGTGCAGGCCGGGCAAACTTTGTTTTCTATAGTTAACGACAACAGCATATATATCACGGCTAATTTTAAAGAAACACAATTAGATAAGATCCGTAACGGGCAAAAAGTGAATATTGAAGTTGACGCTTATCCTGACCTGAAACTGGAAGGAAGTGTTTTCAATTTTTCACCTGCAACGGGCGCTAAATTCTCCTTATTGCCGCCGGATAACGCAACCGGTAACTTTGTTAAAGTTGTACAACGCATCCCGGTTAAGATAAAAATAAGCGGATCAAAAGAAAATATGGATAAACTGCGCCCGGGAATGAGCGTAAATGTATCAGTAGTAGTGAAAGAATAAGTCAGTAGTCGAAAGTCGCTTTTGACTCAAGACTGCTGACTCAGAACTTAAGACTATTTATTAAATAAGATATACTAAAGAAATGGCTGAAACTGGCTTTAAAAAGTGGATCATTACCATTACGGTTATCGTAGCTTCGTTACTGGAACTGATAGATACCACGATAGTAAATGTGTCCCTGCCCGTCATCCAGGGGAACCTGGGTGCCACACTTGAAGACGTAGCCTGGGTTGTTACAGGTTATGCAGTTGCAAACGTAATTGTATTGCCAATGTCCGGCTGGTTGGGAAGCCGGTTTGGACGAAAGCAATATTTTATTACATCAATTATCGTATTTACCATCGCATCATTTTTGTGTGGTAATGCTACCAGCCTTGATGAGCTGGTGCTTTTCAGGATATTACAGGGAATTGCAGGCGGGGGACTAATATCAACCTCACAGGCTATCCTTGTTGAAACCTGGCCACGCGAACAAATAGGCACGGCTACTGCATTATTTGGTTTGGGGGCGGTTGTTGGGCCAACCGTTGGGCCAACCATCGGAGGCTACATTACTGACCACGCCTCATGGAGGTGGATCTTTTATGTGAACATTCCTGTTGGGGCTATTGCTGCCTTCTGTGCGTATACATTTATACACGAAACACCAAAGGAAGGGAAGGGAAAGCCGGTAGACTGGTGGGGCATTGGCTTGCTGGCGGTGGCAGTTGGCAGCTTACAAACCATTCTTGAAAAAGGCGAATCGGAAGATTGGTTTGCTAAAACGTATATCCTGGTGCTTACCATAACCGCCGTAATTGGAACAATATGCTTTATATGGCGCGAGTTGAGCATTGAGCACCCGATAGTGAATTTCGGCATTTTGCGGCACCGAAGTTTCGCGGTTGGCATGTTTACTTCATTTGTATTGGGCTTCGGCCTTTACGGATCGGTATTCGTGTTCCCGGTATTCTGCCAAAACTTGCTCGGCTTCACAGCGCAGCAAACCGGCGAGCTGCTGTTTCCGGGAGGGTTATGTACCATTATAATGATGCCATTTATTGGTAAAATGCTTAACAAGGGCATTCCAGCCCAGTTTATGGCTACGGCGGGTATGTTCCTGTTCTTTGTGTTTACCACCATGCTCAGTAACTCAACCCTTAGTACCGGGCAGGGTGATGTGCTTATCCCGCTGCTAATACGTGGTGTAGGTATGGCATTACTGTTTGTTCCGCTAACCACATTGGCAATAGCTGATTTGAAGGGCCCTGAGTTAGGGCAAGGCACAGGATTAAATAACATGATGCGCCAGCTGGGTGGTTCATTTGGTATTGCGGTGTTAACTACAATTATCCATATCCGTTCAGGATTTCACCGGAGTAACCTTTTAACTAATATTAATCCGTATAATCCCAACTTTAATCAGCGCCTTGACATGTTAACGCACAGTTTTATGGCAAAAGGAAAGTCTTTGCTGGATGCCACCCACATGGCTTATGCCGCTATTGAAGGTGCTGTGATAAAGCAAACGCTATTATTAACTTATGATGATGCTTACTGGATCTCAGGGCTTGTAATGCTTTTTTCAATCCCGCTGCTTTATTTGCAGCCGTTTAAAAAGGCTGTAAAGATGCCTGTAGATGCCCATTAATGACAAAAAGCTGTTCATTTTAACATGAACAGCTTTCCCCAAAAAACTACAATTAAAATTTTATTATCACCCCGGTAACAAATTATATTGTCTGAAGCCAGGATTTATTTAATCTAAGGCCTAAATGTACAATTTTTTAAGCGAAAAACGCAAATTTTATTGCCGATAGAAATGCGATTAATGAAAAATAGATGAAATTTAAGCTGTTAGCTATTTTGAAAAAATAAAAACAGCACTAAATTTTATTCTTTGTGCATATCTCGCCCACATTTAAATCTCCTTTTAAAATATTATTGGGTCAACATAAAACCCCTATATTGGTGTTATGAAAACCAAGCCTTTCCTGAAAGCCGCAACCGGCATAGTTGCTATTACGGCTATATTATTAATGGTGAAATGTAAAACCACCGAAAAAGTACAAAAAATAGAAGTATACGAATTTTTAAAGGCCTTTAATAAACATATTGTGGCCGGCAATACCGACTCCGCGCTTGCTTGCTTTGATGCAAGTAAACGGCATAAAGTTTTTGCCAGGCTTACCAACTTAATAGAAGGTAAAAAGGATTTGAACAGCAATTCAAAACCGCTTGCCGGTATAAGCCTGGATGTTGACGGAGCAACTATAAAAGTTATTAACGGCGGCCTTGTGGTGGCCAGCGTGCCGGTAAAGCTCAGTCACGAGGCATTAACCGGCAAACAATCGTTGCTTAAGTTTACTATACATAAAACCAAGGGGCACCACTACAAAATAATGACGGTTGATGCGAAGGGCTTTATTGCTGATTATATTGCTTACGAAAGCTTTATCAAATCAAAAACCTTAACCGATAAGGATATTTACAGCCCCGCTACGCTTGCCGCTTTTAAAACGGCCGAATCGTTAAAAGCCGCTTACGATAGCGTTATTTGGTTTGCTCATATAGATAAACAAACATTTTTTTATGTGGTTAAGGGAACCTGGGATATGTATAAGGACCTGAACCGCGAAAAAGACTCGGTGATACAGCCCTATAAAATGGGGCTGGTTAACGCGGATTTGAAAGAGGTAATTTCGCCTGGTTACGACCTTATATACAATATCAGCGGGACATTCCCTGGCCTGGTTGAGGTTGAAAAAGATGGCAAAAGAGGCTTTTATAATTTGGACGGAAAAATTATAATCCCGGTTGAATATGACCAAATACTGCCGCTAACCAACGATGCAAACCTGGCCGTTTTACGCAAAGGGAAAGATTACTTTTACCTGAAGCCCGACATGGCCATCTCTGAAAAGGTCGACCTGAAGATAGCCGATTTTATATCCAGGGTTAAAAGCCTGGCCAGTTCATCCGACCTGGTTAAAAATACCACAGGTGTTGTTACTGAATATAATTCGAGAGAGGAGAATGGTGGGCTTTACATAGCGCCGTCCTACCTGGTGGATTTGAATTTGACACCCAGATGGGTGGATTTTAAAAACCCGCTGCGCAATGTTGCTGATGACAATATCCACACAAATTACGAAGTAAAACACCGGGGCACCGACAAACAGCCTGAAAATTGGCTGGTAGCATCGTTTTACTCGATAAGGGATTATTTTTTAGGCGGCCGGAGCGAGTTTTACGACAAAAAGAACATTTTAATTGTTGATAACAAAAATAACAGGATACTTACCCAGGATTTGGAAACGGATTTCAGCCCAATGGGTGGAAACTCGTTAGAAGGTTTGTGCGATGTAAACAGCATTAAGGTAATAAACGATTCGCTGTATGAGGTAAAAGCGGGCGCGGTTTTATGGTTTGAGCTTTACGACAGCACAAAAACGGTAGAAGGCGGGCCGTATTACCATTACCTTGCCGTTAAAAACAACAAACTGGTTGAGCTGCCCAACGGCCGCAATTTTGGTTTTACCAAATATGTTAAAATGGATGACTCGTACTTAAACGCTTGTTACAACGTGGATGTAAGCGGGCCCAATGATAAAAAAGCCCGGAAAACGATAATTAACCGGGTAACGCCCGAAATGCTGCGCTACATGAAAAACGAGATATTTGCCGACTATGGCTACCAGTTTAAGGATAAAAGATGGGACTTTTTATTTAGCGATAATGGCGCATACCAACAAACTGCCGACGGTAAAAAACCAGGCCTGGCCAATGTTGACGACTCATTAACCGTAGTTGACAAATACAACATCAACTGGATTAACGAGCGGCTTAAAGGTACGGCCAAGCCGCCTCAAAACACCATTGCCGCTAAATGAAAATTGCGCTGAAGGTATTGTGGTATGCGGCGTTTTTTTGGGTGGCTATATTGTGCGCCGGTACATTTTTACAGTATTACGATTTTAAGGGCCAGTCATCGTTTTTGCACATAAAGCAGGCGGCAGTTAAAACCGGCTGGTACCTGCCCGCCTTTTATTGCCATATCATTGGCAGCAGCATTATTTTATTGGTTGGCTTTTTTCAGTTCTCAAAAAAGGTCTATAATAACCGGGCATTACATAAGTCGCTGGGCAAACTTTATGTATTCGGAGTCTTGTTTTTTGCCGCACCGGGGGCTTACATTATGACCCTGTTTGTTAATCGGGGTACAGGTGTATGTATATCCTTCCTGCTGCAAAACACCCTATGGATAACATTTACCCTCGCCGCATGGCTGCTGGTAATGAACGGCCGCATTGAAGACCATATTAAAATGATGCGAAGAAGCTATGCCCTGGCTTTGGGAGCAGTAACTTTACGATTATATATCTGGCTCTTCACCGTGTTAGGCAGTGGTGTAGGTTTTGAAAATAACTATCTCATTATAGCTTTTTTAAGCTGGGTCCCTAACCTTTTAGTAGCCGAGTGGATAAACTACAGCTATAAAGAGCATCGATTTAACATTGGCGAATGATTTTTTATAGTACAAAAGCCTATTTCAAGAGTAATTCAGGCGTGTTTTTTTACATAAAATTAATTTTTTTAAAAAACAGCTTGTGTAAAACAAAAAGGTGCGTATATTTGCCATCCCAAACGGAGTGGTAGTTCAGCTGGTTAGAATACATGCCTGTCACGCATGGGGTCGCGGGTTCGAGTCCCGTCCATTCCGCTGAAAACAATGTCAAAATTGCCTAAAAGCCTGTAAATCATCGATTTACAGGCTTTTTTGTTTGGCCGAAAATGCCAAAATATGCATGTTTTAGCATAAAAAAGGTGAGCAATTCGGTGAGCATATTAAAGCTAAAAAGATGCTCACCAGAAAAGCCATAAGTAACTGATTTAGAAGATGTTCAGCGAGTGAACATCTTGATTGCAAGTGATGGAATAATCAATTTTGTTTCACTATTTAATTCATTTGTAATGAGAACTAACATCAATTTGCTTTTTTATTTAAAGAAGCGCTCTACCTACAAAAATGGCCCGGTAGCCATTTATCTGCGGTTTACCGTTGATGGACGACGGGCCGAAGCCTCAACCGGTAATACTTGCGATCCTTCCCGCTGGAATGCACAAGCCGGCCGTGCTATTGGCACCAAAGAAGACGTTCGCACACTAAACGCTTATCTCGACACCTTGCAGGCCAAAGCCCAGGATTTTCATCGCTGGATGACGGTTAATGACGAAATGGTTACTGCCGAAAGCCTCAAAAATCGCTTTATTGGTAAAACTGAAAAGGGACGCACCTTGGTTAGCGTTTTTGAAGATCATAACCAAAAGATGCGTAGCCTGGTAGGGCAGGAATTTGAGAAGAGCACGCTGCAGCGTTATGAAACAGCTTTAATGCATACCAAAGATTTTATGCAATGGCAGCACAATGTTTCTGACATACCTATCACAAAAATCAATTTCGAATTCCTTAATGACTTTGAATATTATCTTAGAAGCGTGCGCAAGTGTGCGAACAATTCTGCGATTAAGTACATCAAAAATCTTGGGAAAATTGTCCGTATCTGTTTGGGAAACGGCTGGCTTACGGTCGACCCGTATTTGAATTATAAGCCCAAAACCAAAAAAGTTCACCGGGTTGTGCTGACCAAGGAAGATTTGACGGCCATCGCAGAAAAGGAATTTTCCGTAGATCGGCTGCGTTTAGTTAGGGATATTTTCCTATTTAGTTGTTATACCGGGCTTGCCTATGTCGATGTTAAAAAGCTTAAACGTTCCGAAATGGCTAAGGGAATCGACGGCAACCTATGGATCCATACCAACCGCCAAAAAACAGATACTTTATCCCGCATTCCCATTTTGCCGGCAGCATTAAAAGTTATTGAAAAATACGAGGATAATCCGCAATGTATTGTCGATGATCTTTTGCTACCGGTGATGAGTAACCAAAAAATGAATGCCTATTTAAAGGAGATAGCCGACTTGTGTGGCATTTCCAAATTACTGACTTTCCATATAGCCCGGCATACGTTTGCCACTACCGTAACGCTTAATAATGGCGTTCCGATAGAGAGTGTGGCTAAGATGATGGGGCACACCAGCATCAAGACCACACAGATCTATGCTAAGGTAATGGATCATAAGATCAGTTCTGATATGGCCGCACTTAAAGTTAAGCTGTCGGCAATTAATTAAACCCATCAATTGACAAATATTCACAAATATTAGGCAGTTCGTATAGTTTTTAGTTAATTTTGGGTATGATAAAAGAGATCAATAAAAGAGTAGTATTAGTTCATTGGAAACGCTTTGCAGGAATCGATATTGATGTATTTTCAAGCCTGAAAGGTTTTTGCGACAGCTACCCTGATTTTAATTATCATACCCTCAATAATTACCTTTCCAAGAAAAAAATCCCATTTGAAAATGATGATGTTAAAATAGAGCGGCAGCCATTGATACAAAAAGTCACCAGGCCTAACCTGCCGCCTGTATTATTCTGGGATTTTGATTTTGATAAAATTGATTGGAGAAGGTCAAGGCTGACGATTATGGAGCGGGTGCTTAATAAGGGCAACAAATCAGAATGGGAAGAAATGATACGATTTTATGGAAGGGACAACCTTATCCATTCTCTGAAAGAAGAAATCAATTATTTAACCGATATGACCGTTGATGCTGTTTGTGAATATTTTCAGTTGAGCAAAAATGAGCTCAAATGTTACACGAAGAAACAGTTAAACCAGGGACACTGGATCTAATCAAAAAGCTGATGCGAGATCAGCAGTTCAATTCTTTTCACCTAGTTGGAGGAACCGCTTTAGCACTGAAGCTTGGTCACCGGGAGTCTATAGATATAGATCTTTTTAATATCGGGGATTTTGATGGTGAGGAATTAGCGGGCCATTTGAAAAAACAATATCACGCCGAGATCAGGGGACAAAAAAACAATTACGTTAGTGGAAGTATTTTTGACGTGGATTTTGACCTGATAAGCCACAAATACCCGCCGGTTAAGCAAATTGAAACTATTCAAGGGATTCGGATGATGTCATTAGAGGATATTGCCGCGATGAAAATAAATGCTATAGTTCGTAGTGGACATCGAATCAAGGACTTTATAGATATCCATTACCTCCTCCAGGAATTTGGTTATGAAGACATACTGGATTTTTATTGTAGTAAGTATCCTGATGTGAATCAATCCATGGCTCGGAAATCCCTTCTTTATCATAACGATATTGACTTTAGCGTTCCGGTAATTCTTAAAGATAAAAGTCTAAAATGGCAGGATGTAAATAAAAGCATTACCAGCGCCATAGCCGAATATGATAGGATGCAACAAAACCCAGGATTTGATCGGGACGATGATGATAATTCTGAAGATATAGAACGAGGCAGAGGGGGGTATCGAAGATAAGTGACACACACATTGTCAATCCTTACAAATCTGCGGAGAATAAATTCCAGATTCTCCGCAGATTTGCGGAGAAAGAGCTTGGCGGTGGACGAAATACCACCTATGCATTAACGACTTAATACTTATTGCGAAATAACCAAACCACCAATTTCTAAATTCGCAAATCGCGAATTTAGAAATTGGTGGTTATATTCGTATATGAAAGCACATAATGGGATGAGGCCGCATGATTTGGTCTTACTGCTGAAAATAACCTCGTCAGATAAAAACTGGCTGAACAAAGATCTTGCGACTAGTTTATACATCAGCAATTCTGAGATCAGCGAATCCTTAAATCGTTCCATGATTGCCAAATTGATCAGTCCTGATAAACGGGTTGTTTTTAAAACTGCCCTGTATAATTTTATTGAACACGGGTTGAAATTTGTTTTCCCGGCTGAGCCAGGCGCAATTGTTCGCGGGCTGCCAACCGCACACAGCGCTCCCATTCTGAAGCATTACTTTGTATCTGATGAAACCTATGTATGGCCAAGTGCTGATGGGAAATCAAAAGGCCAGGCGATAATACCGCTATACCCCAATCAAGTGATGGCGGCAATGAATGATGAACGGCTATATGATAAACTTGCTTTAGTCGATGCGATCCGCGTGGGTAAAGTTAGGGAGCAAAAAAAAGCCTTAGAGCTGTTAAAAAAATCTTTTGAATTGGTTTTTTGAAGAGGCAATCGAAGCCATTCTTGATAGTCAATTAGATAAATATCCGAATAAATTAAGAAAAGCGGCTGTATCATAATATATATATGATACAGCCGCTCTGGTGTATTAGAATCAGTTGCCGTTAAAAGATATCCTTATCTCCTTCAGTCATCCATTCATCTTCAGCCATTGTAACTGGGTCGAGCCAATCTGCTTTATGCCTGGCCCAAGCCAGCCAGTCATTATTGGGGCTGGGTATTGCAGCAAGGTACCCGCGAATAAGCTGGGCCTGCTTCCAGCGTTTGGCCTGCGTTATTAACTCTTTAAAACTCTCTCGCTCTTCATGCTGGTGTGCATCACGTTTTGCCTGAAGTTTACGTTGCTTTTCCCAGTTCTTCTGCCATAAACTTGCGTTTTTTAAATACTCCTCTTCTTGTTTAGCAGATATATCCAACTTAGCCAGTATTTTTGGCAGCTGGTCTTCTAATAGTTTGGTTTTCGAATCCCCCCATTCAGACTTTAACCTGTCATCAAGTCGAAACACTATTTTACCATTTGGCCGCCACTCAAATTCCTGATAGGGTTTATCCGCCTTGAATTTGGTTGTTCGTTCTCGAAAATTGACCCTGAGTTTTACCTCACCAACAACAATATAATTCCCATCTATAGTTATCTCATAAATGTATCCTCGGGCACGTACGCATTTAATTAGCGTATCCATAAAACGAAGTGCCCGCCCAACATTAGATGATGCCACGCGAATGTCCAATTGCCCTTTGGTCGTTACAGCCATTCCAGGGTAATTGATATCAGTCAGTTTTTCCAAACTTTCTTTTGCAGCTATAATTAGCGGATCAGGATTTATCAACCGTCCTGGTACCTTAAATGGTAATTTCTTCTGTGTTATTTCCTTAACGAGCTGTATTCGTTCGGAAGTTTTTTTAACAGGTTGTTCCTGAGGACGTTCTTTGAGTTCAATAAAATTTTGTCCGTCCCACTTTGCCGGCAACTTAGGTTGGCGCCTATGATGCCCTGCCTTAACTTTAGCCCAGGAACCTGTTTTGGGAACAGGAATATTCATACGGAGACATATTTTACGAAAACCAACATCCGATATCTTATATTTCTTAGCAATCTCTGTCATTGGTAGCTCCCATACCATCTGGTAGATTTCTTTACGTGTAAATCTGATCATAAGACTGGCGCTGCTGACTTTAACTCATCCATGTTAAACTCACCCAGGCTTCGCAGATATTTCATCGTTATAAGTACTGACGAATGTCCCATCATCTTCTGAACCATATAAACATCCTTCGTACGGCGAAATACATCTATCGCGGCGGTATGTCGAAAAGAATATAATGTTTGTTTAGGGTATATCAACCCATGGCTCAATAATATCTTCTTTTCCCGTGACCATTGTTTGCTGAAGTAATCATCGTTAAATGGCTCGTTAATTAAACTGAATATATTGTCATCTCTTTTAATCCCGTCAAGAACCGGCTCCAGTTCGTGCCTTACATAATCGGGTACATAGACAACCCGGATCTTGCCGCCCTTATTCTCACTGCCATCCAAATGGATCTCGGTATTGTTAATCTTAAAATGCTTTTTAGTCAGTAGCCGTATCTCCTCATGAGGGCGTAATAAGCAGCCATAGGTTATCAGGCAGCAGCGATAAAGATTGGTTTGCCTGGCTTTTAGAAAATTGAGCACTGGTTTTAGTTGATCCTTTTCATAGGCTAAATGAAGTGTAGGCTTGATTTTCTGTACTTCTGTTTTCTTAACCGTCATTAAAGATTCATCGATTAGTCGTGTAGCCGCATTAAAAAGGGAACTCAATTCACGCCTTTTATTCATATAGCTCGTAGCGGATGAATTGTACCGTTGGAGAAATTCTTCGATTGTAGATGTCTTTAATTTCTTGATTGACATTTCACGGCCTTCTGGCCCTAAAAAGATCATGAACTGATTGTAGGCATACCGAAGGCTATCTCTATGCAGTTTACTGATGTCGGATGTAAGTTTTCTGTCGAGTGCCTGCTGAAAAAGCAAGCCAATGGATTTGTTATTTTTTTTAATTTTCATCCGGCAAACATGCGCTTATAGCACATATCGACTTTATTAAATTCTTTTTCTTTTTTGACAGCTATGAGCAATACAGCCTTAATCACTATGTAAGCAACTAAAAGCAAAGCCGGATAAAATGTCAAGGGCGAGCCGGCCGCTGAAAGCTTACAATACGGCTCGCTTGTATACCCTTGACATTTTATTCCGGCTTGGACTACCTTTGCGATAGTGGTGAGTAAGGTAATCCCACGATAGTAATTTATTTGTTGTTGCCCATCTAACTAATCAGGAACAACGCTTTCTTGCAATTTTTTAAAGGCTTCCAAGAAAAAATGAGTTGCGAATTTTTTTAAATCCTCCCGGGAGGGCAAGAGACTTTTTGTGTGACAAAAAGACATCTTGCAGTTACAAAAGCAATGTGTTTTTTGATAATGATTTTAAGTTATTTGATGTCTGAAAAAGTGACAGGGTGATTTTCGGAAGCATATAAAAAGCCGTTTTCGAGATTCTCGAAAACGGCTCGTCCAGTTTGGGCTTAGATAGACAGATAACGTGATCGTAAGATTTGCAGATCACACGATTTAACGATATTAAGATCTACTGATAGCATGATCTACCGATCTTATGATCGTAAGATCGGTAGATCTCAAGATACTTCCTCCTGCCAGGAAATCAGGCTGCCTTTTATAGGATGGTAAGATGGGTTATATTTAATACAACCTAATTCAACCAACTTCTTAATACATTTATGATAGGTACCGGTAGATCTAATATTGCTATAGCACATCAGTTTCCTACGACTAACTGAAAAAGGAGTAATCCCATCATTCTGCTGTAAACAGATAAACAAAGCATTGTAAAGACTTGAATGACTTATAGATAAACTAGGATCTTCTTTCATTTTCATCACCCGCTCATTGTACACCTTGAATTTATTGACTTTAACAGAGGGTGTCATTGTTTACCTCCTTCCAGGACTTTTTGAATGTCCTCCAATTTGTAATACATCATGCCGCCCACTTTGGTAAATGAAAGTGTGCCATTAATGCGCAGATTTTGTAAAGTGCCTGGTGAGATATCTAACAGTTTTCTCACGTCCTTGCTCTTTACCCATTGCTTGCTTTGTCTTTTTTCAGGCTGAAGAAGAGCTTCAATTTTTTCCAGGATTCTTTTTTCAAAGGCATCCAGAGCCTCTGTTGTTACTAATTCATTTGGTCGCATTTAATTTAGTTAATAAAATAGTTTGTCGCGCCATTCGCTGACCTATGGGAATGGCGAGTTTTAATCTGCAATTGATTTAATTGCAGCAGTTTTTATTTAAAACAAATATAAAATATTGTTTTGATAAATTAAAATACATCAAAACAAATGATTAGCTTTGACTTATTCAATTAGCAAACGGCATAATTGCGATTGATCGTTTTTGGTAATTCTGATTAACTATTTCGGTTTAATCAAAAGCGGCGAACATCAAAAGCAGTCAAATCGTATCAAAAAATATTTTTAAAAAAAAAGTGAATAAGATCAGTTATAAGACCTACCTAAATGATCGTTTGAAGCAGGTGGATTTCTACGGCCAACTAACCCATCCATTATACGTTCAGGTAACTTTTGAGCGGAAGACGATATTTTTTAAAAGCTATTATTTTGAATTGTTTTCTAAAACAAGATATGCCAGGGACACACCTGCTGGCACTGGCAAAGGGCCAGAAATGGAGCAGGTCATCAAAAAAGAAAATGAAGTGATTCAATATGTCATTGATAAACTGAAGGATGGATTTTCATTAGAAGCATTTAAAAATCTCTATTCTTATTTCAGTACAGATCTTTGCGATGTAACCGAATTTGACTTTATTACTTATATGTGCTCATTCTTTGACGACAAGGGGATGCTGCATATTGCAGAACTAATTAAGTGGGGTACGCCGCATGTGGTAACTTATGACCTGGCAATAGACTTAAAAAAAATGCTCAAGAAATCTTTATATGATGAACTCATTGAGCAGGCTTTTCAAAAAGCACCGCCATATTTGCAATTATATAGTTTTATGATACATTCCAAGAAATGGCCGTTGCTTTGCCTGACAGCGATGGAATGGGATGATATTAAAATTATCGGGTCTTTTAAGGAATACGTGGAATTGCATTATCCAGATATGCATTCCAATATATTAGTTGCACAGGTGAATAGTTGGCTGAACTATCGAAGAAAAGTAGCTAATTACTAAAACTAATTATTTCGAAGTGGTCTATAATTAACTATTCGTTAATGTAAGTAGCTTTGTCAGGATTTTAGATTATTGATAATTAATGTTTTATCTTTTATCGTTCGTACAATATCTTTGATCACTGGATTTAAAAATTTTAATATTTCAGCCACATATTGGCAATCCTCTAAGGTTTCCAATTTGGGCTTAAAGAAAGCAATCTTATGATATTTGCTACTTTTACTTTCGAACGACCACGGCAGGTTATATTTGTCCCTTGAGGTCAATTCCTTAATGACCCTTTCTTTCAATTTGTTTTTGATGTCATTTGGAATTCCTGCACCATGTATCCTAATCATGAGTTGCAAATCCAGCATTTCTTGATAAATTTCAAAATCATGTCCCCTATACCTGAACTTCGTCCATGACCTGTCGTCATTTAGTATGTAAGAGGCCCCACCTGCGTTATTGACTGAATAAATATAAAAACATTCATCTAAAAGATAGCGCTTGATTTTACTGTAAGCCGAATAAGATTGGAAATGTCGGTGCGCTGTAGGATTAAGCCAGGCGTCATCCAGCGAATCTGCTTGCTTGCGCAAAGCATTTTTATAATCGCAGGCAATAACCGCCACTGGCAACGAAGGATCACACATTTCTCCAAACTTATCAAGGACAGCGACTAATTCATTATAGCCAATTTTACAACTATGTTCATATGTATGTTCTGCCAGCTCATCATAATTTGCGTCTCGGTGGAACTGCAGGTCTGAAGTTCCCAATAGTATGTGAATGCCCGCGCACCGTTGATTTTCCAAATATTTCCATTGCCGCTCTAATTGAGTATTGGAAAGATTCGACCACATCTTTATCTCGATCAAACAGATATAAGTTTCATTGGATTCGTAAATGCCAATATCAAATAGCCCACCAAGCGGTTCCAACTGCACAGTATAAGAACTTACCGATATGCCGGTCATAACCTTTAGGAACAACGCGTCATTCAACAGGCATTGCAGAATAAGCTGATGCGTGCGTTCAAAATTTAAGGAAGTTGTAAGAAAATGTTTGAAAGGCATAATTGTAAAACTACCAGTGAATAAAAGAAGCGAAGTTGCTGTTTTTGCCGTTTTCGAATTCTATAAAATCGTTTAGCCAGTGGTATTTTGATTTAATATGATCACTATCTGTCCCAGAAATAATATGATCGCAAGTTTTCTTGATATCAGCCATGCTTGTTATTTTATTTTGTTGATCCCGTTCAAAAAAACTTGCTCCACTAAGCATTCCGTCAATTCCGATTGCCTTCATAAGTGCGGCGACTTCGCCATCTTGTAGTGCTGCATCCATCAGAGTGTAATTGAAATGATTTAAAAAGACAATGCCTTCTTGGTCCCTGACTAACATATAGTCCAGCGTTCGCTCATTACTTTCCTGGTTTTTTTGAATTTCTTCTATCAACCTGTCACTAAGAATGATTCTAGGATAGACCGCTTTGGCGCATTCAAGCTGGTGTGCCTCAACAAGACCGCCTGAAAAGATCATATTTTCGTCAGCAAAATGTGATCCTATCGTTATGCCCCCTCTGCAAAAGAAGCCGTTTGCCATCAATAAGGCCTGGTACCCCATCAAATATTTGTAGAAGAAAGTTAATTGCTCTATGAAACCATAAGTTTTAAAGTTCAACGGCGCCGCTGCGCAAAGGCAGTCTGAAAATAAACGTATATCTAGGCAATCTTTCCATTCAAAAAATGGACCGTCTTTAGCCAGCTCAAAACTTTCGCGCATAAATTTTGCAGCCGGGTCTATGGCTTGTTTTAACAAATCGAATATCTGGTCGTTTTTTCCGGCATCAAATCTTCAATCAATTTCGAAAAACCGAGAATATCGATGAACGCGACAAGTTTTGTTTCAATTTGAGGCATGTAGCAAAGTGGTTGGGTTTGTAAATGTATCAGTTACAAATCCTTTATACAAGAAACATTCAGAATCGCTACTTTATGTCTGCGATCTTTTATGGTTGGAACAATATTAGGACTGAACTGAGTTAGAAACTAAAACTTTTTTAAACCTGCAACACGGTTGATTTTGGTTAAAAAATGAACATTGGCTTTATCTGGTTTTTTGTAATAGACATCTTCCAGGGTATTGCTGATATTCTTGAATTCGGGAATCTGCTTGATCAGTTGTCTGCCGCTTTGCCGCAACACTGCGTATGCCGTGCCTAATCCAATTGCATTTGAAAGCGCACCAATACCGTCTATGATACCATTGCTCAAAAGGTCTATACTGAACGCTTTTCTGTTTTGTCGTTGGATCGCTTTATTTACCTGTCGGTTGTATTCTGCAATCTTAGCTTCACGTTTTTCCGGACTGAGTACGGCTAAAGTGTCCATGAGTCTTTTACCGGCAGGATATGCACGGTTTTCATCCATGATGTTTTCAAACTCTAGGATTGGCGTGTAAGAATTAACATCAATAATATCTATAGGATTTAGTATGATCGGTGTAACGGGTAACTCATTATCGGTTTTGGAAAGCATACTAATATGCTCAGGGGTAGCAAGCTTGAACATATTGAGATAGATCCCCATTACATGTGTAAAAAAACGGTCGCTGAATTTATGGTCAGTTTGATAAGGATAATAAGTTGCGTTGAGTGCATGGGCAAAATGGATATTTGCCGCGCTTACAGAGAACTCGAAATCATAGTTCTTCCCTAATCGTTGTTCTATGATTTTGCTTGCAAAATTATTAACCCCAAAAGCAGCAGTAGCAATGTTGCCTTTCTGATGCAGCATTTCAAACGAGTTTCTTCTTGCTTTGATTGGCCAGGTCAGCATTTCATAGTAGATTTTTGGGTTTTGACCAATGAGCGGTGCGGCGGTTTCGCTGAAGGCTTTTAATTCCCTTAAAAGCGACAGGTCTTTAAATAAAAAGTTATCAGATAATTCAATCAGATCGATCTGCTGCAACGCCGCCACAGCACGGCGGGTAATTATCGAATCAGGTGCGATCTTGTACATTTCATTAAACAACTCCATCCGGTATCGTGACTCAGGTTGTGTCAGGACAATTTTGATACGACCTTTTGAAACCAGTTCAAAGTATTCTTGTTCCGTTATGCGTTGTTCTGCGAGCCATTGTTTGATGTCTTTCTCATACGGTGGTGTGACGAAGATCGTTTGATATAAAAGAAGAAAATTACGAATATCTATATGTTTACTACCGCCTGTGTAATCAATATAACAAGCATAGTCGTCGGGTTTATAAAAATAAAGCTTGTCCTTTTTAAATGTCCCTTCGTAAATATCCTCAATATGGTCGAACCACAACGATTCATCGCGGTCGCTGAATTCGCCTATGTTCCTTGTCCATAATTTATTGGAGTTCAAAAATTGAATGGGATTTTGCACCAGCTTTTTGTCGAGTTCCGGAGCGGCAACCACTTTGTCTTCAATGATCTCCCAGGTTGTAGCAACTCCCAAGTTGGTCAAAAACAACATCAGGCGGTTACGCTGTTCAATACTTATAAAATGTTGTGTAATTCCCATTGCTGTAGTCTCTTCATAAGCATAGACATGAACAACAAGTGGTTGGGCACCGGTAATTTTATAGATATTGATATCGGGAAATTTACTCAGCAATAAATTGTAGAGATCTATAATAGTCATTGGTACACCTTCAAAATTCTGGGGAATTTGTTTGTCGGTGATCCCTGGAATTATTGCTTGGTATTCTAAAACCGGGTCCCTGGTAAGTTTAACAGGCGAATTCATGAACCGGATCTCTTTATCAAATTTACGCTGGATGTCTTCAAAATCCTCGCCGTATTGTTCGCTGAATATCCGGTAGTCAAATTCCGCAACCCGGTATATAGTAGTTTTAATATCAATGTATTGTGCGCGCAAATAAAAGTCCATCCGGCGGACCTCTCCTTCAAAATTTACCATTGGATTTCGAGCTGTTAGATATCAGTTTGGAAATGCAAGTTAGCTAACTAATCTCAAACAAAGCCCTCAAACTATCGTTTAGGCACAGAATTCCCCCAATCCGCATAGCAATCATTTTCAAATAATTTTATAGCGCAGTAATGATCAAAAATGGATCATCTAAGTAACTGCCGGATCGAAAGTTTTTAATTTTTTCTGACTGTTTGGGTATCTCTGATATAATATGCTCAATGCACCAGTCTCCAGAAACAGGCTGAATGATCGGTTGAAGTAATTCGTTCGTGTTTGGTTTGTAATGTAGCGGCCAGCGCATCTTTTTAGCGTTTCCCCATTCATATACCTGAATGTAAGAACCGTTACTCACGCCCGTCTCTTGTGTCGGTAAAAGACATTTATAAAGCCGTGGTGTATCTCCATTAAAATACCCATCTATGGGAGGCATTTTTTTAAATCCTAGCTTCCGCCAAAATTTTTCAGATGTAGCAGGCGCGCATTCTAAATATAGCGCGAGTATCCCTTTTTCCAACAAATACGCAAATAACGTCTCAATAAGGTAACAGCCAACTCCCGACCGCCGATGTTCAGCAGCTACCGCTGCAACTGAAATATGACCGCCACGTTTGAATGTGTCCCAGGTCACAAATCCAATTGTTTCATTTGCAGTTGTAATCGTCGCGAACGTGTTTTTTTCAGCATGGTAACTTAGAATACTCAAATCATGTACCAACCCCGTTCGCTTTTTATTTTCTTCAATCATCCAGATATTGATCTGTGCGATCTGTGCTTCCTTAGGCTGAAAATCTATAATATATTTTTGATCGCTCATCTTTTCTTACGTTTTCGTCCGAATTTCAAAGACAGATTTTCCGTTTCATCCAGCTTATCGAAATCAACAACAACCCGCTGATGTTGGGTATCGCGGAATAACTTGCCATCATGCATCAAATCGTGGATACTTGCTTCCCCAATGTTAAAGGCCTTGAGCTCATCCGCCTTTAACCATAATTGCAGCGATTGTTCGCCGGGCTCTTTAATTTCTTCTACTAGATAATCCGAATATTTGAAGTGAAAGAACATTTCTGCTAGCAAGAGATAATTGATGAGTTCTGCCATACGGTTGATCAGGTACTGGCCCTCGGTGCCCCTCAATGGCTTTCGGGGTATTTGAATAATCACAAAAGTATCTTTAAATTGAATTGTTCTTGCCGGCATGTCGTTTTTTTGACAGCCTTGCGCGAACAAGCGAATAAAATAGTCTCGCCTTTCTTCTTCCGAAAGTTTATTGCTATTCCAGACCTTATCGTAGGTCCGGTCATTTTTATTACGCCTTACTGCCAGTTGTTTTTGTGTGATTAAAGGCTGGAATGCCCTGGCGGCTTCTGAGGTTTGCACTATGGTATCTTTCATGTCCAGCCCCATGATATTGACCGCTGTTTCAATAGCAACAATGAAATCGATCAGGTCCTGGATATAATCAATCAACTGTGCTGTCGTTACAATTTTGGTGTCGCTAACTGAAGGCTGGCCGCTGCGTTTGATATTCCTGAACAGGATATGGTCCCCGTCACGGGAAATACCATGTGAGCCGGCATGGGAAATGGCATTACGGATGATCGAAAAATACCCTTTGAGCAGATCATCAGAGCCTAATCGTTTTTTAAGGAACTCATACTTATTAAATTCCCCATGTTCCAGGTTGGCAAGTTCAAATGACTTAAAAGCACCCTCTTTTAATTGTATGGACGCTACGAGTAGAGACACATAAGGGTCGAACAGATCGGCCACTATACTTCGATAAACATTCTCCAGCGCGATTTGCCGGGTTTCTAATTTGATAGTTCTTTTCGCCTTTTTGAATGCTGACAAAATAAAATCCTGACGCGCGTAAGTCGCCCTTAATGTCAATTGATTGGGGAAAAACAGATCTTTAATAAACGTGACGGGCTGCACACCAAACGCATCATGAAAAAGTTGAAGTATCTCTTCGGTGTATCGCGTAGCAATTGCTTCAGTCGATATCCATTTATGAACTATCTTTTCAATTCGTACAAATGTTTTAAGGTCGCTCTTTTCCGGTTTTTTCAGTAACCTGATGTGATCAGTAACACGCATTAACAAAACCTTTGTAATACTGCCTGCTCAGGTGTAATTCCGAGTTCATCGGCTGGCGCATTGATAAAACGGCCGATGTTGATCTCAGGTTTACTGGTTTCTGAACCATTATACTGATTAGTAAAAAAGATAATTAAGTAAGAACTGCCCGATTTTCGGAACACATAGGCGGGATTGGCTACATATGGGTTTTTGGTATTCCAGCAGAAATAGCAAAGGTCGCCTTCGTTCAGTTCGACATTAACCCTCTTATTGCTGGCGTAATGCAATGGCTTGATTCCTTTCACCGTTTTACGTCCGTTATCGATCAGCTTTTTAAGTGTGGGATTAAACTTGATAGTTTCAATTAATTCTCCACAGCTGGTCTCCGCTTTCACAATATCCCTGATGAGGGTTTTTCTATGCTTACCAACTGCTGCACTATTTTTAAAAATGAATTCCGAACAAATGTTCTTCACCATTTTCTGGGTACAGGTATGCCAGTCTTCCAAATCACCATCACACCAAATTTCTTCAGTACTTTTTCCACATTTAAACAGTGAAAAATCATAGTTTTCCCTGTATTTAAAAACGACACGTTCTTCACCAAGCCATTGATCGATCTCCAACTTCCTGAACACGAAATTATTTTCCAGGTAAGCCATAATAGCCGAATACAATTCTCTGTCGGAATACGGCCGGGTGCGGTGGTATGTTGGTGCTGCGATCATTATGATGGGATTTTAAAACTGAAAATTACGAATGTCGAAGCGGATTCCGCAAAGGAGTTTTAAACATAGTGTTATAGCGATCCCAACGGGGCGGGCGCTCTCCTGTACTTTAATCATTCTAAATAGATCTACAAAGAAGGTGGTAACTAATTCCCAATACGTAGAGATATATTATTGCTATATTGCTCAGACCTTTAACACCTCGCAATGTTTTTAACCAACCTTAAACTCTGGAACTTTCGAATATTTGGAAGCGCGGGATCGCTCGATATCCAAAAGCCAGATCTAAACCTTGATTTCAGCAAAGGGGTCAATGTACTCATTGGTGAAAATGATTCGGGCAAGACAGCTATTATCGACGCAATTAAAATGGTGCTCAAGACGCACAGCGCGGAATGGATAAAAGTGGAGGATGAGGATTTTTTTAGAGACGCCGACCGTTTCCGGATAGAATGTCGCTTTAAGGATATTAATGATGACGAGGCAAAATACTTTACCGAATGGATCGATTGGGTTGTTAACGATAAAAAGCTCGGTGAACCTTATTTGACTGTCTATTACGATGTTTCACGTCGGGATAGTAAGATCATGCCTTCAGATATTAAAGCTGGTATTGATGATGCCGGCCATATATTGAACGCCGAAGCTAAAGAAATGTTGAGGACGACCTATTTGCGTCCGCTAAGGGATGCTAAAAGCGAACTCTCCCCCAAAAGAAATTCGCGCTTATCGCAGATATTGTACGCACATGCCGCCTTTGATGATAAAAAGAACCATCGCTTAATGTCGTTGGCAAAAATACTTAACAAGGAAATATCAGGTTATTTTAAAGGCGAGGACGCGAGTGGGGTGGCATTACCGGCTGCTGATCTGCTCGGAAAAGGTGTCAAAGAGGTAATCGATATGTACCTGAACCAATTCTCTAAAAGAAATACGGAATTTGAAATGACGCCGGCCGATCTGAAGGGAATCCTGGAATCACTAAATTTGCTTTTTGAGGATGGCTATAATTTGGGATTGGGTAGTCACAATTTGTTATGCATCGCTTCAGAATTGCTGCATTTGAAAAAAGATAACTGGGACGGTCTACGTTTAGGTTTGATAGAAGAGATCGAAGCACATTTACATCCGCAGGTACAGCTACAGGTGGTAGAAACCTTAAAAAAAGAATCGCAGGATATGCAGCTGATCTTTACTACGCATAGTCCAAATATCGGTTCGAAAATATTACTCGAAAATTTGATTATTTGCCATAAGGGAAGAGCATTCCCTCTAACAAAGGGAATGACCAAACTGGACAAAGACGACTACCAGTTCCTGGAAATATTCCTTGACACCACTAAAGCAAACTTGTTTTTTGCAAAAGGTATCATTTTAGTTGAAGGGTGGGCCGAGGAACTGCTTATTCCGGCTATCGCAAAAGCGATTGGAATTGACCTTACAGAATGCGGGGTAGCGGTTATTAACGTAGGAAGCACTGCCTATCTTAGATTTTCAAAGGTGTTCCAGCGTGAAAATCCGCCATTGATAGATATTCCCGTGGCTATCGTTACGGATGTTGATATCCGTACTTATGAAAAAGAGATAGTTTTAGACAAGGCCGGGAAAGTGGTTTTGGACAAGGATGGAAAGGTTACCTATGATTATGTTTTACGGGACGGATCAACTGTCAAAGCTGAAACATTGGCTAAAAAAACCAAAATCGACGAATCATCTGATAATGTTCAATATTTCATCGCAGAAAATTGGACGTTGGAGTACTGCCTTTTAAATTCAACCTGTATGCGCCCAGTTTTTGAGCCAATAATCAAAGCTATCCACAATCGTACGGACTGGATGGATATGGAAAAAGGGGTGGCGAAAATGCTGATCAATAAAACAGCTAACAAAACGGAGATAGCATACCGCATGGCGAAAACTTTATTATCGGCGCTGGAACTTGATCCGGGCAGGACAAAAGCACCGTTGCTGGCAATCAACGGGATTGGAGCAGGTGACACTATTGATTATATCATCAAAGCGATCAAGCATGCCTCTGGAAATTGAAATCACAGATGCCCAAATAGGCTTGGCTGAAAGTGTACTTTTACCCGAAGGCAAAGGGTTCGATGACCAGCGGGTGGATTTTATAAAAAACCTAGCCACCCTTGATTTGCATGCGGTACCGGGTAGTGGCAAAACAACCGCCTTAATGGCAAAGTTGATTGCGCTTGAACAACATTTGCCCTTTACCGATAAGTCGGGTATTTTGGTGTTATCCCATACTAATGCGGCTGTTGACGAGATCAAAAGTAAAATAGGGCATTTCTGCCCTAGATTGTTTAATTATCCGAATTACATCGGCACCATTCAGAGTTTCACGGATGCGTTTTTGACCATTCCTTATTACAAAACATTACACCGGAAAAGGCCTGTGCGGATTGACAACGAGATATATAATGAGCACCATTACCCTGATCCGAAACTTAAATCATGGTTGGGGAAACGCGGAGATGGCGACGAGATACTTTATGACTATCGTTTAAAAGATGGGGACCAGTTGACCTACAAATTGGACGGTACTCCTTTCAAATTCAAAACAGGCTCTACCTTTCAAAAAATATTGAACATAAAGAAAAAATAAGAGATGATGGCTTTCTGTGTTTCGACGATGCCTATATCCTTGCGGAGGAATATATTACAAATCATCCCCGTATGATCAACATTTTGCAAAAACGTTTTAAGTACGTATTTGTGGATGAAATGCAAGACATGGCAAAGCACCAGTATGATCTGCTGGAAAAACTTTTTGCAGGAGCGCCCACTGGTGGTTACCAAAGAATAGGAGATAAAAATCAGGCTATCCATAATGATGAGTCCGATATGGCTGACGTTTGGAAAGAAAGAAATGTTAAAGAACTAAATGGCAGCCATCGTCTCAATCCGTTGATCGCCGCCATTGTCGAACCTTTGGCATTAAACGCTATTAAAATAACCGGCAGCAAATCAAATTCAGATGGAACATCCATTGATATCAGACCCGTAATGTTAGTTTATAACACCGCGTCGGTCAACAAGGTAATTCCGAAATATGCCAAAATTATAAATGACTTGATAGCTGCCGGTAAAATTAATCCGAAAAGCGAAAATATCTTTAAGGCGGTGGCCTGGACAACAAGCCGGGCCGGTGACCGGAGCGGTATCTTCAAACTCAATCATTATTACCCGGATTTTTCGAAGGAGCAACTCAAATTACAGATCAATTATTCTTGCCTGGAAAGTTATTTACACTATTACGAAACCGGCCCTGCAAAACTGGCCTCGATACGGAAAAGTATTTTAAATGGTCTTTTGAAAGTATTTCGCCTTGAAAATATCCAAAATCCCGACAATGGCCGTGCGTTCACAAAAAAGACATTTATCGAACATTTAAAGACAACCCATTTTTCAATAGAGCAAAAATTCAAACTATACTTATATCTTACTGCTAAGAAAGTCGCAGAAAATAAGATTGCAGAGGCGCTTACTTTATATGTGAGGTTAATTAAAGCAACATTAAAACGATTTGGAGTTAACATATCCGGGTCGAAGCCCTTTATAGATGGCAAACATACGTCCGGAACTACTACCGCCTCGGCTCCGATAATTAAACCAGCTAATCAATATATACTTGATGGTGTAACAATTGATATTTCGACAGTACATGCGGTAAAGGGACAAACGCATACCTGCACCTTATACATGGAAAGTTTTTACCAGATAGCGGTTGATAGCAAGGGGCAATACGAATCATCCAGAATAGCTGACCAGCTTCAAGGCATTGCTCTTCCGGCAACAGCGCATGATTATATTAAGCAATCCTTGAAAATGACCTACGTAGGCTTTTCCAGGCCAACTCATTTACTTTGTTTTGCTATTCATAAATTACGTTACGACCAACTTTATTCCGGCAAACCGGAAACTGCAAAGTGGAATATTGTGCAGGTATGATGTTTAAGCCGGAACGTATCATTATTTAGTTAGGGTGTTAACCCTCGGTATTCCCTTTATTTTGACCTGCTTTATTTTTAGTTGTGACAGCCTGAATTTTAATTTTAAGCAAAACCGCATTATTTGTATATTTTAAATATTTGATTATCAGTATGTTTTGATGATTTTTAAAACTGAATTAAAAAAACATAGCTTTAGTTAAGTTAAAGAATTAAATTAATAAGGGCAGTGTGACAAATCAACCAACCAACCAACAGGAAAAATATGAGTTGTTCTTAAATGATCACCTTAAGCAAATATTATTTGCCAGCGGGTCCGATCTAAAGGGGCTGCTCATGGAAGAATTCAATATCTCTGAAACGAACGCCAGGCAGGCGGTGAGCCGCGCAGCCAAGGCGAAAGTAATTGCTTCGTCTTACCCCTACACGTTTGGGAAAAATCAATACATCTATCTATACCGAGAAAACTATCTAACTGTGTTTATGATAATGGCGGTTAGCCAAAAAAGCCGTCCGCCAATGTACCGCCTGTTAAGATCAATGCTCGATAACGGCGGTATTATATCTCATTATGAAGGAATGAAAATTACTGCGTCGCCAGGTATCGCAACCTCTACGAAAGTGGCAACGCTGGATGATATGATCAAAGTACTCAGCAGCATGAGCATGGTAAGAACCTATACTGATGCCAGGGATATTAAATACATACTTTTTAAAGAATCTCCTTTCAATTTGGGAATTGGTGTTGTTTCAAGTGCCGACGAAGGCCCGTTAATAAAAAATCATTTTAATAAAATGCTGATGGATGCAGCATTGATGCCGGATATCCTGCGCTGGTTATACCGCTCGAACTTGATTGACAATACGAAAATCATCTACAGAAACAAGAAAAATCCACAGACCGGCGCTGTTCATAATAAACTGACTTGGGATGCATTTAGTTATACCAAGGCCACCGGGATAAATCCTACTTTTGGGGCGAAATCAGAAGAGGTTGAAAAACAGACGATGGTCGCTTTGGATATTGTTCTTTCACGAAAATACAGCCAGGAAGATCTTGACGGGTTTTTAGACAGGATACAGATCAATCTCAATTCTGTGTCGGTTGGTCACAGAAAGATGATGCCAATTATCTTTTACAGAGAATGTGATGAATTGGTGTTGAACACAATAAGTAAACTGGGAATAATCGCTTTTGATATAGGTGCGATTTTTGGACAGAAGATTTATGAGGTGCTGCAAGAATTGAGCGAATTAAATAGTCTTTTACAGATTACTGATAACGCAGACGTTGCAGTCAAAAACGTCTTGAAAACGATCAGAAAAACCGGGCAAGATGATCTTTTACGAGATTTAAAGGGCTCATTGTTTGAAGTACTGATGTATCCGCTACTAAAAAATATATTTGGTGACTCTACTATGGAACGAGGGAGAACTCTGATAACTAAAGGACCTAAAGATGCGGAGGGGAAACAAGACACCGAGAAATATGAATATGATTTTATCATACATTCGGCGCATCCTAATGAGTTGATTTTTGTAGAATTAAAAGGCTATATGTCGAACGTCCTAATTCCTTTGGGTGACCGCGATAAAAGAAACTCATTAAGCTGGTTCTTCCGGAGAACTTTGCCATTTGGAGCGACGCATTATCCTATGGAATTGGCGAACGGCAGGGTTTTAAAGGCGATGTATATCACCTCAGCTCAATTTGATCAGGATGGCCAACTGTTTATAGATGATTTGAACAAGGGAAAGCTGAAATCCAAAAACGGTATAACGGCGTATGACCACCACGACCTGATACAATTATTGACCGAAAAGGAATTTAAAAATGAGGTTAAGATCATTAAAAAGTTTTACACTTATAAGCCAGAAAAAAAGAAAGCCGTTAAACCTGCTGGAGAAATTAGCCACGATGTTTTGCCCGATTGGAGCACTGAAAAATTGGATGATATTTTTTAAATCAGTATACAGCCTAGGTAGGAATCTTTCAGGTAAAAATTCTTTACTTAGTTTAAGACAGCAGACGCTCAGCTAATCTGAATTTTTCAATATGACTTGGATTAATATTTAATTCTTGGGCAAACTCATTTATTCTATTCAAGCTAGCATCAGAATGGAAACTGACTTCCCATTCAATATTCTTTGAATCGTCGTTCACTTCTAAAATTTTTTCAAAATAAGGCATGTCAACTTTAGCCAGCGAATGCCCTATCACAATAATCCTTTTTATTTTATTCAAAGATGAAATAACGATTTTATGCGTTTGCAGCACTTTATAAAAATTCTTAAATGATTGTTCGTAATAATCCTCTATTCTTTCTACTGCGAAGTTGATAGCGTGATACTTCGCTTCTGAACCCCAGTTACCGTTACGCTCATCCTCAAGAAAATAGGCGAGATAAGTAGGATTTGAATTATTGTAATATCTATTTCTTTTATTCTTTAATCGAGATTGGAACCTTGGCTTCTTATCGTTCTCCTTAAGCCAGTTTTCTAAGCTATTTTCCGGACTTTCTCCATGTCCTAAAACAATACTTCCAACTTTATCCGACTTCTTGCCATGTAAATAACAAATTTGATGAGGGGACACCCTATATATTGTTTCTATAAAATCAGTATAATTAAAGGATAGGAATAGTGCATTTTTATCAACTTCAATTATCCTACGTTCATATCCCGTAGGCATATTCAATGTTCTGATCCACTGATGAAAGCGTTTCCGTAAGTTTTCCGTAAGTTCGTCAACTAAGTCTCCTGCGTGGTCTTGAGAAAAGAATAATTCTGCATAGGTAAAATCATCATCGTCTACTTCATTCGCAGGAAAAAAAGGGCTTATATATTTGATAAAGGTTTCCCGGGAAATCGTTAATAGATTTTTTTCAAAGTCTCCCCATATATTTTCACAATCATATAGATTCTCTAAAGCATATAGGAGGTCCCGATCATGCTTTGCTAAATATATTTTAAAATCGGAATACTTTGAAGCTATGCCATGATGCAAATCAAATCCATTGCCTATTATGTAGAGGGTTTCCTCCATCCTTTGATTTAAATATTACAGAATTGCTCTATTACAAACTCCTATCAAAAATAATTATTTATTATCACGGAGATAACCTATGAATTTATAAGATGAGCAGGTTAGTAGCCGTTGTTTGGGCTCGAACCTTATTAGCATGATTCAATTATTTGTTGATTCAACAAGATTCTTTAAATGATCTAAAACTGGTGCGCTAATATTAAGCAAAACTCATCGTTCATATTAAGATTAGATTTCTAAATGGCATATACCTTGGATTGTTATTTATAATTTTCATGTACCCATAATAATTCATTACCCTTTTTCGGTAATAAATTTTTTTTATGAAAAATATTACGTACTTTTGAAAAAGATTACCCTTTTTCAGTAACTATAATTTGATGAAAGTAAGTTTCGGTAGTAATAAATTAAAGAAGCAAATGAGCTCGGCATCAGAGATTAAGCGTGCTTTTGGTGTTTTTGCTAAAAAAATACAGCAACGTCTTGATGAAATGCTGACTTCGCCGAATCTGGCTGTACTGAGAAAGATTCCAGCCGCTAATTGTCATCCATTAAAGGGTAACCTACAAGGAGAATGGGCGGTCGATATTTCAGGGAATTATCGGATCATTTTTGAGCCGGATCAAGACCCTTTGCCGAGAATGGAAAACGGCGAAATTGAAATCATTAAAATTACAGATATCAAAATTCTAAGAACAACAGACTACCATTAAATGGCCCTAAAATTAAAAAAGATGAACATGATAAATGACGAAAGAGAATTATTGTCGAAGCCGGGGGATACCATTTTGGAAACAATCGAGTATTTAAAAATGAGCCAGGCGGAACTCTCTGAACGTATGGGTAAGAAACCATCCAAAATAAACGATATAATTTCTGGTAAAGAGCCAATTACAGTCAATACTGCTTTGCAATTGGAAATGGTATTAGGAATTGACGCTCAATTCTGGCTAAACCGTGAAGCATTATATCGAGAGAGACTAGCGAGAATTGAGCAAGAAGAATTCCTCGAACAATGTAAAGAATGGCTGCAACAGCAGCCTTTGAAAGAATTGAAAAGTCTTGGATATATAAAGGCAGAAAAAGCCGGACCGGAAATGGTTAATGAATGCTTACAATTTTACGGCGTAGTATCACCCAATCAGTGGGAATCTATTTATATCGCAGATTATGCTGCAACTAACTTCAGAAAAAGCGGTGCGCACGCTACAGCTCTTGGAAGTATGGCGGCTTGGTTGAGGATTGGCGAACTCGAACTGCAAAAGATAAAAATACCTGAATTTAGCAAAGACAATTTCAAAAAGTCCCTTGAAGTAATTAAGGGTATTGCTAAAGATCATCCAGAAGATTTTGCTATCAAATTAAGAGAAATTTGTTTTGAAGTGGGAGTTGCATTAGTTTATTCGATGAGTCTCCCAAAAGCTCCAATAAGCGGCGCAGCAAGGTGGATCGGTGGGCAACCATTAATTCAAATGACAGATCGTTATAAAACGAATGACCACTTTTGGTTTACTTTTTTTCATGAGGCAGCACATATTTTGCTTCATGGAAAAAAGGATGTTTTCATAGAGGAATTTCAGGGTGTAGAAAATGACCAGGTAAAGGAAAATGAAGCAAATGAATATTCTGGCAATATGCTTTTGCCTAAATCTGCAACTGAGGATTTACCGGAATCTATCACTGAATTGGATATTCGTCGGTTGGCCAAACAATATAATACACATCCTGGGATAGTTGTAGGTCGGCTACAAAAACTCCAACTTGTGCCAAGGACATTTGGAACTAAATTTAAAATGCTAGTAAATCTGGATAATGTTATGAATGTCAAATAAATCAGAATGAACTGATTATTAACACGTAAAAATATGGCTGGGGAATTTATGTACATGCCGGTATTTAGGTTGAGGACCCAAGAAATTAATGTGCTCACAAGCTTTAATTTCGGCGACGAAATGTATCCTTGTTTGGAAGTAATCCGGGAATATCTCGATGTGAAAGACGCTGCAGTTGAAAAGCCGTTTGAGGATACCTATATGCCAATTATCAATAGTGTTCGCAGTAAAAAGGTATTCCTTGACCTGCCAGCTCAAATTAAAGAAAAGCAGGGTATGCAGGAAGATGTGCTCTCGTTTTTTACAAAAGTTGTAGCTAATATGGATACCCGGACCCAATATATGCTCAAATTTAAAGACCGTGCGGATAAAATTATTCCAGTAATATCGACCTATCATAATCGTAACAATCTTTCAAATACTATTGTAAAGCAAGAAATTGATTTAAGAGACTCATTTAATTCATTGGCATTTAGGACCTTTGAGCTAACAATAAAAAGCGATATCCAACAAATAAAGTTGGTTGCCCAGCCCCAAGATTTTTTAATAGTGGATATTGATGATTATGAAGCAAATCCGAATGATGAATATGTCATCCAACCCATCATGGAGCTTTTAGCCGATTTCGACACTTGCCCGGTTATTTTAGTAAGGAATGCCGTTTGGAGTTCAATTACAAATTCCGGATTAAAGCACAAGCAAGTCGTACCGGAAATAAACAACACGTTAATGAACAACTATAAACGTATAAGATGTCAGTGTTTTGGCGATTATGTAGGAATAAAAAAAGATGGGATCAATACAGCTAGAGGTAGAAGTCCTGGTTTTATTTTTTACGACCCTGTTGAAAATAACTCCTATGGCTTCAGAGGTTCTGATGCTAGGCTTTTCGAAGATTTTGAGACCATCATTATTCCAGATGTCTATAATTCAGCAAGTGCTACTAGAATGCAAAACTCCGGGGTGGGGTATCTCCATCGGGATAACTTTGGCTGGCAGATGATAATCGAAATATTAAATGGCGATAGGAAGGGCAAAAGTCCCTCGACATATAAGCGTATCGCTATGGAGCACTACCTTCACTGCTTACGAATTAAAATTGAAACCGGACAAATCTAGCTTTGAAAGTAAATATGTTTCGGCTCGATATTGGCATTAAAGAAAAACTGAATATCAAGTGGTAGGATTTGCTCAGCTCGGCACTTAACAAAATTCCAGCGATATTGATAACGAGTTTTAAGTGCTTCTTTAAATTTTATATTGATACTTTCCGGACTGTTCTCCCGTAAAATATCGACCAATTGCCATTTTCCAAAAGAGAATATCAATTCTTTCTTTGTAAGGAGTGTTAGTTGAAACTCAGCGTCTATTTTTTCATTATACGCGCCCGGTTCGATTATCTTTTTTTTTCCCCGATGAATTGTGATTATACCATAATGCTCTGGAACGATTTGACGGGCATTTTTTAAATGACGTTCATCGATTACGATATTGTTATATTCAAACGCTTTCAAATAGTCTGTGGATTGTTTGGAGAGCTTTTGAAGTGTATCTAGGCTTGATTTAATTTCATATCCGGTTGTGACGCCATTAATAGTTAGAAAGTCAAGTCTACTATTATTTACGTTTATTTCAAAGGCTGCAATAACAGGCTTTAGTTTAAATGCCTTGAATAAGGCATATTTGATGGCTTGCTCCCCGTGATACTGATCGAGCAAATGGTTATTAATACGCTGGTGAAGTTCGAATTTCGGTAAAGACATATAATCTTCTAGCGGATGAATAAGCGAAACTAGTTCCTGCAATTGCGGAAGATAACTCAAGGCGTGGTATCTTTTTGCAATATGCTTTATGACAGTATGGTTATTATCAGAAGCTTTCGCTTTTTTCATATCGTTTGACAAAGGGCTTTCAAATTAAAACTTTAAATCGACTTTTACGAATTGTATACAAAATTTGATAACTCTATCATCAATTCAAACAATAAAATTGCATCAAAATATATTTTTTCATACCTTTGATGTAACTCATTTGCATTCAATTAGTTGCAAAAAATAGGTGAGCATCTGGTGAGCACCAGGTTTTTAGAAAGTAAAAACATTGATTTTTAACGATATAAGGGATAGGTTCGAGTCCCGTCCATTCCGCAACAAAGCCTCACAAATTGTGAGGCTTTTTATTTTATGTCGTTTTACGTTTATATAATACAAAGCAACCACGAATTCTAACAGTATATCAAGTACGATTGATGTTTTGAAAGAAAGCTTTGGGGGACTGGCCTGAAAAACTCCGAAAGTCTTTGATCAGATGGTTATCATCATAATAGCCATGTTCTAAAGCTGTTTGCAACAGCGCTTTGGAAGATAATGAATCCAAACTGCGATAAGCATTCAAAAAGCGTCTAAGCAATAAATAGTCTTTCGGGGATACACCGATGTGCTTTTTGAAGTTTCTTTCCAACCACTTGTAGTTTAAGCGTACACCAAATGCTTTTGCCAGCTCCTTGACGGTGAGGCTCCGTCCCTGCTCAATATGATTAATTAGGTCTCCTAATAGATTTGGAAATGCAGTTGCGCATATCCTTTGGGATAAAAAGTTAGTTGCTACTTCAACTTTATGCTCAATAGAGGCATTGCTGTAAAAGTCATTATTGAAAACGCTAAAATCATCAGTGACAATTTCCACTAGATCAAAAACCGGCTTATGCTTAAAGACATTTTCACTAATATTGAACAACTTAAAAAAAGTAATGGGGTTAAAGCGAATAACAAAAAACTCTTCAGTACTGATGGAGGATTCACAATAGATGTTTTTTAGAAGACCGCCGCAAACCCATGCATTGCCAATATTTATGATATCACCTTTTAAATTGATCAGCATCTTACTTGCACTGTGCTGCATCAAGGTAATTACGGGATAACCATCATTAAAAAAGAGTTGTCTTCCATACAAATCCTGAGTTTTAAATAAATAAAACCCTTCAACGAAATCTCTTAAGCTTTCCGGTGGGCTTATCCTGGTAATAAGCGCATCATTAGGAGTGCAGATATGTCTAAAAAAATTGATAGGCATAATGCGAAGATACCAATTTGTTGATTAGCCAACAGATGTCTAATTTATACTGTCAGGGATAGCTCAATGGCGATATTTTTGAAGCAAAATAAACATGACGATAAATAACGAAAAAGAACTTCAGGGAATGCGGGCCATTAGCGAAGCTGTAGCTGTGACCTTAAAGGAAATGCGGGCATATACCCGGCCGGGAATGAGTACAAAACAATTAGATAATTATGGAGGCCAGGTATTGAGTACTTTCGGTGCGCGGTCTGCTCCGCAGCTTACGTACAATTTTCCGGGATTTACTTGCATTAGCTTAAATAATGAGGTGTGTCACGGAATTCCCTCAAATGATCGGATCATACAGGATGGCGATGTTATAAACATTGATGTTTCTGCCGAACTGGACGGTTATTGGTCAGATAACGGCGGTTCTTTTATAGTTGGACAAGATCGCCATGAAAAAAAGCACCTGGTAGATACCTCGCGGGATGTCCTTAAAAAGGCAATCAATAGCATTAAAGGCGGTGTAAAAATCAATGAAGTTGGCGGACTGATTGAAAAAGAAGTCAAGAATGCTGGTTACAAAGTGATAAAAAACTTAGGTGGACATGGCATTGGAAGGGGACTCCATGAACAACCGGACACTATTTTGAATTACAAAGACAGGATTGATGAAAGACGGTTCAGAAAAAACAGTGTTGTGGCAATTGAAACATTCATCAGCACAGCCTCAACCTGGGCTGTGGAGTTAAGTGACGGATTTACGCTTGTGGGGGACAAAGGCGGGTTTTCAGTACAACACGAGCATACCATTGTTGTAACAGATGGCTTGCCGATTATCCTGACCGAAGCCAATGGAATTTGGGATTAAATGATAAATGCCAAAGATTAATTAACAATACCCATTCGGCAAACAGAAAGAAAGCGCCCAATATGGGATACCTGGTTTAAGCGCATACCACAATAATGGCCAATCAACAATTAGTCCGGGAGGTGTCTGGCCTAAGAGATGCTCCATGCCAATGTTCTATGTTCGGGGAACATCGGATTAACGTCAACTTTATGAATTAATTAAATAGGTTTCCCTCTTTCCTGATAGTAACCTGATCCATCTGTCACCAAAAGTATCTATCCGCCGGGTTGGTAGTGCCACCCGGTAACTACAAGGAAAGTCCCGGTTGCTGATTGATCGGCTAAGTACACATTGTGGCAAACGTGACGGATGGCTCGTTGGGAGACGTTTTAGGACGCTTTAAATCGTATACTTCCAAAAGCTATTTGAACTGATCGCCAATAATGCAAATGAAAGCAGGCGGAAGCCGAGCAGTGTAGCCCATTCGTTGAACGCGATCGGGCTAACGTGTTCGATCCTAAGAAGGACTTTCCCGCCGCTACGCAGGCAGGCTCGATCTGACCTCTATCCGGTCGAATCGACCATTTCCGAAGGTGCTTGGACGTTTGACATGCTGAAAACAAGATTGACTGCGTCCTGTTATGTCAAAGCGGATGTTTTTAGATAGTTCAATGATAAGTATTAACTCTAAAAATTAAAAAAATGAAAACAGTAGTGTACGGTAACATCACTTCATTAAGCGGGTGTTTGCTGATCAACAAAAAAGGAGGTGTGTTATGAAGGCGATCGTTGTAACAGACCAGGCTGCAGGAACAGCCGGGATGAAACTGGTGGAGTTGCCCGAGCCGCAGGCGGCCATAAACGACGTTATCGTTCAGGTTTACGCGTCGAGTATCACCGGGGACGAGCTGTCGTGGCCGTCGACCTGGACCGATCGCGCCGACCGTGACCGGACGCCGTCGATCCCAGGCCACGAACTGGCCGGAGTGGTCACCGCACTCGGCTATGGCACAACTGGGCTGTCGGTGGGACAGCGGGTATTCGGCCTTACAGATTGGTATCGCAACGGCACCCTGGCGGAGTATGTAGCCATTGAGGCGCGCAACCTTGCGCCGCTGCCGGGCGACGTTGACTTCACGGAGGGCTCTGCTCTCGTGATGCCAGGCTTGACCGCGTGGCAAGGACTGTTTGACCACGGCCACCTTCGGGCGGGGCAGCGCGTCCTCGTGCATGGTGCGGCTGGCATAGTCGGTTCGATGGCGGTCCAGCTCGCACGTGAGGCCGGCGCGTACGTCATCGGCACCGGGCGCGGTGCTGCTCGTCAGGCGGCGCTCGACTTCGGCGCACAAGAGTTCATTGACCTGGATAACGACGCCTTAGAAGATGTCGGCGAGGTCGATCTGGTTTTCGATGTCCTCGGCGGCGACATCGCGAAGCGGTCTGCGGGCCTGATTCGTGCAGGAGGAACGCTGGTGACCGTCACCGGCGCGATCGAGGCGCGGCCCGCTGATGGTCTGATTATTGACTTTGTCGTTGAATCAGATCGTGCCCAGTTGGGTGAGATCGTCCAGAGGTTCCGGGAGGGACGTCTGAGGACGAACATCGGCAATATCGTTACGCTCGACGACGCGGTTGCGGCATACAACTCGACCGTTCGGGTCAAGGGCAAGACGATTATCCGGGTTCGCCCGTAAGTACTCGGGGAGGTCGAACGGTCTTGGCCTCCCCGTGGATGGGTATATGGATATTCCGGTAGGCTTGATCATGCTATTCCGTGCGCTTTAGAGCACCGGGTTGTGTTGGTAATTATGGAAACCGCAATTAACAGGCAATAGATTAGTATGGTCAAAGTGTTTCGGAAATACCTGTTTGCAATTCCGGAATGAGGTGGTCAATGGCTCCGGAATATCCACCTACCCGTTCAAACATAAACGTGCGTCCGCTTGAACGCAAAAGACCTGGAGCGTCCACGTGCCCGGGAGCATTTAAAACTACCCCTACTCAACCACTCTTGTTGTAAGGATAACGTCCACCCCTCCATCATATTGCGCATAAAAAAATATAGTTGAAAAACCGTGTTTTGATCCGTTATACCTCATATTTTTGGCTTTGCACATCTCTAAAAAAGCCGCCAACATGATCCCGGAAAACAAAAAAGCAGGAAAAAACATAAACACATATGTACTTGGTTTTCAGGAAATCGACAGGTCAAAATTAATGGTTGCAGGCGGCAAGGGCGCTAACCTGGGCGAACTGTCAGGGATCAACGGGATCCGGGTGCCGGAGGGTTTTTGTGTAACTACTGAAGCGTATAAAAAAATAACCGGAAACAACGCGGAGCTTAGCAGCTTGCTGGATGAATTAACGCGCTTTAAGGCAGAAGAGCGGGAAAATATCAGCCGGATCAGCGCAAAGATTCGTATGTCCATTGAAAGCGTACCCATTGCAAAGGATCTGGCAGAAGAGATTGAGATTTATCTTACAAAGTTTGGTGAAAAAGATGCCTTTGCTGTACGGTCGAGCGCTACGGCGGAAGACCTGCCGACGACCTCCTTTGCAGGCCAGCAGGATACATATTTGAACATTATCGGGAAGGAGGCCATCCTAAAGCATATCAGCAAGTGCTGGGCATCGCTATTTACGGATCGTGCGGTGATTTACCGCATTCAAAACGGCTTCGATCATCGTAAAGTGCACCTGGCTGTGGTTGTTCAGCAAATGGTGTTCCCGCAGGCGGCAGGGATTTTGTTTACCGCCGATCCCGTTACCGGTAACAGGAAAGTGTTATCTATTGATGCCAGCTTCGGACTTGGTGAGGCCATGGTATCGGGCCTGGTGAACGCTGATAGCTATAAAGTACGTGGTGGTAAGGTTACCGATAAGAAAATATCCGCCAAGAAACTGGCTATTTATGCCTTAAAAGATGGCGGTACAAAAGAACAAGCTATTGAGCCTGCGCAGCAGAATAAGCAAGCGCTGACGGATGAGCAGATCTTACAGCTTGAGCGCATAGGCAGAAAAATTGAAGAACATTTCGGCAGCCCCCAGGACATCGAATGGTGTTTGGCCAGCGACACATTTTATATTGTCCAAAGCCGGCCGATCACTACTTTATACCCAATTCCTGAAGCGAATGACCAGGAAAATCGCGTTTACGTTTCTGTCGGTCATCAACAAATGATGACCGACCCCATGAAGCCATTGGGATTGTCTTTATGGCGGCTAACAGCTGCCCGACCGATGTTTAAAGCTGGCGGAAGATTGTTTGTTGATGTAGCAGCTAACCTGGCGTCACCTGCCAGCAGAAAAATGATAATAGATGTGATGGGAGAACACGATCCGCTTATAAAAGACGCTCTTATAACCATCACAGACCTCGTGGATTTTATAAAACCGGTACCAAATGATAAAGAAGAAGTGAGTCTCATCAAAAGCAGTTCAGGTAAATCGTTCGCGGAAATTATGGCACAAATCAAGAACGATCCGGCAATAGTTGCTGATCTGATCAAGCGTAGTCAAATATCGATAGAGGAGTTAAAACAAAACATCCAAACGAAGTCAGGAACGGATCTGTTTGATTTTATCCTGGAAGATATTCAGCAATTAAAGAAAGACTTATTTGATTCGCGAAAGAAGGGTGTTATTATGGCTGCTATAGATGCTTCAACGTGGCTCAATGAAAACATGATGAAGTGGTTAGGTGAAAAAAACGCAGCAGATACACTTTCTCAATCTGCACCCAACAATATTACTTCGGAAATGGGCCGCGAGTTATTAGATGTCGCAGATGTGATCCGTCCTTATCCAAAAGTAATTGAGTATTTACAACATGTAAAAGATGATAACTTTTTGGATGATCTGGTTAAGTTTGATGGCGGGCAGGAAACCCGGGACGCTATCTATGCTTATCTCAGCAAATATGGAATGCGATGTGCCGGAGAAATCGATATTACTAAAACGCGTTGGAGCGAAAAACCGGCTACACTTGTGCCCTTGATCCTCAGTAACATCAAAAACTTTGAGCCGAATGCCAGCAATCGGAAATTTGAGCAGGGACGACAGGAAGCTTTGAAAAAAGAACAGGAGTTATTGGATAGATTGAAGCAATTACCGGAAGGGGAACAAAAGGCCAATGAAACAAAACAAATGATCAGCCTGCTGCGGAATTTCGCCGGTTATCGTGAATATCCAAAATACAGCATAGTTAATCGCTCCTTTGTTCATAAGCAGGCTTTACTGAAAGAGGCCGAACAACTGCTGCAAGCCAGCGTTATTCATGAAAGGGACGACGTATACTATCTCACTTTTGAAGAATTTCGCGAAGTGGTACGCACAAATAAATTGGATCACCAGATCATCAGCAAACGAAAAGACGAGCACAAATTATATGAAAAACTAACTCCGCCACGTGTTATCACGTCTGACGGTGAAATCATTACAGGTGAGTATAAACGAGAAAACCTCCCAGCCGGAGTTATTGTAGGTCTGGCTGTTTCTTCCGGAGTTATAGAGGGACGGGCACGTGTCATCTTAAACATGGAAGATGCTGATATAGAAGATGGAGATATATTAGTCACCTCATTTACTGACCCTGGCTGGACACCATTGTTTGTATCCATAAAAGGCCTGGTCACCGAAGTTGGTGGATTGATGACCCATGGAGCAGTTATCGCACGTGAATATGGCTTACCGGCAGTTGTAGGAGTGGAGAATGTTACCAGGCTGATTAAAGACGGACAGAGAATCCGGGTGAATGGAACGGACGGATATGTAGAAATACTATAACACGGTCTTCTATCCTGTCCGCTGTTTTTTGTTAGTGAAGCAAAAAGAAGTGGACGTGGGAGGGAAGACCGTGTTAGCAAACAAGACAACGAGTACATTGACCTTAAAAATTTGGCGGATCTCCTCTAAACTCAGTTCTTCTGCCGAGCCACCTATAATCTCAGGCCCTTGATAGTCATTGAAATGCGATAAAGCAAATTTCAATGACTTTTAGGGGCAATCCGGGCGCAGGAATAAGAAATAGCTTAAATCTGACGATGCGGTAAATTGATCAGCGTAGCTCCCAGGCTCATTGTTTTGAGATTACAGGAGTTACACCTTTAGGACCGTACCAATCTATGGTCGCCACATAATTAGGTAGCCGGGCATTCCTTGACCGCGCATCTACAAGCATTTTATCACCCGATGGCAGCAATACGCCAAAATAAGGGGTGATCCTGCCTTGCCTGTAGTCGGTGAGGGACTGATGATCCAGATCCCAGCTGTAATCGTCATTATAACCATACATGAATACCCTGGCGCCTTGTTGCAAATAAACAATCTCAAGCACCCCGATATTGGTACCCGTTTGTTGTTGTATGAAAAGTCCGTTTTTGGTATAAGATGTCACCCCGTTAGTTGCAAAAATAATACTGCTCAGGTCGGGATACCAATAGCCATTAACTGGTCCCGCATTAACATAGGGGCCGCTCCAAGTCGTTCCCTTCACGGAAACCCCTGTTGACGGAAATAAGGCTAACTTATACGTGTGCGAACCAGGCGATATGTTATTAGGGTCGTTAGGTGCCATAACCAGGTCTTTTCGGTTGGCAATTGATATTATTTGATCTCCTCCGATGTCAGGAAAATTTACGCTGATGTGCGTACTTCCATCTGCAACGCTGTCGATCTTACTGATCGTACCTTTGATACTATCCGCTGCTGTGAAATATATTCCATCGGTGGTTAACATAAAAAGGGAATATATGGTAATGCTGTTATCCGCATTAAATTTCATGGAGCTAGGCTGTGGATATTGAGCGCGACGACCATCATCAGTACCTGTCCATTCAGTATTTTTCAAAAAATCACTATAAGTTTTTTTTACTGGCGTTGGTGCCGGTGTATTACCACTTTTTTTGCAGCCGGCAACACCAATCATAAAACAGATCATCAGCATGACTTTTTTCATATTTTTCAATTTATTAGAAGATTATATATCAAACTAAGCAAAGAGAACCAACCCGGCGAATAGCCGATATACAATGTAAATACGTGCAGATCTCAATGGGTTTTCACTTGCCACGCAAATCTATACTCCTTATTTTTTTTAGGATTGTAAAAAAGCGCAAATTTTGGTACTTTTCCGCATAAGGTGATTAACGGCAATTTTTATGGCTGCTCAAAGATTTTACCCGCACATAGCCCTTCGTGAATTTGTTTCAGGATACATCCTTAATGATTATCACAGGGATGTCTTGGTGGATAATGACACTTGTATATATCCGGCAGGTTCGGCAATGTTGTGCTTCAGCTTAGATCGTCCGTTTTTATTTAAGGAGATATGTTCGGGCCGTATAATTAAATTTACCAGGTTCAACTTCATTCCTCAGTTTAAACAAGCCCGGTTTTATCAGGTTATTGACTCCCCCAGTAAAGTACTGCATATTGTATTTAAGCCTTACGGCGCATACCGGCTATTGGGCATTCCGCAAAATTGTTCGTTTGACGAACATGGGACTGCTTTATCGGATATGTTGACGAATCAGGTCACCCCTTTGTTAAACCGGATAGAAGATGCCGCTGATGATAGTGATCTGATCATCCAGTTTGTGAATGAATGGCTGGAAGCTAAACTTGTTAAGCATAGCAGTATTGATGTTAGTCGTATTCGTCATGTATGTACATTGATCGAAGCCAATTTTGGTAACTTACCTATTGGACGGTTAGCACAATATGCGGGGTTTTCAAAAAGGGCGTTGGAATACCGGTTTCAGGAGCAGGTTGGACTATCGCCTAAATTATTCAGCCGCATCTCCCGGTTCAATTCATTGCTTGGATTGATCAAAAGTGAGCAGGTTACCAACTGGCAGGAACTGGTTTTTAAATATAATTATTTTGATCAGGCTCATTTTATTAAGGAGTTCAAGTACTTTTCAGGAAATTCCCCAACCCAATTATCATCAATTCACCCTATTTTGACGACGAATTATTGATGTTAAGATGTTAGAATAAAGTATAGCTCTTTGTTGCAGGTAAAAATGAATTGTATCCTGTGCCACAAAACCAGATCGATATAATCCACGGAAATATAAAACAAAACCCTGGTTATTAATTAATCTTGCATACCGACGAATAATGTATGCATGATAGTAAAATTAAAAGCCCGATAAATGTACTGTCTTATCGGGCTTTTATTATATAGTTTAACATGCGAAATACGCATGTCTGGCGGGTACGCTAATGCAATTTCAATATTTCTAAAATATTGGTGGTTACTTTTCTTCCTTGTATTAACGCTGTATCAATAGAAGGCTGATAATGTATACCTGCATAAAATCTGGAATTTCCTGCATCTTCTCCAATCGCTTTGAACGAAATAAATGTTCTTGGAGCAAAACCCATATAATCATAGGTATGATCTGTAAAGTTGCCAATGTTACCAAAGATTGCAGTAAGCGCATCAGCTGTTGCTGACGATATAACAGCATGAGCTGAAGAATATTCAGGATGTGCCGGAGTACTAAGTGTTGAATTCCAGGTTGTAAAGCCCATTACATTACGTATATAGGTTATGGGACGTACCTGGTTATAATGATATTTAGTTTGCCAGCAACTAATGGATGCATCATTTAAACAAACACCAGTTACAGCATATGCAAGGGCTGCTTTTGCAATCGAGGCATGGGTCTGTTGTAATACTTGTTTTAAAATACTTAGCCAATGGCCGGGCGAGGTAACGCCTGGAATATCTCTCCAGAATAGTGCCATGCTTATTTGTTCCGGTGTAAGATTTTGTGAAGCATCATAAAGTTGTTTTACCATATGGAAAAAGGGTGAGGATGGTTCTTCTGAATAAGGAATAGGCGCACCCGGTTGTGTATTAATAATACTGCCTGCAACAGCTGTCCTGTTGTTGCCCCAATAGGGTGTGATGGCTTTTGCAAATGCAGGCGGTGTTGACACCCATAACCCAAAGCCAATTGGCGGAGTATAAGCATTGTTTGCATTTTTATATCCATCTGTTTCTGACCAATTAAAAACGACGTCTGCAATAGATTTTCCAAATGAATTTGACCGGGTTATAACTTCAGCATTACTAATGGACCGGAATGAGTTGTTCAAAGCGGTCTCCAAAGAATCAATGGAAGCTTTATCAGCAGTGTTGGCTGTGGTAAATATGTCCCTGTTCATAGTGGCCAAAGCGGTATTAACACTGGCAGGCCAATAATAAGATTTAGATTTATCCGTTACGGGCAATCCTGTTAATCCATTCCATTTTCCACTTAAAGCTTCACTTTCGGGAAGGCCGGGTGTCAATGCTTCAAGGGCTGCTATGCCAGAATAAGCATAATACCTGGAAAAAGCAACATTTGGTATTCCGGTAGCATCACGCATTAAACGTAATTGCATTACTATCCATTTTCTTATTATTTCAGAAGGATACGTTTGTGCATTTTTTAGATCAGATGAAGAAGATGAAAATGAGGATGGAAATGAAGATGAGGATGAAGTTGGAGAAGTATTAAGACCTTCTTTTTTACAGGACATAAAACTTGTCAGCAGGGCAAAATAAAACAGCGTAAAAAAAATCCCTCTCCGGTTAACTATAAAACATAAATGATGTTTTACAGTAAAGTTTTTTCCTTCAGTCAAAACTTGCCGGGAATCATTTGGCATCGTTAATGTTTTCATTTTGAGTGTTTTTAGGTTTATTTATTTACATAAAGGTCAAATATGTATAATGACAAATCAACTGCATAAATGTGCAGGATATGGGATAGGAATGAGCTATAATAGTCGGCTACCTACATAGATATGTGCCTATGCCTAAGTATTAATGTTCATTGCATTTTCCTAAACGAAAGGAGAACATTTGCTTAAGTTCGTTGCCGCCTTAGAGTTTTGTTTTAACTAGAGAATATTCTATTTTTTTGATCCTTTTAGAAGATGTGTACAGAAGTATTTAAAATGATACCCTCATATTTTTTTAATTTTCTTTATAACATCCATATCCCCATCCTCAACTCTTAACACTACGAAGTGATTAGCATCTTCAAGATTAACAATCCAGAAAGTTCGTCCTTCAAAATTTATTTTGATAGTTGAGTTAATTCCATAATCGAAATATGTACTTTTCACAATAGTTCTCAAATCGGCAGGCATCTCCTTTTCTTTTCCATAAACAATAAGATACAATAACCGGCCACCCCTTGTAAACTCCGCTTTGTTTTTTTGGTTATCCAGAATAAAATTGACAATAAAATTTTTATTAGCCTCAATCCATTCAGGTGCAACAGCGCCTTTAAATAATTCTTCGAATGAATCTGAAACCTTTTTTGTTATTACCGTTTTACTCGATGTGCCAGAAATAGCAACCTCTTTCAGTTGAATTTGAGCAGATGCACTTTTTGTTCCTGCTGTGAATATCAATCCACATAGAAGGATGGCAATGATTAACTTTTTCATGATTTTTAATTTAATTGTTAAAGAAAAAAGCTTCATGTTCTATTATTTATTACGTAAAGTTCGAATATGGATAATAGCAAATCAACAGCATAAATGTGCAGATTACGGGATGGGAATACACTATATATAGCCTGCTACCTGCATATACGTGCCGATACTCAAAGTGTTAATTATCAAAAGGTTTTTAGTTAGGCAATGTTCAGCCTAGCAAGTAGCGAAGAAAAGTAAACTTGTTTTTGATTTTTCTTTAACTTTAAATTTATTTGAGTTTAAATTTTTCCTATAGAGGCCAATTAAGTATAAGCGGGAGTCAACTGCATAAATATGCAGGGTAAAGTACGATTATTCCATTATTACGCCTTTTAACTACCTGTTTATGTAAGTATATCTATAGTTAATTATGTGAAAATTTCTTAACTTGCTTTATCAATTAAAATCAATGCGCCGTTGTTATTATTGGCTTTTAGTTTGGCTTTTTGCATTTCATCTTCAGGAAGCAAAGGCACAGGCTAATAACATTCTTAAAGAACTAAGAATGGAACATTTGACAGCAGAGCAGGGACTAGCCAGCAATTCCATCATTTCAATTTTGCAGGACAGCAAAGGATTTATGTGGTTCATTACTTCTAACGGGTTGAATCGTTACGACGGTTACAATTTCAGGTTTTATGGTTATAATGCAAAAGATTCCAATTCCATTGCAGCCGGTTCGTTTTATGGAATTTTTGATGATAAAAATGCTATGATGTGGTTAAGCGGCACAAGTTTCCGGCAGCTTTACTCTTTTCTACCGGCAACAGAAAAGTTTAAGCTTTATGAGGATAAACCAGATCCCAACAATTCAATTGCAAATTCGCAATATCAGGGAATTGCTTCTGATTCGGCGGGCACTCTTTGGATGCCCACTACAACCGGATTAAATTCTTATAACCCAAAAACCCAAAAAAAACATTTATATACTCACATTAAAGGTGACAAAGCAACAATCAAACTTAACAGTTTTGACCAGATAGAAAAGGACGACGTCGGAAAGCTTTGGTTATTAATGAAAAATAATAATAATTACGAGATTGATTATTTTGATCCGTATAAAGGGAAGGTAATTGAGCATATTACAGGGGGAGCGTTAACAATTCCCGTTAATTTAAATCTTAAACCCGTTTTCTGCCACATAAATATTGGAAGAAATGGAAACTTGTGGATTGGTTCTGTACAATACGGGTTATATGGTTACAATATCCACACCAAAAAAGTAGTTCATTTTGTTCATGATGCAGCTAATCCTTACTCGTTAAGCAGCAAAGGGGCTTACTTTGTTGCCGAGGATCACTCAGGAAACTTATGGATCATTAATGGTGCACATAAATTAGATTTTTACAATTCCTCCAACGGGAAGTTTTATCAGGTTCCGTCTTTCAACAACCTCAGTGATTATAATGTAAATCATATATTTGAAGATAAGAGTGGCAATATCTGGATTGCTACACAAGAAGATGGGATTTATACTTTTAATCCTTTTCAAAAAAAAATTCACATTATAAATCGCGATGCCGGCAACCCTAATTCCCTGGCATCAAATGTGGCTTTGTGTACTTTTAAAACACAATCCGGACAGTCCTTTCTTGGCACCTTCAAGGGAATAACGCTATTTAATCAGAAAACAGGCAATACCTTACCGTTTGCGATTGCCGGGAACAAAAAAGAAGCCGATCTGACACATGGTGTTCTATGTTTGTACCAGGACAGGAAAGGTGTGATCTGGATCTGTGCCTGCGGAAGTTTGCATTCCTACGATCCTGTGAGCAAAAGGCGTCGCTGGTACAGGCATCACGGCGATAATGACGGCTCTTTTAAATGTAGTGGAATAATTGAAGATACAAAAGGCAGGTATTGGATAGCTGCCTGGGAAGGCGGACTTGAATCATTTGAACCTGTTTCCTGTAAGTTTCATGCTATCAAAATCGATGACGGCCATGCGACCAATACATATCCTGTTGGCAACCTGGTTCAAAGTTCAAACGGCAACATTTATATAGGAAGCTGGGGTGGGGGGTTTATTAGTTTTAACCCGGACAATAAAATATTTAAAATTTACCGGCATAGCGCTAAAGATTCAAATTCATTAAGCAGTGATATTGTTTTTGATTGTTACGAAACAAAAAATGGAGTTGTTTGGGTATGTACCAATGGTGGTGGTTTGAATGCATTTGACCCGGTAACTGCAAAATTTAAATCTTTCACCATGCAGGATGGCCTTTGCAATAATGGAGTTACCAGCATTGCGGCAGACAATAGAGGAAATTTATGGATTGGAACCATGAATGGAATTAGTTGTTTTACGCCTCCTGATCATCCTTTTTCACCTGATTGTAAAATCAAATTCCGAAATTACAACGTAAGTGACGGGCTCCCTTCTAACCAAATGTATTTATGTAAAGCTTATAAAGGGCCTGATGGCACGATGTATTTTGGCACTAATAAAGGCTTCTTTTATTTCAACCCTGACGAACTAAATGATAATGCCTTTATCCCCCCGGTTTTTATAACAGCGCTGAATATTTTTAATCACCCTGTGACATATAATGATGGTTCAAAAATTCTGTCGGCGCAAATAGAAGACACAAGGGAACTAAAATTGGATTATAATCAAAACGCGGTCTCATTCATGTTTGCTGCGCTTAATTATTTCCATCCCGAAAAAAATAAATATGCTTATAAACTTGAAAGATTCGATAAGGAATGGACATTCACAGATGGGACAAAGCATTTTGCTGATTATACTAATCTCAATCCTGGCACATATACTTTCAGGGTTAAAGCAAGTAACAATGATGGCAAATGGAATCAGGAAGGTACTTCTTTAAAACTAACTATTACCCCACCTTATTGGCGAACATCGTGGTTCGAGATGCTTTGCATATTGATTATAGGATTGATTTTGTACGCTATCTGGTACAACCAAAGACAGAAATCACTGGCCATCAAAAGTATAAGAAATAAAATTGCAAGTGATCTGCACGATGATCTGGGGGCAACTCTAAGCAGTATTTCAATCATGAGTGTTTTAGTACATCAGCAAATAAAAGATCAATCACCTATTGCGAATCTGTTACTGGAAAAAATAGGAAGCAGTTCCCTTAATATGATCGACTCGGTGAATGATATGGTATGGGCAATTAATCCTAAAAATGACAATTTTGAAAATATCATCAAAAGGATGAAAGCTTTTGCTTCTGAGATTCTTACAGCAAAGGATATTGATTTGCATTTCGATTTCGATAAAAATCTTATGCAATCAAAATTAAATATGGATAAACGGGAAAACTTCTATCTCATATTCAAGGAAGCTGTAAATAATAGCGCAAAATATTCTCACGCAAAAAATGCTTTTGTTGTTATTTGGAATCAACAGAAAAATTTGAAGATGATTATAAGGGATGATGGTAATGGTTTTGAATTAAATACAATAGTAGCCGGTAATGGGTTAACCAATATGCGACATCGAGCTGAATCGATGAAAGCAACTTTTAATATTGAATCGATCCCCGGAGAAGGCACTACTATTGAACTAGGATTTAAAAACGAGTAAATGATGGATATACGTGTGGTAATATTTGAAGATAATTTCTTATTGCGCGAAAGCCTGTTTCAACTCATTAATGGCACACCCGGGTTGATTTGTACAGGGGCCTTTGCAAATTGTGATAATCTCATTTTTAATATAAGCAAGACGTATCCTGATGTGGTATTATTGGATATTAAAATGCCCGGCAAAACAGGTATTGAAGGTATGCTAATTATTCATGATCAATTCCCTCAAATAAAGGTCATTATGCAAACAGTAGTAGATGATGAAGATAAAATTTTCGCGTCTATATGCAATGGAGCATCAGGATATTTATTGAAAAATACTCCCCCTGCCGCATTATTACATGCAATAATGGAAGTATTTGAAGGCGGTGCACCAATGACACCCATAATCGCAATGAAAGTTCTGGAAAAATTTCGTAAACAATCTGTTCCGACTTTAAAGGAATTTAATAATCTCTCAAATCGTGAAAATGAGATTTTAGAATGCTTAGTAGAGGGGATGAGTTATAAAATGATAGCCATTGCCAGAAATATAAGTATTGATACTGTTCGTTTTCATATTCGAAATATTTATGAAAAGTTGCACGTTAATTCAAAATCAGAAGCGGTGGTAAAAGCAATGCGGGATAAAATCGGATAGTAAATACTTTTCCAGGGTTTGAAAAATGAAAAAATCATCTCAACAAGGACAGAAGAAATTTAAACCTAAAACTCATTCTCCTAAAAATAAACCTGCGATAAAATTCGTTCAAGCGGTAGTTGCATGAATGGTCAGGAGGCTGCTCATTTATGCGGCAGTCTCGTTTGTTTTAATAGTTAGATTATAAAACCTATAATAAGTTGAATTATATTAGCTTGATTATTTAACAATGTAAATGGGACAAAAAAAATTTTAACCTGCTTTGTGCCTTTGTTGGTATTGTTATCAACAAATAATCGAACACCTAAAATTTTATAACGTCATTTAGCGTTCTAATCGGTATCTTTAACTCCGCTCTGTAGTTTAGCAGATATAATTAATTTTTTGTATATTGAGGCTTTAAACCTAAGTTTCGCACACAGCTTTTTTTATATGGAATACGGTATTTGTAATCTTGCTATTATACCCTTACGGGCCGAAGCAAATGATAGAAGTGAACTAGTATCGCAAGTATTATTCGGAGAATCATTTGAAATTTTAGAATGGAAAGATAATTGGGTAAAAATTATTACTGCTCATGATAGTTATACCGGTTGGATAGGACGTCTGCAATTTATTATGCTTGGTCACATGGCATATAAACGTTTTAAACAAACGCCCCCGCCTTTAACTTATCGCCCGGTTACTCAGGGCTGGAAAATAGAGAATAATAGTATTTTATACCTTCCTATGGGCAGCTCACTCGCATTTTTAGAAGGCACTACCTGTCATATTGGCGATGAACGATTTGAAATTTTAGGGGATATCGGCGAACCCGATAATCTGGCGGTAACAGCCACTTCTTTTTTAAATACCCCTTATTTATGGGGGGGACGTACACATTTTGGTATTGATTGTTCGGGCTTTACACAGGCTGTGTATAAATTACAAGGAATAAACTTATTGCGTGATGCCAGCCTGCAGGCTGAACAAGGCTACACTGTAAATTCACTGCGTGAAACTAAATTGGGAGACCTCGCTTTTTTTGATAACGCTGAAGGAAACATAGTTCATGTTGGAATTATGCTGAGTAACGAAAAAATTATTCATGCGTCTGGTAAAGTTAAAATTGATACCATTGATGAGAAGGGTATTTATTCAGAGGACTTTAAACGTTATACCCATAAATTAAAAACTGTAAAAAGGATGCTTTAGTTATCAAAACTAATATCCCAAATAATTATTTTTTTATCATCACTCACCGAAATCAGCTGATCACCATTCCATACTATTTTGTTTATAGACAATGAGTGACTTTCAAACCCTTTTTCGCGACTGATTACCTTATACAATTTAAAATCAGATGCACCCCATATTTTTACGCTTTTATCCATACTCGCCGTGGCGAAATATGGAAAAATAGGGTGGAAGACTATACTATTTACCGCGAATAAATGAGCTGGAATATTATGTAGCAGTTCGTAAGATTTTGAATCCCATATCTTTACCTGCGCATCGCGGGCGCCGGATATTAAATAATTGCCTAACGGCGAATATTGCAATGAGAAAACAGACATTGTATGTCCTTCTAGTGTTTTTGTCAGCGAATAATCTTCAAGATCATATATTTTTATCTGATTATTACGGCAGCCAAAGGCAACCTGTTTTTCATCAGGTGAAATGCTGATACACCGTATTGTATCATTCGAAATCCTGATGGAATGTAATAAAGCTAATGTTTTGAGGCTCCAAATAGAAACTGTTCCATCTTCAGAAGCTACCAATAGTTCCTGCTTATGAACAACTGACTTAATATCAAATATTGGCTTTTGATGAGCCTTAAGCGGTAGAAGTAATTGCTGTTTTAAAAAGTCAAAAACTAAAACTTCACCACTTCTCAGTCCTGCAAACAAAAAAGGATAGGTAACAGGACAATGTATAGCATAAATAGAAGAATTGACAGGGAACAGGACTTTAATGAACGAATTGTTTTTTAAACTCCATTCAACCAGTCCCTTATCATTCCCGCCACTAAATAATATTCCCGGTTTTTGCGAAAGCTCCAGTGTAAATATTGGGTTTCCATGCCCATTTAGTTCAGCCGTTTTTTGTACAGAGATCATGTTTTCAGTTTGCAGTTTTCAGTATGCAGTTCGCAGGGTAGGTTCAAAGTTCACAATTTTACTAAAATTAATACTGCCAACTGCAAACTGGTTACTGCAAACTTACTTATGTCTTTCCTCTAAATTCTTAGCTATCCTTTCAAGATTCAGACCTTTTTCGCGTAATAAAACCAGCAAGTGGAAAACAAGGTCGGATGACTCGTTGATCATGTCTGTTTCTGTTTCTGCAAGTGCTGCTATTACTGTTTCAACTGCTTCTTCACCAACTTTTTGCGCTATCTTATTTAGGCCCTTGTTATGAAGTTTGTTAACATAAGAGCCTTCCTGCGGATTTTCATACCTGTCTGCAATTATTGCTTCTAATTGCATGATGAAATTCTGATTATAATCCGTTTTAAAACAACTGCGCGAGCCGGTGTGGCAAGTAGGTCCTTCTGGTTTAACCTTTATTAGTAAAGTATCATTATCGCAATCTAAATGCATGCTTTTTACATGCAGGTAATTATTGCTTGTTTCACCTTTTGTCCACAAACGATTTTTTGAACGCGAAAAAAAAGTAATTATATTTTCTTTAATGGTTTTATCGTACGCGTCCTGATTCATATAGCCAAGCATTAACACTTCTAATGTTTGCTCATCTTGTATGATTACGGGAACGAGTCCGTCAGATTTGTTAAAGTTTATTTTCATTTTATATGTTTTATTCCCTCTTTAACCAAGCGTCATTGTGAGGAACGAAGCAATCTCTGAACTTTATGTATTCGATTTGCATGTGTAGAGATTGCTTCGTTCCTCGCAATGACGCTTAGAGACGAACAATGCTTTTATATCTCCCTTATCTCAATATTATTCTGCTTCAATACTTTCTTCAAGTCCGGTATCAATATCTCACCATAGTGAAATACCGAGGCTGCAAGGGCCGCATCAACATTGCTTTGTTCAAACACATCTACAAAATGCTGAACCGAACCTGCACCTCCCGATGCAATTACCGGTATACTCACCATACCATTCACCAATTTTAATAATTTATTATCAAATCCTGCTTTTGTACCATCATGATCCATGGAAGTTAATAGAATTTCACCGGCGCCGCGGTTTTCAGCTTCCATTATCCAATGCAATGTTTCCTTTTCAGTTGGTATACGGCCACCGTTTAAGTGTACAATATTTTTACCACCGATTAGTCTTGTATCAACTGCAATTACAACAAACTGCACACCAAATGCTTTTGCCAGCTCATCAATTAATTCAGGGTTACGTACAGCTGCTGAATTAATTGAAATTTTGTCAGCACCTGCATTAAGTAATGCATCGGCATCAGCAATTTCGTTGATTCCCCCTCCAATTGTAAATGGTATGTTTATTTGACGTGCAACAGCTTTAACAAGTTCAACCATTGTTTTGCGGCGTTCAACCGTAGCTGTTATATCTAAAAATACCAGTTCATCAGCACCTTGCCTTGAATAGTTCCATGCAAGCTCAACCGGATCGCCTGCATCGCGCAGGTCAACAAAATTTACGCCTTTTACTGTGCGTCCGTCTTTTACATCAAGGCATGGAATAATTCTCTTCGATAACCCCCCCCGCCCCCTAAAGGGGGAGCTAATAGTTTGTTTAATTGTCTCCAATACTTTTTCTAATTGACTAAATATTTCTTCATTTTTAAAACGAAGAACCTTTATTCCGTCGTTTTCTATATTAAGCTGTCTTTCTATATCATTAATTGCGATTTCAGGAACGTCATGTATGCTCCCATCTAGTTCGATAATAATTTTATGTTGGTGGCAATAAAAATCAGCAATGTAAATACCTAAAGGATGTTGCCTTCTAAATTTTGCACCAAGTTGACTACCTTTTAGATGTCCCCATAATATCATTTCAGCCGGCGTTATGTTATTTCTAAGTGCATGAGCGTTTTTAAATATCAAATTGCCCGCATCCATAAACATTCGCTTTTTCATATATGGTTCCCCCTTTAGGGGGCTAGGGGGCTTATATAGAGATTAAAGATTCCAGATTCCAGTTTTTTACTTCTTCGATGGTTATGCGGCCTTCATAAATTGCTTTGCCAACAACGCAGGATTCCACCTTAATATTGCTTAGCTGATAAATATCTTCCATAGTGCTTACGCCGCCTGAAGCGATGAGTTTAATAAAAGGAGAATGGTCGAGCAGTTTTTCATACAATTCAATACCTGCACCCCCCAGCTTGCCATCTTTATTAATATCAGTGCACAGAAAACGAAAAAAGCCCAAAGAAAGGCATTTATCAACATAGTCCATCAGCTTAATAGGCGAGCTTTCCATCCATCCTGAATATTTGATCACTTCGTCTAATACATCAATAGCTACAACTACCTGATCCGAACATTTATCACGACCGCAAATCTCTTTGCTAAGTTCCTTTAAAAATGATGGGTTAGTAAGCGCCTGTGTACCAACAATAACCCGGTGGATACCGGCATCAATTAATTCTTTAACCTTGTCAATGCTCCGTATGCCACCGCCGTACTGAACTTTCATATCTGTTTTGCGGATGACATCAAAAAGATATTGCTGATTGGAGAAATCGTTTTTGGCGCCATTCAAATCAATCACATGGATGAAATTTGTACCATTGGATTGATACTTTTCGATCATTTGCTCAAGGGTAACATCATATTCAGTCACCTGCTTATAATCACCCTCACGTAAACGCACTACTTTTTTGTCTAAAATATCAATAGCAGGAATTATGTACATATTTTTAAAGTTTTGAGAAATTTAATAGTAAAGTTTCACCATGGGCACCTGATTTTTCTGGATGGAATTGTACTCCATAAAAATTATCCATCCAAATTGATGCCGAAAATTTGTTATTATAAATTGTTGATGTTAAAGTATAAGAAAAATTATACTCAATAAAGTATGAATGTACAAAGTAAAAATGTGATCCGTTAGGAATATTTTTAAAAAGTTGATTTTCCTTTTCTGCGAACACCCTGTTCCACCCTGTATGAGGCACTTTGTATTCAGCACTATTAGAAAATTTCAAGGTTTTGATTGGGAAAATGTTTAACAGTTTTGAATCTCCTTCTTCAGAATAAGCCGTTAATAACTGCATTCCAACACAAATGCCCAAAGTTGGTTTGGTTAATGATTTTATTTTAGGTACCAAACCTGTTTGCTCCAATTTATTCATAGCGGCGCCAGCATGCCCCACACCAGGAATTATATAACGATCGAAGTGCTCAAAATCATCCTCATTATTGATCATGCCATAGGCAATTCCCAGCCGCTCAAGCGCAGCAGTCAATGAAAAAATATTCCCGGCCCCATATCTTATTATTCCTACCATTTTTTTAGATAATAGATTCAAGAGTCAAGAAAACTTCTTTCTCCTGAATCTTGATTCTTGCTTCTTGACTCTCGTCACAAAAGTCCTTTAGTGCTCGGTAAAACCATGTTATTTGCATCTCTTTTAATCGCCATTTTTATCGCTTTTGCAAAGGCTTTAAATATAGCTTCAATTTTGTGATGTTCATTTTCTCCTTCGGCTTTTACATTTAAGTTACATTTTGCCGCGTCAGAAAAAGATTTGAAAAAATGAAAGAACATTTCTGTCGGCATTTCACCAATCTTTTCTCTTTTAAATTCCGCATCCCATACTATCCAGTTTCTGCCGCCAAAATCAATAGCCACTTGTGCTAAGCAATCATCCATGGGCAAGTTAAATCCATAGCGTTCAATGCCCCTCTTATCTCCTAATGCCTTAGCAAAAACTTCACCTAAAGCTATTCCGGTATCTTCTATGGTATGATGTTCGTCAATATGCAGATCGCCGTTGGCAATAATTTCCAGATCGATATTACCATGACGAGCTATTTGGTCGAGCATGTGGTCAAAAAAATGAAGCCCTGTTGATACCTTTGCTTCTCCTTTTCCGTCGAGGTTTGTTTTTATATAGATATCCGTTTCTTTAGTAACGCGTTTATGTTCAATTACGCGTTCACCAAGTTTTAAAAATTCGTATATTTTTTGCCAGTCTGTTGTTTCGATCGCAACCGTGCTTTTTACCGCATCTTCTTCAGCTTTTCCGCTAAATTCGTGAGTGCCTAAGTTTGAGTTATCATTCAGCCATATCGCTTTTGCACCCAGATTAAAGCCCAGCAATACATCATTTTTACGGTCACCAATTGTGTACGATCCTTTCAGATCATATTTTTCAGTGTCAAAATATTGGGTAAGCATGCCGGTACCGGGCTTGCGTGTAGGCGCATTATCGGCAGGAAAAGTGCGGTCAATACAGACATTTGAAAAAATAACGCCTTCATTTTCCAAGGTTTTAATGATGAAATTTTGCACCGGCCAAAAAGTATCAGCAGGGTATGAGGCAGTTCCCAAACCGTCCTGGTTGGTAACCATTACCAATTCATAATCAAGCTCAGTAGCAATTTTAGGCAGGTATTGTAAAGCGCCGGGGTAAAATTCCAATTTATCAAATGAGTCTATTTGCTCATCAGCAGTTTCTTTAATAATGGTACCGTCACGGTCAACAAACAATATTTTTTGCAGCTTGCTCATTTAAAATCCTGTAAAGTTTGAAGTAATATAGTGTTTTCGCCTGGTGTTCCTACGGTTATGCGGAGGCAGCCTTCGCATAGTTCTACTTTTGAACGGTCACGCAAAATGATGCCTTTCTGAACCAAAAAGTTATAGATACCTCTTGCATCAGTTGTTTTTGCTAAGATAAAGTTAGCGTCGGAGGGATAAATATCCAGCACGAAATCAAAATCTTTTAATCCTATTACCAGTCTGTCTCTTTGCATTAATGTTTCTTTAATCCAAATGTTCACCTGGTCTACATTAGCAAGCGCTTGTAAAGCCAATTGTTGAGAAGCTTCATTTACATTGTAAGGCGGTTTTACTTTATTCATCACCTCGATAATTTCTTCACTGGCAAATGCCATCCCTATGCGTAAACCGGCAAGGCCCCAGGCTTTTGAAAGTGTTTGTAAAACTACCAGGTTAGCATACTCAGTTAATTCCTGTATAAAAGTTTTTTGCCTGCTAAAATTGATATAAGCTTCATCAACCACCACAATGCCGTTGAAATTTGCCAGCAATGTCTCCACATCAGCCCGGTCAATTGAGTTTCCGGTCGGGTTATTTGGTGAACAAATAAAAATGAGCTTGGTATGCTTGTCAATGGCTTCGGCAATACCTTCAAGGTTGAGCTGGAACTCTTCTGTAAGCGGTACATTTCTGGCCTCAACATCATTGATATTAGCCGAAACTTTGTACATGCCATAAGTAGGAGGGACTAAAATCACATTATCCACACCTGGATTGCAAAAACTGCGGAACAAGATATCAATAGCCTCGTCGCTGCCATTACCTAAAAATATATTGCGGATTGGCACTCCTTTTATCTCACTTAAACGTTTTTTAACCTCGTACTGTAAAGGATCAGGGTAACGGTTAAATTGCTGCTCCAAAGGTGAACCGAATGCATTTTCATTTGCATCTAAAAATACGCTCGCCTCTCCCTGGTACTCATCACGCGCGGAAGAGTAGGGGACAAGCCGCTTTATATTTTCTCTTAAAATATTATTAATACTAAACATGCTAATTATAAGCCTTAAAATCTTTTGAGAATTTCATTAATTTATCTTTTCCAGCATCAAAATAAATGGTATCATTTTTTATATAAGGCAATGGAAAATAGTTACTATCATCAGTTTCAAGAACATCGTTGAGTAAAAAATAGCTTTGGGTTTTACGAGTGAACGGATCAAATTCTGTTGCTGAAACCTTCAGTGTGCCTACGGTGTCAATCTTTTCTAATTTCCAAAAATAAATTTTTTGATTAATTACGTTCGGAGATGAAAAATAATCATCGAAGCTCGATGTTAAATTATCAAATGCAGTCTTTTTATTGTTAGTAATCAAAAAGAAATTTCCTTCTTGAAGCATTAAAGTTTTTTTAGAATCCCCTTCAGTTGACCCCATTTCATGCTCTAATTTATGATAAAAATAAGTTTTATTTCCTAGTTCCTTCATTCCATAATAAAGGTCAATCGTGTCAACAACTTCTCTATTATTTTTTATTATAGCATATGAACCGCCGGTCATCGGGCCTTCGTTTGAATATTCACCGGTATCAATTACCGTATAATCGTCATATATTTTATAAGGTGTAATTTTAACCTTTGGACGTTCTTTTTTTAAAGTTTCAGTGACTGTTGTTGAAGTGTTGGACGTTGTGTCTTTCAATGCAGCCGTATTTTTGCTTTTACACGAACACAAAATAAAAAAAGATAATATGTAAGAAGTTGTTTTCATTGCTAATACTTACTATTCTAATAATATTAATTAATTGTTCGTAGTGTCACCGCATTCTTATGCGCATGCAAACCTTCCAACTCTGCCAATATCTCTACAGACGGTCCAATATTTTTAATACCTTCCGGCGTTATATGCTGAAAGGTGATCTTCTTTACAAATGAATCAACCGACACACCTGAATAAGCCCTTGAATAAGAACTTGTTGGCAAAGTATGATTAGTTCCTGATGCATAATCGCCAGCACTTTCCGGCGTTAAATTCCCCAAAAATACCGAACCAGCATTAATAATGTTAGCAGTTATCAGTCTCCAGTTTTCAGTTGCCAGTATTAAATGTTCCGGTGCATATTGATTGCTGAATTGCATTGCTTCATTCAAGGTATCTGTTACCATGACATAGGAGTTTTCCAAAGCTTTTTTTACAATCTCCGCACGCGGTAAAACCGGTATTTGCTTTTCTACTTGGGCCAAAACGTCTTCGGCAATTTTATGCGAAGTACAAACCAATATTGATTGACTATCCATGCCATGTTCAGCCTGGGCCAGTAGGTCGGCTGCCACAAAAACAGAGTTTGCTGTTTCATCGGCTATCACTAATACTTCAGATGGTCCAGCGGGCATATCAATCGCCGTTGTAGTGGTTGATTGGATAATGGTTTTTGCTTTAGTAACAAACTGGTTCCCGGGGCCAAATATCTTATCAACTTTAGTTATAGTTTCAGTTCCATAAGCCATCGCTGCTATCGCCTGGGCACCGCCTGCCAGGTAAATTTTATCAATGCCTAACAACAAAGCAACAAAAGCTATAAACGCGTTTACCTTACCGTTTTTTTGTGGAGGTGAACAAACCACAATTTCATGGCAGCCTGCAATACGGGCAGGTATGCCCAGCATCAAAAATGTGCTTGGTAAAACAGCGCTTCCGCCGGGTATATATAAACCAACCTTTTCGATCGGTCTTAATTCGCGCCAGCAGGTTACACCGGGCATAGTTTCTACCTTGCCTTCAGTTTTTAGCTGCGCCTGGTGAAATTTATATATATTATTATAAGCTACTTCGAGGGCTGCTTTTTGTTCCGATGAAACAGATGCAGCAATATTAGTTAATTCATCTTTATCCAGGTAAAGTTTATCCAGCTCTACTTTATCAAATTTAAGGGTATAATCAAACAGGGCACGATCTCCATGTTCCTGTACATTCGCAATTACTTCCTCCACAACCGCACGTATCTCATTAGCCGGATCAACATTGCGCTGAACCAGTTTTTGAATTTCGGTTTTGCTTAAATCTGAATAATTGTATCGCTTCATTGGCCCCCTAACCCCCTAACGGGGGAATTGTTATTTTATAATTTATCAATTCAACTGTTACCTCCCATTCACTCCCCCTTTAGGGGGTCGGGGGGCTTGGCTTATAATATTATTTTCTCAATCGGCATTACCACGATGCCTTCTGCGCCGGCTTGTTTTAACTGACTTATTTTGCCCCAAAAATCGTGCTCTGGTATTACAGTATGTACTGCTACCCAATTTGCTTCTGCTAATGGTACAACTGACGGACTTTTAACCCCCGGCAACAGTTTTATAATCGCAGGCAAATTATCCTTGTTCACATTTAAAACTACATATTTGGTTTCCTTTGCACGCAAAACAGATTGTACACGCTGTATAAGTTCTTTTACAAGTTCCGAGTTTTCAGAACCTTTAGTTCCAATCAATACAGCTTCGGACGACATTACATGCGAGAAAGCAACTAAGCCGTTACTTTTAAGCGTACCGCCTGTTGATACCAAATCGCAAATGGCATCGCTCAAACCCAGGCCCGGTGATATTTCAACTGAACCAGAAATGGTACGGATATCGGCTTTTATATTATTCTCTTTCAAAAACTTACCTAAAATAACCGGATAAGTAGTAGCTATCGCTTTTCCGTTAAGATGGCTAAGTTCTTGTATGCTATTATTGTTTGGTACAGCGATTTTTAAAGAACATTTACCAAATCCCAGCTTTTGAAGGTAACTTACCTCAGCTTCGGTTTCGTTAATCACGTTTTCGCCTACAATACCGAGGTCAGCAATGCCATCCTGTACATACTCAGGGATATCATCATCGCGCAAAAAAAGTATTTCGAGCGGGAAATTGGAAACAGGTGATATGAGCGAACTTTTATAATTTTCGAATGTTAGGCCGCAATGTTCTAATAATTCAACGGATTTTTCGTTGAGCCTCCCCGATTTCTGGATGGCTATTTTAAGTGTTTTCACTGATTAATTTTAAAAGACTATAATTTGGAATATAAACGGAGGTTGTTATTTCGCGTAGAAACATACATTATCTTTTCACCACATGGTGGTGATGGTGCAGATGAATGTGATATAATGTATAACCGTTCATTTTTTATATAGATGAGCGGTGCAAATATAGGGAGTTGTTTGGAAAATAAAAATAAAATTAATGTCAGAATCAGGTTACAGGATTATATTGTCTGAATCAGGATTTACAGGATTAGATGATTGTAGGATTTTATCTGCTTGTCATGTTTATGTTCAATTATATTTTAATAACTTTGTATGAGGAAGATTTAAAACTCGTTGTTGATGGAACTGATAATTGACTTTGACAATATTAATGACCCTGGTAAAAAGGAGTGGTTGCTGCATACTTTGAAACTTATGGGCATTGGTTTCCATGCAATAGAGAAACCTCAAACCGCTGAACAGTATAACGAAGATCTGGAAGCCGGTAATGCCGAAATTGAACGCGGTGATTTTACAACCGCCGAAAATTTAAAGAGCGAAGCCAGCAAATGGTAGTAGTTTGGAGCAAGAGCGCTAAGGCAGAGCTGAAGAAGGCTTATTTGTACATTTTATTAGATTCCTTACAAAATGCTGAATTGGTAAGGGATGATATTATCAATCTTACTATCGATTTACGAAAATATCCCGAAAAGTATCCTTTGGATATATTTAAAAAGAATAATGACGGAACATGGAGGTCTTTCGAAAAACACCACTATCGTATTTCTTACAGGATTACCCCAAATGAAATCCGCATCGTTCGCTTGCGCCATACCAGCAGATCTCCGTTGAACTTTTGATATCAAATCCTCGCTCTACACGAGTATGCATTGCAGGTCAAAAGAGGTGTGGTACTCACGACCTTTACGTTCTATTTAGGCAGTGCGGGCACGAGTAGCTTTTGCCCGCCTACCAACCCGACAGACGCGCCAGTGGGGAGTTATTTGGAAAATAAAAATAAAATTATTGTCAGAATCAGATTTACAGGATTTTAGGATTGCAGGATGTTAATGCAAGCGTTCCAAATTACGACAAGAACATCCGGAACGCATAGAACACTGGCATAAATTTTTCAGTATTGGTCTATCGTCTACCTGACATGATCACTAAAGATTTGACAACATTTTAAAAGTTGTCAAATCTAACACCTTAACGCCGTTTAACTAAAGTTTGTCGCCAAGCGTCTGCGGCTAACGCTTTAACAGTGTTGATATTTAGAATAGCTTTTTCAGCCATAATAACTCTTTCTGCTGTCTTAAACCAATCCATCGGAATATCATCAATTGACTTTTTAGGTATAAATTGATAATTGTATCCATTTATATTATCAGAATCAACCTCATCTATAACCATTTTTGCCAATTTATCTAATTCATTTACATCTTTGCTATTCTGAATGTTAAAAAATAAATCGGGTTGTCCAAGAAATCGACTTTCTGTAATTCGTACGGTTTCTAGGAAGTACTTTATAGCCTTTTCATCTTTTTCATTCCACCAGGCATCTTTTACACCTTCTTTAGAGTGCTCCTCATTTAAAAGTATCCCTCTCTCTTCTGTTGTTAAAAAATTTCCTATCCTTTGGTAGGAATTTTTTGGAATATCACCCCCGTATCTAGCCCAAATAGTTGTTTTAGATATATAAAATGATGCTGTAAACATACTATCGTAATATCTTGAAATGGTTAATCCAAGAGTTAAATACAGATCATTTTCAACTAATTTGATATATAATCCCTGAGCAGGAGTAATTGTGTCTTTAATCTCTCGGTAACCTAATTCTTCCAACCCATTTTTAGTTATTCGTATTAGTTTATTCTTAATAAGTTTCATTTAAATACATTTTCGGTTCAATATATCGCGAATTAGGCCACATTCTGTCTTATCACCTCCCATCACAATAATAAATCTCCCCCTCCTTAGCAGCACCAATTTTAACCAGCTTTTTATTTTTCATAATGTCCGGTAAGCTAACCAGTTCATTGTTGTACAGGTTATCAAACCAAATCAGGTAGAAACTCTTATTAGCATAAAACTTTTGCACATCGGCTTTGAAAAATTTGTGCGGTATCAATGCAGATGGCAAACCAGTAAATAGATAAACGGCTTCATTAGCGTCAGAATAAATTGGAATACCCGGTTTAAACAGGTTTTTATGCTGTTTAAGATAGGTTACAAATTCCGATTTGTTCCAGCTGTCATCGCTATAGCCGGGTACGCCATAATCGTTTTCATCATCGTACCGCTGCCAGTCAACTTTATAAGATGAGTATTCAAATGCCAGCATCATAATAATTGCGACGCAGGCTAAAACGTATTTTGCTTTTGATTTTACCAGGCGCAGGACATCAGGTACCCAGCTGGTACAGGCAATTAAAAGCGGGATAAACATAGGCGCCAGCAGGCGGCTGTTTATTGCCTCGTACCTGGATATACTTGCTGATATAACAATAAACAGCCCATATACAACTGCAAAAGCGATAACAATATTTTCATAACTATTAATGCTTTTTTTACAGGCTTTCCAAATCAAAATACCGATTAGTGCCAATAAAATAACGGAGGCTATTAATATAGCAAATGGATAAGCACCCTTGCTTAAACTTCCCCAGTCGCAAATAACGGTACCGAAATAATACAAATTTTTAAAGAAAGGAGTTATTGACGGCTCACGTGTACCGGTGCTTAAACCTGTTGAAAAACTGTTTAATAGGAGGTTTGCCGCAAGTAAAGAAATAGAAATAAACCCAAATATCAGGATATGCTGGATTTTTTTACGGATAGGCAATTCATTATCAAGTAAAAGCATTAATCCGCCGGTTCCTACTATGGTAACACCTGCATAACGTGTAATACAGCTTATAGCGGTTATAACAGCTACAACTAACAAAGCTTTTGTTGTATGCGTATGCATATAACGCCAGTAAGCGATAATAAAAAATAAAGTCTCTAATATAAACAGTGTTTCAGACCATAAAAAGCTGTATATCTCCAGCAAGCCGGGACTTAAAATAATAGCCGCTAAAATGATCCACTTATATATCCTGGAATGTGCTACGAATTTTTGCATGATCCAGCCGGTGGTAAATATCACCGATGCAAACAGGAAAGCATTAATAATCGCTCCTGCCTTAATGGGATCAACACCTGAAATAAACTGGATTACCCCCAGGAAAAAAGGATAAAAAACAGGAAAAAATACCAGTGGTGTTTTGTTAAATGTTAGTAAAGAACCATGTGCCTGGATATTGGTTGCCGTACTGGCATACATGATAGAGTCGGGCGATAAACCTACACCACTATAAGCAGTGAAAAGATAAATGGCATAAAAACCAATGATGGCAGCAATAAATGAATCTAGATTGTTTAAGTACCGATTTAGGTTCATCAACTTTTATAATTATGTATTTTTTAATTTAATAGACACTAATTAATTCGAATTAAAACGAATTTCACGAATAAACACTAATTATTTCGAAATAAAACGAATTTCGTGAATTTATCTATTAAACCTATTTATACGCTGACTTCCGACTTCTGCTTCTGATGATCTCTGATTTCCGACCTCCGACTTCAGACTTCCAACCTCTACTTCACTCAATCAAATTCAGTACTTCACTCAAAGGCTGGTTGCTATCAACCAATATACCTTTAACGCCGGCGGCAGTGCCTGCTTCAACATCCCGTTCGCGGTCGCCGATAAAGTAAGACTTTGCCGGATCAATGTTGTATTTCTCTATTCCCTGCAACAATAAACCCGGTTTAGGTTTACGGCAATCGCAATCGCCGGTAAAGTCGGGATGGTGTGGGCAGTAAAATATATCAGTGATTTCTACACCATGCTTATTATATTGCTCTTTTAAATGACGGTGCATTTTTGCCAGCTCATCTTCGCTGTACCAGCCCTTCGCCAATCCGCCTTGGTTTGTTGCGACAATTAGTAAATAACCCTTGTCCTGCAAGGTTTTTAAGGCTTCAAAATTATCAAGCAGATGGAAATCTTCAAAATGGCATACATAATCACCCATTTCACGGTTAAGCACACCATCTCGATCTAAAAAAACAGCTTTATTTTTTGCAGGCATTTGTGGGGAAATCTAAAGTCTTAAGTTCAAAGTCTTGAGTCAAAAGTAGCAAGTCTTAAGTCGAAAATATCTTAATTTGATGTCAATAGGTTTTAAATCGCGTTATAAGTATAAGTTTACGACTCAAGACTTACGACTCCCGACTTAAGACTTAACTTAATTATTTACTAACTTATAAGGCATATTATTAAATGCCCCGGCGGAAATTTGCGATCTGTAAACCGAGACTATATTACCGTTGCTATCGTAATTATTTTTCATTGTAGAACAGGAAAATGTTCCTGTTATTATTTTTTTTACTGAATCTATAGCGGTGATAATAATTGTACCTGATCCCGGACCAACTGTACCCTGCGGTGCGAGAACATCGGCACCTGCTGAATTTTTTTGCTCGGTATAATAAGACATCTGCACATCAGACGTTGTGCTTACGTTATAGGTTGCTAAAGGAAAGCCAGTGGTAGCAGGAGCATTATTTTGTGTAACAGACATATTAATCTCTTTATTAAGGCCTATTCCTGAACAGGTAAAAATCTTGCTTTTTGTTGCGGAATTATAAGTTATTGATGCATTAACTGTGTCGGCGTTCCATGTGGTGTCATTAATCACAGCAAAAAATAAATTAGCAGAAGTGGCGGTGGCGGTTACGGTGTCCTTTTTACAATTTTGTAATAATAAAGCGGCTAATAAAAAAGTAACAAAAAGATAAATTTTCTTCATATATGATTGTTTAAGCAAAAGAACGACTTTTAGTTAATAAACATATAACAGGCGTTGTTTTTTTCACATTATTTAACAAAGCCGGATGATTAATGTAGTTTTTTTAAACATAGGATTTTTGGCCTGCACGGGAAACCGGCCGGGAAATCAGAAATCTTAAATCAATGCTTTTATTTAAAGTAAGACATCGGTATAACTTTCCACATACCATGAGAAAGATGACCTATAAGCAGTTCATAAATAAGATATAGCGGCCAAAATATGTAAGTGATTAAAAGTATAATAAGATTGTGATTGTAATACCAGCTTACCATTAATGCGTATATTCCCAATACGAGGTAAATAATGCTTGAATCTCTGTTTCTCATGATTAAAAAGCTAATAATTTATAGGTTGTATTTTATGGAGTTAAAATAACATTTAAAATTAATGTTTCAAATATATATAAATTGCTTTGTTAAAATTTTAAAGTATATGCTTCGAAATCACCAAAATCAGCTTTAGCAATAATCAATTTCCTGCATACAACTTTTCAATTTTCTTTTAAGTAGAAGATTTGGAAAGAATGTCATGGTCGTCAGCCCATTATTTGAGAACAACAATTTAAATTTTATCCACTAATCCTTTTAAGCGCAATTGCTTCACAAGTTTATTAAAACGCCGCTCGTGCCTTGTACCTGAATCAAGCGCATCATAAACTAAACCCACGGTGAGTGCGTAAACAGCATGATGAAAACCATCAATGGCTATTGTTTTAGCATCCTCTTCAGTTACAGGAGGGGCAGCATCAAATTTAGGTAACATGACCATAGCGGTACTCCATACTGCACCATAATGAACTATAGTAGCTGGTATACCCTTTAATCCTGTTAAACCAATCAATCCCCGGGCAATACCCCATACTGTACCATAGGCCCAATGAATTTCCTGTGATACTTTTTCTTTTTGTTCTGGTGAAATAGGCTGTATACCAGTTGTTTTCGAAGCCACCTTAACAGGAGCTTCACTTGGCTCCCTTTTCGTAAATTTCATTTCTATAATTTGCGATAAAGTAATCGCGGCTGTACCTGCAAGGCCTGCAATAAGCCCCTTACCGATTGCACTGCCTAATTCACCTAAGGTATTATTTTCCCGTATTTTCATAATTTGTTACTTTTTGATTTATTGATAACACAGGTTTTTTCATATTGATTTATTATTTTTATTAAAGATTATTTCTTCAAAACCACTCTTAAAAAGTAGGAATGATTATTGTTTTTGTCAGATTCTTATAAAATAATTAAGTGTTTTTGTTTTGAAGACACCTGATTTTGGCTCACCTCTATAGGGAGAAGAAAAAATTAGTTAAGATTAAGATTATGAAATTAAAAATATCAAATCCATTTTGGCAGGTTTTAAGTTTAGGTGCGCTTGCCGGTATGCGTTCTGCATCGGCACCTGCTATCGCCAGCCACATTTTAAGCAGCCATCGTTCGCACATGCTTTCAAAATCATCATTAAGTTTTATGCAATCTAAAAATGTTTCTAACGTTTTAAAAGTAATTGCAGCAGGTGAAGTTATTGCCGATAAATTGCCGTTTGCTCCTGACAGAATTAAACCGTTTTCTTTGTTTGCCAGATGTTTAGCAGGCTCATTGGCCGGAGCAAGTATTTATAAAGCATATAACGGCAGCTTAATTACCGGCGCATTGTTGGGAAGTGCAGGTGCAATAACTTCTGCTTTTGGAAGTTTTTATTTACGTAAATCAATTGTGAAGCACGCTAATCTTATTGATCCGGTTATTGGTGCAATAGAGGATACATTAGTGTTTGGGGCAGGGGCAAGCTTAATTTATACAGCTTAGATTTGTAACAAAATAGTCGACAATTGATAGGTAAAAAATTTTATGTTGTAATTTTTGATAAATTTGTTTAAAAAGTCAAAGAAAAAAATTACTGTTGAATAAGCTAATGTTATATTTAATTTATCAATGAATAATGCAATAAATTATCATCAGGATATAAAAAAAGAGAAAATACTGGAAGCCGCTCATCATAGGTTTTTGCATTATGGTTACTCCAAAACAACGATGAATGAAATATCAGGGGATATTTGCATGTCGAAAGCGCTCCTTTATTATTATTTTCCTGATAAAAGTCAATTATATGTTGCAGTAATGCATAAAGTAGCTGATGATTATTTAAATAGCCTGGAAAGTAAAATCAACACATTTTCCAGTTTAAAAGAGGCATTCGCATTTCAAATAAATACGCAGCATGAATTTATGTTTAAAAATTATAATTTCTTTGATTTTTTTAGACTGAATGAGCAAAATTTACCTGATGCGATTTGGGAAATAGTAGATCAGGTTCATGATTCTGAAAGAGATTTGTTAGTTAATGCGATAAAAAATGAAGCAGCTAAAGGCACAATCAGACCTGTTTCAAACCCAGGTGAAATTGTTAGTCTCATATTAGATGCATTACATGGAGTAAGGGTAAGCGCTGTTTCTCATAAAAAAACGGTTTTTCATAATAAAGAACATTTAGAAGAAATCAGGGCAAAACGTTTATTGCTTACTGATATATTCATAAAAGGGTTAATGTATTGATCAATATGCCTGTTAAGGTTCATTACTGTCACGCCGTAGTCAAAAGATACATGTTTAATTAAACGCGGATATTAATGTTATAAATTTGAATTATAATATTTAAACTAATCAATAATTAAATATTATAAAAAGACTTCTAATTTAAAGGTGATTGTTTTAGAGTGATTGAAGCGGACCATGAAAAAAATCATGGCCCGCTTTTTTAGTTAAGGTTTAGGAGGTTATGGCTTTCATTTGTTTATACTGCTATAATCTTAAAAGTTTAATTTGTGCGTTTCTTTACTTCTTAATAAAAGTCATAGCAGTGCCTTGCACCTTCAAATTTATGATAGGTATCTGATCTTGATGGAATAGTTGTTTCGTAACCTACACTTACTTCTGTAGTACCGGCGGTGTTTCCATAATTTAAACCGGAAGTCGGTACATCATGACTAACACCTAAACGAAGTTTTTCACCACCATCCGGATTAATATACAAGTCAAATATCAGTGATAGTACAACAGCAGCCGGCCCATACTGACCACCTGTGCGATACCACAAACCCGCATTGACATTGGTTCGTTTATATTGAAAACCAACATTTAAAGACTCTGAGGTCAACTCCTTATAATAAATAATAGATGGTATGATGAATGATTTTTGATTTTCATCATTATTATCATAGGGATTTAAGTCTAATCGATAACTGGCATGACCAGTAAAGCGCATTGGAAGCTTAGCCGGGGTGTTTGTAAACGATTCATTTGGCTGGTTAATATGTTGTACAGCGCCTCCCAGGTTAAATTCACTTACAACAAGGTTTAACCCGGCACCTGTATCAAAGAAAAATTTATTGTTATATGCGGGTTGTACAGCACTTGATACAGTACCTGGCATATATCCAAGTTGTGAACTTATCTGATCATCAAATACCAGCTTGCTCCAGTCAATATTATCATTCGAAACACCAGCCTGTAATCCAAAAGACAATATAAAGTCTTCTGATCCAACACTATAAGAATAGGTTCCGGCAATGTTATTTTTAGTAAAATATGCGGTTCCCTCACTGCCTCGTGTAAAAATAAGGCCTATTCCGCCGCCAAATTTTGGTATATTATAATCAATAGCAGCCGTCATGTAATTAAAGCTGCCAGGCACAGAAGTGAATTGGTTGCGATAAATAAGATTCATACGTAAATCGCCTGGAAACTGTCCGGTAAGAGCAGGGTTAAGATATATAGGCGAGTTAAAAAATTGCGAATACATATGATCTTGAGCAAAACTATTTAGACATACCATCAAAAATATGATAGAAAACACACCTAGCTTACCCAAATTCCTCATCAATTTATCTTATTAAATGTATTACGCCCGTTACGCTTGGAACAGATTTTTTAATAACATTTCCCTTCCAATCAGTACCATTTATAAATCTGGCTGTTATTTGCCATACATATACGCCCTGTGGCATCGGACTACCCTTATAGGTACCATCCCATCCGTCAACAGGTGCTCCTTTATCATCAAGCTTTCTTGTTTCCCAAATACATTGTGCGTAGTTATTAAATATTTGCATATGCCATTCTTTCATACCTGATCCCTTAGCCGTAAATGTGCGTAATTCTATAGAGGCGCCATCAGGTTGAAACGCATTCGGTAAAAATACTTGTCCTGGTGTACCCGTTATACGTACATAATGACTAATTGTGCTGTCGCACCCTAATTGACTTATGGTGGTTAATGTAACCTTGTATAAACCCGTATCAGGGTAAGTGTGATATGGGTTTTGTGTTGTCGAAACCTGGCCATCACCAAAATTCCAGTTCCAGTATTTAGGAATACCTGTTGTCTTATCTATAAAAGCAAAACCGTAGTTAGGTATGGTGGTCACACTGTCGGGTTTTTCAGTAAATTCTGCTCCCGGTGGCGGAGTAATAATTATGTAATTTATTTTCGAAACCGAATTTGTACAGCCCGTAGATGAATTAGTTGCAGTTAAAGTTACCGTGAAAGGTGAATTTTTAGAGCTATAGCTATGCGGTGGCGGAGTGAATCCGTTAGCATGTGGCGATCCGTCTCCAAAATCCCAATCGTAAAACATGGAAGCAGCCTGGGTATTTGCATCATTAGGAGTTGTATTAGTAAAGGTAACCAAAACATTTCTGCAGCCCGAAGTTAGATCAGCTGTAAATGCCGGTACAGGCGGAGGATATACATCTACACGTATAGGCGGATTTGATTCAGCCATCGAACAACTGTTCATAGCCGTTACTGTAACATAATATGTTCCTGGTTTATTAAAAGTATAAGGCAACATAGACACACCGCCTTGTCGTCTGTCAACAACAACATGATTTACGTCATAAATTGTATAATAATAGGTGTCGGCCCCAATCGAATTATTCACAAAGTTTACAGTAAACGGCGCACATCCTTTATTTGCATTGTTTTCAATAAACATTTGTGCAACAATAGTTGATACCGATATTGTTATCGGTATAATTTTGCTTTGACCAGTGTTACCACAAAAGCCTGTGGCAACCATATATAATGAATATGTTTTTGTAGCGCTTACATTAATCGGGTTAAACCTTACCTGGTTTTTATTAGTTGTTACAATTTGTTGTACAAGTACCGAACCATCATATAAATAATAAGTGTAACTTTTATTAGTACCTGGCGAGTAATTATCTACAGCTAAAGTAAATGGCGAGCATCCTATCAATTGTTGAGGCAGAATGTAAGCAATTGGTGCATCAGGTCTTATTGTTACATTAACGGTATAGGGTGCTCTTTGAGCGCAATTGTTAACAATATTTAAAGAAACAGTGTAGGTCGTATCCCGTCCATCTGTGCGCGGAACAAAATCATGTGATGGGTTGACAGCAGTTGATGTCGGAGTACCGTCTCCAAAATTCCACACAAAACTAACACCTGTTAATGAGCTTGAGGTATTTGTGAAATTAACAGTATAAGGGCCGCATCCGTCGGTTTTATCAGCAACAAAGCTTGCTATTACATCTTTGAGGTCATGAATTTGAACAGGATCACTGCTGTCCGGACATGGAGACTGGCCCTTTATAGTCCATAAAAATGTATAAGTATTTCCAGGTACCAAACCGGTAACTTGAGTTTGATAATTATTTGGCGATACAATAGTGATAACAGGACCGGATGTTTGTGTCCATACACCCGTAAATGGAGCAGGATTATTTCCTTGCAGAGTGAAAGAGGTTGCACCGCATAACTGTTGGTTACCACCGGCATTGGCAAGAGGTACCGCTTGGTTTACCGTAACTGTGGTAACACTTGAATAAGCAAAATTACAAACCCCATTTTGTACTACCGCCCTATATTGGGTAGTTTGTATAAGGTTAAGATATTGCTGCGTTGTTGATGTATTAACTATGGACTGCCAGCTAGTTCCATTATCCGTTGATGTTTCCCATCTTAAAATATTGCCAACCTGGCCCGTTAGGGTAATTGTTGCACCATTACTACCTGCACAAACCGTTGCGTCGCCGGTTGTAACGCCTCCTACTGTAGGTTTATCATCTGTAATGGTTACTGTACTTGAATTTGGAGTACACGGCGCGCCTGGCGTTACAGTCCAGGTAAACTGGTATGTATTTCCGGGTATAATCCCCGTTACGGTAGCGTTAGATTTTGTTGGATCAGAAAAAACAATACCTGTTTGACCCGAGGTTACAGTCCAAAGCCCTGCACCTGGTGAAGGATTATTTCCTTGTAAAACGTAGAATGAGGCATTACATATTTCCTGGTTTGTTCCGGCATTTGCCTGTACCGCAGGTGCGTTAATAACAATAGTTGAAACTGTGGAATTAGCAAATGAACAAACACCGTTTTGTACCACTGCCCTGTACTGGGTGGTTTGAAGAAGATTAATATATTGCTGGGTTGTTGTTGTATTAACAATTTGCTGCCAGGTAGTGCCATTATCCGTAGACGACTCCCATCTTAAAATACGTCCAACCTGCCCGCTGAGTATAATGGCCCCGCTATTTGGGCTTCCTGCACAATACACATTTGCTCCTGAGGTAGTCCCTCCAACAGTTGGTGCATCGTCTGTAATTGTCACCAAACTGGAGTTTGGCGCACATGACGGCCCTGAGGTTATTGACCATGTAAACTGATAGGTTTGGCCCGGTACCAGCCCGCTTACAACAGCATTAGGTTGTGTCGCATCCGAAAAAACAACACCGGTTTGTCCTGAAATAACGGTCCATAGGCCGGTACCTGGAGCGGGGTTATTACCTTGCAGCACATAGGAAGTGACATTACATACTTCCTGATCTGCTCCAGCGTTTGCCATTACAGCAGGTGGGGTTATGATAATAACAGAAACAGTTGAATAAGCAAAATTACACAGCCCATTTTGTACTACCGCCCTGTATTGCGTTGTTTGGCCAAGATTAAGGTATGGCTGTGTTGTCGTTGTATTACCAATAGCTTGCCAGGTACTTCCGTTATCTACAGATGATTCCCATCTTAAAACACGGCCGAGTTGCCCGGAGAGGGAAATTGTTCCGCTGATATTACTCCCTGCACAGTATGTAGTACCTCCTCCGGTAGTTCCGCCTACGCTTGGTGCATCATCTGTAATAGTTACCGAACTTGAGTTTGGTGTACATTGAGGTCCCGCAGTTACAGTCCAGGTAAACTGATAGGTCTGACCAGGGGTCAGCCCGCTTACAGTGGCGTTAGGTTGGGTAGGATCAGAAAACGTAACACCTGTTTGGCCGGAAACTAACGTCCAGAGCCCGGTGCTTGGAGCGGGGTTATTCCCCTGTAAAACAGATGATGTTGCATTACATAGTTCCTGATTGGCCCCTGCGTTTGCTGGTACAGCAGGAGGATCTACAACAATAGCTGAAATGGTTGAATTAGCAAACGTACAAACGCCATTTTGTACCACCGCTCTGTATTGGGTAGTTTGAGTAAGATTAAGATATTGCTGCGATGTGCTGGTATTGGCGATAGATTGCCATGTAGCTCCATTGTCTGTGGATGATTCCCATCTCAAAATTGCACCAAGTTGCCCCGACAGCGTTATAGTCCCACTGATGTTGCTACCCGCACAAAAAGTATTAGCCCCTGCAGTAGTACCCCCAACAGAAGGCGCGTCATCTGTAATGGTTACAGAACTTGAGTTCGGCGTACATGGTGCCGACGGGGTTATTGTCCAGGTAAACTGGTAAGTTTGACCAGGTATCAATCCGCTTACAGTAGGAGTAGGTTGTGTAGGATCTGAAAAAGTAACTCCCGTTTGTCCTGAAGTTACGGTCCATAGCCCGGTACTTGGAAAAGGATTATTGCCCTGTAAAACGTAAGTCGTGGCATTACATACTACCTGGTTTGTACCGGCATTTGCCGTTACAGCAGGCGGATTTACAATGATAGTGGTAACACTCGAATAACCAAACGCACAAACCCCGTTTTGTACAGATGCCTTGAATTGGGTTGTTTGGTTAAGATTAGCATATGACAACGTAGGGGTCGTGTTGGCAATGGATAGCCAGGTAACTCCATTGTCAGTTGATGATTCCCATCTTAAAACATTCCCCAGCTGCCCGGTAAGTGTAATACTGCCATTGTTATTGCCGCTGCAGACCGTAGCAGTTCCGGCACTTATACCACCAACGGTTGGTGCATCATCAGTAATGGTTACAGTACTTGAATTTGGCGTACATGGGGCCGTAGGGGTTATTGTCCAGGTAAACTTATAGATTTGACCAGGTATCAGCCCGCTTACTGTAGCATTGGCTTGTGTAGGATCTGAGAAAATAACACCGGTTTGACTTGAAGTTACAGTCCACAGCCCAGTACCAGGAGAAGGACTATTCCCATTGAGGGTATATGAAGTGATATTACATAACTCCTGGCTTGTTCCGGCATTTGCAGGTACAGCTTGCGGGTTTATAACAATGGTGGTAGCAGTTGAATTAGCAAATGTACATACCCCGTTTTGTACCACCGCCCTGTATTGGGTAGTTTGGGTAAGGTTAAGATATGGCTGCGATGTTGCCGTATTTGCAATAGCTTGCCAGGTACTTCCGTTGTCAGTAGATGATTCCCATCCTATAACCGCTCCAAGTTGCCCGGAGAGCGTAATCGTCCCGTTATTACCGCTTCCTGCACAAAAAGTATTAGCTCCTGCAGAAGTACCTCCAACAGAAGGTGCGTCGTCTGTAATAGTTACCGAACTTGAGTTTGGTGAACATGGAGCTCCCGGAGTTACTGTCCAGGTAAACTGATAAGTCTGACCCGGTACCAGGCCGCTTACAGTAGCGTTAGGTTGGGTTGGATTTGAAAAAGTTACGCCTGTTTGACTTGAGGTTACTGTCCATATCCCTGTACCAGGGGAAGCACTATTTCCATTGAGCAAGTACGTGGTAACATTACATAGTTCCTGGTTAGCCCCTGCATTTGCTACTACTGCGGGCGGGTTTATGGTAATAGTAGTAACGGTTGAATTAGCAAACGTACAAACCCCGTTTTGTACCACCGCCCTGTATTGGGTGGTTTGAGTAAGGTTAAGATATTGCTGCGATGTGCTTGTATTGGCGATAGACTGCCATGTAGCTCCATTATTTGTTGATGATTCCCATCTTAAAACCGTTCCGAGTTGCCCGGTGAGTGTAACAGTTCCGCTAATATTGCTTCCTGTACAAAAGGCAGTGGCCCCTGCAGTAGTACCGCCAACAGAAGGTGCATCATCTGTAATAGTTACGGTACTGGAGTTTGGTGTACATGGCGCCGCCGGGGTTATCGTCCAGGTAAACTGGTAGATTTGACCCGGTATCAATCCGCTTACAGTAGGGGTAGGTTGTGTAGGATCCGAAAAAATAACACCTGTTTGTCCTGAAGTTACCGTCCAAAGTCCCGTAGCAGGAGAAGGATTATTGCCCTGTAAAACGTAAGTGGTCGCATTACATATTATCTGATCTGTTCCGGCATTAGCTGTTACAGCAGGCGGATTTACAATAACAGTGGTAACACTCGAATATGCAAGTGTACATACCCCATTTTGTACTACTGCCCTGTATTGAGTGCTTTGAGCAAGGTTAGCATATGGCAACGTAGGGGTTGTGTTGGCAATAGATAGCCAGGTAACTCCGTTATCAGTTGATGATTCCCATCTTAACACTGCGCCTAGTTGACCTGTGAGTGTAATACTGCCATTGTTATTGCCGCTACATACTGTAGCAGTTCCGGCAGTTGTACCACCAATTGTTGGTGCATCATCAGTAATAGTTACAGTACTTGAGTTTGGCGTACATGGAGCGGTAGGGGTTATTGTCCAGGTAAACTTATAGGTTTGACCCGGTATCAGCCCGCTTACTGTAGCGGTAGCTTGTGTAGGATCTGAAAAAATAACACCGGTTTGATTTGAAGTTACCGTCCACAGCCCTGTACCAGGTGAAGGATTATTACCATTGAGCGTATAAGAGGTAACATTACATAATTGCTGGTTTGTTCCTGCGTTTGCAGGTACGGCTTGCGGGTTTATAACAATAGTGGTAGCAGTCGAATTAGCAAATGTACATACCCCGTTTTGTACCACCGCCCTGTATTGAGTAGTTTGGGTAAGGTTAAGATATGGCTGCGATGTTGCTGTATTTGCAATAGCTTGCCAGGTACTTCCGTTGTCTGTCGATGATTCCCATCTTATAACCGCTCCAAGTTGCCCGGAGAGTGTAATAGTTCCGTTATTACCGCTTCCTGCACAAAAAGTATTGGCACCAGCAGTAGTACCTCCGATTGAAGGTGCATCATCCGTTATAGTTACCGAACTGGAGTTTGGTGAACATGGAGCTCCCGGAGTTACTGTCCAGGTAAACTGGTAGGTCTGGCCCGGTACCAGGCCGCTTACAGTAGCGTTAGGCTGGGTTGGATCCGAAAAAGTAATACCTGTCTGGCTTGAGGTTACTGTCCATAGTCCGGTACTTGGAGAAGGCGAAGGTGTATTACCGTTGAGCACATAAGTGGTAACGTTACATAATTCCTGGTTTGTACCGGCATTTGCGGGTACAACAGGGGGGTTTATGGTAATGGTAGTCACGGTTGAATTAGCAAACGTACAAACCCCGTTTTGAACCACTGCCCTGTATTGGGTGGTTTGAGTAAGGTTCAGATATTGCTGCGATGTACTTGTATTGGCAATAGACTGCCATGTAGCTCCATTATTTGTTGATGATTCCCATCTTAAAACTGCTCCAAATTGCCCCGATAGAGTAACAGTCCCGCTGATATTGTTTCCCGCACAAAAGGTAGTTGCCCCTGCAGTGGTACCCCCAATTGTTGGCGCATCATCAGTAATGGTTACAGTACTGGAGTTCGGCGTACATGGTGCCGAAGGGGTTATTGTCCAGGTAAACTGGTAAATTTGACCCGGTATCAATCCGCTTACAGTAGCGTTAGCTTGTGTAGCATTCGAAAAAACAATACCGGTTTGCCCTGAAGTTACCGTCCAAAGTCCGGTAGCAGGGAAAGGATTATTGCCCTGCAAAACATAGGAAGTAGCATTACATACTCTCTGATCTGTTCCGGCATTTGCTGTTACAGCAGGCGGGTTTACAGTAATAGCAGTAACTGTTGAATTAGCAAACGTACATACCCCATTTTTAACCACCGCCCTATACTGGATGGTTTGAGTAAGGTTAGTGTATGTTAGCGTTGTACTTGTATTGGCAATAGTTTGCCAGGTTGCCCCATTATCTATTGACGATTCCCATCTTAACACTGCGCCAAGTTGACCTGCAAGCGTTATACTGCCACTGTTATTGCCACTACATACTGTAGTAGTTCCGGCAGTTGTACCACCAATCGTTGGGGCATCATCAGTAATAGTTACAGTACTTGAGTTTGGCGTACATGGAGCGGTAGGGGTTATTGTCCAGGTAAACTTATAGGTTTGACCCGGTACCAGCCCGCTTACTGTAGCGGTGGCTTGTGTAGGATCCGAAAAGATAACGCCGGTTTGACCTGAAGTTACCGTCCATAATCCTGTAGCCGGAAGAGGGCTATTGCCATTGAGCGTATACGAAGTGATATTACATAATTGCTGGTTTGTTCCGGCGTTTGCAGGTACGGCTTGCGGGTTTATAATAATGGCAGTAACTGTCGAGTTGGCAAACGTACATACCCCGTTTTGTACCACCGCCCTGTATTGAGTAGTTTGGGTAAGGTTAAGATATGGCTGCGACGTTGCCGTATTTGCAATAGCTTGCCAGGTACTTCCGTTGTCTGTCGATGATTCCCATCTTATAACAGCACCAAGTTGTCCGGTTAATGTAATAGTCCCACTATTATTGCTTCCGGCGCAAAAAGTATTGGCACCAGCTGTAGTACCCCCGATTGAAGGCGCATCATCCGTTATTGTTACCGAACTTGAGTTTGGCGCACACGGTAATGCAGGGGTTACTGTCCAGGTAAACTGGTAGGTTTGACCGGGCACCATTCCGCTTACAGTAGCGGTAGGTTGAGTTGGATCTGAAAATGTAATGCCTGTCTGGCTTGAAGTTACTGTCCACAGCCCTGTGCTGGGAGAAGGGCTATTGCCCTGCAATACGTACGAAGTAGCATTACACAATACCTGGTTTGTTCCTGCATTCGCTGTTACAGGCGGCGGGGTAATTGTAATGGTGGTAACACTCGAGTTAGCAAATGAACAAACACCATTTTGTACTACCGCCCTGTATTGGGTAGTTTGGGTAAGGTTAATGTATTGCTGTGTTGTGGTTGTGTTAGCAATAGTTTGCCAGGTAGTTCCGTTATTTATAGACGATTCCCATCTTAAAACAGCGCCAAGTTGGCCTGTTAATGTAACAGCTCCGCTAATGTTGCTTCCCGGACAAAAAGTATTAGCGCCCGCAGTAGTACCTCCAATAGAAGGAGCATCGTCTGTAATAGTTACGGTACTGGAATTCGGCGTACATGGTGCCGCCGGGGTTATAGTCCAGGTAAACTGGTAAATTTGACCCGGTATCAATCCGTTTACTGTAGTGTTTGCTTGTGTAGCATTCGAAAAAGTAATTCCGGTTTGTCCTGAAGCTACTGTCCAAAGTCCTGTGCTTGGTGAAGGGTTATTGCCACTAAGCGTATAAGAAGTAGCATTGCATATTACCTGGTTTGTTCCGGCATTTGCCAGTACAGCAGGCGGGTTTACAATAATGGCAGTAACAGTTGAATTAGCAAATGTACATACCCCGTTTTTAACTACCGCCCTATACTGGATAGTTTGAGTAAGGTTAGTGTATGTTAGCGTTGTAGTTGTATTAGCAATAGTTTGCCAGGTGGTTCCGTTATCTATTGACGATTCCCACCTTAAAATGGCGCCAAGTTGTCCTGCAAGCGTTATATTGCCATTATTAGTGCCACTACAAACTGTGGCAGTTCCGGCAGTAGTACCACCAATCGTTGGGGCATCATCCGTAATAGTTACAGAACTCGAATTTGGTGTACATGGAGCTGTCGGGGTTATTGTCCAGGTAAACTGGTAGGTTTGGCCCGGTATCAGCCCGCTTACTGTGGCAGTAGCTTGTGTAGGATCCGAAAAAATAACGCCGGTTTGACCTGAAGTAACTGTCCATAATCCTGTAGCCGGAAGAGGGCTATTGCCATTTAAGGTGTATGAGGTGACATTACATAGTAGCTGGTTAGTTCCTGCGTTTGCTGCTACAGCAGCTGGGTTTATAACAATTATGGAAACAGAAGAATATGCAAATGCACAACTGCCGTTTTGTACAACAGCCCTGTATTGAGTGGTTTGGGTAACATTAAAATACGGTTGTGATGTTGTTGTATTGGCAATAGACTGCCAGGTAGTTCCATTATCGATTGATGATTCCCACCTTAAAACAGCTCCAAGTTGTCCTGAGAGTGTAATAGTTCCATTATTGCCGGTGCCAGAGCAAAAAGTATTAGCCCCGGCAGTGGTACCCCCAACAGAAGGTGCATCATCTCTAATTGTTACAGAACTGGAGTTTGGTGCACATGGTAGCGCCGGAGTTACCGTCCAGGTAAACTGGTAAGTTTGGCCGGGTACCATTCCGCTTACTGTAGCGTTAGGTTGAGTTGCATTTGAAAAAGTGATGCCGGTTTGCCCTGAGGTTACCGTCCAAAGTCCGGTACCTGGAGATGGGCTATTACCATTGAGTGTATAAGTTGTGGCATTACATAATACCTGGTTTGTTCCTGCATTTGCCTGTACAGCAGGCGGGGTAATAATAATAGCAGAAACGGTAGAATAAGCAAATGCACACGTTAAGTTTTTTACAACGGCCCTGTATTGAGTGGTTTGAGTAAGGTTAAGATATTGTTGCGTTGTACCGGTATTAGCAATCGGCTGCCAGGTAGTTCCGTTATCAATTGATGATTCCCACCTTAAAACAGCACCAACCTGACCTGCCAGGGTAATAGTTCCGCTGGCATTAGTTCCCGAACAAAAAGTATTTCCTCCCCCTGTAGTCCCACCTACAGATGGCGCATCATCTGTAATAGTTACAGAACTGGAATTTGGCAAACATGGCGCACCGGTGCTTATTGTCCAGGTAAACTGGTAGGTTTGACCAGGGATCATTCCGCTTACAGTAGCGTTAGGTTGCGTTGGATCTGTAAAAGTAATACCTGTCTGACCTGAGGTAACCGTCCATAGTCCAGTTCCGGGAGATGGGTTATTACCGCTAAGCGTATAAGAGGTGGCATTACATAATACCTGGTTTGTTCCGGCATTTGCAGGTACTGCAGGTTGGTTTATTGTAATGGTTGTGGCGGTTGAATTAGCAAATGTACATATCCCGTTTTTTACAACGGCTCTGTATTGAGTGGTTTGGGTAATGTTAGTATAAGGTTGCGAAATACTTGTATTAGCAATAGGCTGCCAGGTAGTGCCGTTATCAATTGATGACTCCCATCTTATAACAGCGCCGAGTTCCCCGGCAAGTGTAATGGTCCCGTTGTTGTTGCTTCCTGCACAAAAAGCATTAGCACCCGACGTGGTACCCCCAATTGAAGGCGCATCATCTGTAATAGTTACCGAACTTGAGTTTGGTGTACATGGCGCCGCTGGGGTGATTGTCCAGGTAAACTGGTATGTCTGACCGGGAATCAATCCGCTTGCAGTAGCGGTAGATTGAGTTGGATTTGAAAAAGTAACGCCGGTTTGGCTTGAAGTTACCGTCCATAGCCCTGTGCCGGGAGATGGATTGTTACCGCTAAGCGTATAAGTAGTAGCATTACATACTACCTGGTTTGTTCCTGCATTTGCCGTTACAGCTTGCGGATTTATAACAATAGTCGTAGCAGTTGAATTAGCAAATGTACATAACCCATTTTTTACAACGGCTCTATATTGGGTGGTTTGGGAAACGTTAGTATAAGGTAGTGATGTACCGGTATTTGCAATAGGCTGCCAGGTAGTTCCATTATCAACTGATGATTCCCATCCTATAACAGCACCAAGCTGCCCAGAAAGTGTGATAGTTCCGTTGTTGCTGCTTCCGGCACAAAAAGTATTAGCACCTGCTGTGATACCTCCAATAGAAGGTGCATCATCTATAATAGTTACCGAACTTGAGTTTGGTGCACATGGAGCTGCCGGAGTTATTGTCCAGGTAAACTGGTAGGTTTGACCCGGTACCAGGCCGCTTGCAGTAGCGTTAGCTTGAGTTGGGTCCGAAAAAGTAACGCCGGTTTGGCTGGAAGTAACTGTCCATAATCCGGTACCAGGGGATGGGTTATTGCCATTGAGTGTATAAGTTGTGGCATTACATAACTCCTGGGTTGTACCTGCATTTGACTGCACAGCAGCCGGGTTTATTACAATAGCACTAACAGTCGAATAGGCAAAAGTACATACCCCGTTTTTTACAACTGCCCTGTATTGGGTGGTTTGGGTAAGGTTAATGTATGATTGGGATGTTGCTGTATTGGCGATAGGCACCCATGTAACTCCGTTATCTGTTGATGATTCCCATCTTAAAACAGCACCAAGCTGCCCGGAAAGTGTAATAGTTCCGTTAATATTGCTTCCCGCACAAACAATAGTACCCCCCGCCGTAGTACCTCCCATTGAAGGTGCATCATTCGTAATAGTTACAACACTGGAATTCGGGGTACAAGGAGCTGCCGGGGTTATTGTCCACTTAAATTGGTAAGTTTGGCCGGCAACCATTCCGCTTACTGTAGCGTTAGCTTGCGCAGGATTCGAAAAAGTAATACCTGTCTGACCTGAAGTCAATGTCCATAGTCCTGTTCCTGGTGATGGATTATTGCCATTAAGCGTATAAGAAGTAGCATTACACAATACCTGGTTTGTTCCGGCATTTGATGTTACAGCAGGTGGATTTACAGTAATTGTGGTTACTGTTGAATAAGCGAAGGCACAACTTCCGTTTTGTACAACAGCCCTGTATTGGGTGGTTTGGGTAAGATTAAGATATGGCTGCGTTGTAGTCGTATTGGCGATAGACTGCCAAGTAGTTCCGTTATCTATGGATGATTCCCATCTTAAAATACTTCCAAGTTGCCCGTTAAGTGTAACACTGGCATTGCTGCTGCCGCTACAAACAGTAGCAGTTCCCGATGTAGTACCTCCGATTGAAAGTGCATCATCCGTAATAGTTACAGTATTTGAGTTTGGCGTACATGGAGCTGCCGGAGTTATTGTCCAGGTAAACTTATAGGTTTGACCGGCAACCATTCCGCTTACGGTAGCGTTAGCTTGCGCAGGATTTGAAAAAGTAAGGCCTGCCTGGCCGGAAGTGACTGTCCATAGTCCCGTACCCACTAACGGGCTATTGCCCTGTAAGGTATATGTGGCAGCATTACATAGCACCTGGTTTGTTCCGGCATTGGCTGTTGACGCAACTGGGTTTACAGTAATTGTAGTTACGGTTGAGTAAGCAAATGCACATGGCGCGTTTTGTACAACGGCCCTGTATTGAGTGGTTTGGGTAAGATTAAGGTATGGCTGTGTTGTAGTAGTATTTGCAATAGGCAGTACGGTAGTCCAGTTATCTGTGGATGATTCCCATCTTAAAATACTTCCAACTTGCCCGCTAAGTGTAATATTACTATTGCTGCTGCCGCTACAAACCGTAGCAGCTCCCGCCGTAGTGCCTCCGACCGAAGGTAAGGCATCCGTAATTGTTACAGTACTCGAGTTTGGTGTACAAGGGGCTGGCGGGGTTATCGTCCACGTAAACTTATATGTTTGGCCCGCAACCAATCCGCTTACTGTTGCGTTAGCTTGCGTAGGATCCGAAAAAGTAATACCTAACTGACCGGATGTGACAGTCCATAATCCGGCATCGGGCGACGCGCTATTACCACCAAGCGTATAAGAGGCAGCATTGCATATTACCTGGTTTGTTCCTGCATTTGCGATTACCGGGGACGGATTTACAGTAATAGTTGCGGTTACCGGTGTGCCGGCACAGGTTCCATTATACGGAGTAATAGTATAAGTAACACTGCCGGGAGTACTACCGCTATTATTTAAAACGCTGCTGATACTTGTTGCAGCTATTGCAGTTGCTTGTTGGGTGTTTCCCGTAATGCTGCCTGTTACGCTGCTTGTCCAGGTGTAGGTAGTGCCCGCAATATTAGTCGTTAAATTAATTGTGCCTGTACTGCCACCACAAATTATTGGGATTGCCGGTACTGCAGTAATTATTGGATGTGGTTTAACCGTTACTTTGAGGGTAAGGGGAGTGCCGGGACATCCATTAGGGTCATGCGGGGTAATAACATAACTAACAACTGAGTTGACTGTTGCAGACGTGTTTACCAAAACGTCAGTAATAGGAGTTCCACTTCCGGAAGCGGTAAACCCGGTAGTCGTTCCGGTAAAGTTTGAGGCGGTCCAGGTAAACGTGCTGCCCGCTATTGACGCGGTGATGCCATAATTAACCGGATTACCGGTACATATTGTCGCGGTAGTCGCACTTGTAACTTTATCTGTGGGATAAATATTTACGACGACGTTTTTAGATATAGTCGAGCAGGCGCCGGTCAATCCTGTATTAACAGTAAGCGTAAGTGTTACAGTTCCGGCAGTGTTGTCCGCTGTGCTTGGAGTATAGGTTGGTGTGAGTGTTGTGCCGCCGGTGAACGTTCCTGTACCACTGGTGGTCCATGCCACTGAAGTATATGTTGCCGGGGTTATAGTAGCCGTCAAACCTGTGGGACTACTGGGGCAAATAGTCGGTACAGGCGTGATCGCTATTATCGGTACTTGCTGAAAAGTTAGGTTTTGTGATTGCGTTGCAGGTCCACAACTGTTTGTTTCGGTTACGCTTACAATATATGTACCATAACCAGTAAATGTAATTTGAGGATATTGGCTATTGGCGGTTGTACCACCGGCAAAACTAAAAGTACCCCCTGTGACTGTCCACGTATAAGTACCCGCCAGCGGAGTTACGGTACCCGTAATTGTAGTTTGTGTAATGCCAGCAGCGGTATTAAAATTATAGGTAAAGTTAGTGCCGCATATTAAGGTATTAGGCGACATCGTAATAGTTGGCGGTGCATCAACTACTATAGTATGGCTAACAGTATATGTACCGCAATTTTGTGCCGTAATGGCTAATTTTACTGTGTAAGTGCCAGGCTGCGAAAATGTAAGCTGCGGTTGATGACTACTTGAGCTGGTACCGCCCGTAAAATTTACTGGTGCCGGTCCTGTAACCGTCCACAAATAGATGTTGGAGCTTCCGCATCCTGGATCAACAACGGATTGATCTGTAACCGTTACGGGTGAAGTTAAACAAACAGGCGAAGGTAATGTAAATGCAGGCGTTGGAGGCCCCTGAATACAAATGTTTTGCGTAACATCGGGAGCCGGGCATGCCCCGTTAAAACTACTGTTAAGGTGAAGTGTAACCGTATGCGGGCCAGGTGTAAACGTATAAATAAAAAGCGTACTTATGGGAACGTTTGAAAGTTGCGCAGTACCATCAACCAACCAGGTGTACCTGGCGTTTGGATTAGTACAATTTAAAGTTGTCGGATCCTGACCAGGATCAGATGTGTTGGTGAACGTAATAGGCGAGTTGGAACATCCTAACGGTGAAAATGTAAAGCTGTTGATCGGCACTTGCAATACGGTGGCAGTGGCAGTTATAGGGCTTACGAGCGAAGCGCAATAAGGAGCTTTTGGCTGGTCGGTAATAGTGAACGTTTTACTTCCGCTGCTGCAAGATCCTGATGTATAAAACTTGGTTACATTGCCACCCGAAGCTACTAAATCACAATAGCTATAATTGCTGCTTGTACCATCGCCCCAGTTAACATTATATGTTATTCCGGGATAATTATTTTTGATCGTATTAGGGTCAATAATATAAGTTAGCGCTGCACCTAAACATACGGTGTTGGTGCCTGAAAGAGCAAAAGTGTTTGTAACGGGATTATTAACTAAAGTATAAGCCTGTGTTCCGATGGTTGTACTATTGGTGGCTTTTACCAGGACGGTATAATTGTTTGCCGCAGCGGTAAAGGTACCATTGGGGGCCAAGGTGACGGTACCGGAAGCTGATTGAGTAGATTCATCAAAAAAGCTGGCCGTTGATGACGCGGTTGATGAACTATTGGCAAAATCAAAAGTCAGCCCGGCCGTACCGTTACAAGTGCCAATTGTATTGCCGCTTAAAGTTTCGCCGCTTGTCATTGCTGCCGTTACTACTGCGCCCGCGGCAACTGTAAAAGAAGGTGACGCGGCGCTGGTAACTGCCGGGCTGGTAGATTTTATAACAAATTTATAGGTTCCGGCGGCGGTGCCCACAGGTATTACGGCATTCATATAAGTCGCGTAAACTCCAGCAGTGGTGCTTAGCGGCCCTGATATAATCGTTCCCGCTGAATTGGCGAGATATACTTGAAATGTATTACTTTGCTGAATACAACCACCAGAGCCAATATTAAAAGGCACGGCAATAGTAGAACCAGGAGAATAAGTGCCAGTTGGAAAGTTTTGTATAGTTAACGTTTGAGCACTCGCATACCTTGAGGTAAACAGAGCAAAAAATAATAAAAAAAATAAGCTTTTAGTAAATATTTTTTCCATAAGTAAGATATTATGCTTTCAAGCCATTTTAAATCAATTACTTATGTATTATAAATAATACAACGGCCAAAAGAACCTGAATTTAAGCATGTTACATTATCTTGCAAGTAATCATGCCTTTATACGAAAAGAAAGAGATGGGGTTACGTTTTTAACTACTATAAAGAGCTTAAAGAATATTTTTTATGAAATAATAAGCAAAGGATTAACTTATAATAGCATTCACTTACTTAGCCAAAAAATAAATAAGCCACAAAAATTGCTGCTAAAATTCCGGCAAAATCAGCAATCAAACCTGCTGGTATAGCATAACGGGACTTTTTGATCCCGACTGACCCAAAATACAAGGCCACAATATAAAAAGTTGTATCAGATGAACCGTTAAAAATGCAGCCTAAACGGCCCGCAAAACTATCGGGTTTAAAAGTGGTCATTACATTAATCATCATTGCCTTTGAACCGGAGCCGCTAAGGGGTTTCATATAAGCAACCGGCATAGCATCAACAAATCTTGTATCAAGGTTAAATTGAACGCAAATCCATCTTAAGCCATCATTAATATAATCAAGCGCCCCGCATGAACGGAAAACGCTGATACCAACCAGCATCGCAACCAGGTAGGGTATTATTTTTACCGAGGTTTCAAACCCCCTTTTCGCACCCTCAATAAAAATTTCAAATACATTTATTTTTTTGTACAGTGCACCTGCTATAAAAATTATTGGTACCGAAAATAACATCAAATTACTGGCTACTTTTGATACTAATGCGATTTGTTCTTTTGTTAAATAAACTGTAAAGTACCATACTAATAAAATAATAAAAGCAGTTATACCGCCCAGCCAGCTAATAATCACACGGTCAAACAATTTTATTTTTTGTTTTATTGCAACTGCAATCATACCTACTACTGCGGCTACATAAGTGGCTATTATACAAGGTATAAAAATATCAGTAGGATCTTTCGCATGAAGAATTGCGCGCTGGGCAATAATTGTAACAGGTAATAATTGTAAGCCCGATGTAAGCAATACCAGGTACATGATCTGAGCATTAGAAGCTGTTTCCTTGTCGGGATTAAGTTCTTGTAAACTATCCATGGCCTTTAAGCCCAATGGTGTGGCTGCATTATCAAGTCCCATCAAATTTGCCGAAAAGCTCATCATGATATTACCGGTTGCCGGGTGGTTTTTTGGCACCCCAGGAAATAACCTGCTAAAAAACGGACCAACAATGCGCGATAAAAAATTAATCGCACCTGCTTTTTCACCTATGTTCATAATGCCGAGCCAGAGAGCCATATTTCCGGCCAACGGCAAGGCTATATCCATTACTGATGATTTGGATGAGCTAAACATGCCCGAAACCAGGTGCATAAATATTTCTGTGTCGCCAAAAAATACAAGCCTGATAAGTGCTACAATAAAGGCTATTAAGAAAAAAGCTATCCAGATATAGTTAAGGGCCATAAGACGTATTCAGGCTTTGAAGATAAAGTTTTTTGATAATTAATTTAGAATAAGCATATTTAAAATGAATTTAATCTAATATGAACGAAGTAATCCAGGAAATTAATAATGCAATTTATGATCTGTTTAATATTGATATTCAATCAGTTGAATGGGATTATAAACCGTTACCAGAAAAATGGTCAAAAAAAGAAATTGTCGGACATTTAATTGACAGCGCAATAATAAATCTACAGCGCTTTGTACGCTGTACATTTGAAGAAAACTTTAAATTAATATATGAGCAAGTAGAATGGGTAGAAGCCCAGCAATACCAGCAGGCGGATATTAAAGAGTTACTGATTTTATGGCGGTCATTGAACCAGCAAATTATCCGGGTTTTAGAAAATTATCCTGCAAACAGGCTGCAAGCTCAATGTGATAATAGTAAAACAAGTATTAACTTGCATACCGTAGAATGGCTGGCTGCTGATTATGCTGATCACCTAAAACACCATTTAAAACAAATTTATTAATTTAAAATTGACAGAAACCGCCTGATTCAAATCTGGTAAAATTGCTAATAAAGGACTTTATAGGATGGGAGACAAGATACTAACTAAAACATCTGGTTATTCCGGTACACCCCTGGCCAAAAAGCTGGGTATAAAAGCAGGCTTTCATGTTAAATTGGTAAATGCTTCTGAAAACTACTTTAACCTGTTTACGGATTTGCCCGACAATCTGATTTTTACTGATGATGGTATAAAAAAAGACTTGATTCATTTTTTTACAAAACAAGAAGATGAATTTATTAATAACCTCCCTTTATTAAAAGACCAGATTAAGGCCAATGGTATTATATGGTATCCTGGCCAAAAAAGGCTTCGAAAATTGTAACTGATATTACTGAAACTACAATTAGAAACTATGCAATCCAAACGGGGCTTGTTGATATTAAGGTTTGCGCTGTTGATGAAATATGGTCGGGATTAAAATTAGTTATACCGGTTAAAAACAGGTAATGGTGAAATAACATTAAATTACATTTAGGTTACAGGGGCAATAAATTTTTAATCTTCAAAAATCTTAACTTCGCTTTCTATAATATTCATATGCCTAAAATAAAGCTTTCCCGTGTTAACGGAGATTTTGGCTTCGAAGCCACAGATGAAAACAGTCACACTATAAGAATGGATAGCAGCCCTGAAAGCGGGGGTCAGAATTTTGGGGTACGACCTATGCAAATGCTGTTAATGGGTTTAGGAGGATGCTCTGCAATTGATGTGATTGCTATTTTGAAGAAACAACGCCAGGAGGTTAAAGATTACCAAATGATAATTAACGGTGATCGTGAAAAAGGTAAGGAACCTTCTTTATGGAAAGAAATTACTATTGAATTTCATTTATATGGTGATATTGATGAAGATAAAGCCGCGAAAGCCGTTGAACTTTCCATTAATAAGTATTGTTCGGTAGCAGCAACTTTAACTAATGCGGGTGCAGCAATAAAGTGGAAGGTATTTGTACATCCTGCTAAAGCAATCTTAAATTAATATGTTTTTATTGTAGATATTTTGCTCTGACTTTACCTATAATTTAATTTAACTTAACTATAAAGCATACCGCGGGTATGCTTTTTTTATTTTTATAAAGTACAAAACTGTACTCTTTTAAACGCATTGTTAAAATAGTTTAAAATATATGGATCGTTTTTTACTGCCCCTTGAAAAATGAATAAAAATCACTTAATAAATCATTATATATCAGTTGTTTACTGTAATGTTTTTACATTTTAATGTTTAATCTAAACACCCATTAAATACTTAAATTAAATTCTGATTTCATATGGCATTGATGTTGCCTATCAAGTTTGTGTTTTATTAATTAAAACATTTATTTAAACATTAACCAAATGAAATCAAACTACAAAAAAGTACTTTTGCTGCTTACAGGGATTCTGGCAGGCGGCAGATTGTTAGCCCAAACTAAGGATACATCACATGTATCAACAGATTATGTAAAGCCATTTTCGGGCGATGGCGCCTTTCGCACATGGTCGATAGGTGTAAGTGCTGGTGTATTAACGCCTAACACTCTTTTTGGCTCAAACAATAAGCAGGACTTTACTTCTCCAAATGGAGAGCTAGGGTATGGAGCCTATATCAAAAAGCAAATATTACCATCCTTTGGTATCCAGGCAGATTTTCTTGCTGGTAAATTAAGTGGGACTAGTGCTAATACTGATGCATCCGGTAATTCCCCGATTAATAGCTTTAGTACTAAACTTCATTACTCTGCAAGCTTAAGTGGGGTTTTTACACTTGCAAATATTAACTGGCATATTCATAAAACTGCAGTACAGCCATATTTCTCTTTAGGTGTTGGCGACATGAATTATACACCCGTAATAACTTATGCAAACGGTACTGTTAATAATTTTAAAACAGATAATAATGGAGCAATAAGTGAAATTTTTGTACCTGCAGGGGTGGGGTTGAAATTTAATATTGCTCAAGGGATAAACCTCGACCTTGGATACCAGGTTAATTTTGTTTACTCAGACAACGTTGACGGATACCACTATGGAGCTAACAATGATAAATTTTCATATGCTCATGCCGGTTTAGAGTTTGCTTTAGGTGGCAAATCAAAACCCCAGTTAGCTACGCATAACCCTGTAAATTCAATGCGGGAAGAATATTTATGGGAAAATAAGAATACAAAAGACCGGTTACAAGCACAAATTGATGCAGAAAAAGCTAAAAATGACCAATTGCGCAATGACTTGAATACAACGAATGCAAATCTGGCCAAGTTAACTACTGACAGTGATGGCGATGGTGTTCCTGATTATTTTGATAAATGCCCAAATACACCGGCGGGATCAAAGGTTGATGGTTCAGGTTGTCCGCTTCCTGTTAATAAACCGGATACTAAAGTTTATATTACAGAAGAAGACAGAAGGGTTGTTAACGAAGCAGTAAAAAATCTTGAATTTGAATTCAATAAAGCAACCATCCGCGAGCATTCATATTCAAGTTTAGATAAGCTTGCAGATTTACTGAAACAGAAGGGTCTTAATTTGAAATTAGCAGGCTACACTGATAATGTTGGTGGAGTAGCCTTTAATTTACGTCTATCAAGAGCGCGTGCAGAGGCTGTTAAAACTTACCTTACCGGTAAAGGTGTAGATG
>NZ_JAQBOC010000043.1 GCF_028288225.1 Mucilaginibacter sp.
TGGAAAACTGAAGGAGTTTCCCACATTCCAACACGACAAAGAAACAACAACGTTTTCTTTAACATAAACCTTCTATAATTGTATTTAAAAACTGTCAACTTATTTTAGGGAAGGTCAGCTTGTAAAAGTGGAACGCTTTGCAGGCGGGCAACTCCGCTGTCCCGCGTTTAGGTAATAAAGCGACAGCTAACCGAAAAACAAGTCCCGGCTTGTGCTAGCGAAGATAACAGATCCAATTTTCACATTATTTTTTTTTGCGTTTAACAGGCCGGCGTATTTGGCGTGCAGTGATGGGTTCATATACATCGGCAGGCAATGCAGCGACATATAGTTTTTGGTGCTGGCCAGACCGTATTTCATATAACAGCGCTCTTCATACAGGATCATTTCCTTGCCCATCATCGGCTTTATCACCGGGGAAACTATACCCAATATTATTTCTTATTTGAATTTCTTAACTTTGTGTTATGGAGAGCCAGTACGTAACCAGGAAATACGATTTCAACACCGATGAGTTAAAGCTTAAAGGTGTCAAGATCTATGAAATAGAGCCTGCCATTAATCCGGTTCCTTCCTATAGCCGGAGAGACTTTTACAAAATTTGTTTGGTTAGCGGTAACAGCCTTGTTCATTATGCGGATAAGAGTATTGAATTTAACGGCACCATATTATTTTTTGCCAATCCGCATATTCCATATTCTTCCGAACTCCTCGCTAAAGAACAGCATGGTTATGCCTGCCTTTTTACCGAAGATTTTCTGAAAGTAAACGAACGTTCCGACAGCCTGCAGCAGTCACCTTTGTTCAAGATCGGCGGAACACCTGTTTTTTCTTTAAATAATGAACAAGGGGTCTTTATGACCACTGTCTTTCAAAAAATGATGGCGGAGCAAAGTACAGACTACCTTTTTAAAAACGACCTGATCCGTAACTACATCAACCTGATCATTCACGAGGCGTTGAGAATGCAGCCTGTAGAAAATTTTATCCAGTATAAAAGTGCCGCTGCACGCACAACCTCCTTGTTTTTAGACCTCCTGGAAAGGCAGTTCCCTATTGAAAGTACAGACAGTCCGCTGCAACTAAGAACAGCCCGGCATTTTGCTTCGCAGCTGTCTGTACACACCAACCATCTGAACCGCTCTGTTAAGGAGGTCACCGGAAAGCCAACCACCGCCCATATCACTGAAAGAATTATCAGCGAAGCGAAAGCCCTGCTCCATCATACAGATTGGAGTATTGCTGAAATTGCCTATGCATTAGGATTTGAATATCCAACCTACTTCAATAATTACTTTAAAAGAATGACCGGCACAATCCCTAAATCCCAAAGGTTAACTACCGTTTGAAATCCTTACTTTTTTGTTTGATTATCATTAACGCCGGCCTGCTCAGGGCTGTAACTTTGCCGTATTAATTTAATGATTGCTGAACAGCGCACAGACTAACAATGTGCTAACAAGTTTGTTAATCCTTAATTCACTTACAGGTAAAAATCAATAAATCATGAGTACAGCAGAAAATCAAATATCAAATCCCATTTTCCCCAAAGGCGACAGCGCACCGGCTGAATATTTTACCGGCAAAGCATGGGTAAAACCACTGGTTCCAAATGATACTACATTCAACTGCGTGATCGGCAACGTTGTTTTTGAAGCCGGCGCAAGAAACAACTGGCACACACATCCCGGAGGGCAAATACTAATTGTTACAGATGGCATAGGATACTACCAGGAAAAAGGCAAATCAATCCGGTTACTAAACAAGGGGGATGTAGTTACCATTCAGCCTGATGTAGAGCACTGGCATGGTGCATCCCCTGATAGCGAATTTACTCACATTGCCATTAATCCAAATACACAAGAGGGAGTAGTAGTATGGCTAGATAGAGTAACCGACGAAGAATATTATAGCTTAAATAAATAAGGAGGACAAATAATGCAAAAACGAAAACTAGGAAACAGCGGCCTGGAAGTATCTGCTATGGGACTTGGCTGCATGGGGCTGAGTTTTGGCTACGGGCCTGCCGCAGACATCCAGGATGCGACCAAACTTTTACGCACCGCCGTTGAACGCGGAATCACTTTCTTTGATACTGCGGAGGCTTATGGGCCGTTTAAAAATGAGGAACTGCTTGGAGAAGCACTTGCACCATTTCGCGACCAGGTGGTGATCGCCACCAAATTCGGTTTTGAAGCTGGCGAAACCGCGAAGGGCATGAACAGCCAACCGAAAAATATCAGGAACGTTGCAGAGACAGCGCTTAAAAGACTCAAAACCGACCGTATCGACCTGTTCTATCAACATCGTGTTGACCCAAATGTGCCCATCGAGGATGTGGCCGGAACGGTAAAAGACCTAATCCAAGAAGGAAAGGTAAAGCACTTTGGACTTTCGGAAGCCGGTGCACAGACCATCCGCAAGGCTCATGCCGTTCAACCGGTCGCTGCCCTTCAGAGCGAATATTCATTGTGGTGGCGCGAACCGGAGCAAGAGATCCTGCCCACGCTCGAAGAATTGGGCATTGGCTTCGTACCTTTTAGTCCGCTGGGCAAAGGATTTCTGACAGGCGCTATCAATGAAAATACAGAATTTGACAAAACCGACTTCCGCAATATTGTTCCCCGCTTTTCGCAAGAAGCCCGTAAGGCGAACCAGGTAATGGTTGATTTGCTGAGCAGCATAGCAGCGCAAAAAAATGCAACGCCTGCGCAAATAGCATTGGCCTGGCTGCTGGCCCAAAAACCCTGGATAGTGCCAATTCCGGGTACTACGAAGTTACACCGTCTTGAGGAAAATATCGGTGCGGTTGATATAATGCTTACCGCAAATGATCTGCAAAACATAGAAGGGGCTGCCGCTCAAATACAGATAGAGGGAGCACGCTATCCGGCACATTTGCAGCAACGGGTAGGCAAATAATGATTAATTAATTTGAAATGAAAAATGTAATTATCCTGGGCGCCAGCGGTAACATTGCAACTCAGGTAATTGAGATAATGGTAAAACAGGACGACATCCACCTCACCTTGTTTTTACGCAATACCCGGCGGCCGCCGATGTAATTGAAGCATCCAACCTTGAATATACTATTTTGAGACCTGCCTGGTTTACCGGCATAGATGAAGTGGACTATGAAATAACCTGTAAGGGCGAACCAGAAAAAGGTTCTGTGATTTCTCAGAAAAGCCTGGCCTCATTGATTACGGAAATCATTGAATCGCCTGAAAAATACATTCGTGAAAACCTGGGCGTTAACAAGCCAAATACTTAATATACACAAAGAGGGAAGGCTGCCAGGCCCCATTGTACTTTCTTCTAAGCTAATACCAAACCTTCTCCCAAGGCTTTGTCATATACTTTCGTATTGAATTTGTAGAAAGTTGGCGACCGGTGCGCACCTATGCTCCTTTTCTCATTCAGTTTTTCCAATAATCCTAATGAAATTAATTTATTGGGGAAATTACTTGGATTTAATTTTTTGCCGATCATCGTTTCATAAAACAAATGAATTTCCTTCAGCGTAAATTTTTCAGGCAACATGCTTTTACCTATCGGAAAATGATACAGGTGTATTCTCATGGTTAGCAATGCCTCGCTAACCATTTCATTGTGATCAAAAGCTAATTCAGGCAGATCATTGATCGGAAACCAGGCACATTCACTTGACATTACGTCTGCTTCAGGAGATGCATTTGAAATATCCGTTATGGCATAGAAACCTATTGAAACGGTGTGGTCCAAAAGCCAATTGTTCGCCTGGATTTTTATACCAGTTAATTTGAAAAACTTCTCCTTGTCAAATTTCTTGTAACTATTCCTGCCGGGGTCGCCAAAAGTTTTGAACTGCTTTAAAAACAAGTTTTTAATCCCGGTGCGTTCCTGTGAAATTCTTCCGGCAGCTTCATCTAACTTTTCTTCTCTTTTAATAAAACCACCCGGCAGGCACCAATCTGTAATGATCTTATTTTTTACAAGAAGTAGTTTCAATTCCCCCTGTTGATAACCAAAAATGGCGCAGTCAATAGTTAAATGGGGCAAATAATGTAAATATCCGACTTCGAAAAAGTCTTGCAATTCTGACAAACTTTTCATCTGATTAAAAACAGAAATTTTATTTATTAAATTTTAATAAATGTACAAAAAAAAGATTCTATCTTTATTTATTAAATTTTAATAAATGAAATTAACTGAGATCGCTGAAATTGAGCACGGCACTCTTTAATTGTTGTAAATCAAGCATAACCAAATACAAATCCAGATCAATTAAATTAAACATGAGAATTAACAAACTACTTTCGTACGCAGCAGGTGCCGGAGCCCTGTTAGCGGTACTCGCTTTTACCAAAAGCCGGATCGAAAACAACTTACCGCCTGCAGTTATTACAAAATCCAGCCTGATCCGTACAGCCGGGGATGTCACGTATCGCGACCTGAATAAAAACGGAAAGATGGATGTATATGAAGATATCAGGCAGCCGGTAGAAAAGCGTGTGCAGGATCTTTTGAAGCAAATGACCCTGGAAGAAAAAGCCGGAATGATGTTCTATGTGATGAGCCGTGTAAATACTGACGGAAGCATTGAAGAAAAGCCGGCCAAAGATTTTTTATCCTCGCTATCGGCAGTAGGGGTTAACGAAATAGACCAACGCCATATCACCCATCTCAACCTGTTGACTGTGCCTGCACCTGATACTTTAGCCATGTGGTACAACCGGATGCAGCAATACGAGGAAAAAACAAGATTGGGGATCCCCCTTACCATTGCATCTGACCCACGTAATCAGTCTGCCGGCGGCTTTTTTTCTGCGTCGGCCAAAACTTTTTCCATTTGGCCGGACCCATTGGGATTAGCGGCATTAGGCGATGAAAAGACCATGGAACAGTTTGCTGACATTTCGCGGCAGGAGTACCTGGCTGTTGGTATCCGGCAAGGTTTACACCCCCAGGTTGATTTGGCAACTGAACCCCGCTGGCCGCGAATTTCCGGAACATTTGGAGAGGATGCTGCACTATCGTCACGTATGACTACCGCTTATATAAAAGGCTACCAGGGCGAAAAGCTGGGCGCTAACAGCGTTGCCATGATGACGAAGCATTTTCCGGGTGGTGGCCCTCAAAAGGAAGGTTTAGATCCGCACTTCGAATTTCAGAAAGGCCAGGTTTACCCCGGCAATAATTTCAAGTATCATCTTATCCCCTTCGAAGCCGCCTTCAAAGCAGGTACGGCGGCCATTATGCCGTATTACGGCGTGCCGATGGGGCAAAAAAATGTTGAGGAAGTGGGATTTTCATTCAACAAAGCTATTATTACGGAGCTTTTGCGTAATAAATACCATTACGATGGCGTGGTTTGTACTGACTGGGGCCTGGTATCTGACACAAAAATTGGTCCCGTAAATTTTGGCGCAAGAGCCTGGGGTGTTGAAAAATTAAATACTGAAGAACGGGTGCAAAGAATTATCGATGCCGGCGTAGACCAGTTTGGAGGCGAAAAGCTACCGGAAGTTATTGTTAAGCTGGTGAAGGATGGAAAAGTAAGTGAGCGCCGCATTGACGCTTCTGTCGTAAGATTGCTCCGCCTGAAATTTGAGCTTGGCTTATTTGACAATCCTTTTGTTGATGAAAAAAAGGCAGCAGATGTTGTAGGCAGCTCCGAATTTATGAAGGCCGGAGACGATGCACAGCGCAGGTCGCTCACCTTGTTGAAAAATGACAATCATACCCTGCCATTAGCGCCAAATAAACTGAAAATTTATATCAAAAATATTAATCCAAAGGTTGCAGCCTTATACGGTACGATCGTCACTGATCCAAAGCAGGCAGATATTGCAATTATCAGGTTACAAACGCCAAACTATCCTGTCCCGGAAGCTAAAGGCAACATGATAGCCGGGATGTTCCATTTTGGCGACCTTGATTTTAAGGACCAGCAGCTGGATGACATCCTTACCCTGGAGAAAACTGTGCCGACGGTAGTAGACATTTATTTAGACCGTCCGGCTGTTATTCCCGGAATCAGCCAGTATTCAAAAGCCCTGATTGCAAATTATGGCGCAAGTGATGCGGCATTACTCGATGTACTTTTTGGAAAGTACAAACCTGGAGGCCATTTACCAATCGAACTACCATCTTCTATGGAAGCCGTTCGCAACCAAAAAGAAGACATGCCTCATGACTCAAAAGATCCGCTTTATAAATTTGGATTTGGGTTGAGTTACTGATGACCTCTTTTTCATCGGGTAAAGTATCAATGGGTGATCATTTGCATGATCACCTATTTTGTTCAAGGTCTTCCGCTAAGGGCTTTTCTTATTTTAAATAAATTATTTATACATTCCACACTTTATAACTTACAACATTTAAAATAATATTATGAAACATGATGATGTGGTTGCGGCCCTCAAAATAATTGCAGATAAAGGACTGGCGATCAATATAAGTAAGGATGATTTGCAAAACTTAAAAACATACAACCTGATCGAAATTGCAAAAGGTGAAGAAAATGAAAGATCCCCGGCTTGTACATTAACAAAAAAAGGCAAGGTAATGTTAAAAGCAAACTCGAAAGCATAGATAATATTTCACGGTTGTTTGGGCTTACAGGTATCAAACTTATTCTGATCTAGTGTTGGCTTACGATTGATTATCACCGCACCATTATACTTTAGCCAAATATTTTAAAATCTTCCATTAAACAGTTTGGAATTGCTTAATGAGCACTACACTACTTTAAATCCTTTAGCTTAATTGCTAAGGGATTTTTTATACTTAATTGCCGTGCAGAGGCACCCCCCTGGCCTTGAATCCGGAGAACAAGAATGCTTTAAATCGTGTAAAAATGCTTTCCGGCAAATAAGGATTTTGTCGGGTGCAATTCAAATTATCGCTAACCTACTAGTTTTTGGCTAAAGCCCTTAGCTCTTATTTTATCCTTATCCGCCCCATAAATGGGACGGCAATGAAGTTGTCTGCTATTTTTTTTATTCATTGCCGTTTGGCTTCAGCCAACGGATAATGGGTGATCAAAATAGGGCTTTAGCCAAATTCTTCGCGGTTTAAATAATTTAAGCAGATGGTTAACGATTGAGTTATAGCTATTGGCGACAATTGCATATGCACCTTTTCTAAAATATTTAAAATCAATCGTTTAGAAAAGGTGTATTTTAACTTTGTTGCGGATCGCGCCCGCAGGATGAATTTGAATTGCGTCCGTTAGTCTCGCTGGTGTTTATGGGATTCTTTAATTCAATTAGCGCTTTTTCTCATATTTTAGCAATGCACTAACCTATTTAAGCCGAATATGAATATTTCTGAAAACCCATCTCCAGGTAAAATTATTTTACCAGCCAAATTATTTATTGTTGTATTAACCGCCGTCTGCCTGGCCGGATGGTGTAATGCAAAGCCTTTGCCTGTAGGTGCAAGAGTTAAAACAGAGGGCACAAAAAATGCCGATTATAGTTTTAATGAAACTATATCCCGTAAGGTATTGGAAAATTATCTCGACCGGTCAATTACCATGCAAAGCTTGCTTGTTGGTAAAGGCAATTTTGACGATAACTTAAGAATGATAAAAAATATTGGAGCTAAGTTTATTGGCAGAAGCGTTTGCCAATGGGGAGAGGAGGCCGAGATCCCGCAAAATTTGCTCCGGGAGAAAGAGCTTGCTGAAAAAGTACATAAAAGCGACAAGGATATAATTTTGCAGGCCTGCATTTTTGAAATAGTAACTAACCAGGTTGAAAAGCTTGCTATCCCCGACTGGGCATTTACTGGGCTAAAAATGCCTGTCGAAAACCGGAATTTTAAATATGCAGCTATGTTATATCCCAACGGCAAATTTAAAAATCAATGGGGACGTGGTTCTGTACCTGACATCAGCCAGCCGGAAACCAAACTTTTCTTTTATTACCTGGCTGTATCGTATATTAATATTGGCATTGAGGGCATTCATTTTGGGCAGGTTGAACTGATGAATAAAAACGACCCGAACCTTGATAATTATGCCCAGCTGTTAACCCTGATTAGAGACTATGCAGCCAAACATGCACGCAGGCGTATGATTTTGTGCGATTCGCATGTTCCAAGCGGCGGCTTTGTACGCAATGGAAAATTGTTAATGGATTTTCATGCTTTCCCGTTGAGAATAATGGAAATTCCGGGCCAGCCGGAAGATGCAATGTTGAAAGTTGGACATACAGATGCACTTTATGGCAGAAGCAAAGGTGGGATAACTCCCAGCGGCTGGTCATGTGAACACCTGCCTTACCTGGTTGAATTTGACAACTATGGCGTTAGTAAACAGCCTGGTAAGGAAAAGGCGGGTGATATCCCTTTTTGGGTATGGGGCTATGACGAGATAAGTTGGTTTGCGCATCAAAATAAACCATATCGTACTCAATGGCTCATCTATGCATACAATTGGGTAAAGAAAACAGATGTTAACGGACACCTTGAAATGCCCGGTGGCCGGCAAACAACCTCGCCGCTAGATGGTAAGCGCTGGTATTATGCCAACAATCCAAATGCAGCAGTTCCGGATGGGCAGGGAGATGAAGAAACCATTCGTAAACTTTGGGCTGGCGAAGAGAAAGCTCCGGGCGACTTACCTCATAAATAAAAAACGCGTTCCGGATCTCACCCAAAACGCATTTGTCATTAATTAATTGGATAACATCAACTAAATCTCAGATTAAAAAACTGTATGATGAAATTCCGATTTAAAACAAAGTAAGGTTAATTCATTAATCAATGATTAATAAACGCTTAATAACATACCACCACAACATATTTTTTGATTAATCCGGTAAAAATTGCATTTGTTCTACCTCTTTTGTGGGCAGTTGCTTCTGTTTTTTCCTATCAAATAAAAAATTCCCACACACTAAAAAATCCATTTCGGTATGCATAAAACAACGGTAAGCATCCCGGGGTGTACAAACAATTGGTTCACTACGTAAATTAAACGAGGTATTGATCAATACACTGCAACCGGTTAGCTTTTTAAAACTACTGATTAGCCGGTAAAATCTGGCATTGCCTTCTTCCGCAACAGTTTGGATCCTCGCCGAATAATCAACATGCGTTACCGCCTGGATAGCCGAACGGATGCGATATAAACGGTCATGCAGCTCCAGTCTCTCATAATTCCCCGGTTGGTCCACCCTTAATTCATCCTTTATTGATGCTACAAAAAGCATATACGGCGAACTTTTTTTTGTGTCGAAATATTTGTCCACGTCTTCCAATAAAACGCTTGGGGCAAAAGGCCTGAATTCTTCACGATTCTTTATCTTAACATTTATAATTTTTTGCATGGCCGGGTTCCTTGGGTCGCCGATAATGCTCCGGTTGCCCAATGCCCGCGGACCAAACTCCATCCTGCCCTGGAACCAGCCAATAACCTTTCCATCCGCAATTTTTTGGCTTACAATGGCTGTTAGTTCATCAAAATCTTCAAAATACAAATAGTCGGCTTCATATTTACGGATCATACTCAAAATATCTCTGTCGTTATATTGCGGACCCAGGTATGCGTTTTTCATAGCATCAGGAGTGCTAATTATTTTTCGCTCACCTTTAGCCCAGGTATAATAAGCAGCATAGGCAGCGCCTAATGATCCGCCTGCATCGCCGGCGGCAGGCTGGATCCACACATCATCAAAAATCCCCGCTTTGGCAATTTTACTGTTTGCAACGCAATTTAAAGCCACTCCGCCAGCCATAACCAGGTTTTTGCTTTTGGTGAGTTTTTGCGCCGTGTTTGCTAATGCTATTATTACTGCCTCAGTAACTTCCTGGGCAGCCAATGCAAAGTTCATGTGCGTTTGACTGATTGCAGATTCAGGCTCCCGTCTTGGTACACCAAACAAGCTTTCCCATCTTTTATCATTCGTCATTGTTAATTTGGTGGCAAAATCAAAATAGATCATGTTAAGGATTATTGAGCCATCTTCCCGCACATCAACCAGATCTGCCAGGATCTTTTGTTTAAACTCAGCAGTTTGGGCCGAACCGGCATTACCATAAGGCGCTAATCCCATCAACTTATACTCCCCGCTATTTACTTTAAAACCCAGGTAATGGGTAAATGCAGAATACAATAATCCCACGGAATGCGGGAAATGAAGCTCTTTTAATATGGTTATCTGATTAGCCTTTCCGTGGCAAATGGTAGTGGTTGCCCATTCGCCCACACCATCAATAGTTAAAATAGCGGCTTCATTAAACGGAGAAGGATAATAAGCGCTGGCAGCATGCGAAAGATGATGTTCGGGAAATAACAGGGGTATATTGGCATTTCCAAATTGCGCCACATTTTTACGGATCTGTTTTTTTATAAAAAGCTTTTCATTAAGCCATACAGGCATGGCCTTAATAAAGCTTAACAACCCTTTTGGGGCAAACGCATGATAAGTTTCCAGCAGGCGCTCAAATTTAAGCATCGGCTTATCATAAAACGCCAATGCCGATAGTTCGTTATACTCCAGGCCAGCCTCTTCCAAAACATATTTTATAGCATTAACCGGGAAGTTTGCATCGTGCTTTATCCGGGTAAACCGCTCTTCCTGGGCAGCGGCAACTATTTCACCATCAATAATCAGAGCTGCCGCACTGTCATGGTAAAATGCCGAAATTCCGAGTATCGCAGTAGCCACCGGGTGTTAAAATAAAGTGTAAATAAAGGGCGCCAAAGCAGGCACACTGGCTAACACTATCAGGATAGACAACAACAGCAATATTACTACAAGCGGAATTAACCAGAATTTTTTCCGGGTTTTTAAAAAAAGTAAAAGTTCTTTAAAAAATTCCATTGGTTTAATAAAAATATCATTAAAATGTGTACAAAAGATCGGTTTCCGTATATAAATGATTCCTGGTGATCATTACAGATTGTTTACTTTTTTTAAACTGCTTTAACTTTAAACTATCCTTTCCTAAAAGCCGCCTGAATAACCCTACCGGCGTTACAATTAAAAAAAATATTATTGTCAATAAAACTACAGGGCTTATTAAACTTAACAATTTCGACAGCCCAAACCAGAGTACAGCAAACGGATAAAAAATAATGGGGATTACTATAGTAATAATAATCAGTATTAATGAGATGGTAACAAATTGATGGTTTTTAAAATACAAGGCACACACAATAGCGGCTAATGTACTTACCTGGCCAAATTCCATGCATTGCTTTTTGGTAATACCTGCTGCAAATTTTTCGAACGCTTTCATCTGTTTGATGTGTTTTTAATTTGAGTAATGAGTAACAAGGCAGTCTTGTTTTCAGGATCAGGTTTCAATGCTTTTGCTGCATACTTTAATGCGCCGTCTTTATTGCCCATTGCAGCATATGAATTTGCTATCTGCAATAAAACAGGAACATTGGCAGTATCTTTTAAATATTGTTTTTGCAGTTGTATTATTTGTTCAGTATTGGTTTTAATTGGCGAAAGGTTAAAACCCTGTGAATTATTGCTGATGGCATAATCTATATAAAAAATTGCGTCAGCGGGCTTATCAATTTTTAAATAGTTTACAAACAGGTAATGCGCTTTATTAAATGACGGCGCCAGGTCAAAAGATCTTTTGAAGTTAAATATTATATTTTCCGTGTCATTTAATTCTCCGCTTAACATGGCAATACGTTCATATAGATCTGCATCTGTGGGATATTCAAGCGCCAGGTTTTCAAGCACGTTTCTTGCCTTCAGCATTTGACGGTTATTTATATAATATGTATATAAATTGTCCATAATATTGGCCCATTTTATATTTTCAAATGCGAGCTTATAGGCAAGCTTTTCTTCATAAGTTATAATTTTAATAGAATCGGTTGCATGCAGATCGTTATATGGCCAGTGTTTCTTCAGGTTCAAAACCCGGTATACCCCTGCAATTGAATCAACCATGTTCTCGGGCATTTTAGCCCGCAATTGTTTAAATGTAATACTGTTTTCACCTGTTTCGGGGAACAGTTTACTTTTTTTAATTGATTCATAAAATGTATCAGATATTATTGCATAACCCTTTAAATCAGGATGTACATGATCAACCGTCAATTCATCCCCAATGATTTGATGAGCAGCATTATTTTCAAAAGCAGCACGGGTATCTACCAGTTTGGTATCGGGATATTTGCTGCATAATTGAGTTAATATTTCATTGAATTTTTCAGGCGCCCTAAACCGCAGCCCGTCAAGATCTTTAGCTTTTAAATAATATTGTTTTGCCTTTACAAAATCATTTTGTTTATAGGCCAGTTGCCCTAAATAGTAATTGCAAATTGCGCTGGAGCTATACAGTTGATCGGCTTTTTTAAAACAGCTTTCTGCTAACTTTAAGTTGTTATCTGCAAAAGCTTTTATCCCGGAGGTTAGGCTAGCCTTAAATTCAGGCGATTTGCTGTCCGGTTCAAAACTTATAAAAGGTTTCAAATCCCTTTCGTTACTTACCAAATTGCTTACAAACAGAGGGATATGTTGCTTACTAAACAAATTCATTATTTCGTCCATGTTGTCTCTGAACTGGGTTATCCCTTTTTCATACAGATCTGAATAATAGGGAATTTCCTGTTTAGCAACCATTAACTGCATTCTGTCGCCGCCAGGCTTTGTACCACCGGACCCAAAAGCATTTTTTATCCCCTCATAAAGGTTGATAATAAATTGTGCCAGCTTCAAATTACGCAGACTAAGTATAAAATTTATAACCTGCGGATTGCTGCCCAGGTTTTGAGTTGATGCAGCGCCTAAGGCCCCATAATATTCATTATGCCCGGTATAGATCAATACAGCATCAGGCTCATAGTTCACAACTTCTTTAGCGAAACTGAGTACGGTATATGAGTTTACTGCTGTTAAAGAAAGATTAATTATTTCAAAATTTTTATCAGGATAAGTATGGGTTAACCTGTACTGCAGCCATCTGTGGAAAGATCCGTTGTGAAAGTATGGGTACCCTATTGTGGTTGATTCTCCAAGTACAAATATTCTAAAGGTGTTATTATCTTTTTTCTTTTTAAATACTTCGCTGTTGCCTTTTGTAGCAATTTGCTGTTCGGTAAAAAACTTTTTTGATGCATCCGGATTAAATACCAAATAATCCTTATCGCCTTTGTATTCAATAAAAAGGCTGTAATCATTTCCGTAATGAAATAATCTTAAAAACAGCTCGATCAAAAATAAAATAAGCAAAGGGATCAGTATGATACTGATCCCTTTAAATAAAATAATCCTTTTTTTAGATGCTCCCTTTGTCAAGGGTTGTAATGATTTTTTTGTCATGAATTAATTCACCATTGGTTCAAAACAAGTACATCTAAAGTACAAATTAATAACCGGCATTTTGCTTCCACTGCGGGTTAAGTGTCATCTCGCCATAAGGAATAGGAGCCAGGTACTTATTGGCAACATTTGTTCCCGGCGGGATTACATTTTCAGATTTATCTCTTGCCGCAATTACGGCAGGGAGTAGTTGTAAGCGTACAATATCAAACCAACGCATGCCAAACTCTCCTGCAAACTCATAAGCCCTTTCTTTTACCACCGCATCGCGGAAAGCTGTTTGTGAAAGCCCCGGTGTTAGCGGCAGCTCACCGGCACGTGCCCTTACCGTATTGATGGCTGAATAAGCTGCTGCATTAGGGCCTCCTGACATGGCTACTGCCTCCGCATAATCTAACAATACCTGTGGATACCGGATAATATCCGTTGCCTTATTAGTACTGGGTTGTATTGATAATAACTGTGTATCGCTTTCATTCACACCATCACCGTTAAGCCCTGCCCTGAATTTTTTGTAATAGGGGTGCTGTGCATGCGTTGCGGGCGAATTCCATGGAGTAAGCGTAAAGGTTTTACCATCTGCATTTCTTAACTTAAGCGTAGTATAAAAAGTAAGATCGGTTCGTGAACATACCGGCGCATTTTTAAAGAAGTTAATTTCAGGATAAACATCATCCCAGCCGCTTGATCCGTCAATTGCAACTTCATCCAATGGAACATTAGATGAGCCGAACCGGCGGTTAGGCAAGCCTGCAACAACGCTGTATTGCAATGCAAAAATAGATTCGGGACTATTGTTGGTTGTAAAAACCTTATCATACGGTGTACTTAGGTTAAAAACACCCGATTGAATAACAATATTGGCCTCGGTAGCAGCTAAAGCATAATTATTGGCCTGGTTTAACGGCCAGCCAGCCATAGTTAAATACACATCGGCTAAACAAGCACTTGCAGCATAGGTACTTGGCCTCCCCTGTGACTTATCCGGCCCTAAAAGCTTTTTAGCATTTTGCAGATCGCTGATTATAGAAGCATATACAGCACCTACATCAGCTCTTGGCGGCCTTACATCTAAATCTAAATTGGTTAAAACAAGTGGCAGCGGTCCAAATGTGCGTACCAGATAGTAATAGCACAGGCCTCTTATAAAATAGCACTGACCGGCGGAGGCATTTTTCAACTCATCGGTTGAGTTAACTTTTGAATAGTTAGCCAAAACGTTGTTGGCCTGGTAAATAGCCTGCCACGGCCCATTCCATTCAGAGGTTAAGCTTGAATTTGCACTTCCTCCGGATAACCGGTCAAAATCACGCATATCCGCTTTATTCAATCCGGGATCGGTTGTGTAATCATCCGATCCAAAATACGAGGTTTCTTTACTGGTGAAACCCCATGAACCATCTTTTGCAAGCGCTATATACATTGAAGCTACGGAAGCATCAAGGTCGTTTTGCGTTTTAAAGTAATTTTGCGGCGTTAAACTGGCCTTTGGGTTCTCACTTAATTTCTGACATCCGGCAAACACAATTAAGGTAAGCAATGCTATGAGTAGTGAATATTTCGTTTTCATTTTTAATATTTTAGTAATAAATCAATATCAGTTAATAATTACAACCCTAATCTTATACCAATTGTATAGGTTTTAGGATTTGGAATTACACCAAATTCCTGCCCTTGTGTAATAGCATTTCCGCCATTATCAATTTCAGGGTCATATCCTTTATAGGGAGTAATTGTAAACAGATTTTGCCCGCTTACATATACTTCAAGGCTATTAACACTGACTTTCCTTAATAATGCAGCCGGAACGCGGTAAGCAAGCGACAGGTTTTTTAATTTTGCATAGCTTGAATTATAAACATAACGGCTGCTATTGTTATAGTTATGACTTGAAGTACTCCAGGCCGGGTTATTGGTCTGATTGTTTGGGGTCCATAAATTTTCCGGCACAGCTTCCCTTGTTGTAGCATTTTTCATGTCACCCAGGCCGCCCCATAAATAGGCAAGCGTTTGAGAAAATACCTGACTGCCCTGCTGGCCCTGGAACATAAAGCTTAACGTAAAAGCCTTATAAGTCAGGTCATTTATAAATCCGTAAGAAAATTTCGGAGTAGCATTTCCTAACGTCTGATAATCATCAGAAGTATAAGCGTGATCTCCGTTTACGTCTTCGTACCTGGCATCTCCTGGTTTCATACCAAATTTAGCCGCTTCTGCAGCATCGGCAGTTTTCCACGTACCTAAATATTTATATCCATAAAATTCGCCCAATGGCTGTCCAACTTTTAGTATAGCATTAACCGTATTATTGCCGCTTCCTACTATCTGGTTATCCAGTCCGCCAAGATCAGTGAGCTTATTCCGGTTAATTGATAGCGTTAAATTGGTGGTCCATTTAAAGTTTCCTGATACAACGGGGGTTCCGCCCAGGCTTATGTCAAGCCCTTTGTTTGTAAGGCTGCCTATATTGGCCTGGTAGGTGCCGCCATTATCATAAAATGGAGCGTTTTTTGAATAGAGCAGGTTCTTTATATCATTCTTGTAAGCATCCAATGTGAAAGTTAAACGCCCTTTAAGGAAAGCCATATCAATGCCAATGTCATAGGCTGATTTAGTTTCCCACTTAAGTGATTTTGATACGCCTGTTCCCAGCGGCGTAGCTACGCTGCCGTCGCCTGAAGCGCCATTATAGAAGTAAAGGCCCTGAGATGAAGGGGTAAGGATTTGTGCAATTGTTGAATATGCACCCACGTTTTGATTACCGGTTTGCCCGTAAGAAGCGCGGATCCTTAGATCAGAGAACAATTTTGAATCTTTCAAAAAATCTTCATTTATAGCATTCCAGCCCACGCTTACAGAAGGAAATGAGCTGTATTTTTGGATCAGGTGCGATGAGCCGTCTGTACGGATGCTTGCAGTAAGATAGTATTTATCTTTATAAGCATAGTTAACACGGGCCATATATGATATTAAGGCATCAGATGAATAAGATGAAGAATTTTGCTGGGATTTGCCCAGAGATAGGTTATAGTAACCCAAATTATAGTTCGACAGGTTACTTGACCGGGCTACAAAACCCATGCTTGTGCCTGACTGCACTTCATATAAGCCGGTAGCGGTTATGGAGTGATCGCCAAATTTGTGTTTGTAGGTTAGGAAATTACTGCTTAAATAACCATGGAACCTGCTTGTTTCATTGTTAATGTAATCTGATTTCGAATCAAAATTACTTGTGCCGGGCCCATAAAATCTTTGCAGATAGTTTTGCCCTAATGAATACACATCAGTTGATGTAAATGTAAGGTCCTTTATTATCCGGTAATTGAATGTTGCGGTAGCGTTAAGGTTGGTAGCGCTTCCATCATCGGCCTGGCTTAAAGCCTGCTCAACCGGGTTAAACTGGATAGAAGCATATTGTGAGTGATGAATAAACGCGCCGCTGGCATCCCGTACCGGCGACGTCGGATCCCACTCAACTGCCTGGTTAAACGGATCGCCTAAGCCGCCTCCATAACTATTGTTATGATTTTGAGGAATGGAGGCTGATAAAATTACCTTCAAATCCATCCGGCTATTCAGCTTAATATCCATGTTTGATTTAAGCGTGGTCCGTTTATAATAGGTGTTAAGGATAGTACCCGGCTGATCAAGGTAACCTAACGAAAAACGATATTTTACAAGATCAGACCCGCCGGATATAGCAAGATCATAATATTGCACCCATGCTTTTCTGAAAAGCGCATTTTGCCAATCAGTACCGCCACCGTTTGCGTGGTAGTTATCAAGTTGCGCCTGTGAAAAAGCAGCAGTTTGACCTGTAGATTGAAACTGGTTATTTACCGACCGTGCAAAATCATAGGCCCCCATCAGGTCAAGATGTTTTGGCATCTGATCATGCTGTACCCATGAATTAAATTCGATCTTGGTTTTGCCGGCATGGCCTGATTTGGTAGTTACCAGGATAACTCCGTTTGAACCGCGTGAACCATAAATAGCTGTTGAGGCAGCATCTTTTAAAATTTCAATTGTTTCAACATCATTCGGGTCATCAGGAGCAGCGCCAATGTTGCCATCGGTAACATATAATGGCTCATTGTTACCCGTGATAGAGTTAGCACCCCTTATTTTAACACGGGGGCCCTGGCCTGGCTGGCCATTAGCGCTGGTTACAGCAACACCCGCAGCAGTACCTTGTAAGGCCTGTGATAGTTGGGTAATGGGGCGTTTAGCAATCTCTTTGGCAGATACGCTGCTGCTTGATCCTGTAACCTCACTTCTTTTCTGTGTACCATAACCAACAGCTACAACTTCCTGTAACGCAATTGCATTTTCCTGTAATGTTATATTTAATACAGTTTGCCCGTTTAAGGGTACGCTTTGTTCAGCGTAGCCCAAAAAACTAAACACAAGTGTGGCATTATCAGGAACCTGCAGTTGAAACTTTCCGTTTACATCTGTTTGTGTACCGATATTTGTTCCCTTTACTTTAACGTTTGCGCCAACTATTGGCAGGCCCTGCGCATCTTTTACTTGCCCGGTAACGGTAACAAGCGGCGGACTTGTCACGGCACTTTTTATATATGTAGCATAACTCTTTGCAGTTACGGCAAACATAAATAGGAAAAAGATAAATAAAATTCTTTTCATTTTCATTTAAGTTTGATTAAAAATTGGTTTATAGATTGGGATAATCTTAAGGTAAAATAAGTTTCCTTCGATTAAAAAAAGCATAATAAATGATTAATTTTGGGGGCTTAACAGGCCTGAATTAACCTTTTTCTTAATTATTATATTATAATAAGCGCAATAACCCAGTGTGAAAGGCAAAATCTTATATTATTACATAATATTAATTTGCGTATTGCGGTCCAAACAAGTAACAGGTGGTGCCGGAAAAGCAATCCATGGCGATAGGTTTTTATTATTGGTTATTTATTAAACAGGGTATGTGATTTTCCCTTAACAGTTTTAAAATCCCCTGTAGCTTTCAAAATAAAATCTGTAATGGGTTTGGGGTTAGGCAAACTATGCGGATGATGTTTAAAACCAGGTTTATGAATTACAGTAATATTTCCGTTTAATGCTTTTATTCTTTTTTCAAAAAGCAGGGTATTCTCTTCCGGCGATACTGCTTCATCTTCATCAGCGCATAAAACTAATATAGGATATTTACCTTTTACAATTTCCCTTACCTTATCAGCCGGGCTGCCGGTAAATTTGCGAATCTGCTCGTCTGTAGTCAGGTTATAATCTTTCTTAAAAGCGTCAAACATATCATTTTTTTCGGCGGGTGTTTTCATAAAGCCTTCTGCCCACGACGGGATATTTAAAAGCGGGTTATCCACATAAACGCAGGCTACCTTACCGGTATTAACAGCGGCCCAGTTAAATACATAAACCGCCCCCCTGCTCATCCCTTCCATCACAGCTTTTTTGCCTAAACCAGCCTTACTTAACAGGTTGTAAAAGTTGTTCCAGTATTTAATTGATTCATCATTACCCAATAGCTCAGCCACATCGCAATAAACCAAATGAAAACCACGCTGCAATAATGAAATATCGGTTTGAGGTTCATGGCCCCAAAAGCGGGCACGCCAGATCCACGGGTGGCCTGGTGCACTCCATTTGGGTTTTACAACTTTACAATCACGGCCATCAAGCTTAAAATCTGCACAATCATATCCGTAAAATGAGCTTACTTTATATTCGGTTTTTATGTTTTGAAAGATGTTAAAAGCAGGATCCTTTTTTTGAGAGATATTCTCATAAATGGTTTGAGCCATAATGGCTGCGCCTTCTTTATTTGGATGGATCTTATCAGGCGTTATCGCTTCCTTATCAACAAATGGCGAATGCATATCTATCACCTCAACTTTATCTTCAAAAGCAACCTGCTGAATATGCGGATTAACCTGCTTAACAATAACAGGATCCCAAATGCCACTGGTATCTTTTACAAATGAGGGCATTGCCAGCAATAAAACTACCCGCGGATGAGACGGAAGCCGGGTAAATGAATGGATAAATTCATGGTAATCGCGTTCGTACTCATCCAGGTGGATGCGATTTATTAGTTTACTGTCGTTGCCCCCGAGGTCAATAATAACAACATCAGGATTTGCTGCTAGGGCTGATCTATATTCGTTAGTATTCCAATATGGTGAATCTCCCTTTTTAATCAGTGTGGTTCCGCTAACACCATAATTGGTAACCTGGTAATTGTCCCCAAGCATTTTTTGAAGTTGCGCCGGGTATGAATTTTGTTCCCGGTTTTCAATTGTTGCACCATAAGTAATACTTGCCCCAATACAGGCTATTTTTATTTTGCTTTGTGCCATTGCGCTAAACTGCACAATAAATAAGCCTAATGTAAAGAGGTAAGTTTTTGTCTTCATAGCTCGTAATATTCGTAACGTTATATTTCTATTTGCTACTTAGTTACAATAATGGAACAATATTAATTTACTGAAGTCCCCAGCTTTTATTGGGCTTTGGCCCCATCTCTAATTCAAGCGTCCCGCCGTCAACTAATTGCTGGTGGGTAAACCATACCGTATTTAAAATTTCGCCGTTAAGTTTTGCACTCTGTATATATTTATTTACAACAGTGCAATTTTTAGCTACCAGCTTAAACTGTTTGCCATTGGGCAGATCGATAGTTACATTTGAAAACACCGGGCTGCCGATAGTATAAACGGGGATGCCGGGTGTTATTGGATAAAACCCCATAGATGAGAACACTACAAAAGCCGACATACCGCCGCCATCCTCGTCGCCGGGGATCCCGAAAATATTGTCTTTATACCAAACGTCCAGTAAAAACCTGATGCGTTTCTGGGTTTTCCAGGGGGCAGTATAGTTATATAGGTAGGGAATATGAAAGCTAGGCTCGTTCCCCATTGAATATTGGCCAACCAGTCCTGTAGCATCCGGGAATTTATTCCAGAACTCATATTTGCTGCGGCCAAGGCCCTCACGGAACAATTGATCAAGCTTCGCTTCAAAGGCGTTATTGCCTCCCATTAATGTAATTAATCCTTTAACATCATGCTGTACCTGCCACAGATAGGTCCAGCCGTTATTTTCATCAAAATATTCGCGTCCGCCCAGGCCGCCGTCAAATTTGGGGTCTATCTTTATCCAGTTACCTTCGGCATCTTTTGGCATAAACATTTTAACATTGCTGTCCCACAAATTTTTATAGTTTTTTGAACGCGCATTAAATTCCCCTGCATCTGCTGTATGCCCAAGCTCTTTTGCCATTTCACCAACGGCCCAGTCGTCATAGCTGCCGCCAAGTGTAACCGCTACCGCCTGCCGTTTTTCAAAAGAATGCACGTTGGGTACGGTTTCTTTTTCGCCATGTTTTAACGCGGGGAAGTAGCCGTTTTTATAATAGAAATCATCCAGTACAGTTTTAGGGCCGTTTTCCCAGGGGAGCATGGTTGCCTGGGTTGCATTTTTTACCATCCCCTGGTAGGCTGTTTCGGCATCAAAGCCTTTAATTCCTTTGCGGTAATCATCCAGGAACATAACTGACGAATGAAACCCGTTCATACACGGATTATCGCCAAAAAGTACCGGAAATGTAGGCATCCAGCCGCTTTGCTGATACATGGTTACGTATGACTTAAGCATATCCTGCTCCAATGCCGGATTTAATATGCTTCTTAAAGGATGTAAGGCCAGGTAGGTGTCCCACACCCAATCATCAACATAAAAAGGACCATTGCTGTCATGGATCTTTTTATCATAACCGCTGTAATACTTATTATCTTCAGTTATATCAACCATACGTTCGCTGCACCTGTACAAAGCGGTGTAGAAAGATCGTCTTTGGGCCTCCGTTCCGCCGGTAACTTTTATTTGGTCAACTACTTTTAACCATGCTTTTTCGCCATTACTTTTTATTGATTCAAAAGCCTGGCCTTTTATCTCTTCATCAAATGTTGCTTTGGCCTGCTCAGGGCTTATATAAGATATAGCATACCTTAATTCAATAGCGTCCGGGGATTCTTTTGGAAAGGAGATATATGCCTGGATATCTTTACCTTTTGCTGTATTGTTATCATTCACCTGCCCGTTAGCCATAGTACCAGTTTTACCATCCTGGCTAAAAACACCATACAGGTAAACTTTTATATCGCCATGGTAAGTTTCCATCCCGGTGATTACGCGGCCCTTTTCAAAGCTCCATGCAGCTTCACCATCGTTATACAGATCAAACAATAAATTTTTATTGGCCACACCTGGCAAAAAAGTAAAACGGAAGATCCCGGTTTTTTTACCCGGTGTAAATTCAACAGTTGTGCCATCATCAACCAAATAGGTTGAGTAATACCATGGCCGGGTTACCTCAAGGTCGTTATCATAGGTTAGTTTTTGTTTCCATGCCTGCTTTGATAATGCAGCCACTGAAGGCTTCAATGAAAACACTTCGCCAAGCCTGTGCGATACGATGGTTAAAGGAAAGCTCGAGATCTGATCATCTATATAATCCTCTCTTTCAGGATACATGCGGATCAGTTGGTTGGGAAGTTGTGCAGTAGGCCTTGTGGGCTGCAGCAAAGCGCCAACATTGCCAATACGCGGATCGATATATTTAAGATTGCCGCTGCCCGCATTATTTCCGGGTTCATCCTGCGCTGCAAGCTTGCCGGCGCCATAAAAATTCAGTATCAAAAAAAGGAAAACTTTAAAAAAGTTAATTGCGACAGGTTTAATCATTTTATTGGTTATAAAGTTAAATTGGATGTCTTAAATTTTTATCATACCGATATACCTACAATTACTTGTATCCGCAGTTTATCAGTAATTTTTGTACCTGGTTTATAAATTAATTGATTCGATAAATTAAGCAGGGCACTATTAATAATTGTTTAATAATTGATTAATAATCGCTTTGGTATATTCTTTTAGTTTTTCATACCGTAATTAACCGGTATTTTAATCCTCAACAGCAGATTTTGGCCTGTTTGGTATCAGCTTGCCAAAATTGTAATTGGGCTTATGGCCCATAACAATCTGCAGGTTACCACCCTTCATAATATCCTTATGTTTTAAGTAGCTGTGATTATAATTAGTGCCGTTAAATATTACCTTTTGGATATAAATATTTTTGCTGCTGTTATTAACAACATTCACACTAAAAGAAGCACCCTTATTCACTTTTATTTTTACCTTATTAAACAAAGGGCTGCCCAATACATATGTTCCGCTGGCCGGGTTGCAGGGATAAAACCCCATGGCCGACATGACATACCATGATGACATAGCACCGCAGTCTTCATTGCCTGCAAGGCCATCAATTTTGTCTGTATAAAACTCATTCATAACCTGCCTTACCTTTTCGGCAGTTTTCCATTGCTGACCTGCATAAGCATACATATAGATAACATGGTGGCTTGGTTCATTACCATGCGCATACATCCCGATAAGACCGCTAATATCACTTGGAGCATCAGGGCCCATACTGCCTGTTGCTTTAAATAATTCATCCAGCTTATCACAAAAAGCTTTATCGCCTCCCATCAGGGTTATTAAACCCTCAACATCCTGCGGCACAAGCCATGTATATTGCCAGCCATTTCCTTCGGTAAAGTCTTTGTTTGAGATCAGGGGGTCATAAGGCGTTTTCCAAGAGCCGTCACTCAATTTTGGACGCATAAATTTTATAGAAGCGTCGAAATAGTTTTTATAATAACCTGCACGTTTGGTATATAGAGCTGCATCAGCGGTTTTACCCAATTTTTTTGCCATTTGGGCAATGCACCAATCATCAACAGCATATTCCAGCGCTCTTGATAGGGATTCATTTTGCTTATCGGCGGGGATATAACCCATCTGCTTAATATATTTCATACCATAATCATCCCTGGTTGATGATTTTATAATGGCCTCATAAGCCAGTTTTACATCAAAACCCCGGTAGCCCTTTAAATAAGCATCCACAATTAAAGGGACCGAATGATAACCAACCATACAATCAGTTTCGTTCCCCATAAGCGGCCATATTGGCAATTTGCCCTGCTGCTGATAAGCTGCCAGTAACGAATTAATAAAGCTATTGATCTTGTCAGTATGGATAATGGTGCTTAAAGGAGCCGCAGACCTGTAGGTATCCCAAAGAGAGAATACCGAATAATTATCAAACCCGGGATTTTTATATAATTTTTTATCTGTACCGCGATAGGCGCCATTATGATCGTTATATAAAGCCGGGTCTATCATCGTATGATACAGGGCCGTATAAAATGTTCTTTTATGTGCATCGTCCTTTGTTTCTACGGTAATTTTTGAAAGCTCATTTTCCCATTTTATCCGCGCCTGGTTTACTGTTCCTGTAAAATTCCAGCCGGGTATTTCAGCGTTGATATTTGCCAGCGCATTGTTGCTGCTAACAGGTGAGATCCCCACTTTCAACATAACTTTTTGCGGAGTATTTGCAAATGATATTACGCCCTTAACATGTTTGCCCTGCAATTCGGCACCGGGTTTATCTGTGTTCAGGTCAAACACATTAAATTTATCGATGTCTATTGAACTTTTTATAGCAAACCAGATCCGCTGATCTTTGGCCCAACCTTTCGAAAACCTATACCCAATTATGGTATTTTTATCAAGCAGCTTAATATAGGTATCGGTTGACTGATCATTATTTCCCTCGCTCAAATCAATAATAATGTGCACCTGCTTATTTGCGGGGAAAGAGTATTGATGAAACGCCACACGCTCAGAAGCAGTTAACTCAACTTTTACCTGGTTATCCATTTTAAGGCTGTAATATTGTGGTTTTACAACCTCATCACTGTGCTTGTAATGCGATGCATAGCCAGGATTTTGCTGAGTTCCCTTATCGGTAAGTATGCTGCCGGTATATGGCATTATTAATATATCGCCCAAATCGCCAATACCGGTTCCACTAAGGTGCGTTTGCGAAAAACCAATACATAAACTATCGCTATAATGATAGCCTGAACACCAGTCCCAGCCTTTATTAATGTTATTGGGCCCAACCTGTACAGCGCCAAACGGCACGCTCGCGCCTACAAAGGTATGCCCATGGCCGCCGCTCCCTATGTAAGGATCTACAAATTTTAAAGGGTCCTGCTGCGCGTAAAGGCTATTAAAAGAAACAAACGGCGCACAAAGCAGCAACAGAAAAGATTTTCTTTTTATAAGATACATAACATAACTGGTTAATCAAATGCTTATAGAATTACAAAAAAGCATTTAATATTTAACCACGAATTAAGTGTCAAACATTAATAAAAGATTAATAATCCGCTTAATTAATAGCCGGTGTTACAACTTTAATAGAATTAGTTAAAACAACACTACCTGTTTTAGGGGTTCCGGAAGGTAGATTGGCGTTTTTTATTCAAGGATTGCATGGAAATCCTTTTTAAAATCCTCGCCATAAATAGTTTTATACTCTTTAATAAAGTTTTCAAAGGTATTTTTAGCTAACGAGTGTTTACCTAACAATGATAGGGCCTTACATTTTAATACAGTTGCTTCTTCATTAACCGGATCGAAGTAGAATATATAACCTGCAATTTCAATTAACAGCTCGGCATTGTGAGCAGCATCAAGAGAATGTGCATAATGCAGGTAGGTATCAATAACCTCGTTTGATATTTCAGATTTAAAACTATCAAGCCATTCATATTCATTGTTAAGCAGAAAATTTCCTCTCTGGGTAATGGCTGAAAGCAATTTTATCCGCTCTATATCCAACAGGTCTTTGTCACGTACTATATTTAAATAATTATGATAATCAACATAAATGTGGTTATAGTCAATATCAATTTTCCAGTAGCCGGTATTTTTTGATAAGGAGCAATAGCCCAATTTATCAAGCAGGTTTTTCAATTTGGCAATATTTACCGATCTGTTATTGCGCGCACTTTTGGCATCTTTATCATACCACAAAATTTCATTCAGTTTCTCAGAGCTTAAGCCACGGCCGCGCTTTATGGAATATAAAAGAATGACCAGGAAAAGCTCCTTTATAAGCGGAGTGAAATATTTGGTAATATCTACCCCTTCGGCATCAAATACCTGCAGATCGCCAAACAGAAAAATGGAATTTTTGTACTGTTCCTCTCCATTAAAGATTTTTACTTTATTTATTTCAGCTGAAACCGGTGCCGCCGGAGACGGAGTTCCTGCGTTTGCTACCGATGTTGATAAAAGAGAAGCAGTTTTTTTGCGGCGCTTTACAATTACAAATAACCCCATCAGGGTAATTAGAATAATAAAAGCGATGGAATACCAATAATTGGCTGCCCTGGCTGCCAATGTTTTGGGGCCGGATCCATAAGGAGGAGAGAGCAGTGTATAAATATTTATTTTAGTTTGGTTATTTTCCGATCGCAGTAAGGTTACAGCGATAAACTTTTTGCTTGCTTCGCAATAGTACAGATCAGCAAATGAATGAGTATCGTGAAAATTATAAGGTATTGAATTGCCAACCAGTGTATAGGCAGGTTTGGTTAGTGAGCCATGGATAAGCTGCAGCGTTGAATTGTATTTATGCTGCGGAAAAATAAGCCCGTAATATGAATTTGAATGCGCATCAATTACCAGTGAATTTGCCAAAGCAAAGTCTTCATCGCTTTCCTTTAATGTAAACATTTTTTTAAATGTTTTATCCTTCACAGTAAAACGCAGCATGTCATACATGTTTTTAGGGTTAAGGATCTGTTGGCCGCTGGAATTGCCATATCCCCCAAGTATGTATACCGTATCACCTTTTTGTGTTGCACCCAATGCTGCAAGATACCGGGGCATAAAAAAATCGCCTTTTAGTACTACATTTTCCCATATATGCGAATTGAAATGATATTGCTGTACATTATTTTTATACACCAAATGGCCATATCCGCCAAACAGGTACAACGAAGTATCAATAGTTGATATTGATTTGTTAAGGTGCCAAAAATCGGAAACATCCCCTGCTTCAAATTTTTTGTCCCATGCATGCGTGGTTATGTTGTATTTGGCGATGAATCTTTTACTCAGAAAAAGGTAAAAATTGTATAAGTTGTTATCGTAAGGATTAAAAACTGATTGATTACCCTGGTTAAGGATCAATTTGCCCGAAGAATAAGGCAGCGTGCTCCATTGCGAATTGCCTACTGTATAACGGTAGGTTGAATCGCTGCCAACAACATAAACCTGTTCATTTTTAGGATCAAAAGCCACGCTGGCAGCCCCATTAATTAATATAGTTTGGGCAGGCTGCCAATCGTGATGCTGTGCCGTGATCCATAAAGGATTGGTCACAACGCCGTCGCTTTGCAAATATAGTTCATGAGCTGCCTGGCCATGCTCTTCATTTAAAGGCCAGTTATATTTTAACAACCCATTCTGGCTTATCCTTATGTCCCGCAATTTCATTGGGGGCACATCGGTCGTTTGAAATTGTTTGTAATTATTTACTCCAAACAGTATTTTATAACATGAATTCTTTTTTAACTGAATGTTGTTTTCTATAAAGGTGTTGCTGCCCGAACTGAAAACAATTTTGTTATGATCATAATCAAATTTTATCGAGAGCTTATTCCACTGGCTAAAAAGTATTTTGGGATCAATATCAAAGGCTGTTTTAGTAAGCTTATCACCTACTATTAAATTAAAATGATTTTTGGTTGCCTGCGCATTATAAACCAGGTCGATATTCCGATGGTCATTCTCAATTATTCTTATAATATAGCCAAAATAGATCGCCCTGTTAGGATAAAAAGTCAGATCAAATGATATTTCAAAATTATCTTTAAAACAAAGTGTTTTTTCCGGACTTAAATCAAGCGAGGTTCTTTTATCCTGCACAACCTCATGACTATAAAAACCCAGGCCATAAGATTGGCCATAGCTGTCATGAGTAAATATGGCAACTACAAAAAACAATGAAACTATAACTTTAAAAAAGCACCAACTTAATCTCATTTATTTTTTTAGGGTTAATAATTATCTGCAGGTATATGAACGCCTAAGATAATTTATTATCTGAAAATTAGGTTATTGGCTACACATACTTATAAAAGTATCTGTGCTTTTAATTAAAATCAAAATTAAGATGATAATTAACATTTGCAATGTCATTAACGTGAATTGCATTTTTTACAATTTTATGCAGATAAATTCCTAAAAGCTTAAAATATGGTGCATTGTGTTAAATTAATCGTTCGCGTTAATTGTATTAAATTGCCTGTTAATGCATAATTAATACTTTTTTAAGGCAACTCCATTTATTTGCCGCTGTGATAAGTAAAACCAATTAAACCCTTATCCTGCCAATTATACGATGAAAATAATTAATTATCCCTTACTTGTAATTTTAATACTTTGCCTTGCCCTTAACGGTAATGCGCAAACAAAACACAGCAAAAACACACTCTATCCCACTTACAAGGGCTTAATTATGGCCGGATACCAGGGATGGTTCAGCGCGGCCGGCGATGGGAGCAATTCATCGCGTTATGCCTATGGGAACGAGGAGCGGTCAGGGATTGACTTGTGGCCCGATGTAAGCGAGTATGAAAAAACATATCCTACGCCATTCAAGCTTTCAGACGGGCAGCCTGCGCTTTTTTTTAGCTCGGCAGATAAAAGCACTGTTGACCTTCATTTTAAATGGATGCAGCAATATGGAGTTGATGGCGTGTTTGTGCAGCGTTTTTTTAATACTGCAAAAAGTAAGGATAAAAAAAACAGCAGGTCTTCATTTATAATGCAAAATGCGCTGGAAGCTGCTTCAAAATATAAAAGAGCTATCGCAGTTATGTATGACCTTTCAGGGCTGGCGGCTTCGGGTGAAGATTGTTCGGCTATAATAGAAGATTGGAAATATTTGGTTGATGAGCTTAAAGTAACCAATCAGCAAGAAACAAATACCTATTTAAACTTTAATGGAAAACCAATAGTTGCTATATGGGGCGTTGGCTTTCCCGACAGGCCATACAACATAAGGAATATAGGCTTGGAAAGATTGATTGACTTTTTAAAAAACGACCCGGTTTATGGAGGCTGCGCAGTTATGCTGGGAGTGCCCAACTCGTGGCGTACCTTAAGAGGGGATTGCAATCCGGACCCTTACCTGCACGACCTGATTAAACAATGTGATATTGTATTGCCCTGGAGCGTACAGCGTTATTCGCCACTACTGCATAATGATATGAACAGGTACAGGGATGATTTGATTGAAGATATGAAATGGTGCCGGGAAAACAACCTTAGCTATGTGCCGTGTGTATATCCGGGATTTAGCTGGCATAACCTGAGCCGTTATGAATTTCCGGATGATATAAAGCCCATCGCATCCATACCACGTATGGGCGGACGCTTCTACTGGCAAATGTTGTCAACTGCAATGTCATCAGGTGCGGGCATGTTATATGTGGCTATGTTTGATGAGGTTAATGAGGGTACGGCTATTTTCAAGGTCACGGATAATCCTCCGGTAAGCAAGACTAACCCTGAAACAAAGTTTGCAGATCTTGAAGGAAAGCCATCCGACTATTATTTATGGCTAACCGGCGAGGCCGCAAAAATATTAAGAAATGAGGAACCCCTTAATTTTAAATTGCCTGTCCGGAAGACTGAAAAATAATTTCATACAAATAAAATATTTTATCAACTCACAGTCACATACCAATGTCTTTCTGTTGTGGATCGTGCTCCCTTTTTTCACAGTATGTGAAAAATATGCGATAAATAATTCAATTTGTTATGTTTTTGACTTAAGAAATTTATATTTACCTTATTATAAATGTAAGCATCCTGCTTACGCTAGTAATAAGGTTTAGGTAAAACCCCCAAACAGCAAGTGTGAGGGGGTTTTTATTTTTAATGTGCCGTCCTATAAAAAGTTGACTAAAATAAGTCAGCATATGAAAGTTCAACTATTTTCCCTCTCCTACTATCTCCTTCAAAATTTCATCAAAAGCTTTATTCTTATGTTTTGGAAAGGTGCCGGCAAACCTCTCACTAACCGGGCTTAGTAAGTGAAGGCACAATTGTTTATCCTCGTCTGATAAAACGCTTACCATCATTTTGGCAACCTGCAGCACGCGCACTTTCGCCTTGCCAAGGGATTCTTCTCCTTTGGTTGTGAGCTTAAGTCTTTTAATACGCTTATCTTCTTTGTCTGAATGTTCATTGATTAATCCTCTTTTTTTCATCCGGTTTAACATATTGGTACCGCTTGATAGTTCCATAATGTTGTTGTAGATAGCCTCGGATTTAATTGGATTTACCTGGTTAAAAATGGTGACCAGTATGCCAAATTCTTCTATCTGATCTAAACCTGTGCCTTCCAGCGCCTTATTTGAATAAACTATATGATATTTCCCTATCCGCCTGATCAAGATCATCAGCTTCCCGTTTATGTCGGGATGCAGCTGCCATTCAGGAACAGCCAGCTTTTCTTCTTTTGCCGCTAACGATAGCCGGTGCCGAAAGAAATCATCAATAGTGCAATCGGGGTGCTGCGCTTCATAATCTCCCCATAGTTTAACCAACTCAACCGTTTTATTCACTGTTTTACTTCCTTTTGGTAGCAAATTTAAAAAAAAGAGTGAAAGAATTTGCATTTAACTACCATATGGTATATAATTGTATATTATTTATACCTAATGGTATTAATATATGATTTTTACTGAATTACTATTTACTCTTTTTTATAAAAACATGAACACACTAACACTTCTCCAGGCACTTTTGGTATTACATCTTACCGGCTTAATTATCATGGCCGGTACCACATTTGTAGACTTTACAATATTTAAAACCTTTTGGAAGCAATTTGACACGGACAGGGAAAAATCACAGGGAATCCTGCAGGCAACTGCAAAATCTTCCAGATGGATAGGGATCGGCGCTGCTTTACTGGTGTTTACCGGCATAGGTATGATGGCCATAACCCACGGCGTTTTCGGCGAACAGGTATGGTTCAGGATAAAGTTCGGACTTGTTATTATTTTAATTCTGAATGGCATACTTATGGGCAGGGGGCAGGGAACAAAGCTGCGAAAGGTAATGGCCGGTGAGGTTGTAAATATCAGCATCCAGGCAGAAGGTATAAAGGCTAAGCTGAACCTTTTCTTTTTTACGCAACTGGCTCTTTTTTTAATAGTTATTTTTTTAAGCGTATTTAAATTTAATTAACCCTTGTATAGGAAACACCTGTGCAAAGATTATAGTGAAATATTTTAAATAAGATCATAAATGGAATCTCAAGCAACATCACCTGTTTATAAACTATTAATTGTAGGTGCAAACGGAGGCATAGGGCGGCAATGCGTTGAAATGGCATTACAAGCAGGGCACCACGTTACGGCACTGCTCCGCAACCCTGCAAAGCTGGATGTCCATCACCCCAATCTTGAACTTATAAAGGGAGATATTACACGCCCTGAAACATTTGAAGATCACCTTGCAAATAAAGACGTTGTAATATCTGCAATAGGTGTAAGCGGGGGATTGGGATCGGATGAGCCAACAACATTGTACTCGCAGGGAAATGCTAACCTTTTAAAGGCAATGAATAAAAAGGGGATAAAACGTGTTTTTTTTATTTCAGCATCTGCCATTGAGATAAGCCCGGTATTGCCTTTTTATGTAAGATGGGCTGAAAAATACATCATTCAAAAATTATTAAAGCATATGTATGCCGACCTGAGAGTAATGGAGGAACTGATAAAAGAGAGCAATGCCGACTGGACAATTATACGCCCTCCGCAACTGTCGGACAAGCCGGTAACCGGTAAATACCGTGTTGCCATTAATGCTTTCCTTAAAAATTGCCTCAAAATTTCACGGGCCGATGTGGCTCATTACATCATTCACAATATAGGCAGTAAAGCAACGTATAAGACGGTTATTGAAATAGGTTATTAAGGATATCAGCAACTTGAAAAATGAAAAATAATAAAACGGCATACTGGCTAATAACTGGAGTTATATCTGCATTTATATTATTTAGTGCATGGTACTCAGGCACGCATAAAGTGGAGTTTACTCAAAAGCTGGGCTTCCCTGAATATTTCAGGATTGAGCTTACTGTGGCTAAAATATTGGGCGTTATTGTGTTGCTTATTCCTCAGGTATCTAACCGGGTAAAGGAGTGGGTTTATGTTAGTTTCAGTGTTTGCCTTATTTCGGCATTTATAGCAAAAGTAAATAGCGGTTACCCGCTTTCGGGAGTGGCGGAGCCGATATCTGTATTTATAATAATGACGATCTTATTATGGTATTTAAATAAGCTCAACAAAACCCCAAATACAAAAGATGCCATAAGCAACAATTGAGATCCTTATTGATTAACGGGTAAAACGATGAAGCAGGTTGAAATATTTAAAACTGATGTGCATAACGAAGGCGAAGCCAGCTTAGTAATCTTCCTGCTTGATGAATATTACCCTGATTTTAAAGTAAACTTTGATATGGATGATGACGATAAGATCCTGCGGGTTGAGAGTACAGAAAAACAGATCAGCGGCAGCGAAATTGAATCGCTGCTGGAAGGTATTGGAGTGTGCTGTAAAATTTTTAAGGATTAAGTCAGAAGAATTGGAGACTATGCCCATCTAAACAAGCCACTCAAAGTGGGTGATCTTTCTATTTATCGAAAATATAAGAAAATATTTATTAACCATATCTTAGTTATTATACTACACTAGTTCCAATTAACTAATCACAATAGCGGTTTAAACATAGTTTACAAACGGCTATAATTTTAAAGCCATACAATTTAAAAAATGCAATTGCAAAAGCTATATCTCAGGTAAAAACGTACCACCTATAGTTGTAAAGGCATTTAAATGGCGAGATGATGCAAACGTACAAACCAGTATACAGGCAGTTTTTGTAATTTATTAGATAGGGGCACTTGTTTTGTATACATCGGTCAGATGATATTCTATATAAAAAACATGGTTTGTATTCGCTGCAAAATGGTGGTGAAGCATGAACTCGAAAACCTAGGCCTATTTTGTTTACATGTCGAGATTGGCCGGGTTGAGGTTGAAGGCACGGTTTCTGCGGTGGATATAATGAAATTTAAAATTGCTTTACTCGGATCAGGGTTGGAATTGATATACGACAAAAGAAGCATTCTTGTTGAAAAGATCAAGAACATTATATCAGAAATGGTAAATTATTCCGACGATCCGTTAAAAACAAATTTCTCATATTACCTAAGTGATAAATTAAGTCTCGACTATACTTATCTCGCAAATGTATTTTCAGAACACCAGGGCATTACTATTGAACGCTTTATAATTATGAATAGAATTCAGAAAGTAAAGGAATTGATCTGCTATAATGAACTTAACCTTACCGAAATTTCATGGAAGCTGCATTACAGCAGTGTAGCCCATTTATCAACACAGTTTAAAAAAATAACGGGTATAACACCTTCCTTCTATAAACATTTAGAATGCAGTAACCCAGTCAGTATCTAAATGTGTGAATTATAGAACTTATTTAAATAATAGTGTAACATATGACCCTTCCTCATAAGGTAGGTTTGTAATGTCCCTGAACTCTAATCAAATAGTAATTCAAGGTACAATTCACTAATATTTAAATATCAATCTATGATAAAAAAACCTACTTCGACTTTGTATGGTGCTCAAGTGTGTAAAAGCAGAGGCTATACTAAAATATTTCATACTACGTGGTCAGTGGTATTATTGCTTGTAATTTTATTTACAGCCGGATGTAAAAAAGACAAATATAAGGGAGAAATTATAGGCAAATGCCCTGTAGTTGTTACTACAGACCCAATGGACAAAGCGGTTGATGTTGTGCTTGACAAGGTTATTTCTATAACCTTTAATACCAATATGAATGCGGCAACTATAAGCAAAACTACCTTTACTATAAAACAAGGCACAACACTTGTTTCGGGTACAATATCGCCAACTCCAAACGGAGCCATCTTTACATTTAAACCCGATGTTGCTTTGTTACCTTTTACTGTTTATACAGGAACGGTTACAACGGGTGCCACAGACACATTACGAACAGCTTTAGCGAATAATTATGTTTGGACGTTTACAACTATTCCTTTTGTAACATTAGCATCAAATCCGGTACTTGGCGGAATAACAACCGGTATGGGGGCATTTGCCCAGGGTTCGGCTGCAACGGTAACAGCAACACCAAATACCGGTTTCGTTTTTACCAACTGGACAGAGAACGGAACAATTGTTTCAACAAGTTCAAGTTATCAGTTTACAATTGCCGGAAACAGAACACTGACGGCAAATTTCGCTAAGGTAAATATCGGGAGCTTTGCGGTAGTACTGTCGTCAAGTCCATTAGCAGGTGGAAAAACCGGCGGATCAGGATCATACCTCTCCGGTTCATCCGTAACAACAACGGCAACGCCGTCAGCAGGATACACCTTTATTAACTGGACTGATAACGGTGCAATAGTTTCTACCAGCTCTAGTTATCATTTTATTTTAACAAAAAACAGGGCACTGGTTGCCAACTTTAAAGTGATACCTGCATCACAATTTGCTGTTGTGTTATCTTCAAGTCCTCCGGAAGGTGGTACAACCAATGGATCTGGTGCGTATGCGGCAGGTACTTCTGTAACGGTAACTGCGACTAAAAACACCGGTTACTCCTTTACCAACTGGACAGAGAACAGTGCTGTTGTTTCCACCAGCCCTTCCTATACATTTCCTTTAAGTTCGAACAAAACGTTAGTTGCCAATTTTACAATTAATACTTACACATTAAATGTAACAGCAATTAATGGAACTGTTGTAAAAACGCCTAACCAGGCCAACTACAATAGCGGGGCCACTGTACAGCTTAAAGCAACAGCCAGCCCTGGTTATAAATTTTTATCATGGAGCGGTGATGCATCGGGCTCAACAAACCCTTTAGTTGTAACTATGAATTCAAATAAAGCCGTTGTTGCAAATTTCGTGAGCACTGCATTCACATTAAATGTAACAGCAATTAATGGAACTGTTGTGAAAACGCCTAACCAGGCCACTTACAATAGCGGGACCACTGTACAGCTTAAAGCAACTCCTAATACAGGTTTCGTATTCTCATCATGGAGCGGGGATGCAACGGGTTCAATAAACCCCTTAGTTGTAACTATGAATTCAAACAAAACCATTGCAGCCAACTTTAAAATTGCACCTGCAATTGGGCCAGGGCCAATTGATCTTGGCGGGGCAGGTATTTTTACAATCTTAACGAAATCCGGGATCTCTACAACCGGCGTTACATCGGTAGGTGGAAATATAGGTGTGAGCCCTGCGGCCGCAACTTCTATTACAGGATTTGGACTAATTATGAATTCTAACGGACAATCAGCACATACACCGATTGTAACCGGAAGTGTTTTTGCCGCCGACTATGCAGCACCTACTCCATCAAACATGACAACAGCCGTAAATAATATGCAAACCGCCTATACAACAGCAAATGGCCTGGTAACTCCTGCACCAATAGTTGACTTGTATGCCGGAAACATAAGCGGAAAAATCTTGCCTCCCGGTTTATACAAATATAGTTCTGGTGTTTTAATAACAAGCGCCGGCGTAACACTGGCAGGCGGGCCAAATGATACATGGGTTTTCCAGATATCGCAGGACCTGACGGTAAATAACAGCGCTATTATAAAATTAACCGGCGGTGCACAAGCCAAAAACATTTACTGGGTTGTAGCCGGCCAGGCCACTCTTGGAACCAATGTTAATTTTAGTGGAAATATATTAAGTAAGACTTTGATTTCCCTAAATACAGGCACCAAAGTTAAAGGCAGGTTATTAGCACAAACGGCAGTTACCCTAAATGCCAGTACAGTAATATTACCATAAATCAGATTAAATAATAAAGCGGTTTATCCTCCCTCGGGAGGGTAAACTTTAGCTAAACGAATAAAATTAATTTCAAAAAAGAACTTATGTTACACATAAACAAACAAATACAAAAATTACTGATCTGTTCAATGATGGTAATTTGCTCAAGTACTATTGTACATGGGCAAACTACGCCACCTACATGGTGGTTTGGTTTCTCGGGTGCCGCAAATTTTAATTTTTATGACGGGACAACGCAAAGATTAAACAATTCATTGATTGTACCTGCTGCTTTTCACAAGGGACATGGAATACGCCCTTATGGATCAATTTTAATGGAATACCGTCCTGCCGGTATATGGGCTGGCATGTTAAATATAGGCTATAACGGCAGTGGTGCAAAGTTTAATGACGTTGTTGCACCCTGCAACTGCCCTGCAACATTAACCACAAATACCAGCTATATTTCTGTTGAGCCCAGTTTGCGCTTAAGTGTTCCTTCATCGGGCCTTTACTTTTTTGCGGGGCCAAGCCTGGATTTTAACCTCACTAAAGATTTTACTTATACCCAGCTAAAACAGGTTGATACAAAATCAGAATTTAGCAGTATGCATAGCACGTTAATTTCCGGACAGGTTGGCGCTGGCTATGATATTAAAATTTCGTCGCCCAACAGTACAACCCAGGTTGAGCTTTCACCATTTATTTCTTACCATCCTTATTTTGGCCGTGATCCCCGCACTATAGAAAGCTGGTCAATCACATCAGTTAGAACGGGCATAGCCTTAAAGTTTGGGAAAGCACATAAAGCTGCCGTTGCAGCTGTTCCTGTGCCCGTTGCACCTGTTGAGCGCGATGTTGTATTTACTGTTCGCGAACCTAAAGCTGTACCACTCAAGCGTACGGTAAGTGAAACTTTACCATTGCTTAATGCTGTATTTTTTGATGAAGGATCGGTAAGTATCCCAACCCGTTATGTAATATTAACCAAAGAACAGGCAGTAGATTTCAAAGAAATATCACTTCAAAAAGAATCTAATGAAAACATGACCGGCCGTTCAGCCCGGCAATTAAGTGTGTATCATAATATACTCAACATTTTGGGAGATCGTTTACGGTCAAACCCGCAGGCAACTATATCATTAAATGGCGCTTCAGCTACAGGCACTACAGATGGTAAAGCCTCTGCTGAATCGATAAAACAATACCTGGTTATTGTATTTGGCATTGATGCTTCAAGAATTAGCACAACAACCCGCACAAAACCAGTGCATCCATCCCAGCAGCCAGGTGGCACTAAAGAGCTTGTATTGCTTCATGCAGAAGACACGCGGGTTGATATTAGTAGTGCATCCCCTGAATTGCTGATTGAAGTTGGCGGTGGCATGATGAAGCCTGTTCAAATTATGTCGACACAAGTTGACCCATTAGACAGCCACGTTATTTTTAATGTAGCGGGTGCAAAAGACGCGCTAAAATCATGGTCGATAGATGTAACTGACAGTAATGGCATTGTGCAACACTACGGACCATACACAAGCGATATGGAAAGTATACCAGGTGCTGCCATTTTAGGAAATAGCCCAACAGGCGACTACAAAGTGACATTACTGGAAACAACTAAAAATGGTTCATCGTTACAAAAAGAGGGTTCTATCCATCTTATAAAACAAGACGACAACATTCAGCAGGGGTTGCGTTACAGCATAGTCTTTGATTTTGATAAGGCTCAAACCATTGATTCTTACAATAAGTTTTTGTCTGATATTGTCTCACCTTTAATTTCTGATGGTTCAACGGTGATCATTCATGGCCACACTGATGTTGTTGGGAATGAAGATTATAATCAAAACTTATCTGACAACAGGGCGAAGCAAACGCAAACTATTATTGAACATACCTTTGCAGCTTCAGGTAAGAACAATGTTAAATTTGAAACATTGGGTTACGGAGAAGATAGTGGTCGGTCTCCTTTTGAAAATGCTTTGCCAGAAGAACGGTTTTATAACCGGACAGTTATTATAGATATTTTACCGGCAAATAAATTATAAAGCCTTAACTGATTCGTTCATATTATAAAACAGAAAAGCTTTATTTATTCTTAAAGAAAGGTCACTCTAAAAAGGTGACCTTTCCTGTTTACAAGAATAGTCATATTCTTCTTGTAAAGAATTGCGTATAAAATCTTACCGCAGCGCCTGGTAAATCTCGGCAGCTAATAATCCGCTGCCGCCACCATAATGCTGTGCTATAATTATATCCGGATTTAAAGCCCTGAATGCAGTGCAAAGCCTGTCTTCGCTTTCCTTTTCAATACCGCCGCCAAGCAATACCAACTTATAAGGCTGCGCACTAAATGCCAGTATAGCTTCATCATCGGTACAGGCGCCGGTTGCATTCCATTCCGGGTTATTGTTTATTAACCGTACAACAGTTTGTAAGATCTCCGCATGCCTGCCTATTGCTAAAATTTGTATTTTCATATTTTTGAGGTAAAAGCTGAAAGGTAAAAGGCAAAAGGTTCATTCCGCACTCCACATTCCGACTTCCGCATTCACAGACCTTTCGCCTTTATCCTTTTACCTTACTGCAACATTGGTACTTCCATCAGCAAAAACTCCGCATCTGTTTCGGCGGTGATCGTGAACTTATCTGTGTCCCAAATTCCGTAACCATCGCGGGTGTTCAATAACTGGTCGTTTACTTTTACGTCGCCATTTAATACAAAAACGTAAACACCATTGCCTTTGCCTTTAATTGTGTATTCGGTATTAATGCCTTTATCAAATTTACCCAAATGGAACCAGGCATTCTGGTGGATCCAAACACCTTCATCATCAGCATTTGGCGAAAGAATCTGCTGTAATTTATTATGTCTGTCCTCCAGGTTTAAAGTTATCTGGTCATAGCGCGGCTCAACGTTCTTTTTATCAGGATATACCCAGATCTGTAGGAATTTTACACGCTGCTCCCGGTCTTTATTATACTCGCTGTGATAAATACCTGTGCCGGCGCTCATGGCCTGGATATCGCCATTTTTTATAATGGCAACATTGTTCATGCTATCTTTATGTTCAAGGTCGCCCTCAAGCGGGATAGAGATGATCTCCATATTATCATGCGGGTGTTTTCCAAAACCCATGCCTGCATCAACGGTATCATCATTCAATACCCTTAACGCACCAAAACTCATCCTGTCGGGATTATAATAACTTGCAAAACTAAAACTATGATAACTGTTTAGCCAGCCATGGTTTGCATGTCCACGGGTTTCGGCTTTATGTAATACGGTGTGTGCCATTGTAATTGTCCTTTCTGATTTTTATACAACAAAGGTACAGGCTTCAAAATCCATGACACATGATGTAGGTTAAGAAAAAGAGGTTGATTGAGTTGGATTAGGTTGATTAAGTTGGTTTTTACGGCTTGGATAAGTTAAAAAGTTTTAAATGAAGTTTTTTGTCATTGTCAGATATTGACATTTGTTTATATTTTTATTGTAATTGAAATTTAACCTGAATAATATGGCATCTTTTACTGAATTGGAAACGTGGAAGCAAGCAAGGAAAATAAGAGTATTTATTTCCGAACTAACTAAAAAGTTTCCGGCCTCTGAAAAATTTCGGCTAACAGATCAGCTTATCAGGTGCTCCAGATCAATTGGTAATAATATAGCTGAAGGTCATGGACGATTTCATTACCAGGACAACGTTAGGTTTTGCATAATGGCCAGAGGTTCATTATCAGAAACGCTTGATCAAATGATAGTTGCATTAGATGAACAAATAATAACAAATGAAATTTTTAAATCATTTGAAGTTGAATATGACTATTGTTTAAGATTACTAAATGGCTACATCATGCATATTAAAAAGAAGAAAAATGATGAAATTAATTAATGTCCAATCGTCCCAACCTAATCAACTTATTCAACCTAATCAACTCAATCAACTTTTACGCAGTAAACTGCTCCTCATTCTACTAAAAAACTCCGGCGTTACACCTACATATGATGCTATTTGTTTTTGCGGCAGGTGATCAATGAGCGTGGGATAGCGTTTGCAAAAGATGCTGTACCGTTCTTCGGCGGTAAGGCTCATATTATCAACTATGCGCTGCTGGTTGGCTACCAGCGAGTTTTCGGTAAGGATGCGGAAAAAGCGTTCGAACTTCGGTACTTCGTGATATAGCTTTTCCTGGTTTATTTTTGACAGAATAATGGCTTCCGTATCTTCCAGAGCTTCAATATTCAGGATGCCGGGCTTTTGTGAGATCAGGCTGTACATGTCGGCTATCCACCAGCCGGGCGGGGCAAAGCTCAGCACATGCTCAACACCATTTTTATCAACTGTAAAGCCGCGCAGGCAGCCATCGGTCACAAAAACCGAATTTTTACAGATCTCCCCTTCACTAAGGGTAAACTGTTTGCGTTTGATACGCTTGGGCTGCAGATGCGAAACGAAGATCTCCCTTTCGGCATCATCCAGGTGAATGTATTTTGAGACGTTATTTAGCAGCAGATCAAATGACATAGGATATTTAAAAGTAAGTTTAGCGTATTTAAGTGGACCGCTTGTTTCACCAACCAATTAAAACAGAAACTTAATATTAAGTAGCTGCAATTTAACTATATGGTAACACAAAATTTAATAATCAGCAATATTGACAGGGTAAATTTGCAATATAAATTTTAGCAATAACACTCAAAAATGCATTCAGCAATTTTAAGCGTAAAATTACTAAAAACAGGAATTTTTGTTTTGCTTCTTCTTAGCCCCCTAATTGTTTGTTCCCAATCAATTCCATTACCAAATGCATTTGCGCATAATGATTATTTCCATAAGCGACCTTTGTTTGATGCGCTTGAAAATGGTTATACCAACATTGAGGCCGACATTTTTTTAGCCGATGATAATTTAATTGTTGCACATATTAATCCTTTTTTCAGAAGCGATAAAACCCTTGAAGCTCTTTATTTAAAACCCCTGGCCGAGTACATTGCAAAAAACAACGGGCAGGTATATAAAGGTTACGATGAGCCGGTTATATTAATGATAGATATAAAAACCGGGGCCGATAATACCTATAGCAAACTTAAAACATTACTTAAAAAATATAGCTCAATATTATCCGGCTACAATCACGGTAATGTTATAAAGCGGGCGGTTACAATCGTTTTATCAGGTCATAAACCTTATAAAATGATAAGGGCCGAAGAAGACCGCCTGGCGTTTATTGATGAGGACCTTAGAAAAACAAGCCAGGACACTACTTCAGCTAATGTTTATAAATTATCAAGTTGCAAATACTCCAAAATTTTAAAATGGGAAGGACAGGGAGGTCTTCCGGACGATGAACGAAAACGATTATGCACCTATGTTGCCATGGCCCACAGGTTTGGTAAAAAAGTAAGGCTGTGGGCATCGCCCGAAAATAGTATTGTTTGGGAAGAGTTATTAAAGTGCGGGGTTGATTTAATTAATACCGATAAACTGGTTTCCCTTAAAAGATTTTTATTATCCCGGGGCACTGTAAATTATGAAACTTCAAATATCATGATAACCAATAACTCAGAATAAAAATCAGGTCTTCAATGTTTTCTGCTCATTTTGCAGCATTATTAAAGCTTTTGCAGCCCTAACCTTCCGTGTATCTTCCTGTTTGGCTGAGCCTACCCAATCGCAATAACCTTGCTTGTACGACCTGGATAAGCCTTCAAAAAACACTTTTGCTTTTGCATCTGTGGCTAGTAACGTTTCCAGTTCTGCAGGTGTGCCTTCAATATGTTCGCCTTTTTTAAGCATGCTATTTTTTAGATTTGAGACGTGAGATCTGAGATTTGAGACATACATAAAATCCCAGAATAAATATAAGAAAAAACAACATCTCACATCTCACATCTCGGTAGTGTCTCAGTTTGAAATTTAATTTTCACTTGTAACCTCAAACCCATATCGTATTGCCGCTTCAAGAATATCAATGTTTATATCTTTTAGAGTTTTGAACCTTATGCAATATCCGGTCACGCTTGCCTTGCCTAGTTCTTTTCCATACGTTTGGGCTAAGTATGTCTTATCCTTGATACCAAGGATATAGATAGAGATTCCGGTTTTGTTTGCGCTCATACCAATTTGAAAAAACTCTCTGGTTTTTCCATTAGCATATTTTATTGTGTGAAATCCATATCCTATAGTAGGGTTACTAATAGTTTGATTTTCAGTGCTTTTACCATCATCGAACCATAATTTACATTCTGGTAATACTTGAAGTGTGAGCATATGCAACTGTTGCATGTCACTACGCTTTGGTTCAGGTTGGCTAGTAATATACTTTTTGATTTGTTCTTGTACGTTCATATGAAATATTGAATTATGGGTTGCCTACTTTGCCTTTTCAAATCTCGCTTTATTTTCAGTTATACACTAATTCATTTCTTTCACCTTCCTTCGAAAGCACTTTCCACTTTTCTTTGGTTCATCATTCAAATTTCAAACTGAGACACTACCCACATCTCACATCTCACATCTACAACACCAGCGCCTTCATTTCGTCATTTGCTCCATGCCCCCAGTTTTTCATTAGCTGTTTAAGTGTGGCATAAAGCTCCTTTCTGTTAACCGGTTTTCCTTTTTTTGGTATCGTCATGGCTTTGGGCTCAATGGGCATATCGGTTACCTTGGTAGCAAACCAGGTTACATTATCGTGTGGTAAAGCCAAACCAAGTATCATTCCCGGCAAGCCTGTAAAAGATTCCGGGCCACCTGAAACCGGTATTTTTTCGGCATAAAAAGCTACAACATAAACAGAATCCATTACCAATGCATTGGCCCGGCGACAGGCAAACCCCGCAATTTCGCGGGTTTCATCGGTAATTTTCCAGGTTACCTTACGTGTGCTGTCTCTCACCAAAAAAAGGTCATCATACACCTTTTTTTGTGTTATACTGGTTTTGGTGTCCAAATCAGTATAAATGGTATTTGGCTGACCGGATACTGCATCGTCCCCAAAAAAATCATTAGGCGTAGCATCGTTTGATTCAACCGGGGTATTTAACGTTTTATTGTCGGCAAAATTCAATATGCTTTTACTTTTTTTAAACTGGGGCTGTGATTTTTTGTACGATTCAAGCAACGGACTTAAAAACGATTCATTTTCCGGTGTTATCCATTTTTTTATAGTTGCAAACATGTTTACACTTTTTTCAAATTCAATAGTGCCATGAGTTGTAAAGTGTTCATTTTGGGCAAAAAGCATGCTGCTACTCAGTAACAACATGCCTATAATTGTGATAATTGTGGTTTTCATAATAATTATTTTTTTGCAGGTGCTGCTCCGCCCATGCTGGTAAAATCCCATGCTACGGAAAACATAAAATATCTTTTTATAGTAGTGTAGGTATTTTGCTGGATAAAGTTCGCATTTACCGTTCTGTCAAATCCTTTATTTTGATCCAAAAGGTCATTCGCGGCCAATGTAAACTTCAAATTATCCTCCTTGAAAAATGTTTTACTTAACGAGGCATTCACCAGGGTGCGATGGAAGTCGCTGTCAAATGTTTGTGTTTTTGCGCGGTATAGGTAGTCGGCATCTGAGGCAAGTTGAAACTTGCCCGGGAGATATACAGTGAATGAGCCACGTGCATTAAAGCCCCGCCCATTATTGTTAATATCCGGTTGCAGTGATGATCCGCTAAGGGTATAGCTAGGCCCAAAAAAAACGTTAAAATCAAATTTCTTTTGGATGTATTCATAAGCCTGTATGCCACCAGAGTAGGTGTTTGATTTTGTAAAGTTAAGCTCGGAGTTAGAAAAATTGTAAGAATTATTACCCGATATATTACCGCTTAGACCAATGTTGAGATCAGTATGGCCAATTTTTCTGCTTACGCTGGCATCCAAATAAAAGTTTGATGGTTGTTTGGTGCCCAGGTTAACATATTGGATGGTGCTTTTTCCGGAAGCTAAATCGGTTACCTGGTTACTAACTATGGGGTTTGAGGTAAACGAATAATTACCATACATAAAGAACGACATTCCCGTTAAAACTTTGTATGAATTAAAGTTTGCATTGATGTTGTTGGTAAATGAAGGCTTAAGATCCTGGTTCCCAACTACAATTAGCAGCGGATCGGTGTTTACTGCAACCGGCTGTATTTGATCAATGGTTGGCTGTGTTGGATTACCGCGATAGCCTATACTAAAATACTTGAACTGTGAAGGCCTGTACTGAACTCTTACTGACGGGTCCCAGTTTACAAAGTTCCTTTTAAACTCCTTGTTTGTAATTTCATTAACCTGGTTAAAATTAATGGCGGTTACTTTGGTGCCTAAGTTTACAGTGATCTTCTTTTTTTGGTAGTTATAAAACGCCCCTACCTGGTTTGATAATTGGTTAAGCTTAAAATTGTTGCTCAATGAAGTATCCAGAACGTTATAAATTTTGGGCACCGAAGCGTTAAAAGATTCTCTGTCTGATACACCATTATCAATACCCAACCCGTAATTGAAAATTATTGATGATGCTTTTGTAAGCGGCTCGGTATAGGTAAAGTTCGTGTTTAATAAGTTGCTTCTTGTTTTGTTGGTTTTGTACTGATCAATGTGCTGTATACTATCTACGTTTCCCTGCGCATTATAAAAATGTGCATCTGATAGTAAAAACCCTTTTGAGTCAGCTTGATTATATGATTCACTAACCAATGCCGAAAGCGTACGCCCCTTCTTTTTAAATTTTTTGGTGTAAAGTGCGCTTGCATTAAGCACTTGCGTGTTGCCATTACTGGTGGTATTACGTGTATTATCGTTCAGTAATGACCCATCTTCCCTGGTGCTTTGGGAAAAGTTATTATTATTTGTCTTGCTATTTTTTAATGTACCATCCACCATTATTTTTAAGTTGGATGATGTATCAAGCTTTACCTGGTAAGTGGCATCCAATTTTTGGCGAAAAATATAATTGTCATAGGTTTGATTAGCATTAGTGTTTATTGTACTGTCTTTCAAATTGTTTTGCGATAAGGTGTTGCTTGTACCCTTAACCTCTAACGATCCGATCTTGTAATTCAGGTTAATAGATTCTTTATCCTTATTGAATTTACTATCGTAGTGCAAACCACCGGTACGGGCAAGCGGGATCCCCTGGCCGTTATATTGTCCGTTCCACCCATTTTCAATATCATCATTGCCGCTGCCGCCGGTAAACATTAAGCCACCATTATCGGCTACCTCCAAACTGCTTCCGCCGTACTTTTGACTATCCTGCCATCCTAAACCCGTTTTACCCGTATTTGAAACTATAGCATAGGCCGAGAATTTCTCCTTCGCCTTAAATTTATTAAATAACGCCTGACCCGAGTAATAACCATCGGTACCAACACCACCGTCCAGCTTGCCGAAGTAGCCATTTTTCTTATCTGCTTTTAGCTGAATGTTCAGCGTTTTTGTTTTCTGGCCGTCATCAATACCGGTAAAAGTCGCCTGGTCGCTTTTTTTATCATAAAGCTGCACCTTATCAACCATATCGGCCCGCAGGTTTTTAGTTACAAGTGTGGGATCGTCACCAAAAAATTCCTCGCCATCAACCAGTACCTTGGTAACGGTTTGGCCCTGGGCAGTAATTTTGCCATCCTTATCCACCTGGATGCCCGGAAATTGTTTTAACAAGTCCTCAACCTTGGCATTGGGCTGCACTTTAAATGCCTTAGCGTCAAACTCGGTAGTATCGCCCTTCATTTTCATGGCGGCGCGGCTGCTTTTAACAATAACATCAGCTAATAGCTTTGCTTTAAGGATCATACTTAACCGTCCGAAATCACGTGTGCTTTTGCCAGAATCTAAAGTAAAACGCTCAACATAATCGGCATAACCAGGGTAGGTAACCAGCAATATCAGCTTACCCTTTTTTAAGTCGGGGAGTGTAAAAGTGCCTGCAGTACCTGCCCTTGTAAAACTAACCAGGGTTGAATCCTTAGCATTTAACACGCTTATAGATGTGTTTACCAGCTTAGCGTTTGAAGCAGTATCAGCAACTGAGCCTTTAACCGAATATTGGTTTTGTGCGGATGCCGAAAGCGTTAACAAAAAGCAGGAAACTAAAAGTAAAATTGTGAATTTCATAAGTTAGGTTTATTGAAACTAAAATATAACTAAAATCTTAGTAATCAAAAACATTAACATTAATTAACAATTCTTATTGTGCTGGCAATGCAATTTAATTGCAATTAGCTTAATTACAGGTATTTAATTTATTGAACAAGCAACTTCCTGAATGCCAGGCTATCACCATTAAACACATTAAAATCAGTTACATGGTTAATTCCGCTTACTTTTGCCTTGTCGCTATGCTGCCAAAACTTCCAGTTAGTTGTTTTTGCTATGTTTAATTTAGGTTGATAATAGTGTGCTATCCACAAATTATAATTGTCAAAATAGCCCTCCAAATTGTCCTGGTAAAACTTTAACCCCGAATAGATCATCGGTTTTATCTTGGTTTTAGCCTCTACATATTTTAAAAAGGCATTTAGCTCTTCGCGCATTTTGGCAGGCGCAACACCGTTTAATTCTTCCACGTCAACCGCCATTGGCAGATCGCCTTTGTCTGTTTTCACATTTTGTAAAAAAAATACAGCCTGCCATTTGCCGCTCACCTTCGGTCTGAAATAATGATACGCGCCGCAGGTAATGCCAGCTTTAGGCCCTTCGCGCCAGTTACGCTGAAAATACGGGTCAACAATAACCACACCTTCAGTAGCCTTTATAAAGGCAAAGCTGATGTGCACCTCATCTTCACTCATGCTTTTTACCTTATGCCAGTCAATCCGGCCCTGGTACGATGAAACATCAATGCCATGAATGGAATATTTATCAGGAATGCGGATATTAAAACTTTTATAAGTCCGGTAATGCGGGTCGCTGCCAATATCCCTAACCCAACGCCATGTTGAAGTAAAGCATTTTATAACATAGCCATAATAGAACGGGGAAAGCAGGACTAATAAAAAACCAGCCAAAGCTATTTTCCACTTTATAAAATAACTGCCGGACTTTTTCTTTTTTACCGGTGCCCGTTTTTTTGAAGGTAGAGGTTTGCGTACAGGTGTTTTTTTAGACGAAATAGTTTTTTTAACCGGAGTGCTCACAATTGCAAAAGTACAAAAAGGGAAGGTGGATTTTAAAAGAACCTTTTGTAATTGTTGGGCTGATATTTAATTATCAATAAAATCTCTGCCTCCCTTTGCGTTCTTCCTTGTGAACCCCGTAGTTATTTTTACCTAGGTCGCTGAGAGGGCACAAAGGCCACAAAGAGAAGAGAACCTGTTAAATTATACAATACTTACTATCCCAAATGCACAACCGCATACAACGCCGTTGCCGAGATAGCTATCCATAATACAACGCCCTGCAACAAAGGCTTAAAACCTACTGATGCTAATACCCCGCGGGACAAGCCTGCACCTATCAGGAACAATGTAAGCGTTAAACCGGCTTTGGCAATAGTGATTAAATAAGGACCAACAATTGATACAGCCGGGATATAAGTATTGGCTATCATTGCTAAAATAAACAAGCCGATAAAATAAGGTATGCTTACTTTTTTCGATTGATTTTTAAACAGGAAGGTAGCCATAAAGGTAACCGGAATGATCCATAGGGCCCTGGCCAGTTTTACGGTTGTGGCAACTTCTAAAGCGTGAGCACCATATTTGCTTGCCGCACCCACAACCGAGCTGGTATCATGAATGGCGATAGCACACCATAAACCAAACTGCGTTTGTGAAAGTTTAAGGTAATGCCCTATTGCAGGAAAAATAAACAATGCTATTGAATTAAGCACAAAAACACAGCCTAAAGCAACCGAGATCTGTTTTTCTTCGGCTTTTATAACCGGCGAAATTGCCGCAATAGCGCTGCCGCCGCAAATAGCCGTACCCGATGAAATAAGGAACGAGGTTTTCTTTTCAATATTCAACCATCTGCCCATAAAATAACCGAATATCAAAGTGGCGGTTATAGACGCTATGGTAAATAAAACACCTTCTTTACCTGCCAGCAGGGCGCTACGCACATTCATTCCAAATCCCAGCCCAACTACCGATACCTGTAACAGCAAATGAGTGGCTTTATGGTTTAAGTGCAAATAAGGGTGCCCGATTATTTGTGCAATAGCTAAACCTAATAATAAGGCAATTGCGGGACTGGCAAAGTGTGTAAGACAAAAGGCGACGCAGATGATAAATATGATCTTTTTTGCATTGTCATTAATATTAATTAACGATGTGTTGTTGGATAATTGATGTGGGGCTTGCATAACTATATATTATTTAATGATGCAAATTTCTATGCTTTTTAATGCATATTTATATCACAAATCTGAATGCCCGATAACCTAAAGTTATTATAACATAGTGCTTCTTATTTAATTTAGGATTAGGTTGGCGGAGAATATTAAAGGAGTATTTATAAAGATGTGAGTTTCTGCGCTTAACCAAAAAAAGAATATTATATTTATAATATTATATAAAGCATTATAATTTATAAAGGAATGAAAAAACTTCTGTTAATATGCTGCTTGTTTATTGGAATAACAACTGCAAGCCGTGCACAAGCCACTAAGGTGGCTACTGACCCGGTAGAAAAAGCTAAAGGTTTGGAAAAACAGTTAAACCTTTCTGATAAGCAAACTGAAAAAGTTAGCGCTATTTATAAGGAGTCTGTAGAAAAATTTGATAAAATAAAGGTTAAGGAGCATGGCAACACTAATAAAATGTTGGCCGATGTTGCCCCCTTACGTGTTGCCACCATTAAAAAAATCAAAGGCGTGTTAACCCCTGTTCAGGCTGTTAAATATGATAAGTTAGTAAAAGAGTCGAAAAACTCAAGCATAAACGGGGGGTGGAGCGATGGTTGGAGCTCAACAGCAAACTAACAGACAAAAAGCATAAAACACAAAAGCGGCTAATTAGCCGCTTTTGTGTTTATATGAACTCTTAAATATATTATTCCAGCACCCCGAATTTACCGGATTGAAATTCCCGGAAAGCTACCTGTAACTCTTGCTGAGTATTCATTACAAATGGACCATATTGTGCTATAGGTTCATCAATGGGCTCACCGCTTAACAGCAACACAACGCTGTCTTCACCAGCTGTAATACTAATTTCTTCACCTTCGTTTTTAAACAGCACAAAATCATGCGCACCTGCCTCTTCGCCATTAACAGTTACTTTTCCTTCAATAACCAACAATATGGAGTTATGGGTTACCGGGATATCAGTACTCAGTTTGCCACCTTTATTTAAACGGATATCAAACAGATTAACCGGGGTATAAGTTGTTGCAGGGCCTTTATTTTCGTTAAAATTACCGGCTATTATGTTTACCACTCCGCCATTATCGGGCAAAGTTACTTTACCCATCTGATCAGCAGTTAAAGGCTGATATTTAGGTGCGGTTAATTTGTCCTTTGCCGGCAGGTTTACCCAAAGCTGTACCATCTCAAACGGACCGCCTTTTTTTGAAAAGCTTTCTTCGTGGTATTCTTTGTGCAGGATGCCCGCACCGGCTGTCATCCATTGCACATCGCCAGGATTTATTACACCACTGTTGCCGGTACTGTCATGATGGGCAACGCTTCCTTTGTAGGCAATAGTAACAGTTTCGAACCCTTTATGCGGATGTACATCAACCCCGCGGATATGGTCTGACGGGCCAAAATCATATTCAGCATTAAAATCAAGTAATAAAAAAGGGCTCACCCGTTTTTGAGTAAGTTCGGCATTAGGAAAGTAATTAAATACCCTGAAACCGTCGCCAACCATACCGGGGCGGGCAGGGCGGCTATATATTTTTTCAATTAGTTTTTTCATTTCGTCTCCTTAACAATTTATACACAAAGATACTTAAGCAATACCAGTAAAGGACTTGATGTAGGTTAAGAAAACCTTATAACGACTGTAATAACTGTAATGGGGTATAACAAACGTTACACGCGTTACAGCAAATACTCTTTTTTGTCTGAATTAGAACTTATTGGATTTGAAAATTTTTAAGTTGCTTTTTAACTGGAGTCTCTTTTAAAATCTCAAATAATTATTTAGCCAGGCTTTATTCAGACAGGCTTTCGGGCTCCTCCATCTGTTTTAGTTTCTGATAATGTTGTCATAACATTTAGTGTTGATGCATTTTCAGATTCTATGGCATTTTCAATTCGTTCAACCAGGGTAAGAAAAGCAACTTTTTCATCAAGCCCTCTGTATTGACCTTCCCCTGCTACAAAATTGAAATATTCTTTCGCCAGCAACTGCTCTGTTGATCTGTAATTTTTCCATTGCTCCCTGTAGTGGTAAACACTTTCTAATGAAACTAAGATGACTACTAATAGGCTAATAATTGAAGTTAAATATTTAACCCATGGTTCAGTTGAAATATTGATTAGAACCGGTACAATAGCTCCACCTATTACAGTGCTCGATCTCATGATCATATATGTTTTTTTTGCATTTAATGCTTTACTATCATACCATCCCCTGAATTGCGTTATTCTTTCGTCGATATATTCCTCCGGAGTAATTGTAGAAAACCTTCTTTTTGGTAAATAATACCATGGGTTACCATTAGCTTGTTGATCTGAATCGCTCATTGGAAAAGGGTTTAAATATTAGCTAAAATATGATAATTTATTAATAGAATTCAGCTGTTTTATTTATATCTAAACTCAATTGCTCTGTTTTTTTAATAAAGTAATGACTGATTTCAAATGTATAACCTTGCAACGCCTGTAACGACTGTAATGGGGTATAACAAACGTTACAGGCGTTACAGCACTTCATCAGTATTTGCGTTGAGATGCCAGGCTAATTTTTCTTTAACCTCTTCTGATGAAAACAATCATCCACTGTTGAGCATAGCCTCATTTTATCGCCGGGGCACTATCGCTTCCTAGTTGGTTTAATTCTCCTCTCCTGCTCCAAAAGTAAATTGCAGCAATAAGGCATATAACAGGCAGCACAGCGCCAAACTCATCAATAAAATATTTAGTGTGGCCGGTATCTTTTGTAAGCGGCGAAAAAAAGTTTTGGATAAACAGGTTGTGGCTTGCATGCAATATGGCTCCTGTCCATAGGCTGCCTGATTTTAGCCGGAACCACGTAAAAACAAAGCTGATGCTTACTACCATGACCGTAAAGCAGGTAAGCCCATACCAGGCAGGCGTACCGCTGTTATAATCGGCAAAAATAAGGATCGGGAAATGCCAAAATGCCCATATAAAGCCTACTATTAACGAGGTTTTGGTATAGCTGGCGTTTTTATACAATTCGGGCACTAAAAATCCGCGCCAGCCAATTTCTTCACCCAAACCGGTCGACAAGCTTGACACCATGCCTATTATCCCCGTAAAAATAAAATAAAGCAATATGACCACCCCATTCGGCAAATGATCCCATCCGAATGATTTTGCTATTTGCATAACAGCTTCTGTGTTATAAAAACCACCCCAGCCGATTATCCATATTACTAAATAAGCCACCAGGCTGTATATCAAAGGCACCAAATAGGCCCATAACATGTACCGGGGCTTATTCCACCCTCCCCAGCCAAGGTCTGCAATTTTCCGTTTTAATATTTTACTGGTTATAAAAGCCGACAGCGCAGGCGCCCACATTAATCCCGTAACGTACAGGCCATAGCCGCTGCCAAGCTTACCCGTATGGATCACCAAAAAATAATAAATGGAGCTTATACCAAATGTTATCAGTAAAAATAGGGCGATAGCCTTACGGCTTTGGCTTGTGGGTTGTTCCATACAGGTTAAAGGTTTTGATGATAATGAATATTACAATAAATGTAATTAAAATCAATCAACAAAAGCATAACCGGATTTTATTTACTGCGCCCGCTACCTATACCATTTTATTCGCTCTGTATAGCTATGGGGTTGCCGCGCTATGCTCGTATTCTAGGTTTATCATATTTCCAAATTTTATTAAAAAAAGGTTGTTCAGTAGTCTCTGTTATTAACCCTGGTTAAAGCACATTAAAGCTCAAAGTATCAGCCTGCATAGCAGTAAATATTCCAAATCCGTTTACCACATTTGTAGGAGTATTTACAAGGTTTTGAGAGGTTGACCGGCTTGTATTGCTTTTTAACAGATCAATATACTCCTGGTTCACACGGAGTAATATCACCTTATAATGCCCGTAAAAAGGAAAAATATTGGGTGTTACATAATATACAGATTTGCGTTCGGTATTTATTTGAAAATCCGTTATGGTACTGTTTCCCCGATTGTTCAAGGGAAAGGCAATACCGTCCGGGTTTTTAAAAACCAAAACATGATTTATCGAGTCTGGATTAGTCCAGGTAAACCTGTTTATGGTATCAGGCTTAATATTTGGGGTAGATGCCCCTGCGACACTTACAGAAATATATTGGGTTGCGAACCCCTGGGGCTTAGCAGGCATGGTGGTTTTTGCTGTTACCGTATTTGCAAGGTACTTAAACGTTAGCGCGTAAGTTTTGCCGGTGGTTAAAAAGGTTGTATCACTGTAGGTGTAAGTTCCTTTTGTACCCTCTGTTAGCTGCACGCTGTTGCTGCCATCTGAAACGGTAAGCTGTTGCCCGGTTATGGCAACTCCGTATTTAGCGGTGTCTGTTAATGATTTTTGCTGATAAAGCTTTACTGAAAGTACATGGCCGGCCACCAGGTAGGCTTCAACTACCGGTAAATTAGTGGTGGTAATTGTAGTATCTTTCTTACAGGAGAACAGCAGGAGCATTGCTCCGAGGGCTAAAAGCAGGTATTTTTTTATTTCCATCTTAAACTAAGGGTAAGGTTAGGCGTAAAGCCCAGGTAATTAACATCAGTGGCAATAGCGGCGTTATTCTGCAGCTGGTATTCACGGTACCAAATATTTGTATGGTTATATACATTGAAAAGGGATAAACCGATACTGCCAACTTTATTTCCGTTTATTTTGATTAGGTCGTACGTAGCTGAAAGGTCCAGGCGGTGATAATCAGGGAGGCGCTCTGCATTTTTGCCGCTTACATTAAAAGATGTTGAGGTGTTCCCATCCACAGTAGTAATGGTATAAGTAGAAAGCGGCGCGGTATAAGGGTGCCCTGTGCTGAAAATAAAAACCGCCGAGAAGTTCCACTTGTAATAGTGGTACATGTTAATGGCTTTAAACTCGTGCCTTATATCCTGATCGGCAGGATAATAGCTATTGCCATAAGCGGCAAATTTATTTTGCGCATCCGCTAAGGTATAGCTTAACCACCCGGTATACCGGCCCAATTTCTTTTGCAGTAAAATTTCAATCCCTTTGGCACGGCCTGTTCCCTGAAAAAAGTCCTGTTCAATAGTTCCGGCACTCCCGGGGCCAAAACCCGATTGGCGGATTGCATACTGGGTAAGCCCCGATAGCGTTTTGTAATAACCTTCCACATCAATCAAAAACTGGTCGTTTTCATAGCTAACGCCACCCATTATATGCCGCGACATGCCTACCGGGATATTCCCGTTATTGGATAATACCCAAAAGTTCCGGTTGCCATTTACTACATCTTCGCGGGTAACCTCATTCATAAACTGGTAAAACTGGCCGGTAGCTGCTTTAAGCGTATAATGGTCATCAAGTACATAGCTTGCAGAAAAACGGGGCTCCATATACAGTTTGCCTGTAGGCTGAAACCAGGTAGTGCGTACTCCGGGCTGCAAGTGCAGCTTATTGTTAGGGTCAATTTCCAGTTCGGTATAGCCACCGCCCGAAAAAGCTGTGTTATGCTCGCTGATCAGTTTACTGGTGTCGTTTTGGATATAATCATAATTAATATGCTGGCGCGATGCAAATCCCCCATATAATAACTTCAGTTTGTTATCCAGCTGCCATTCCCATTCCGATTTTATGCCGATATCTTTCAGGTTATTGTTCTCCACTGTACCGTTGCTGAAATTGGTTTGGTTGCCATCGGCATCTGTAGTGGTTCCGGAATTGGTACGGTTGCGGTCGTTAAAGTATGATGAATAAGTAAGATAAGTATTTGAGTGCAGCTGTTTATTCCATTGGCTAAACCATTTCAGGCTGCTGCCCAGGTTACCATACTTGGTATAATCAGTAATATTAACGGGACCCGCGCCAGAACTCAAGAACGATGGGAGATTCAGCTGCCTGCTGTTATCCGTGTTATCATCTCCGGTATACAAGCTCCAGGCCAGTGAATTGCTTTTATCTAAATGATAGGTATAACGCAGATCGGCATCATAAAAATGGGAGGCCGGGGTGGTTTGCTGCCCGAAGGCACTGCGCCCGCCGCCGCCTGGCGGCCCTCCGCCACCGGGAGAGCCACCTACTGCTGTAGAGGTATTAAACTGCTTAAATATCTTATCGTAAAATGGCCCCTGGTATGACCGGCGGAAAGCCACCAGCAGGGATGATTTATCTGTTATGGGTGTTTCTGCAAATACGTTGAAGCTGAGTAAGCTCAGATCAACCCCAAAATTCGCTTCATTTTTATTGCCATCCTTGCCGTTGATCTCGGTAACGCTGGAAAGCCGGCCACCGTATTTGGAAGAAAAGCCCCCTTTATATAGCTGTACATCTTTTACGGCATTGCTGTTAAATGCACTGAAAAAACCATAAAGGTGATCCACCTGGTAAACGGTGAACCCATCAAAAACCACCAGGTTCTGGTCCGGCGTACCACCGCGGACATAAGCGCCGGATGAGGATTCATTGGTTGCTCCTACGCCAGGCATCAGCTGGAAAGCCCGCATAATATCTTTTTCGCCTAAACTGGGGAGTTTGTCAAGGTTACCCGGTGATAGTTGCAATACGCCAACTTTTTTAGTGTCGGTATTCATAACGCCGCTTTTTTTGCCATTTATCGTAACCTCATTCAGTGTATTAAGCGCCTTATACATCTCTATAACTATAGGATTGTTTATATTTTTAGCATTTAGCCGCAAATTTTCCAGCTGATAGCCTGAATAGGAAACTTGTACCACGCATGTATCAGCCGGAATGCTGAATATCGTGAAGCTGCCATCTGTATTGGTTGTAGCAGAAAGCCCGGTATTTCTGATCTTTACGGTAGCTGATGGGAGCGATTCACCCGTGCTTTGGTCAATTATACGGCCGCTTATGGTAAAAAGAAAGTGGGCAGGCGGAGCCTTGGGCGCTTCAATTGCGACCGCTTTAATTGCACCGGATGCTGAGCGGTGAAGATCATTTAGCTTTTTTAGCCTGGCCAGGTCATCTGTATTTTGAAGGATGTAAATGGTTCCGTCACTTTCTACCCAGTAATGCAATTTATTATCGCCACATACCTTTTCAAATACTTCTATCAGCGATTCATTAAAAAAATGTTCAGCTACATCGAACTTACTGACCGAGTCGCGTTCGAAAACGATATTTAAGTGGTAGCTCATGGATAAGGTATCCAGCAGCTGATCAACCGAGCAGGTAAAAAAATGATCTATATGAATTTTTTTAAGTGTTTTTTGGGTCTGTTGTGCCAGGGCTCCGGTGCCAAAGCCGGTAATTAAAAGCAGGAGTAATAATTTCTTCATCCGTTTTCGTTGCTGTCAGTGCCAAATTTGAGGCACGCGGACCGCTAAGGAAAATAAATGAGATAGAAGGCTTGTATTTGTAGACGAACGGGGCAATTGTGCGTTTATGCAAAATCTTTACCAATCATTTTATGGATCCTGTCGCGGTAATTGTCGCTTAAGGGCAATTCTGAATGGAGCGTTTTTATCTTACCGCGCCTTATCTGTGTTACATAATCAACATTGATAATATAGGATTTATGAACCCGGTAAAATAATTCGGCGGGTAACTGCAGTTCAAGCGCTTTTATGCTTGTACGTGACAGGACGGGTTTCTGCTGACCGGCAAGGTTGATCTTTACATAGTCTTTTAGTCCTTCAATGTATTCAATATCGCTGAAACTGATTTTGACCAGGGTATAATCTGAATGGATAAAAAAGTGTTTTTTACCGGGATGAACCTGCGGAACCGATCCTTTGTTTAGATCGAAATGTTGATGCGCTTTTTGACAAGCTTTCAGAAAACGATCAAGCGGAACAGGCTTAACTAAATAATCAAGCACGTCAAGCTCAAAACCGTCAATTGCAAATTTTTCATAAGCGGTTACAAAAATTATCATTGGCTTTATAACCAGGCTTTTAACCAGTTGCAAACCATCAAGTCCGGGCATGTGGATGTCACAAAATATTAAATCTACCTGTTCAGATTGCAGTATAGAAATTGCCTCAGCTGCTGTCCGGCATCGCCCGACAACCTGTATGTAATTAACATGTTTTAAATTGTCTTCTGTAAGGTCAAGCGCCAGTGGCTCGTCATCAATAAGCAGGCATCGTATCATTTTAATTGTATTTGAAGGTTAACAGCATAAACATTACCGGATTGATTAATAACAAGGCTGTGCATACCGGGATATAATAATTCAAGTCGCCTTTTAACATTATTTAAACCTATCCCGTGGTTTTCATCTTTATAGGGCTCATCAGGGTCGTAGGTATTCTTCACAAAAAAGTCAAGCGTCCTGTGGTTGCTTTTTAAACGGATATCGATCACCGGATCAACAACATTTCCTGTTCCGTATTTAAACGCATTTTCAACAAAAGGGATTAGCAGCATTGGCTCTATAGTTTTTTCAGGTCCGGCAATGTCAAAATTAAAATCAACCTGTACCTGGGTCCCGAAGCGCAGCATTTGCAGCTCGATATAACTGCGCAAGTAATCAGCCTTTTGCATCATGGTTACTTTTTCCTCATCAGTTATATACAACAGGTAACGCAGCAGCTTTGAAAGCTGGATCAGTGTGGGTTCAACAGCCGAAGGATTTAACCGTGATAACGCAACTGCGCTGTTAATTACATTAAATATAAAATGCGGGCTTATTTGTGAACGTAAAAAAGCCAGCTCAGAAACCAGGGCAGCATTAGTGATATCCCGCTTATTGCTAATTACCGCAAACTGATCGGCAAGATACCGGTAGGCAAAGCCTGCAGCCGTAATAGCGGTTAACGGCAGGAGGTCAAAATTGGCGAAAAAAGGAGGTTTATGTAATCGCCCAAAAGGGTTAATTCCTCCCGGAAAGATCCTCACCGGCCTGGTATGAATAAAGATAACGTCGAGCGCAATAAACGAGATCAGCAGCAAAGCAAAATATAGCCATACCTGTTTTTTTTTATTCAATACTATAGGAATGAGAAAAAATGCATTAAGGTAAAATTGAACCGCCAGCAGTAAATTGATAAAAACGAAATGCCACGGAGAAAATAACATGCGAAAATTCGGATCGCGCGGCCTGGAAAGAATAGGAATAAATGTAATAAAAGCCCAAAACAGCAGGTGTAATAAGATCTCAATAAGAACCGCGGGCTTTAAACGCTTAAACATTTTGATCAAGATTTAAAATGCAATAAATCACTAATTGTGTCTGTAACAAGTGCAATTATCGCTATAAAACAAGTCAGGTTTTAATAACCGGGGCGCAGATTGGGGCTATTTAACACATTTTAACTTATAATCATAAATTGCGCTATTGCGCGGAACTGCTAAAGGATCCATGAAAGCAAAAGAATTATTTCGTGCAAAACTTAATGTTATCGCGTATTTAAAAAAACTAACTATAAATCAATAAAAGAAGACTCGTTTGTGGTAATAATCCAATTATTGTTGTTAAACAGACAGTTAATTAACTAAATTTGAACTTCACGTATAACCAATTATAATGAATAATATACTTTCAACCGGCAGTAAAACTATTGCTTTATCATGTTTAGCATTATTAACAACTGTTAGCACCAGATCTTTTTCCCAATCGGCAATTGCTTTAAAACAAATTGATAACAGCGATCATAACAGTTACTATGTATCGAATAAAGCTCCTTTAAAACCACAATATTTTATAAAGCTGCCGGTTACTGCTATACAACCCGGCGGCTGGTTAAAAAAACAGCTGGAACTGCAACGCGATGGCCTTACCGGTAACCTGGGCGAAATAAGTGTATGGCTTTCAAAAACCAACAATGCCTGGGTAAATAAAAGCGGCAAGGGAAAGTATGGCTGGGAAGAGTTGCCTTATTGGCTAAAAGGATATGGCGATATGGCTTATGTGCTGAAAGATCCAAAAATGCTGAAGGAAACAAAGTTTTGGATTGAGGCTGTGATAAAAAATCAAAGAGCTAATGGCGATTTTGGTCCGTTAAACGAAACAAAACCAGGTAGGCGTGACCTTTGGGGAAATATGCCGATGCTTTGGTGCCTGCAATCGTATTATGAATATTCAAAAGATGCGCGTGTGCTAAAGCTAATGACAGCTTATTATAAATATGAGATGAAAGTTCCGGATAGTTTATTTTTAAAGGACTATTGGGAGAACAGCCGCGGCGGCGATAATTTGATCAGCGTTTATTGGCTGTATAACCGTACCGGGGAAAAATGGCTGCTTGACCTCGCTACCAAAATTGATAAAAACACAGCCAACTGGCGACAAACAAATAATTTACCAAACTGGCATAACGTAAACGTGGCCCAATCATTCCGTGAGCCGGCCACGTTCTGGATGCAAAGTAAAGATCCGGCTGATCTGCAGGCCACTTATAACGATTTTAAGTTGATCCGTAATATCTATGGCCAGGTACCAGGCGGGATGTTTGGGGCCGATGAAAATGCGCGCAAGGGTTATGACGATCCACGCCAGGCGGTTGAAACCTGCGGAATGGTTGAGCAAATGACATCGGATGAGTTTTTGCTTCAATATACCGGGGATACTTTTTGGGCCGATAACTGTGAAGATGTTGCTTTTAATACTTTCCCTGCCGCATTTATGCCTGATTATCGCGGGCTTCGTTATTTAACAGCCCCCAACATGGTAGTAAGCGATAGCAAAAACCATGCGCCGGGAATTGATAATGACGGGCCGTTTTTAAATATGAACCCATTTAGCAGCCGTTGCTGCCAGCATAATCACGCTGCCGGCTGGGTATACTATGCCGAAAACAGCTGGATGGCTACACCTGATAATGGACTGGCAGACCAGCTTTATTCAGAAGGTTCAGTTACAGCAAAAGCCGGCAATGGCAAACCCGTAACTATTGTTACTACAACCATATACCCTTTTAATGACCAGGTTGATCTTAAAATTTCAACTGCAGCCCCAAATGCATTCCCTATTTATTTGCGTGTGCCGGCCTGGTGCAGCGGGGCAAGCCTTCAATTAAATGGCAAACCAATAGCTGTTAATGCGCAAAGCGGGGAATACATTAAGCTCAATAACAAATGGAAAAACGGCGACAGGATAACCCTGCACCTGCCGATGAAGATCCAAACCCGCGAATGGGAAAAGAACAAGAATAGCGTGAGCGTAAATTATGGTCCGCTTACGTTTTCATTAAAAATTGATGAAAAATATGTCAAAAATACCAACAGCAGGGAAACAGCCGTTGCTGATGCCAAATGGCAGGAAACCGCAGACCCTGCAAAGTGGCCTACTTTTGAAATTTATCCGGCCTCTGCCTGGAACTACGGATTGTTATTAAACAAGGAGAATCCTGCTGAATCATTTACGGTTGAGAAAAGAGCCTGGCCAAAAGATAATAACCCATTCACCAATACAAACGCTCCTGTAACGCTGATAGCGAAAGGCAAGCAGATCCCCGATTGGAAGATCGATCAATATGGCTTATGCGGATTATTACCGGTAAGCCCGGTTAAAACGGCAGAACCACAAACCAGTTTAACATTGGTGCCGATGGGTGGTGCACGTTTAAGGATCTCAGCATTTCCGGTGGCGGAGTGATTTTTTGGTTATTAGATTTGACAACTTTTAAAAAGTTGTCAAATCTATAGCTCATCTTATTATTCCAAATGCTTCAAATGCTCAATACCGTTTGTATTTTGGGGATTTAATTCAAGCGAACGTTTGAAGTTTTTAATAGCCAGTTCCTTATTTCCCATATTTTCATAAGCTTCGCCAAGGCTGTCGTAAGTATTATAGCTTTCAGGATAAAGGCTGACATTTAACTTAAAGATCTCAAATGCCTGTTCCTTTTTACCTTTCCCCATAAGCTTGTATGCCCAGTTATTCACTTCATTTTCTGCCAGTTGAAAGTCGGGGCTACTTTTCTTTAATTCATTTGCCGTTTCAATAGCTTTATCAAACTCCCTTTTTGTTAATTCGACCAGAAGCTGATTTATAGAAGATGAAAAGCCAAACCCATCAGATGCAATCTGGGCCGGGGAGTAATAATTTTCGTTAAAGATCTTTTCAGCTATTTTACCCAGCTCGTTGTTTGAGGTTTGTGAATATTCATTGGCCAATAGCACCGCTCCAAAATTCATCTCCGGATAAAGCATAAAATAGGTGGTAAAACCCAGGGTGGTTCCGTCATCATGAATAGTTAGTTTTCCATCACCTGTTTTGTTAATAAACCAGTTAAGCCCAAGTGCAAAAACATTCGCATCACCCCACACAGGCTGATGCGTCATTTTTACTGCCGGGTCCTTTTCATCAAGCTGAAATTTCAAATACTTTGTCAGATCCGCTATGCTTGAGTGTAAACCTCCCGCAGCCTGTGCATCTTCAGGGATATAAGGCATCACCATTCCTTTATCATTATAGCCTGTAGCTAAAAGCTGCACTTTATTTGCGGGGATGGTCATAAAGGTATGATCCATTTTTAAGGGCCCGGTAATGTATTCTTTTATCAATTCCTCGTAAGGCTTTTGATAAATGTTCTCCAGGATAATTCCCAACAGCTGGCCTGCCACATTTGAATGCCTTGGAAGCAACCCGGGAACAGTATCCAGTTTAGCTTTATACAGATCCTCTAACAGATTTGCTTTTGTATAACCCTTATGCAGCTTTGCAATGGCGAAAGACATAGAATCCGGGCTTACGTTTTTAAATGCTTCCGGCTTATCCGGCAGGTTATCGGGCAGGCGCGAGGTAAGATTTACCAAATGAAGCAGTTGGATCGGTTTCCCGTTATATTCCAGGTTGGGGTAATTTCCTCTCAGGTATTTGCGGATATCGTCATCAAGCTTTACCTTTTTCTCCAACACGGCATGGGCCAGCAAAAGGCTTCCAAATGTTTTGGTTATCGAACCAATTTCATACAGCGTTTGCCCGGTTGGTTTCTGGTTTTTATCTTTTTTAATACTGCCATAGTTATACTGGTATATTTTACCATCCTTAATAACCCCGGCTGAAAACCCCACCCATAAATGATCTTTTATAAAATCCCGGGCAGCGTGGTCAACTATCGTGTCCATTTTGAGGTTGGCCGGTGTATCGTGCTGGGCAATAGCTGCAAATTTTACCTGAATCAATATGGCAAATACAAGGGCAAGTTTCTTCATTTTAATTGCTATCTCTTTGATCAATTATTTCGCTTTGCGGATATAAATATTGCCGTTCATATTTTTCATTAACATTTCGGGGCCGCCGCCATCAATTTTGCCGTATACCCAATCCTCTAACTTTAAGCTGTACATGCCCCCCTTACTTCCAGTAGTATGAGTTACATTTGGTTTATGCTGCTCAGGGGTTACATCAAAATCAGTGTAGATCTCGCCACGGTCTGATTTAAGCTTCACGTTGGCTTTCAGGCTTGCCGGGAAGGTAACATCCACATTGCCGTTAAGGGTGGTAAATGCCATAGGCGCTTTTGGGTCAATACCCCTAAAGGTTACTACAACATTTCCGTTAACCGTATTAGCCACAACCGAGCCTGATATATTGGTTAATTTAATAGCGCCATTCACGTTACTTATTTCAAGCTCGCCGCTAACATTACTAGCCAAAATGTCGCCATCATTTACGGTTCTTAGTTTTAAAGTAACTTCGTTTTGCGGAATTTTGATTACCAGGTTTGTTGTTTTCCCAGCCTCGCCATGCACGCTGATATTATTATTGTTTTCCTCGGCCTGAATATCCGCCCTGCTGCCGGTTGATAAAGAGTGCATTCCATCGTGGGTTCTTACCCGCTCTTTCTTATCACCTTTGTCCTGTACGCCTATAATTACGCTCTTACCTTCGTAGGTAGTTACAGTAATTGAACCATCAACCAGGCCCACATCAAGCTTATAGGGCTTGCCGGGCTGGCTTAGCGGAACTACAAGTTGTTCACCGCTTTGTGCCCAAAGGCTGGTATTTATAAGCATTGCTACTGCCAAAGCCGCTACTATTTTTATCGTTTTCATCTTATCGTTTTTATTTCTGTTTTTTAATATAAATATTTCCGTTCAAAGTTTCGAATTTGAAGGTTTTACCGCCTGCGCCAAAGCGCACTTCCGATGCTTTGCTGAGCTTGTATATTGTGCCGTTGCCGTTTTTTGTTTCCGTTTTCTTGATCCTGCTTGGCAATACTTCCGCATCCTCAAAATCGGTATAGAACTGGCCGTTCATGCTTTTAAATTCCACGTCAGCCGATAAACCCCGCGGGTAGGTAACATTTAGTTCCCCATTAACTGAATAATAGGATGATGCCTCGGGTGGATTGCGTAGGTAAGTAACCGTAACCGGCCCGTTTACTGTATGTGCACTGGTGGTGCCTTTTGCATTTACAATTTCTATGCTGCCATTTACATTATTTATTTTTAATGCTCCGTATACATTTTTTACAATAATGTTGCCTTCATTTACAGTTGATGCATAAAGATCGACCTGGTTTGGCACCTTAACGGTATATTCCAGCTTAACCCGGTATTCTATGTGGCGGTCGTTATCGCCCCTGTTCCAGTTGCGGTGAGGCCTGGTGTCATACGGATAAGCTGTATAGGCTATCACGCTGTCGCCTTTTTGATCAAACCCAAGCTTAAAATCTCTTTTGCCCTCTTCAACGGTTTGCTGATCATCAGCAGTAATGGTTTCATCAATTTCAATGATCACCTTATCGCCTGCATACCCTTCAACTTTTACCGAGCCATCGAGGTTACAGATAGCAACCGCCTTTTTCGCGGTAAACTCTTTGCTTACATGCGTTTTATATACCTGCGCCTGTGCTGTAATTTGGGCAAGGCAAAGCCCAACTCCTGTTAAAACAGGGATCAATATTCTTTTCATAAAATTGTGTTTAAATCAGTTGTGTTATGGTTTCTTTTATCTTATCCCTGACGCCATGATCAAGGTCTTTTTGTTTTAATAATTCTCTAAACGATTTTACCGAGCTTTTTTCCTGCAGCTTAAGCATCACATCCGCAATGGCCGATTGCATCAGCGGCGAATCCTGTTGTGTAATGGACTGTACCAACCCTTGTCTAACTTCCGGATGGCCGGCAAGACGAACCAATGCATCAAGCGTACTTAAGCGCACGTTTACGTTAGGGTCATTGTTCAGCGTGGCCAATAAGGCATCGATCACTTCTTTGTCGGCATGTTTTATTTCGCTGGTATAGCTAACACCTCTCATCCGTTCAGATGCAGAAGGATTTTCAAGTAAAGCCAGCATCATGGTTTGTTTCAGCTCATGCACCTGCGAGGTTAGCTCTGCCATTTGCTTATCCTGTTTGCTGCTTCCGGCTAAATTGAAAAATAAGTACCCACAGCCAAAGCTGATCAAAACAATTGCCAGAGTATAGGCTAAAGGCCATTTTTGCTTCCATTGCCATAACCAGCTTAGAGGCTCTATAATACCGCTTGATGAACCTTTTTTACCTGCCTCGGCTGCTTTATAATCATTCAACATTGCCCTGAAATCAGCCTGCATATTTGCAGAAGGTTCCGGCACTTCAACTTCATCCATCAACACCCAGAGCTGTTGCATAGACGCCAGTTCGGCCTTGCAGGCAGGGCAGCCGACTAAGTGCTGCTCCAGCATTTCTTTTTCAGCCGGTTTTAATTCATTATTTAACCAGCCTGCAAACAGCTCCTCATATTGCTCACATTTCATCTTTTTCCTGTTTTAGCGTTCTGTTTTTTCATAAATACTTTTCAGCTCCTGCATGGCCCTGTGCGCCCGCGTTTTTACCGCTATTTCCGAAATATCAAGGATGTGCGCAATCTCCTGGTATTTCAGCTCCTGGAACTTGCTCAGTGTAAGCACCTCCCGGTGACTGTCACTTAACTTTTCCATCGCTTTATAAAGGCCAAGCTTTGCCTGTTTTTTTTCCAGGTACTCTTCAGGGGTTAAGCCGCCGGATAATCTTTCAGTATGATCATCCGTATTTTCATGCTTCACCCTTTGCTTAAGGCTTTTACCCTGGTCCTTAATCGCGTTACGAGCTATGGAATACATCCAGTGCACAAACTCACCTGTCGCCGTAAAGGTTTCCCTGTACTTAAGCATCTTATAAAAAACCTGCTGAACCAAATCTTCGCTGGTTTCCCGCTGATAGGTCATATGGAATAAAAAACCATACAGCGGCCGGTGATACCGCTCAAAGAGCAGACCCATCTTATCCAGGTCTCCGGCTTTCACCTTGAGCATGATCGTATTGTCGGCCAACGAGTTCAATCAGGTTCGGTTATTATGTTATTTTTAATTAGATACTCCGGTAAAACAAAATGGTTACAGGAAATGTAAGATTTTTTTGTGAGAGTCCGAAAGTCGGTAAAGACCGGAAGTCCGAAAGATGCGTTTTGTACCCTGATGCGTAATTTGGCTTTACATTTGATATTGTGTATTTTTGATTAAGAAACTCCGGAACATGGAAATAACAATAGACGTTAAATATGAGCAATTGTTAGCCGCAATAAAAAAATTACCTGCAGCTAAAATCCGTATTGGATGAAGGTTTTATTCAGGATAAAGCGTCACAAGAGCTTTCGGACTTTCAAAGCTTTTTGTTAAGAGGACCGGTTATGAGTTCAGAACAATACAAGCAGCACAAGGCGTACAGAAAATATTTATCATCTTACCCCCGGGCTGTGTCCTCACAGCACGCCACCAGACAGGTAACCTATTAAACATTAGCTAATACATCCTTTACTCCTTTTGGGAGGCATCCTACTTTTATCCCACAAAAATTTTGCTTAATCCGTAGCTTTCCAAAAACTTCTTAAAACAAGAAGCGCCCCTGATGGGCAGGAGCGCGTTCTAACCAATTATAAACCTAAATTATGAGAAGAGCTGCAAACATGGACTCGAACCATTTTTGTGCTGCCTGCCAGCCTTTGCATTTACTGCTGCAAATATAAACGTTTAAACGGCAGTTGCCAAGTATTTAGTATTATTGCCCATTTTTTATTATTTATTTAACATTAAGATTACTTTGCTGCGTAATTTGTAATAATAATGTTGCAGAACGTAAAGTCCTGGCTGCACGGCTCCTGCGGGTTATATAAGCAACTACTAACGTTATCAACAGATCTTTATTTTACGAAGTCTGCAAATTTCTGATAAAACACGGTTGGGCTATCCGCATGCTTGAGTTCAAATTTACCCGCAATTTCACGACCCATACCTTTACTTGTTCCCATTACTAATGCTTAGTTTTTCATCATGCAAAAGTAACATTCTGTCGGGTCTACGCTAAAAAAGACTACTAATTTTATAGATTAAATTTCCCTTTGTAAATTGCCCTCATGAAAAATAATATCGTTGACTATTCAATCAGGCATTATTGTTGTTAAGCAATTGTTAAATAACTAACCATTTTATACTAACTTGCACCTGTTCAGCGTTTTTTCATTTTTTAAATACCTTAATGCACAATTTTACCATTAGTTTTAACCAGCTGATACGATCTATAGCTCTCAATAAACCTTTTAACCGCAAGCGTTACTGGTTACTTACTCCTTTATTTTTATTGGTTTTTAATACAGGCTATTCCCAGGTTAACTCATCCCTTTTACAACCGCCGGTAATTCATGAAAACAGGTTTAGCGATTCTGTTACAGAAAGGATAAAAGATAGCCTGAAGCTGGAGCTCCAACACGCAAAGCTTAACGATCCGGTTAATGAAAGGCAATATTTAACAACTTTGTTAAAAGAAGAGCAGGCAACAGTTGGCTCCCAACACAAAAAACGCGGCCAAAAATTTTACTACAAATTGGCGGTGGCATTTACCAAATTAAGGCTTTATCCACTGGCTATGAAATGTTATTTTAAAACATTGGCTATTGAAAATAAAACCGATACATTAAAGTATGCGCCACTTGTAACTGCATCTGTAGATGGCAGAGAATCAATGGTGGATAATTTTAAACATCAGCGCGATTCATTAGTTTATGAAGATAGTTTGACTACCAGTATTATGGTTATTCATAATTCCGATATCACCCTTGTTAATAAAGACAGCACTTCCTATAATGGTGATGCTGAAATCAAATCGACACCTATTGAAGGAAGCCAGATCATAAACCCGTTTGATGATGGAAAAAAGGCCGTGGCTTATGCTTTAATGATCCATGTAAGGCAACCGGTTTCGGGCAAGCGCAAGGTTTACGTGTTAAACAATGTTGGCCATACTTTTATCACGCTGATAAAGTATAATGCCGATAGTACCAATGTTAGCCGGTCTTTTGGTTTTTATCCCAAAAAGAGCTTTCCGCTGGCAGCTACTCCGCTGTTCCCATCCTCATCCTCTACTTTTAAAGACGATGCCCGCCACAGCTGGGATGAGGTTTCGGGTACCTTTATTTCGCGTAAAAGCTTTAACAGGATCTTAACTATTGTAAAAAAATACGACCATAAAAAATACCAGCTCAGCCATACCAATTGCACCGACTTCGGGCTTGAACTGGCCGCTGAAGCAGGTATTACTATTACAGATACACAAGGCAAATGGCCGCTTGGTAAAGGCAATAACCCGGCCTGTATGGGCCAAAGCATGCTGGAAGGTAAAATAACCGCCTCTAATGATACTTGTAATGGAAAATTATTAGTGGTTGATGACCTGGTAAATACAAAAACGTTAACCCATTACCATAAGTAAAGGCAATCGGGTTAACGCTTCTACCTTTAATTATTTATCGTCGGCAGTATCTCTTTTTACAAGCTCCATACCGCATTTTGAGCAAACACCTGGTTTATCCGAGGTAACGTCAGGATTCATCGTACAAAAATATTTGCCCTTTTTCTTAATTTTTTTATTGCTGTTTGCCTTTTGTGCATTATAGTTATTACAAGCACTTACATTTAAGATCAAACCTGCCAAAGCAAGTATTATAAATAATTTTTTCATGATGATCTGTTTTAATGAATTGATCTTATTTATCAGCAGGCAGAAAGTGTATTTTGCCTGCCGATTAGATAATTAAAAGAAAAATGCCACCCTTAATTTCGCAAAAAATGGTGAGCCCGGTGTAAAGCTCATCTGATCTACAGGGGCAGTTTCATTTCGTAATTTGGTCACTTCCTCTGCCTCAAACTCATTCCATTCAGTATTGAACAGGTTTTCTATTGATAAACCCAGTTCATACCGCTTTTGCGTATAATTCAGTTTCAGATCAGTAACATAATAACCATCGGCAGTTAGGGTATAATTTTCGTTCCCCGGGCGCTTGTGCATATAGCGGTAGCTGAAACCACCGTTAATTCCGTTGTTAAATTTAAAATTCAATCCACCGGTGCTGGTAAAAGTTGGAGCCAGCGGTAAATAGTTTTCGCCATTTGCTTCTCCCACCAGCCGTGGTTTGGCCAGGTTCACATTCAGATCAGCAAACAGCCATTTGGCTAACTGGTAGCGAGCCGAAAAGTCGATACCTTCTCTACGGGTTTTGCCACCTGGTGCAATAGTCCCATCATCAGTATATACAAATTCCTGCTGCAGGTATAAATACCACAACGCAGCATTAATATATAAATGAGAAACGGGTTTCCAATTCAATCCCAGGTCTGCACCATAAGCAGCGGGTAAGATTTGCAGACCACTATTGCCTATCACAGCGCGCGCATCATTGGAGTGAAAGCCTTTGCCTGCTTTTAGATAAAACTGTACCTGCTCATTAGCAGTGTATTGGATATTTATCTTCGGACTTACTATTGCTTTATTCTGTGTGGTATCATAAAAATTAAAATGCAGATAGTCTATCCTTGCACCTGCGTTAAACAGCCATTTGCCCGTTTCCAATGTTTCGTCAATATAAGCGTTCAGGTTATTTTCTTTTATATCGCCTGAGCTTATCGTTTCTAAAAATTGATTGTCATGGGTAACGCTGTTATATAATGTACCATAGGTTCGGTCCATCCGGTCACCAACGCCAAAAGTTGAAGTCAATGAGGTGCTCCCAAAATAGCTGCGCTTGCTTAGCTTACCATTATAGCCATACATGTCCCTTGTTTCGTTTTGAAACCTTAGGTCGCCGTTAACATTGTCTTCGGCAAAAAAGGTAGAGTTTACATGAAGCTGGAAGGTATAATGGGTGTAATACAATTGGTTTTCCAGTGTCCAATTATTTCTTAAATCTGATGAGAGCTTTACTATGCCGTTGGTACGGGTACTTTTTCCATTCTGCGTGCTGTCAATGGTGCCAAAACGGTTGATGATATTTGCGGCGGCGGGAATTTTAATTGCATTCCCATTATCGTCAATGGCAGTTGTTCCACCTGCTACAGCCCGTTCCGGAATTTCGCCCGATGGCGTCCAACTGGTGCTAAAAGTGGAAGCACTGATGGACAGTTTATTATCCTGGCCAAGCTGTTTGGTATATTTGCCAAATACGTTGAAACGTTTGTAATGTTCGGCCAACTGAAAAGGGCCATCAGTATAATTATATTCGCCGGCTATGTAAGCATTCTCACCATTTTGTTTGGCTTTGCTGCCAAGCAGGTCAATTACCCCTGCTGCCCTGAAGGTGTTAAATCGTCCGCCTTCCAGGCTGATCATGCTTTTATCGAGCGCATCCTTAGTAGTATAGTTAAGGTATCCGGCAGTAGTAAAATCGCCTTTATCGGTATAATATGGCCCCTTGCCAAAATCGTAGGTTGATACCGTTTCTGGTATTAAAAAGTGCAGATCTGCATAGCCCTGCCCGTGTATGTGCGATACCATATTCACCGGCAAGCCATCTACCGAAACGTTCAAATCGGTGCCATGATCGGCATCAAAGCCCCTGATAAAGATCTGCTCGGCCTTACCACCGCCCATGTGCTGTGCTATAAACAGGCCGGGTACCAGGCGCATCAGATCTTGTGATGAATTAACAGGTCTTAAGTTAAGGTCCAAAGCGCTTAGCGTATGGAACGAATTATTGCTTAAATGCGGAGAGATCACCACCTCGTTAAGGTCGATCTGCCCATGGGTTAAGGCAATAACTATCCTTTGATCTGAGCTTTTAACTTGCACAGATCTTTTTTGATAACCCATATAGGATATGGTTAATGTAGCGGTATCAGACGTTAAAGAGAGCTGAAAACTTCCCCACTTGTTAGTTGCGGCAGATTGTTTGTTTGCATAAACAAATGCGTATTCTATTGGCTGATGAGTAATATTATCAACTACTTTGCCTTTGAAAATATGTTGAGCCATTGCAAGCTGCATTGTAAAAAATACTGCAGTCAGCAATAACACTTTTTTGAGTGTAAGTTTATTCATGTACGTATTAGTATAAAGACGATTATTTAGCGTTAGATAATGCACGAATAGTTGCTGATTAAAAATCAATCAGAAAAATTGGAACATGATCAAACAATAGGAATCACCATATTATCAGTACGGAAAGCAGACCGATAAAATGGATTGAATAAAAGATATTATACTAATGATTTGGGTGGGCGGAAGATGGCATCAATATAATGGTTTGTATATTGATAGGTATATTGCGGGAATGAACTTTTATTATCATCTAAAATAACAGGTTCAATAAATGTTAATTTGAAGGGTTCCTGGAAAAAAGAAATTTCGAGGCGGCTAAAATTATCTTTAGTCGTTTCTTTTCTTTCATTTTCCTGGGCTTGTTTAATCTTTTTCATGAAATAACATTTGCCGTTACAATGCAACCAGGGCTTATCACGATTGTCGCAAAGATTTGCTGCAATATAATTCTTGTTCAGCTCAAAACCCGCGAAAATAAAGAACCGCGTGAAGTTAACTGCAAGCAATGAACAGATGAGAAAGAAAGCTGTTAGTTGTTTTAACATGCTGCCGCAAATTTACAGGCTAAAAGCTAAAAAGTCAAGCTAAGTCCTGTATTTATTAGTACGGGTGCAACGTTCTGGTGGTTGGCCGTTTATTTTACGTTTTGTCAAAATTTTACGGTGCTACATACATTTAAAGCCGCAATTGTTTTTTATGTTAAATAGAATGAAAATGACGAACTTTAACTTAATATTAGGTTAATGATTATTGCGGGGTTGAAACTGATAAAGTAATGAGCAAATTTACTGTACCCGATAAAGTGCTGTATATATGCACAGGAAGCAAATGCAGTAAGCGCGGAGGAAAGGAAATGTATAAGCTGGCAAAATCCTATGTAAAACACTCCGGAGAAGACATAGAGGTAATCCGCACGGAATGCACAGACCGGTGTGATTACGCACCGGTATGCGCCTTGCAGCCGGGCAATGTCTGGCTAAAAGAATATCATAAAAAGGAGGTACTTAAGCTGCTTGGTTTAAAAGATTGAATAATTATTAAGCCTGCCCGTCGTATTTTATTTCGCCAACATGCTTATCAATCTGCCACCTGCCGGTACCTTCCTCTCCAATAACGTCAAACAGTTCAAGCGCACGGCGGGCTTTGTATTCCTCTTCACGCTGCTCTTTTAAAAACCAGTTTAAAAACTCCATGGTCAAAAAGTCCTGCGTTTTAAGGCAGCGGCCATATATGTTATTGATAGATTGAGTCACTGCTATCTCCTGGTCAAGGGCCTCTTCAAATATCTCCCTGAAAGAGTTGTATTCATGTTTAATATTAGTAACCTCAGGCGATACGGCACTGCCGCCCATATCTAAAATGTACTTGTAAAATTTAAGCTGGTGCTGCCTTTCTTCATTGGCCTGTTTAAAAAAGTATTCAGAGGAGAAATCGTAACCATTACGGTTGCACCATGAAGCCATTGATAAATATACAGACGATGAGTTGGCTTCCATTTTAACCTGCTGGTTTAAAAGATTTTCAATGTCACTTGAGATAAGTGTTTTAATCCTGATAAGATCTTTCATAGCTTTTCAAATTATTGGTATATACTGATCTAGTATAACAATAATAGTGCTATAAATTAACAATTGTATTAAAATGACGCAATATGTAATGAGTCTAAATATCAGGCAGGTATGCGAAAAAGCCTGTCGTGGATGATGTTGTTGAGCTCAAGCATTACAAAGGTACCCTGCAGAATTTCTTTCAAGGCGATGATCTGAAGCAGGGTTAGCACGTAGAAATGATCGCAAGCGCAAATAAAAATTATCTCAACATCAGGAGCATTGGTGGTATCAAGCAAGGTCTGCTCAATATCTACATGGTAAACAGCTTTGCGAAGCTTAAGCAGACAGCGGTAATCAAACTTTGCCAGCTTACCTGCAAAATCAACATACCAGCATCTTTCAGCATCACACTGATAAATAGCACCAGCGTTAGTTTTAAAAACTTCCGTCATTGTTAATTTATCACTTGTTATGGATTGCTTCATTAATGGTGCAAATTTGCACATTATTTATAATTAATCCAAATAGCAATTGAGGATTTCGATTTTTATTACAGAGATACAATATTTTACATCAATGAGCCCTGCTTCTTTCATCCGCATTACCTGTATCAGCCTTGCTGCCGTTTGTTTCAATACCAAAGCGGTAGCTCACAGCCAATTGCACAAACCTGTTTAACTGGAAATTGGTGAACTTTTCGCGGATCCCGTTAACGTTAGTGGTTACTGCGTTTGCACTGCTTCTGAAAGCATCATTAAGGTTTAAGCTAATGTTCAGCTTCTTTTGTAAAGCTAATGCGCTAAAACCCACATCCAATTTATAATAGGCATCGGCACGGCCAATATGGTCAACCTCCGGAAACTGGTACCAGAAGTCTATGGCAGATGCCAGCGTTTTATCTTTATTGAAGTAAATGGTATTGTTGGTAGCAAGGTATAAGCCATAACCCTTTATGCTGCTGATGTATGATAAGTCAGAATGTGCACTGGTATGATAAGCGGTTACCTGCTCGTTATTCTCAAGCCACTCAAAAGGGTGCAGGCTTAAACTTTCCGATATTCCTATCCTGTAAGTTTTAATAAAATTGAGCGGGATAGTGTAAACCAGGTTGGTATCTACGCTGGCAACGGTAACATTATAAAAACCATTATCAGTAACGTTTAAAAACACTGCCGATGTAAGTATATTTTTATAAGTGTGCGAAAGCTCGAGATTGGTATTATATTCTGGCTGCAAAAAAGGATTGCCTTCACCATAACTGTAGGCAGTAAATAATGATTTAAACGGGTTCAGATTCCAGAAAACCGGCCTGTTAATGCGCCTGCCAAAAGTTAGTGCAAAACTGTTTGCACTATCGGCCTGGTAGCTTAAAAGCATTGATGGAAACAGCCTGAAATATTTGTTGACGTTGCTGGTATTAAGCGTATATGAATAGCCTGTGGTTTGGGTTAACTCACCCCGCAAACCTGCCTGGTATTTCCATTTTTTCTTTTCACCATCCAAATTAAAATATACTGATTGCGTGTTTTCTTTATAATCGAACTCGTTACTCAGGTTGGTATTGTAAGTCAGCGTATTTATGCCGGTTCTGTTGTAATAAAAGGCATTGCTGTAAGTATCAATAAAGCTCAACTTGCCGCCAAAAGCTAGTTTGGCAAAAGGGGTTGGTATTTCGGCATCAGCTTTAAAAGTATACACATTTATGTTTTGCTTATTATTATCATGGTAGCGCGCATTGGCTGCAGGGACAACCGTTCCATTTGGTAACCATGTATTAGTTTCAAAGTCGGAGCGGTCTGTGCGGTAATAGTTAAAATAGTCGGCGTTGAGTGACAGCCTTTTTCCTGTGGTATCAAATTTAATAATACTGTGAAGGTTAATGGAATTGCTTATGGCAATGGGATGATAGGTAGCGAAGGTGCGCAGTGTGCTGTCAAGCTGACCGCTTTGATTATAAACCGGGTTATTTACATGGTCCGATCCGTCATAAGTTGTGGTACCGCCAAGATAGTTAAAGCCTATGGTTGCTTTGGGACTTAGCTTATAATCAAGCCCTAAAACATAACTGTATTCATGCAAGCGATAGTTACCCGTATCGGTTTGTTTCCAGGTTTGTTTCGGATAAAAAACATCAGTTTCAAAACCTTCCAGCTCATGGTCGCCATTAACATTTAAGCTGGCATAGGCTGATAATTTTTTTGAATTATAATTAAGGTTTGCGCTGCTGTTCAACATCCACCAATTACCGGTGCCAAAAACATTTGCCGGACTTTGGAGCCATTTTTTGCCGCTCAGTTGAACATTCCCGGATAGCCCTTGTTTTTTACTTTGTTTAGTGGTGATGTTAATTAATCCCGCATTCCCCTCTGCATCATATTCGGCAGATGGATTTTTTATAAGCTCTATTTTCGAGATTTGGTTTGCCGACATGGATTTTAAGTAGCGCGTAAGATCCTCACCAGCCAATTGTACCAGCCTGTCATTCACCATTACCCGCACCATACCTTTACCCGCAATGCTTATCTCCTTATTGTTTACCCTTATACCCGGCACCTTGCTAATAGCCGCAAGGGCATCGCCGCCGTTAGCTGTAATGCTTGATGATACATTATAAACCAGCTTTTCGGTATTGTTTTCTATCACAGGCTTGCTGCTGGTAATAGTTACCTCGCTTAGTTGTGTGTTTGTTATAGCCAAAATTATATTTAAAGTGGTATCGCGGGTCAGGATAACATTAAGTTGTGCAGGAAAGTAGCCCATAACTGAAGTACTTACTAAATACTTGCCGGCAGCTAAATCATTAAAGCTAAAATGGCCGGTGCTATCTGCAAGCACCGTTTTATCGTTGTTGTCTGTTAAATTTTTAAGATTGACAGAAGCAAAGTCTGCCGGTCGTTTTGCCAGGGTATTAACAGTTCCGGTAAGCTTAAACTGGGCAGATAAATTACTGATGGCGATAGTTATGATGAAGAAAGTAAAAATGTATTTCAAATTGTATTATTTAGTTTTTTTATGAAAGATGAAATTACCGGCAGGGGAATAATTTCGATAAACTGGTTATTGGCCAAATATATAAAATCTACTAAATCCTCAAAAGATTAATGCTGATAACTTAATGCCGGAATTTTATATATTTAACAAATAAACCACTCATCATGAAATTTAAACCTGCAGTTTTTTTATCACTATCCGCAATTGCTTTTTTAATGGCCTGTAATAACCAGGGCGAAAAAAAAGAACAAGCAACCAATCCCATTATAGGCACATGGCAATTGGTATCGGGCGCTACCATTACCAAGGGGCACACCCAGGCATATCCAAAAGAAAAAGATCAGCAAATGATAAAAGTTATTAATGAAACACATTTTGCCTTTTTAAATCATGTAATGAATGCGGCTAAAGACTCATCAAACAAATTTGATGCAGGCGGCGGCCGGTACACTTTAAAAGGCGACCAGTATACCGAGCACCTTGATTATTATAAAGACAAAGCCTGGGAAGGCAAGCCTTTTACTTTCACCGTTACCTTTAATGGAGATACGCTTGTTCAAAAAGGAATTGAGAAAGTTGAAGGCACCGGGATAGACAGGGTTATTATTGAGAAATATCTTAAAGTAAAATAATAACAATAATACATAAGAAAGCCCCGGGCAATTAACATTTCCCGGGGCCATAATAACCTAATGTTAAGTTAAAAGCAGTCTTAAGTCGCTAGTCTTAAGTCAAATTTTGTCTTTTTCTGACTTAGAACTCAAGACTTTCGACTCAAGACTAAATGTATACCTATTGCACGCTTGAATTAGTTTGCCCGTTTGAACCAAAATTAGTTGCAGGGATAGGAAGCCGGATTCCAAAAAAAACAAAAGGTTTACTTAAAAATACATTGTGGGCTATGCCAACCTGCAAAATGTCCTTAAAGCCTGAGAGAACCAACCCCACTCCTAATTCAGGAACATCATCTTTGTTAAAGTCGGGCGAGGAAACCTGCAAGCCAAACGAAAAATCTAGCAAGCCGTTGTTTATTGCAGATCTTCTATGATAGTTTTCGGTCCATGGCCATACACCTTTAAATAGTAAATTAAAATAAGGCGCCATTTGAAAATCGCCGCGGATATCGGTGTGCACAAGCGGATGTGCAAACAGCAGGCCCACGGTCCCTTCCAAATGAATTAACACCCTGTACATCGTAACAGTATATGAATCAAGATTGGTGGTTTTGCCGTTGCTGACGGTGCTTATTTTTAAGGATATTTTATCCCCGGCCTTTCTCTCCCCTGTATTATTCAAATCCAACTCTGTATTTAAAGGCAGGTCTGTTAATGATAATTTGAGTACCTTATCAGAGTACTCAAGCGCTGCTATATCTGTTTGATAACCTGCCCCGACAGCTGATAAAAATTTTGTATCAATAGATGTAAATAATGAGTCATATTTACTTTTTAATAAATTAACAAGGCTTTGCCCTTCCTGCTTAAGCTTTGGCGGCAATAAACTTATGCTCTTATTTAAACCATCAACGTCCGCCTTTGCCTGTGCAATAGTTTGATTTATTGTGCTTATATCATTAATTACCTGGGCAATAATACCGGTTGTAGAAATATTCCCCGACTGCTGAATGTTATTATAAAAAGCTATATTGGTTTTAATCAGGTTTGATAATGTTTCAAAATCCGTTTTTAATTGCAGCATCTCACCGCTAATTGGTGTTCCGTTGTAGTCATTTTTAATCAAATTATAGGCATTGGTTAAATCAGTCAAATTATTATCCAATAGTTTTTGAGCGTAAGCCTTAAATGCGTCCAGGTATTGGTTTAAAGACGCTTTTAATAAATCTAATCCACTGTCCCTGTTTTTTTTTGCAAAATCCTGCAATTGGGTGTATTGATCAATTTGGTCGGCAGTTGGCAGGTATTGCCACCTTTCAACAGTATAATAGGGTTGATCTGCAAGCTGGTCAAAGCCGGCGAGATGCAAAGGCAATGGGGGGCCGCCTTTATTTATCCAGGCACCGAGCTGTATGCTGTTTGGATTTGATGTGTTTAATTGTGCCAGATCATTTTCCATGTCCGTTATACGTTTTTGCAGCGCAACAAACACGTTTTCTGCTATTTTCCCCGGACTTACACTCATCTGGCTAACAAAATAAGCTCTGACTTTGGGATCTGTTTTGAAAAGCCCATTTGCAAATTGTCCAAAATTTTGCAGCTTCTGATTATATTTTCTTGCGCTATCAGGGTTCCCCGGATTATAAGAGGCTATGGTTGATTTAAAATCATTCAATAATTCCGCTTGCTTTTTTAAGGCATTGTTAAGTAGATCTAACAAGTCGCTTGTTTCTTTAGGCAAATTAAACTGGCCGGTTTGACCGAGCTTTTTTATGATAGCTGCTTTATCAATTGATATTAAAAGCGTACTATTTATATCAACTATATTAGGATTAATATAAGCCGGTTTTACCTGTTTGTGCACATCAAGATACTTGTTATCCTGATCTTTTTCTATAACTTTAAGCACATCCTGGGCCTTTAAACCCTGGCCTGCTATAATCAGGAATCCCCATAATAGCACTATGCCGCTACGGGAAATTGGTACATACTTGTTTTTCATTTTATTAACCTATTCCAAAGGCACAAAGTATAGCTGCACCAATATTTCCGGGTTGAGCATTAATTTCAGTAGATGGAACTACATCCGCAATACATTTATCCGTTGGTGACAATGCAAATACGGTATAGGTATTATAAATTGTCCAATCTAATTGATGAACAGACTGATCTAATTGAACACACCTGTTTTGTAAGCTTTGGAAAATAAAAGCCCGGTTAGGAACATATATAAATTGAACAGAAACGTATTCTGAATCAACATCATTGTCAAGCATCGATTGCACAAAAGCTTTAGCTTTTAGTGCAACTGCATCGCTTCCCAAAACGAGTAATGGTGTTATGGTTTCAGTGGGTTCGTTTAATACCGCGTTGAAATCACTATCTGCAATAGTACCATCCGTTGCAGATAATATTTTAATTGTATTTGGCATAAAACTATGAGATAGGTGTAGTATATATTAAATATATGGAATTTATTTTAATATATAATAAATAAATTTTCAGATATCTTTTATATAATCATATTTCCAGGCCAGTTTTGTAAGCAGTTCAGATTGTCTTTCACAAAGGCGGAGCAGCATCAATAAATTTATTATGTCAGATCATTTGCAGTTACTAAAGCTTAACATGCCCGCAGTTCCGCTATGATCTATTAGTTAATGGTTTGTTGAAATAATTAAAAAGCTGCTGCCAAAATACCTGTGAAAACATCAAATGTAATATACATCTTACAGAGATGTTATTACTTTTTGGTTAATTTCATCGATATTTGATTTTGTCGGTTATATAACTGATATTAAAAACCAATTTACCTATTCATCAAGAAAAAAATTATAATGGCGGTCTGCTCTATCTGGCCCGAACCTTAATTTATTTATGAAGCTTTACAATCCCAATTAAATCACAAATATCTATTCTATGGAAAAATCACGTCGTACTTTTATCAGGCAGGCCACATTGGCCGGTGCCGGCGTATTGCTCGCCAAACACAGTTGGAGCGCCAAAAGCTATAAACGCATTATCGGCGCTAATGACAGGGTGCGGGTTGGTGTTGTCGGGTTTTCCGACAGGCACAGAAGCTCGCATATTCCCAGCTTTATGAACCACTGTAAGGAACTTAATTTTGAGGTGGTTGGCGTATCAGATATCTGGAAAAAGCGCAGGGAAGAAGGCGCCGCTATTTGGAAAGAGAAAATGCAAAATGATGTAAGAGCATTTCGCAATAATGAAGAATTGTACGACAGCAAAACTGTAGATGCCGTATTTATTAGCACCGCTGATTTTCAGCATGCCCGCCATGCTATTGAAGCTGTGAAAGCCGGGTGCGACGCTTATGTTGAAAAACCTTTTGCTGAAACTATGGAAGATAACCGGGCTGCCTTTAAAGCTGTTAAAGAGTCGGGGAAAATTGTACAAATAGGTTCGCAACGCAGAAGCGGTGCTAATTACCACGCCGCTAATGATTTTATCCGCTCGGGCAAATTTGGTCCCATCACCATGGTTGAATTAACCTGGAATGTTAACCAGCCTGGCCGCTGGCGCCGGCCGGAATTGTTAGGCGTGTTGAAAGAAGCTGATACCGATTGGAAACGCTTTATTATGAATCGTCCGTATGAGCCATTTGACCCGCGTATATACCTTGAATACCGGCTGTTCTGGCCCTACTCATCGGGGTTGCCCGGTCAGTGGATGAGCCACCAGATCGATACTGTACATTGGTTTACCGGGCTAAAACATCCGCGCAGTGTTGTTGCCAATGGAGGGATTTATATGTGGAAAGATGGCCGCAGAAATTGGGATACCATTTTGGCCGCCTTTGACTATGGCCCGCTGGATGATCCGTCGAAAGGTTTCCAGGTTACCTTTGGTTCGCGCATGCATAATGGCGATGAACATCCGGCAGAGATCTATTACTCTAACGGCGGCGAATTAAACCTCAATACCAACAAGGTTTCTCCCGTTGGGGGCTTAACTCAAAAGATGGCTGCGGCTATGAACATGCAGGCTAACCTATTACCAGAGATCAGCCTGGCAAATACTGAAAAAGTGGTAGCTTCAGCCAATACAGGCGGCGATGTGCTCACATCAAATCATGTGCGCAACTGGATGGAATGTGTACGCAGCCGTCAACAACCGAATGCGCCCGTTGAAGCAGGGTACAGCCACTCTATAGCTAACATCATGACCAACGCCGCCGTACATACCGGCTACAAGGCCACCTTTGATGAAAAAACACAGGAGGTAATGGCGAATGGTAAAATATTTAAATATTGATAAACCATGATATCCAGGTTAACGAAATTAGGATTTACTATGGCAATAACCACGATGCCTATAATAGTGATGGCTCAAAAAAGTGAGCTGGTAAAAGTGGTAAAATCAGCAACAGAAAACAAGGTCGATATCTCTATCGAAGGCAAGCTGTTTACCAGCTTCCTGTATCCCGACAGCCTGGAAAAACCGGTATTGTACCCGCTGTATGCAGCTAATGGCACTATTGTTACCCGTGGTTTCCCGCTTGATCCAAGGCCAGGCGATCCAACAGATCACCCCCATCACATCGGCCTTTGGTTTAACTTTGAAAACCTGAACGGTCTTGATTTCTGGAACAATTCATACGCGATACCCGCAAATAAAAAAAGCTTGTATGGGTGGATCCGTACCGATAAAATTATTGAAGCTGCCGGAGGGAAAACCGGTGTATTAGCCTATCATGCTAACTGGACAAACCAGCAAAAAAACATAATTTTAGAAGAAACCACCCGCTTTGAATTTAGCGGAAGCGAAACCCAGCGTATAATTGACCGGATTACTACTTTGAAAGCAAATGTTGATGTTATTTTTAAAGACGCGAAAGATGGAATGCTAGGCTTACGGTTAGCACATGAGCTGCAAATGCCAACTACGGAAGACCAGCAATTTACCGACAACAAGGGCAATGTAACCGTGGTTAAAGGCGGCACAGACCATGTTGCCAACGGTAATTACATAACCAGCGCCGGTAAAACAGGTAATGATGTCTGGAGCAGCCGCGGAGTGTGGTGCAAGGTTTATGGCAAAATGGGTGCTGACTCGGTAAGCATAGCCATTATTGATCATCCTAAAAACCCTAACTACCCTACATTCTGGCATGCCAGGGGGTATGGTTTATTTGCAGCGAACCCGTTGGGTGAGAAGATTTTTACCAATGGCAAATCGGAAAAGAATTTGAGTTTAAAAAAGGGAGAATCGGTGACTTTTAGGTATAGGATAATAATAACCAATGGTGATAAAACTGTGAGCAGTGCAGAGCTTAATGAAATAGCAGATGAATTTGCTAAAGCACATTAAAGACAATCATCTTGATTTATTTACAGGTCCGACAGCACTCGCATATTTTGTCGGTTTAAATTTGCCATAAAGAGTTTGCATTTAATTAAATGTTAAATTTACCTATGAGCATTGCCCCATTACTTCCAAAAGATTACCCAAAACTTGTATACAAGTACAGAGACTGGTCCAATGATTTCCATAAGAAAACTCTTATAAACATGGAATTATTTCTAGCCTCGTCATCTTCCTTTAACGATCCCATCGATTGTAAAATCCCTATCGCGTATTATAAATTGGGCGATGACGCTAAATTACCCTTAGAGTATTTTGAAGGATACGTTGCAAGACACTACCCAAAATACACGGAAATCGAATGTCAACTAAAGGTATAAGAGTTAATAAAAGAAGGCAGATTTTACAAAAGCGACTGGTTGCGATGGCAAGAGGAGGAACAATTTAATCAATTATCGACTTATTACGGAATAATTAGTTTTTCCGAGCATAAGGCGAATATGCTTTTATGGTCTCACTACTCTGGCTCTCACACAGGCTACTGCATAGGGTTTAAATCTACAGAACTTTTTTTCAATGAATCAAGATTTGGTAGTGGTGGAAAAGTTATGTATGAGGAAAAGTTGCCAATTATTCTGCCGACCGACGACATTTATGGGCAAATGGTTAAACAGATTTATACTAAATCAAAAGTATGGGAATATGAGGATGAGTATAGGGTAACTAAAGGTGGCGCCGCTAATCAAATTGTTGGATTTACACAAAAAGAAGTTGCTGAAATAATTATAGGTGCCAGCATGAAAGAGTCTGATATAAAATACGTTGTAAGTATTTGCAAATGTAATTTCCCCGCAATACCAATTTTCAAAACCATCGTAGTCCCGCGAACCTTTGATCTTGGTTTTATCCAGATAGCTTGATTTTATTATTATTCTTGAGTGTTTTAAACGCAAAAACCCTTAGTCCGACTAGAACTAAGGGTTCGCATTACACCAATTAAGGTGATAAGATTTGGCACCGACCTACTCTCCCACATTTTACTGCAGTACCATCGGCTCTGGCGGGCTTAACTTCTCTGTTCGGAATGGGAAGAGGTGGACACCGCCGATATAGGCACCTGAATTTCTTTT
>NZ_JAQBOC010000049.1 GCF_028288225.1 Mucilaginibacter sp.
AGTTGCTGAGAATCGTCTGTACGAAAATGCTCTCCACCACTTATCCGAATACATCAAAGAAAAAGGGGCTGATTTCAATATTGAAATCAGCCCCTTTTGATAAATAGCCACTTTTTCAGTGCCCTCCTGATTCAGCGGGCCTTTTTTTTTAATGTTACTTACAATTACTTCAATAAATTTCTCCAGCTAACACCATCACCAATGATTTTGTCAAGCTGATCGGCAGCAACGCGTTCCTGCGCCATGCTGTCGCGGTGGCGGATGGTAACGGTATTGTCTTCCAGTGTTTGATGATCAACGGTGATACAGTATGGTGTACCAATGGCATCCTGACGGCGGTAACGTTTGCCTATGGCATCTTTTTCTTCGTACTGTATGTTGAAATCGATCTTTAGTTTGTCCATGATCTCACGTGCTTTTTCGGGCAGACCATCTTTTTTGGTCAGCGGGAAAATAGCGGCTTTAACGGGAGCCAGGCAAGGATGCAGGTGCAGTACGGTGCGGCTATCCTGTTTTTCTTCGGTACTCAGGTTTTCTTCCTCAAAAGCATTGATCATGGTAAGTAGGAACATTCTGTCTAACCCTATCGAAGTTTCAATTACGTAAGGGATATAGTTACCATAAGGTTTATCTGTTTCAGGGTCAATCTCAGGATCAAAATACTGGAGTTTTTTACCTGAGAATTTCTGATGCTGGCTCAAATCAAAATCGGTACGGCTGTGTATGCCTTCAACTTCTTTAAAGCCGAATGGAAATTCAAACTCAATATCATACGCAGCATCGGCGTAATGAGCCAATTTTACGTGTTCGTGGTAGCGGTATTTGGCTGCATCGGTTCCCAGGGCAAGGTGCCACTGTAAACGGGCTTCCTTCCATTGGTTAAACCATTCTTTTTGTGTGCCAGGGCGTACAAAAAACTGCATCTCCATTTGCTCAAACTCGCGCATGCGGATAATAAACTGGCGTGCAATTACCTCGTTACGGAAAGCTTTACCAATTTGAGCAATACCAAACGGAATTTTCATCCTGCCTGATTTTTGTACGTTCAGGTAGTTTACAAATATACCCTGCGCGGTTTCCGGGCGCAGATAAACCACATCGGCATCATCGGCAACAGCGCCCATCTGGGTACTGAACATCAGGTTAAACTGACGTACATCGGTCCAGTTGCGGGTACCGCTTACGGGGCAGGCAATTTCGTGCTCAATAATCAGTTCTTTCAGGCGGGGCAGATCCTCATTTTTAAGGGCCTCGTCCATATCATGTTGCAGTTGTTCGGCTTTATCCGTTTTGCCGTCTTTATCGTAGCGGTCTATTTTATCTTCCAGCAGCTGATCAGCGCGGTAGCGTTTTTTTGAATCCTTATTATCGATCATCGGGTCGCTGAAACCATCAACGTGCCCGCTGGCCTTCCATATTTTAGGGTGCATAAATATGGCCGAATCAATACCTACAATGTTATCATTCATTTGCACCATGGCTTTCCACCAGTAAGTTTTGATGTTGTTCTTTAATTCGGCACCAAACTGACCGTAATCATAAACGGCGCTTAAACCATCATATATCTCGCTCGAAGGAAAAACAAAGCCATATTCTTTGGCATGCGATATAACATTTTTAAAAAGTTCGTCGGTTGATTTGCTCATAATAGCTGCAAAGATACAATTTAGGCAGAAAGCTGAAAGCGAAAGGTAAAAAGCTTAAAGTCATCGGGGTAAAAGCACTAAATTACTTTAATTAAAACCAAAAAGAGGTAAATTCGATTAGTATAGAAAATCAATTAATTACCGTTTTATGGAACACATCGTCAGGATACTCGATATACATCCCGTTACGCATAATGTAAAACAGTTTATTGTTGAAAAACCCGATGGTTTCATCTTTACACCGGGGCAGGCAACCGAGCTATCTATTAACCAGGAAGGCTGGACAGATAAAAAGAACCCTTTTACCTTTACCTGTCTTACGGATGATCATTACTTGCAGTTCACCATTAAAATATACACCGATCATGAGGGCGTAACCAATCACCTGGGCAAGCTTAATGTTGGCGATGAACTGATTTTAAGAGAGGCCTGGGGCGCTATTGAATATAAAGGCCCTGGTTATTTTATAGCCGGAGGTGCAGGCATAACCCCATTTATTGCCATATTAAGACAACTTTATAAAGAAGGTAAGCTGGAGGATAATATCCTGTTTTTCTCCAACAAAACTGACAAGGATATTATTTTAGCCGATGAACTAAAAACGATGCTCGGTGAAAATGCCCGGTTTACCACAACCCAGCAAAAGGGAGGCAAAAACGACCATCGCCGCATTGATAGTAAGTTTTTAAAGGCCGAGGTTACTGATTTTAAAAAGCATTTTTACGTTTGTGGTCCAGATCCAATGGTTGCCGAATTAACCGAAACATTAGCAAAGCTGGGGGCGAACGCTGATGCTGTTGTTTTTGAAAAGTAACGTACAACTAAGAGTCATTAGTAAAATATAATATTGGTAACAACACCATAGGTGTTCGGAAGAGCCGAAGCCGGAAAAGCCTGGAGTGTACGGAAAAATATATTTCGACCGCAGCGAAAACTCTTATACTGTTCATATTCACACCATGAACGCTCATGAACGTTTATTAACGATTGATAATCAATGATTTGTATTTTTTTCGTACTGGCAAAACAGTGTCACCACTTTTATTAACTGTACGTATAAGATTTTTCACTGACGCTCAGGAGAGAGTTTCTCAAATCGTTCTACATACGTTTTATTTCTTCCGAACACCTGTGGCGATAACACTAACCTAGAAGGAAATTTGCCATTGCCAGTTTCGAATCTTCTTTTGGGTGACGAAAATCACCTCGTTATTTACAAAGAAGGAATGCTTTTTTCAAAGCAATAGATCTTGATGATAAATGATTTAAAAATCCAACGAAAAAACCTTATTTTTCGTTGGATTTTTACTTTATCACATTTCCGATCAAAACAATAATGTATTCGCTGTTTTCAATTTTACGTGCCGCAGCGTTGATGCTTGTTTCATTGAATTTTTATACCGGATATTTATTTGCCCAGGCACCTGTTATCAAATATAAAACTCCGAATAAATATGTTATAAATATACCGATTACCTCTTTAGCACCAACCAATAGCGGTGGGGAAGTACCAGCAGCCATTTACGGACAGGTAAGTACTGTAGCGGGTAATGGTGCACCAGGATCGTTTATTACGGTAACGAGCGTCGCGGTTGATCCGACGGGAAACGTATTTATTGCAGACTGGAGTAATAACACGATCTACAAGCTTACACCTTCAGGTAATTTGTCAGTTTTTGCCGGACATGGTATGGCAGGCTGGGATGATGGTTTGGGTACAGCGGCAAGTTTTGATGAGCCCGATGGCTTAGTTTCGGATGCTGCCGGCAATATATACGTTAGCGATCAATTAAGTCACTTAATAAGGAAAATAACACCGGGTGGTTTAGTAACAACCCTCGCCGGCACCCCCCACACCAGTGGTTCGGCTAACGGCCCAGGTTCAACAGCAACGTTTAACAGCCCGAGGGGTTTAGCGGTTGATGCAGCAGGTAATATTTATGTAGCCGATCAGGCCAATAACCTGATCAGAAAAGTAACAGCCGCCGGTGTAGTAACAACTTATGCAGGCAGTGGTGCAGCAGGATCGGCGAATGGTCCAGCATTATCAGCAACTTTTAACACACCAACAGCGGTTGGGCTGGATGCTGCTGGTAATTTATATGTTGCAGAGGCTGGAAATAATATGATTAGGAAAATAACCCCCGGGGGTACAGTCACCACTTTTGCTACAGGGTTTAATTTCCCCCGTGAGCTTAGGGTTGACGTTACGGGTAATGTGTATGTGGCCGATATGCAAAGTAATACGGTAAAAAAAATTAGCCCGGCTGGAGTGGTTACAACGGTAGCCGGAACCGGAGGAACCGGCTCAACTAACGGTAATGGGAATGTAGCTACTTTTAATGGCCCCCTTGGATTGGCACTGGATGGAAAAGGTAATTTGTTTGTGGGTGAGAATGTTAATAACGACGTAAGGAAGGTAGTGATATCAGGTTATACTATTGATAAGGTCCTGCCTGCTGGTTTAAGCTTTGATCCTGAAACAGGTGTTATTTCGGGCACACCAACTGTTTTATCACCCCCAACGGATTATACGATAACCGCTTATAACGGAGGCGGCAGTAACAGTACTACGGTCAATATCCAGGTAGTACAGGAAATCATATTAAAGCCATCAATTATTACTTTTCCGCCTCCGGTAGTTGCTAAAATTGATCCTGATAATATTTTGCACCCTGATGCTACCAGTAATCAGAACGAAACCCCCATCGTTTATACCAGCAGCAACCCTGATGTGGCTTATGTGGGAGCAGATGGGCAAATTCATGTTATTGCCCCAGGGGTTACAACTATTACGGCCTATCAAAGCGGTAACGAGAATTTTAGCCCTGCCACACCTGTAGAAAGAAAATTTACTATTACCCAGGACCAGATTATATTATTTCTGCCTATTGAAGTTAAATATACCTGTAGTCCCGATTTTTCGGCAGATGCTATTAGTTCCAATTCAACCATTCCACTTACTTATGTTAGCAGTAACCCAGCTGTAGCTACGGTTTCGGCAGCAGGTATGGTGCATATTGTTAGTGTGGGCACTACTACCATTACTGTATCGCAAAGCGGCAACAATTTGTATAATCCGGCTACTCCGGTATCTCAGACCTTAACGGTTGCGGCCCTGGTTACGCCTTCGGTTAGTGTTACCCCTTCTTTTTATGATAGCTGCGATGGTTTAATCCTTACTTATACTGCCATACCGGTTAATGCGGGTACTCACCCAAGCTATCAATGGCAGGTAAATGGCCAAAATAGCGGTGATAATAAGGATACTTACATCAGCAGTACTTTGAAAGCAGGTGATATTATTACCTGTGTGGTTACCAATAATGACGGATGTATGCCGATGCCTTCACCTGTATCTAATCAGGCAACGTTAACTTCCAGTCCATATGTTACGCTTGCCTTAACTATCGCATCATCTGTCAAAGGAACGGTGGTTATTGGTACACCCATTACATTTACGGCTACTCTATCATTGAGTCCGCTGGATAATCCTGTTTATCAATGGACGGTTAACGGGCAAAACGCTGGTACAAACAGCCCAAGCTTTACCATCAAAACATTATTGAATGGAGATGTTGTTAGCTGTACCTTAACTTCTGGTGGCAAATGTATCATCAATTTGCCGGTGGTTTCCAATGCTATAACGGCTTCTATATCAATTCCGGCTAAAGTTGTTGTACCTAACACCTTTACACCTAATGGGGATGGATATAACGACACCTGGTATATAGTTGGATTACTACCGTATGCTAATTGCACCGTAAGTGTTTTTAACCGTTACGGATCAATTGTATACCGGTCTGTAGGTTACCAGCAACCCTGGGACGGAACAATTAATGGTAAACCTGTGCCTTCAGGCACGTACTATTATATCATTGACCCTAAGAATGGAGGCGAAAAGGTATCCGGCCCGGTTACTATCATCAGGTAATTCATATTACCATTAACCAAAATCTTACATCTGCTGTCCTAAATCTCCTATCTAAAACCTATTTTTACCGCATGAGTATCCAGGTAAAAGCATTAACAAAACTTTATGGCGATCAAAAAGCAGTTGATAGCATCAGCTTTAATGCAGGGCCGGGGGTATTGGGCTTTTTAGGACCGAATGGCGCGGGCAAATCAACCACCATGAAAATACTGACCGGCTTTATCCCGCAAACATCGGGCACGGCATCGGTATGCGGGTACGACGTGGTAACCCAATCGTTGGAAGTGCGCCGCCATATAGGTTACCTGCCCGAAAGTAACCCGCTTTACCCGGATATGTATGTAAAAGAGTCGCTGGGCTTTATTGCGGGCATCCACCAGATACAGGAGCCTGAAAAACGCATCGCCAATATTATTGAACAAACCGGCCTTGGCCCTGAGCAGCATAAAAAAATAGCACAACTGTCAAAAGGTTACCGCCAAAGGGTGGGACTTGCACAGGCCCTGCTGCATAACCCCGATGTACTGATCCTGGATGAACCAACCTCGGGCCTTGACCCAAACCAACTGATCGGTATCCGTCAGTTGATTACCGACCTTGGGAAAACCAAAACCATTATCCTCTCTACCCATATTATGCAGGAGGTTGAGGCAGTATGTAATCAAGTGATCATCATTAATAAAGGAAAAATAGTAGCCGATGATACGCTGCATAACCTGCGCGCTAAAAACAACAATACTACACTTGAACAGATATTTATAGCACTTACCGTGGGTAATTAATATTTTTATATTAAAAATAATCTGTTACTTTTGTTATACCTAATTCTTTATCCTATTATTAAAATAGATCTATCGGTCCTGCTGCCGGGAAGAGTAGCATATTCTTTCTTAAAGATCAATACATAAACCGTATTATTTAGCAAAAACATTCATGGATATTGTAACGTTTTGCAATTGGCAACGTCTATTATATATCCCTAAAAAAACCGCACTATAGGAAAATCCTATGGTGTTGTATAATTATAAACACAATCTAATCATTATGAAAAAAATTCTATTAGCCTTAGTAATTTTAGGAGGCACAGCATTCTCAAGTTTTGCGCAAACCAAATCAGGTGACGGAAAATTCAGTATCGGCCTTGAAGCCGGTTTACCGGTAGGTGATATCCACAACGGGTACAATTATTTGATCGGTGGTTCACTTAAGTATGAACTTCCTATTGCAGCAAGCACCCTGTTTACTATCTCTGCTGGTTACAGTTCGTTACATCCAAAAAGTGTATTAAAAGATTTAGGATTTGGTTCTGTTGGTTTTATTCCGGTAAAAGTTGGTATCAAATACTACATTGAAAATGGATTTTTTGCTGAAGGTCAGTTAGGTGCTGCTTTTGGTACAAAAAGTGGTACAGGTACTGCATTTGCTTATTCTCCGGGTATTGGCTATACCTTTGATGGGGGTTTTGAGGTCGGTGTTCGTTACGAAGGTTGGTCAAACAATGGAACTATCGGTCAGGCAGCTTTGCGCTTAGCATACCGTTTCTAAGAAAAGCAACAATTGATAATTATTAAAAGGCCGGGAGAATTTCTCCCGGCCTTTTTTTGTATGCAAGTGGTAAATATATAAATATGTATGATATTAGTCATTTATCTTGCTGGTTATTAATTTATTGTTATTATTTTATTTATAATATTTTATTAATTGGTGTTATTTATTTAGTAAGATATATATTTGCCTTATACCAATATCCTTTATCACATCTTCAAACCTAACAGAAAAACAATGAAAAAACACTTATCCGTTATTGGCATGGCCTTGTCATGTCTTGTATTGATGCAATCCTGCAAAAAAGACATCGCTACACCCAATAACACACCTGTAAACAACACCGTTACCGCTGAGAACGCAGTAGTAAACAAATCGCAAATTACATTTGCCAAAATCTTAGCAAAAGCCGTTAAAGACGATGCTGCTTTGCGATCATTTTTGAAAGACGAAAGTTTAAAACAGTTTGATAATGATCATGATGTACTTTATCAAATGATCAAAGACACCAAGATCAATGGGACAGAAACCCTGCACGAAAAATTGGTTCGTTTCGCTGCATCAAAAGAAGAACTGGAAGCCGTTGAACAGCAATTACCTTTATTAACCATATTTGTCCCTACGTTGCCAAATTTTTCCCCTGAAAAGTGGAATTCCAGCACGGAAGTTCCGGTAGTAGCCGTTTCAAATACTGCAAACAGTGGTGTGTTATTTTATGATGATAAGGGAAAAGAAAGTACTATAGCCGCCGATGAAATACCAGGCTTTCCTGTATTGTTAATTAAACAAAATGAAAGAGTTGTAGTTGGAACAAGTACTAAATTAACATCCAATAGTATTGGATCGAGCGCTCAATCTTCGAGTGTTTATAATGGTGACGGTTTAGTTCTGAATTTTGCTGATGAGGCTTTTAACAATGTTAACCCTAAAGTTAAGACAAATAAGTTAAGCCCAAACCGGGTAACAGGTGCCAGTGGTATCGACCCAATAAACATCGCGGCTTATAACTCAGGCAATGAATGGCATCGAGATTATATATATTATGGTTTAACAGCAAGTAATCCGAGAGGGCAGTTTAAGAATAATTATAGCGAGTTTATTACTACTATGAGGTTTTTAACTCCAGACGCATTAAATATGATAGCAGATCAGGACGGTGATCCAAAAATGAATCCCGCTTATGGACATCATCCTGGGTTTAAGGACTTTCCATCCACTATGTGGACTGATGGTAATTTTGAGTTTAGAATTACTGTTTTAATAAATTCAAAAAATGGGTTGGGTAATGATTTAACTAAGGTTATAAGCGTGAGGCCAGGTGATTTATTTGATCTTCAGTATACTATGGAAGAATCTAAACCTTTGAAAATATTAATATATAAATTAAAAAGTATTACCCCTAAAGAATATCACCCTAACGTAGAATTGGTGCCATGGGATTTGCAAAATTACGGTACAGCCTGGAAGTTTATTGTTTATGAGTATGATAATTCACAAGAAGTTACTCAATCTTATGAAAATACAACCACTTTCGCTGCTAATTTTGAAATAACAAATTCTTCTATTGAAAAAATAGGTTTAAAATTTGGCGCAAGCGCTACAACCAGCGAAAAAAGAACATTTAGCGTTAAAACAACCTTAACTTCTGATTATCTAGGAGAGGCAACATTAAGTTTTGACCAGCCTGTAATAACATCATTTGATGGTACAAATTATAACACCAGGGAAATTACAACCGGTAATATCTTAAGCCTTGGTATTGAACCCAAGAGAGTATTTTAATAAAAAACTTATCATAAATTATTTGAAGATGTGTCCGTAAATAGATATTGATAATTATTAAAAGCCCGGGAGAATTTCTCCCGGCCTTTTAACTTAGCAAGCCCTTTGCTTTAGCCTAATAATGTTGTAATTTCGGCGCTTAACACCTGGTGAAAAAAGTGCTTAGCATCCTTAAAAAAGAAATTACATCCTATCTCAGCTCGCTGGTGGCTTATGTTACCATTGGCGTGTTTTTATTGGTGCTGGGTTTGTTTTTGTGGGTGTTTCCTGATTCCAGCATTTTAGATTATGGTTATGCCGGGCTCGATAGCCTGTTTAGCACCGCGCCTTACCTGTTTATGTTCCTGATACCGGCCATCACTATGCGTTCGCTGGCCGAGGAGCGTAAGGAGGGCACCTTCGAACTCCTTTTTACCCGCCCCCTTACCGACTGGCAAATTGTGTTGGGAAAATACCTGGCTAGTGTGCTGCTGGTGCTTTTTGCACTACTGCCAACACTGGTTTATTATTACTCGGTAAGTACGCTGGGCACGCCTCAAGGTAATATTGATACCGGGGCGGTTATTGGCTCGTATATCGGTTTGTTTTTGCTGGGCGCGGCATTCGCGGCTATCGGTCTGTTTGCATCATCAGTAACCAAAAACCAGATCATCGCTTTTACTATCGCGGTGTTCTTATGTTTCTTTTTTTACAGCGGATTTGATTCATTGAGCCAATTGTTATCCCTGCAGGATCTGGGTTTGCAAAACCTGGGTATTACGGAACATTACCAGTCGGTAAGCCGTGGTGTGTTGGATACCCGCGATCTGGCTTACTTTATTATTGTTGCCGGTATATTCATATGGCTTACATTGTTTGTTATTATCTGTCAGCGCAAAAAGAAGTTGTTTACCGCTACCATGTTGGGGTACGTAGGCGGCTTAATAGTTATTGCACTTGTTTCTATCATAACTTTCACCCGTTTTGATTTTACTACCGAAAAACGATACACTATATCGCCTATCAGCAGGCAAATCATGGACGGTCTGCAACAACCTGTAAAGGTTACTGTTTATTTGCAGGGGGGCAGTTTACCGGGTGGCTTTAAACGTTTGCAGGGAGCTACGCGCGATATGCTGAACGATCTGCAGGCCTATAGTCACCGCAAGTTACAGTTTGAATTTGCTGACCCGCTGAAAAATCTTGCCGGCGATCAGCAAGCGCAGGCCATACAGGAGCTGGAGGCCAAAGGCGTTGAGCCGACTAACCTCAGTGTTAAAACCGACGATGGTGTATCGCAAATGATCATTTTTCCATCGGCTTTGGTAATGGCAAATGGCAAGGAAATACCGGTTAAACTGTTGCTGAGCAGGATTGGCTTGTCGCCCGATGAGGTGCTGAACAACTCCATCCAAAACCTGGAATACGCTTTTACATCGGCCATCAAAAAAGCAACCAGTGGGGGCAAACCACAAATTGGCTTTACCGAAGGGCATAACGAACTAACCGACCTGCAACTGAATGATGCCATGAAATCCCTTTCGGATGGTTACGAAGTTGGCCGGGTTAATTTGGATAGTATTACGTTTACAGGATTGCAAAAAATAAAACTGCTGGTGATCCCCAAACCTGATAAAAAATTCACCGAACTGCAAAAGTTTAAGCTCGACCAATATATTATGCATGGTGGCCGCGTACTGTGGACGATTGACCAGGTAAACGCCGAACTGGATAGCTTGCGTGGCCATGGTGGCGAGCAGCTGGCCTTCGCCAAACAACTGAACCTGGACGATCAGCTTTTTCGTTATGGTATCCGCATCAATTATGATCTGATCGCCGATATGAGCTGTTCGCCAATACCGGTAAGTACAGGCAATGTGGGTGGGCAGGCACAGATACAAATGCTGCCCTGGCTGTTTTACCCCATATTTATGCCCGTTTCTAAACATCCTGTTGTAAAAAACCTGGATGGCATCAGCAGCGAATTTGCCAGTACCATTGATGTGCTGGATACTAAGGACGTTAAAAAAACTATCCTGCTTAGCTCATCGCCCTATAATAAAAAAGTGAGTGTGCCGCATGTGCTGTCGTTACAGGCCCTGGAACAGGAACCCAATACCAAAGATTTTCAGAGTACACCCAAAACTGTTGGGGTATTACTGGAGGGTAAGTTTATATCTGACTGGCGAAACAGGCCGCTGCCCGAAGGACTTAAAGAGCAAGTAACTATACAACCCGAAAGTCAGCCTACCAAAATGATTGTGATCAGTGATGGGGATATCCTGAAAAACCAGGTAGGTACCGATGGCTCACCATATCCGCTGGGGTACGACCATTATACGCGGCAAACCTATGGCAATAAAAATCTGCTGTTGAATATTGCCGATTATATGACCGATGATTCGGGCTTGATAGTCCTGCGTACCAAAGAGGTAAAGCTGCGTTTGCTTAACCGGGTCCGCATACGCAACGAAAAAATGTATTGGCAGTTGGTAAACACTATAACACCCCTTATCTTAGTGTTAATATGTGCTATTTTTCAACATTATATTCGTAAGCGGAAGTATGCCCATTAAATTTTATATTTTTGATAACCATTTGGCCTCACCCTGCCCTCTCCAAAGGAGAAGGTTCAAAGAGCGAGGAGTTAAAGTCCTCTCCTTTGGAGAGGATTTAGGTGAGGCTAAGTTTTATATTTTTGATTAAATAGACCCATATGAGATTTATTGTTTCTACATCAACATTACTCAAACAATTGCAGGCAGTGAGTGGCGCTTTAAGTAATAGTACCGTATTGCCTATACTGGAAAACTTTTTGTTCGAGATAAAGGATGGAAACTTAACCATCTCTGCAACCGACCTGCAAACCAGCATGACCACTTCTTTAACTGTTGAGTCTAAAGAGAATGGCCGCATTGCTATACCATCGCGCATTTTGTTAGAGACCTTGAAATCGTTACCGGAGCAACCTGTAGCTTTTTCTGTAGATGATAACACATTTGCCATTGAAATTAATGCAGGCGACGGAAAGTACAAACTGAGCGGAGAGAATGGTGAGGATTTTCCGAAGATACCGGTAGTTGAAAATGCATCGTCAGTAAATTTACCTGCCTCGGTATTGGCCGAAGCGATAAACAAAACCATTTTTGCGGTAAGCAACGATGAACTGCGCCCGGCCATGACAGGTGTTTACTGTCAGCTGAGTACCCAGCACCTTACTTTTGTAGCTACCGATGCGCACAAGCTGGTACGTTACCGCCGTAAGGATGCTAAAGCGGCAAGCACAACATCGTTCATATTACCTAAAAAAGCGTTAACACTGCTTAAATCATCGTTACCAACTGATGATGTGAATGTATCGGTTGAGTATAACTCTACCAGCGCGTTCTTTAAATTTGGTAATATTAACCTGGTTTGCCGTTTGATTGATGAACGCTATCCTGATTACGAAGCGGTTATACCACAAACCAACCCGAATAAATTAAGTATTGACAGGCTAACCTTCCTGGGATCGTTAAATCGTGTGGCTATTTATGCCAACAAAACCACGCACCAGGTAAGGCTTAAAATTAATGGCAGCGAGCTGAATATATCATCAGAAGATATTGATTTTGCAAACGAAGCGCACGAGCGTTTAAGCTGCCAATATGAAGGCGAAGACATGGAAATTGGCTTCAATGCACGTTTTTTAATAGAAATGTTAAAGAATTTAAGTTGCGAAGAAGTATCTTTGGAGATGTCGACACCTAACCGTGCCGGATTATTGCTGCCACAGGGTGGTGATGAAAACGAAGATGTGCTGATGCTGGTTATGCCGGTTATGCTCAATAGTTATGCTTAAGTGTAAACTTAAATTATAAATCCAAAATCGAGTCCGGCTTTAAAAACCGGACTTTTTTGTTCGCCGGGATAACAAAAATTGCGGTAAGCAGTTATATAGCTTATAATTATATATGAATATCAGGATTAAAGCTTTGTTTATTATGGTAGTTGTTGCGGGCTGGCTATCTTGTAAAAAAAATAACGATGCCCCAACGGTTCTGACAACCGCCCAACTTAATTTGGTTAATGCGTCATCAAACACCATCAATTTTTATTTAAATGGTACCAGGCTCAATAACACAACGAGCTTTTACCCGGGCGGGTCACTTGGCTATGTCTTCAATGTTGCTTCGGGTACGCAAAATTACCAGTTTAAAATTGCAGGTAATGAAAATATCCTGTTCACCAAACCATTGACACTTGATAGCGGTAAAAAATATTCGCTATATATAAGCGGCCAAACAGCCGACAATGCGTTTATGACCAACGATGTATTAACGGCTGATACCGCTGGTAACGCATTGGTCAGGTTTGTAAATGCTTCGCCTGATTCAAGTCCTTTAGTTGTAGCTTTTGAAGGAGGTTCTACGGCCACCACCATTTTAGATACCATAAAATTTAGCAGCGTGGCTTATAAAACCACTACCGATTTTATTAAGGTTAAAGGTGGATTTTCACATAATGTTAGCGTATATCAGGCATCATCGTCTTCAAACCCGAAACGCGATACAACGGTAATACTTAATTCAGGGCAAATTTATACCATATATAGTTATGGCCTGGTAGGCACAGTGGGTAACCAGGCGCTTAATACCAGCTTAATAGTTAATCAATAAAACCTATTTAATGGCTAATCAACATAAAAACGGCTTACTGGTTTCCATGCTTTTATTTACTATGGGTGTTTTACTGCTCCCATTTATATCATCATGCGGTAAGGGTACTAATGCCAATGCGTCGGGATTAAATACACAGTTACAAATTTTAAATTTAAGTCTTGATGCACAGCCACTCAATTTATATCAGAATTTTGTAAGGATAAGCACAACCACTTATGCTTATCCTGCCAGTTCGGGGTATTTTTATCTGTCAACACTTGTGCCTCCCTTACAAATGCGCCTGAGCACGGCTGCCGCTACAAACATACTTACCATTAATACTACATTAAAATCCAATTCTAAATATACCCTGTTTATTACGGGCTTCCGGAGCGATAGCTCTATTAAAAATTCTATTTTATCGCTCGATACCGTAACGCTGCCGTCGTCAGGGCGGGGTAAGGTAAGATTTGCGCACACATCGGCATCGTCGCCTGAACTTGATCTTTGGGCAAATGGCACTAAAGTAACAGATAAGCAATTGGCTTTTAATACATTATCGCCGTATGTTCAGTTGCCGGCAGGTAATTATATTTTTACTGTAACTGTACATACTACACCAACTAAAATTGAAGCTACAACCCCCATTGTCACTATACAGGATGGCCGCGCCTATACTATTTATACGCAGGGTATTGTTGGTCGTACGGATTCGGCTGCGTTTGGCACTGGTGTATTAACTAATAATTTACTTTTGAAGAGCACGCAATAGCTGCTATTACTTTTATATTCCTATTTTTGGCCAAAATTTAAAACTGTGGAAGTAATAAAAAGCATTATCGACTTTATACTGCATATTGATGTTCATCTGAGCCAGATAACAAGAGATTACCAGGGCTGGACGTATTTGATACTGTTTGCCATAATTTTTGCCGAAACCGGCTTTGTTGTTACTCCATTTTTGCCCGGCGACTCCCTATTATTTGCAGCAGGAGCATTAATAGCCACCGGCCAAACCGGTTTAGATATTACTTTGATTGCTGTAATACTGGTAATAGCCGCTTTTACAGGAAATACGGTTAACTACTTGCTGGGTAATTATTTAGGTCCCAAGGTTTTTAAAGAAAATAATAAGATATTAAAATTAGAATACTACCTGAGTACCAAGGCTTTTTTTGATAAGCATGGTGGTAAGGCTGTTATATTCAGCAGGTTTTTACCTATTATCAGAACAATAGCGCCATTTGTGGCTGGGGTAGGACGCATGCCATTTTTACGATATAGTTTATACAATATTGTAGGCGGTACGGCCTGGGTACTTAGCTTTTTGTTTATCGGTTTCTTTTTTGGGAACATTCCGGTTATCAAGCAGAACTTTACGCTGGTGGTAATGGCCATTATTCTGATATCTGTAGTTCCGCCAATTTATGCGGCTATAAAAAACAGATCCGCTAAAAAAGCTACGACTAAATAATCGCAAAATACCTTATATCCTGGGTACTATTTGGTTATCTGGTAGTTGTATTTTCCGGTTTTCGGTATAAGGCTTCTTCGCGGTGCAGTTTATGCTGTTCACTGAGCGGCATGGGCTGTTCTATCAGTTTATTCAGATCGGGTTGCCCGGCATCAACCCAGGCCGAATATCAGAAACTTCCTACCGAAAGTATGGATGCCCGCATTTGCCGTTCTACCATTCCCTTTAACATTTTTTGATAAGCCGGACTATAGGCAATTGAATAATCAGTAATTTTTCTATTGTTGCGCCGTACCAGGCTGTACTTTTTATCGGCCGGAAAAGTTTTGTTGAGGATACGCTCAAAACGCAATACCGTGTCGACGCTATTAAATGAGGCCCGGCAAATTTTAAAAGCCTTGGTTAGCGGATTTTCGATATAACGGGCCTTGCCGGCATAATACCGATAGCGATCGCCAAACAGCTCTGGTAAGCGGGTTTCCCATAGGCCATGAATGCCAATTTGATCAGTAAGTTGACCATTATAATTCAGGGTAAGATGCAGGGGGACATGCGCATCGGCAACATAATGGCCCAGGTAGGCCGACGCGTTTAGGATGGCGGTAGTATCATGTGCCTTAAATGCCCTTATCAGTCTGTAATACTGGTATTGAATGGCCCAGGGCAGGGTACCATATTTATTCAAAGTATCTGCTGAGTATTTGGCAGCGGCATCCAGCCATTTTTGAGGCATGGCAGTAAAAGGCTTTTTACCATAATGGTCGGCATCAAAAAAATGTCTTGGCGCTTCCAATGTGTCCACGTAACGGCGTTTGTCGGCGCTCACGGCGTGTTGGGTTATATAATCAATATTGCTCCTGTAAAAGGCTGCCATGGCTTTTGGCAGTATGAAAACTGCCAGTCTGTTAATGCGGTAATGTGCAAAGAACCCCCACGACGAACATAATATGATTAAACAGACTCCCGATAAACTCTATATGATGCTTCGCTTCATATAGTAGTAAGCTTTGAGTGATGAGTTTGGAGTTTCTTTACTTTGATCATGGCTAAATTTACAGAGCGTATTTATCCCGTAACTGTATGCTTACTTTATTTGCTTCATCAATAATACTCTCCGGAAAGCCCAGGCCTTTTAAAACGGCTATTCCGTTCCGGTTTTTAAGTAATCCCTCTTTAATTTTATAATCAAACACCAATCGGTCATCGCCGATAAGTTCCTCAAACGAAAAAACCTTATAGTCATGCCCCAGTAGTTCGGCAAGTTCAAGATCATGGGTTGATACAAATACAAAGCTTTTATTCTCAATAAAATAGGAGAGTACCGCTTTTGCGGCCGCAATTCTTTCAATGGTATTGGTTCCTCTGAAAATTTCATCAATAATAACCAGGCTGTTAACAGGTTTACTGGCAGTAGCCTCCATGATGATGTTTTTAACTGATAATGCCTCGGCCTGGAAATAGCTTTTGTGTTCGCCCAGATCATCGCTCATATTAATGCTTGTGAAAATTTTTAGCGGTGGGGCGTTATACACACTTGCAAAACTGGTATTGATAGTTTGCGATAACAGCGCGTTTATAGCGATAGCCCTGATAAATGTGGTTTTACCCGACATGTTTGACCCTGTAACCAAAACTCCTTGTTTGTTATCTATACTGATGGAGTTTGCCACACAATTTTCAATAAGGGGATGATACAGATTTTTTATAACCATGTTTTCGCTACCGGTTAAAAAACGGGGTATGCAATGATGTGGCGAGCCAACCCGTACTGATTGTATGGAGATGGCCATATCAACCCGGGCTACAGCCTTATAAAGCACTTTAATATCATCCAGATACTTGTTAACCCGGCTTATCGAAAAAATAAATATCAACGGTTCAATCAGCAGGAACATCTTTAGCCACTCGGTAATAAGATAGGCGATATCCGTGGGATCAATAGCTGCCTTGTTTTGCAGATTAATGAAACTCAAAGATTTTTTCAGTTTTGCAGTATTAACCAAACTTTTGTTAGTTATCTCATCTTTTTCAAATAAGTGATGATCTGCCAGCCATTTGCCCACATTGTTTAAAATTAAAAGCTGTGGCAACGCATGCGTGTAGTTTATCATTTTGGTTTTATTGCTATAGTGGATAATTACATTGGCAATAAGCAGTATAAAAAGTAATATCAGGGCAAATTGATTAGGAACTATAAATAGGCTGATAATTAACCAAAGCGTTAAAAAAGGAGCTATGCATATATATAAGGTTACAAGCGGTGTAAATAAAGATTTATGCGTTTTACTGAATAACTCAGGAAGATAATAGGCATCAGTGTTGCCTAAGTCGGATAGTTTAAGTTCAGTGAGTTCTCTTAACGTTTGATCCTTATTTATTTGTTCAATTCTTTGTTCGAGCGTGTTGAAATAGGTTTCGGAAATTTCGGGTGAGTGAAGCTTTTTGTACAGATATTGCTGACCAGGTTTAGAGTTGGTACGATCGATATAGCTAAACACATCGTCTATGTCAAGGTCAGTTGCCGTAGCATCTGCTATATCACTTTTGCTGCCGTACGCGGTTAAATAAGCAGCAATCAATTTAAAGCTCCGGTATATATCCTTTGGTTTACCCCATCGTTCTTTTATTTCGGCCAGTTTTTTCTTTTTTAAATGGCTGCTTTTTAAAAAGCCAATTATTAATAATATGATACCAAGAATTAATAAAGCGGGTAACCAATAATGCATATTTAAAAGTAGCATTAAAATTAATAGGAGCGAATGCCTGTTTTAAAGGAATTAGTTTTTACTTTTAAAGTTCTTAAACCATTTACTATGAAAGCCCCTAAGGCATTATTATTTGATCTTGACGGTACATTAATTGATTCTGAGTTTTTTCATTTTGAATGCTGGAACGAGATTTTAACAGAATCGGGTGCTAAATTAACTTATGAAGATTGGCTGAAAAATTATGCCGGCGTGCCATTACCCACCAATGCCGCTCGGCTGGTTGAAAAATATGGCATCGACAAACCACTCCCTCAGATCATTGAACGTCGCGAAAAGCTAACCCTTGAACGTTTAAAAACTAAAGATGTAAACCTGATGCCCCATGTGGCTGATGTGTTGGAGTATTTCCACCAAAATGCTTTAATCCTTGCCTTGGTAACCTCAAGCCCGCGGCAGGATGTGGAAGCTGTTTTTGAAAGGAATGGTTTAGGGAAATATTTTAAACTGATCATTACCCGTACCGAGGTTACCAAAAGTAAACCCGACCCTGAAAGTTACCTGGTGTGTGTAGAAAAGCTAGGTCTGCAAAAAGAGGAGTGCCTTGTTTTTGAAGATACTATCAATGGGGTAAAATCGGCAAAAGCAGCTGGGTTAACTTGTTTTGCCATACAAAGCAATACAGATGAACATGATAAATTAACTATAGCCGATAAGCTATTCCTGGATTTTAAGGAGGTAAAGGATTATCTGGTGAATAATAGACTTATAGCAGCGTAAACCGTTACGCTGCTATAAGTCTTGCTACAATAATATAGCATTTTTATAGATTACTCTAAAGACACTTCTGGTTTAAGCACATCTAATTGATATGCTTTTGCGCCGCGTTGTGATACAATATATTCAAAGTGATTTGCATAAGCGCTTACAATTTTGTCGCAGGTATAAAGTTCAGTTATCTTTTGCTTGTTATTTTCCATCAGCTGTGCATACTGTGGCTCGCTTTTGTTTACAGTAAGTAAATGATGAGCCACATCATCAGCAGTTAAAAAATACACGGCATTAGTATCCAGAACCGCCCGGTTAAATTTATTGTCATTTGAACAGATCAGGCTATTGGATGCCATAGCCTCCAATAATGACGGATTGGTACCCCAACAGTATGGCCATGAAAATATAAATTAGAAAAGTATCTCAGATTATTAAGTTTGCTCAGGTCATAAATACCTCCACAAAACTTAATATTTTCATGGCTGGCAAATTTATTTTTTAAGTGGGTGCCAAAATCATTGTCATTGTTGCCTATAACCAAAAACTTTCGGCCGTTATTGGCTTTAACTACACCATCTAAAATTACTTCTATACTGTTTTCGGGTTCAAACCGGGCAATCAGCATATCATACTGATTGATTTTTAAATCAAACTCATCAGGGAATGTTACATCCGGGTTTTCAAATATTTCGGCGCCATAAGCTATATAAGTCGACTTTTTATTGTACTTATTTTCAATATACTTTTGTATTTCTACAGAATCTGATATTAGAAAGTCACTGTATCTGATAGCCAGCTTTTCTGCAAATTTCAAAAATATTTGCACAGGTTTCGAATATTGGAATCTTGTCCATTCCAATCCATCCATATTAGTAGTAACAACAGCGCTTCTGGGCAAAAGCCAGCCCCAAATTGAACTGCTGGTGTATCCTAATTGAAGAATAACATCAAATCTTTTTTTTCTTAAATCTTTTATGCAGTTATAGTCATATAAAAACTGACTTGCCGTACCTAATTTGTATTCGGGATCATAGCAATGACATATCTCAACTGAATTGCAGGTTTTTTCCTGGTAAGGATGATTGTGCGAATTGTAAACCACTACCTCATAACCCTTTTTTACGAGTCCGGCCGCTAGATATTCGGCACACTGTTCAAATCCTCCGTAATGATTCGGAACTCCTCTGGTTCCAATAATAACTATACGTATAAAATATTTTTTAATAAATTAAAATACACAGACTCTTTCATGGGGTATCTGTATACGTATAGAAGTATCAAAATAGAAGTATCAAAAGGCTGTTTAAAAAAAAACATTTGAACAAAACTAGAATGCGTAATAAATTAATGAAACGAATGAATAATATTTATTATAATATAAAAACTTTGATGTGGGTGTTTGTTTTGAATAGAGAACATGCTAATTGAAGTGCGTTTTGTGGTTATGTTTTTGCTATATTAATAATTATATAGGTTTATTTTAATAAGTTGATAAATTTTGATTTTAACTGAAAATGTATCGCTATTAATCAAAGTTTCCCAACGTAAACTTTGGTGTCATAATTAATGGTAATTATATCATGCTGCTGATATTTATTAAAAAGACTTTTCAAGTCATTGATCATGGGCTCGTATCCAGCCTGGTCTTTAGTAGGCATATAGGAAGATGAAAGCAAGCGCCCTGTTAATCCTTCAAAGTCAAAAACCTGCTTGTTCTGAAATACTTCCAGGCGAAATGGTTTGGGATTAAAAAACGCGCCGATGTGGTTGGCATCAATATTACGGTGATCAAGCTTTACGTATTCCTGGCCGTGTGTAATGATCAGCTGATCATACTCCTTTTCAAATACCGACTCTATTTTTCTTTCGTTCCATATCAGTACAACAATGCCACCTGGTTTTAATATTTTTTTAAACTCAGTTCGGGTATTTTGAGCATTAAACCAGTGGAAAGCCTGCCCGGCAATAACCGTGTCAACACTGCCGGCTTGCAATCCGGTATTTTCTGCTGTGCCATCTACCGCTTTAAAGCCTGAAAATGAATGTAGCAGTTCCATGGCTTTCTCCCGCATTTCGGTGTTGGGTTCAACGGCAATTACCCGGTAGCCAGCATCAAGGAACAAAGTGGTTGATATACCGGTACCGGCACCTACATCTGCTATTAACTTATCTGTTGATAAGGCATAATTATGCTGTAAAAAGTCGATAATTTCGACGGGGTAGTGCGGCCTGTATTTCACGTAATCATCTACCCGGTTGCTGAATCTTTTGGTGCTATCTGTGCTCATACGCTGTTAAATCTATGAAATATAACGTCTGCTTATAAAGTGAAATTACTTTACATTTGCTGTAAATTGGTGTACCAGATTGAGAAGTAACCTTTTGAATAGTTTAAATACATATTTTAAATTTGAAAAAGCACTTGCATATTTAAATTTATCACCCTATATTTGCAGTCCTTAAAATAAATAGAAAAAAGAATAACAAAGCTATACAATGGCAAATCATAAATCATCTTTAAAAAGAATCAGGTCAAACGCTGCGAAGCGTCTGCGTAACAGGTACCAGGCTAAAACAACCAGGAACGCTATTAAAAAATTAAGAGGCACAACCACTAAAGCTGATGCAAGTGCACTTTTAGTTAAAGTGATCTCTATGTTAGACCGTTTGGCTAAAAAGAATGTTATTCACAAAAATAAAGCTTCGAACAATAAATCAAAGCTTACTAAATTTGTTAATGGCTTAAGCTAATTGTAGCTACAAAATATTAAAAGGGGATTGTACCGCAGGTATGATCCCCTTTTTTGTTTGCTGTTTTTTTTCCATAATTTAATGCCGTGGAAAACTATAACGACAAGATCAGCATCAAAGCCTGGGCCGAAGAGGATCGTCCACGCGAGAAGCTGAGCACCCAGGGCAGACGTGCGCTAACCGATGCCGAACTGATAGCCATACTAATTGGCTCGGGCAGCCGAACCGAAAGCGCAGTGGAGTTAAGCAAACGCATCCTGCACCATTATGAAAACGATCTGAACAAGCTGGGCAAAGCATCTATCAGCGAACTTTCTAAATTTAAAGGAATAGGAGAGGCCAAAGCTATATCTATCATAGCAGCTCTGGAGATAGGCCGCCGCCGCAACGAAACTGAAACCAAGGCTATTGAATACATCAACAGCAGCCGTGATGCCTACAACATCATGCGTAGGCATCTGATTGATCTGAACCATGAGGAATTTTGGATCATACTGGTAGGGAGTTCACAAAAAGTACTCTCCAAAGAGCTGGTAAGTAAAGGCGGGTTGTCAGCTACTGTAGCCGATCCGAAGATTATTTTCCATATGGCGCTGCAACAACAGGCCAGCGGTATCATACTGGTGCATAATCATCCCTCAGGTAACCTGAAACCAAGTCACCAGGACATTGACCTCACCAAAAAGATAAGTGCCGCGGGGCGCATGCTGGACATTCACATCCTCGACCACTTGATACTGACCGATGCTGGATATTATAGCTTTGGCGATGAGGGGATGTTGTAGATGTGCAAATGTGTGGATTATGGATGTACAGATGATGAATTTCAAATGTGCAGATGATAAACTAAGCCTGACAAATAAATCAATCCGGAAATTTTCAAATCATTTGCACATCTGTAATCTGCATATCTGCACATTTGTAATCTGCACATCTTTCACCTTTCAGCCTAAATCGTATCTTTGCCGATTATCATTTCTGAATAATGAAGATATCGTATAACTGGCTTAAAGAATTTATTGATACCGATAAAACTCCCCAGGAGATTTCTATAATCTTAACCGGTACCGGTTTGGAGGTGGAGAGCCTGGAAAAAGTACAACCCATCCCCGGCGGATTAGAAGGCCTGGTGATAGGGTACGTAAAAGAATGTACAGACCACGCCAATTCAGATCATCTGCATGTAACCAAGGTTGATGTTGGCGGTCCGGAAGATCTACAGATTGTTTGCGGCGCTGCTAACGTAGCCGCCGGGCAAAAAGTAGTGGTGGCAACCGTTGGTACTACTGTATATCCCGTAACAGGCGAACCATTTGCCATCAAAAAATCAAAAATACGTGGTGAAGCATCCGAAGGGATGATCTGCGCCGAGGACGAGATAGGCTTGGGTACTGATCATGCCGGTATCATGGTGCTTGATGCTGATGCCCCTGTAGGCGCTTTGGCTAAAGACTACTTTAAACTGAACGACGATTATATGTACGAGATAGGTTTAACCCCTAATCGTGCCGATGCCGCATCGCATTTAGGTACCGCCCGTGATGTTGCCGCGTTTTTAAAGATTGGTGTCACCAAACCCGATATTAGCGCATTTAAAGTTGCTAATAACAGTCGCCCAATTGCCGTTGTGGTGGAGAATGAGCAGGCAGCCCTGCGTTTTTCAGGCGTTACCATTAGCGGAGTTCAGGTTAAGGAATCACCTAAATGGTTAAAAGAAAGATTAGCAGTAATTGGTATTCGTTCCATTAACAACATTGTGGATGTTACGAATTATGTACTGCATGAATTAGGTCAGCCATTGCATGCTTTTGATGCCGACGAAATAAAGGGTAATACAATATTTGCTAAAAACTATCCCGAAGGAACGCTTTTTAAAACCCTTGATGATGTAGAGCGCAAACTATCTGAGCATGATCTGATGATTGGTAATACTGAAGAGCCTATGAGTATTGCCGGTGTTTTTGGTGGTATCCACTCCGGTATTAAAGCATCAACCAATACCATTTTTATTGAAAGCGCTTATTTTAATTCGGTATCTATCCGTAAAACTGCTAAAAGACATGGCTTAAAAACGGATGCATCGTTCAGGTTTGAGCGCGGTACAGATCCGGATATGACGGTGTTTGCCCTAAAGCGTGCCGTCTTGCTGATACAGCAGGTTGCCGGTGGCGAGGTGTCATCTGATATAGTTGATCATTACCCTGTTCCGGTTGCACCATTTGCTTTTGATGTAAGTTATAGCAACATTCACAGGTTGATAGGCAAGGATATTCCACATGGAGAGATTAAGGAGATTATTGAAGCTTTGGATATTAAAGTAGTTGGTGAAACAGCTGCTGGTCTTTCACTACAGGTACCGCCCTACCGTGTTGATGTAACCCGCGAGGTTGATATTGTAGAAGAAGTACTGCGTATTTACGGCTACAATAATATCGAAATACCAGTGCAGGTAAGGGCATCACTCAATACATCACAAAGGCCTGATAAGGATACGGTACAAAACCAGCTTTCTGATTTGCTTACGGCCAATGGATTTAATGAGATCTTATCAAACTCATTAACCAAGTCGGCTTATTCGGATAATTTGGATATTGCGGTAAAAATTCTGAACCCGCTGAGCAGTGATCTGGATGTGATGCGCCAAACCATGCTATACTCTGGTCTGGAAGCTATTGCCTACAATCAGAACCGCCGTGCTGCCGACCTGAAATTTTACGAGTTTGGCAAGGTTTACAGTGTAAAGGATGATAAATACAGTGAGGTACAACGTTTTTCGATATTCATTACCGGTGCTAACGCAGCCGAACAATGGAATCAGAAGCCAAAACCAGTATCGTTCTATAATCTGAAGGCTATTGTTGATGGTATTTTAGAGCGCCTAAACATTACCGGTCATGTAGTAGAAGATGCTACCTGCAAAAAACTGGCTTTCGGACTGCAGTATATGCTTAATGGTAAACAGCTGGTTAAGTTTGGCCCGGTGGCTGCAATTGCTTTGAAAAAGGCCGATATGGATAAAGAGGTATTTTATGCCGATTTTAATTTCGATCTGGTATTAACAGCGGTGCGCAAAAATAAGATCGTTTACCAGGAGGTTTCTAAATTCCCGGCAGTAAGGCGCGATCTTTCCATGTTGATAGATAAAAGCGTTTCTTTTGGCCAGTTAAAACAAATTGCTCAGAGAACGGAGCGTAAGTTATTAAAGGAGGTTAGTGTATTTGATGTTTACGAAGGCGACAAACTGCCGGAGGGTAAAAAATCATACGCCCTGAGTTTCATTATTCAGGATATTGAAAAAACCCTGACCGATAAAGCGATTGACAGCATTATGCAGAAATTAATTTATAACTTAGGTAAAGAAGCCGGAGCCGAGATAAGAAAATAAGAAGTGGATAGTGAGTTACTGAATTATTGAGTAAATAGGTAAGTTTGTAAATCTTTAAGTTAATAATTCAATAAATAATTAATTCACTAAATCGCTAATTCAATAATTCACTAATTAAAAGAAATGCCTTCTGTAGGAGAACAATTAAATAAGATTGTAGATAAAACCGAGCGGTTAATTGAGCTGTGTGCTGCTTTACAGGAGGAAAATGATCTGCTAAAACTGGAAAGCGAAGCCCTGACCGTGGCGCTTGATGCAAGTAAAGGAAAGACAAAAGAACTGGAAGAAAAGCTTCGTGTATTGAAACTTGCTAAGTCTTTTTCAGAAACAAATGAAAAAAGTCTTGATATAAAGCAAAAAATTAACGACTTTGTGCAAGAAATAGATAAGTGTATTGTATTATTGAAGAAATAGTACAAAAAGTGAAAAGCTCAATGGGAGAAATCTCAATAAAAATAAATATTGCTGACAGAGTTTACCCGTTAAAGGTAAACATGGAGGAGGAAGAAATAATACGCAGGGCGGCTAAACTAATTAATGACCGGATAAAGGAGTATCAGGAAAATTATGCGGTGAGGGATAAACAGGATCTGCTTTCAATGGCGGTATTGCATTATGCAACATCATCGTTAAAAGCGGAGAAGAAAGTTACCGTTGAAGATACTGATATAGCCGAAAAGGTTTACCAATTAGATCATTTGTTGTCTGAATTTTTCTCAAAGTAATAAACGTTCTTTACATATACAGAGCACATTTAAGATTTAGCCGCAGTTAAATTTTAGGTTTCACTATTAAAAACTTAACGCTTCAATATTAAGCGGGTCAAAGAGGCATGCGTTACTATTAGTATTAACGTAACCCATGATTCCAATATCCGAAATGAAGTTTTTAAAATACATGATACTTAAAAGTTAGTTGCGGTTTTTTTATTTATATATAACCTTACACCCTAAAAGAAGATGGACGTATTATTATACATTATTATCGGGCTGCTGGTCGGTGCCATTGTTGGCATTGTCATCGGCCGTTTCCTGTTGCGAAAGCTATTCAAAGACCAGGAAACCTCGGCACAGAACAAAGTGAAAAAAATATTAAAGGATGCTGAAAACAACGCCGAAATCCTGAAGAAGAATAAATTACTGGAAGCCAAAGAGAAGTTTTTACAAATGAAGGCTGAACATGAGCAGGAAGTAACCACTAAAAATAACAACATCAACCAACGCGAAAACGGCGTTAAGCAAAAAGAACAGTCGTTAAATCAACGCCTGGAAAACATGAACCGCAAGGAGAGTGAACTTGACGGTACCCGCAAAAATCTGGAAAAACAAACGGAGATTGTTGTTAAAAAACAGGAAGAAGTTGAAGTGCTGAAAAACTCGCATGTACAGCAGCTGGAAACCATTGCAGGCTTATCAGCCGATGATGCAAGGAACCAGTTGGTTGATACCTTACGCGAAGAAGCCCGTACCAAAGCCATGATCCAGATAAAGGATATTGTGGACGAGGCCAAACTTACCGCTACTAAAGAAGCTAAAAAGATAGTTATACAAACTATACAACGTACCGCTACCGAAAGTGCTATTGAAAATACGGTATCTATTTTCAACATCGAGAATGATGAGATCAAGGGCCGTATTATTGGTCGCGAAGGCAGAAACATCCGCGCGTTGGAAGCAGCTACTGGCATTGAGATCATTGTAGATGACACGCCTGAGGCTATTATCTTATCAGGTTTTGACCCGGTTAGACGCGAAATTGCCAGATTGGCCATGCACCGCCTGGTAACTGATGGTCGTATACACCCTGCCCGTATTGAGGAGGTTGTTGCCAAAACCAAAAAGCAAATTGAAGAAGAAATAGTAGAAATAGGCGAGCGTACTGTGATTGACCTGGGTATACATGGTTTACACCCGGAGCTGATCCGTATGGTTGGTCGTATGCGTTACCGTTCATCATACGGGCAAAATCTGTTACAACACTCACGTGAGGTCGCAAACTTTTGTGCTACGATGGCAGCAGAGCTTGGTCTGAATGTTAAAATGGCTAAACGCGCTGGTCTGTTACATGATATTGGTAAAGTACCAGATGATAACCCAGAATTGCCACACGCAATTTTAGGTATGCAACTGGCCGAAAAATATAAGGAGCATCCAGAAGTTTGCAATGCCATAGGCGCTCACCACGATGAAATTGAGATGACCTCTATGTTGTCACCAATAATTCAGGCTTGTGATGCTATTTCAGGTGCCCGTCCGGGTGCACGCCGCGAAGTAGTTGAAAGCTACATTAAACGTTTAAAAGAATTGGAAGAGCTTGCACTTTCATATCCAGGTGTCGAAAAAACATTTGCTATACAAGCCGGCCGTGAGTTACGTGTAGTGGTTGAAAGCGAAAAAATAACCGATGCGCAATCAGAGGTTTTAGCTGCAGATATCTCTAATCGTATCCAAACCGAAATGACCTATCCTGGTCAGATCAAGGTTACCGTGATCAGGGAAACCAGGTCAGTAGCATTTGCCAAGTAACGAGGAAAGAGTTAAGAATCAAGAGCCAGGATCTATCAAATCCTGGCTCTTTTTATTTATTGTTTTTTAGTACGCAATTCTTTTTTGTTTTTCCGGTCGTGGCTCTTGTTTCTTGACTCTTGATTCTTTTCTCCATATATTAGATTAAAATTATGGCCTTAAATAAAACATCAGATACTCCACAAAGTAGTGCAGGCGATGCTAACAACATTCGCCCGGTTGATGTTTATTTTGCCAAATATGCCGAAAGCCATCAAAACGGAACCAATGAAGCTATACATTTTATCTGCATCCCGCTTATAGTATTCAGTTTGCTCGGGTTAGTTTGGTCAATCCCATTTCCATATCTCAATTTTTTAGGTAGTTATAATGGTGTGTTTAACTGGGCCTCGTTTTTAATAGCCTTTAGTCTTTACTTTTACCTCAGACTTTCGCCCGTATTGTCGTACCTGATGCTTTTTATACTATTTGGCTTTAGTTACCTGATCATACTACTGGAAAAGTGGCATAGCAACGGTGGCCCTGCGCTATGGCAAGTTAGTTTAGCGATATTTTTTATATCATGGATAGGGCAATTTATAGGGCATAAAATTGAAGGTAAAAAGCCTTCGTTTTTTGACGATATTAAATTTTTGTTAATTGGCCCCATCTACCTTCTTCATTTGGTACTTAAAAAATTTTCGATTAAGTATTGATCATTGACTTTTACTTAATGTTAACAAAGAGGATTAAATATAATCCTGTGTTAACATACTGTTAATATTGTAGCTGAACCTTTGTGTTTTAAAAACACACAAATGAAAAAGCTTTACTTTATCCTTTTATCAATGCTGATTATAGGGGTTGCAAATGTTGCCAAGGCGCAAATTACAACCTCATTAATAAGCGGAAAAGTTACTGACCAGAAAGGTGTTACGCTGCCTGGCGTAACCATTACCGTACTTAATACAAGTACAGGAACACGTTACGGCGCACAATCCAACGCCGATGGTCGTTATACCATAGCTAACGTTAACCCAGGTGGTCCTTACATCATCTCTGCTTCTTTTGTAGGGTTTAAAAAAGATGAAAGGTCAAATATTAATTTAAGTTTAGGTACTACCACCTTTAACTTTACGCTGGCCGATGAAACCACAAGCTTAAAGGAAGTAAAAGTTACAGCTAATTCAGGTGGTACAAGAACTGGTGCAAGTACCCGCATCAATCAAAACCAGATCCGTACAGCTCCTTCAATAAACCGCAGTTTGCAGGATCTGACCAGGAATACCCCTCAAAGTAACAATAACTCATTTCAGGGAACCAACTACCGTTATAATAACGTAACCCTTGATGGTGCCATTAATAATGACGCGATTGGTTTTAGCCCATCATTGGGTGGCCAGAACAACGCATCAGGCCAGGTTGGTAGCAGTACCCGTACAAGCCCGGTATCATTAGATGCGATACAGGATATCCAGGTATTGGTTGCTCCTTATGATATTAAAATTGGTAACGTATTGGGTGGTAGTATCAACGCGGTGACCCGTAGTGGTACCAATGATTTTACCGGTTCGGTATACGGGTTTGGCCGTGGCGCATTTATGGTAGGCCCAAACAATGCCAAAGCTGCTTCTGGTGGTGATGGCTCAAAATTGCCTTCAGACTTTCATGATTACCAAACAGGTATCCGTGTAGGTTTCCCGATCATTAAAAATAAATTATTCTTCTTTACTAACGAAGAAATTGCTCGCAGACAAGATCCTGTAATCGCTGCTGCCGGTACTAATGGTTCTAAAAATATCCTTAGCCTACAAGATGCACAGAATTTAGCTACTGCATTTAAAAACTATTATGGTCAGGATCCCGGCACCTACGGTAATACTACCATTTTTTCAAATTCAAACAAGTTCTTTAACCGTTTGGACTGGAATATTAATGATAACAACCAGTTAACCATTCGTAATAATACCATCATTTCAAAAGCAACAAACTTAGAGCGCGATCAGCAAAACTTCCGTTTTAGCGGTATCGATTATACCTCACACAATAATTCCACTTCAACAGTGGCTGAGTTAAAATCAAGGTTCTCTAACAGCGTGAGCAATAGCTTGGTATTAGGTTATTCAAACGTACATGATTACCGTGATCCTAACTCAGATCCGTCATTGCCGCAGATTGAGATCACCGGCCGTACTCCGGGAACCACTATATTTATGGGTACCGACCGTGAGGCTGCTATTTTTGATATGCATCAGAAAACCGCAGAATTTACTGATAACTTAACATGGACAAAAGGTAAGCATACCTTCACTTTTGGTACCCACAATGAGTTTTATAATATCACGTATAACTTCGTAAACTCATGGAATGGCCGTACTGCTTATAGCAGCATTGATAATTTTCTTGCTCAGCAACCAAGCCGTGTACGTTATAATGGTAATTATACTAATAACAGCCGTGATTATATTTTAGCTAACCCATCGGCTCAGTTTAAAGTTAACCTGGTGAGTTTATATGGTCAGGACGAAATTCAGGTAACTGATAATTTCAAATTAACAATAGCCTTACGTGCTGATTATGCAGGTGTGCCAAACAAGCAACCATTGAGCGATAAAACAATTAACGCTCCAGTCGATCCGAACTATGGTAATACCTTTACCTATACTAAACCAAAGGACATCAAACAAAATTACCTGGGTAACATAGAGTGGAATCCGCGTATGTCATTTAACTATGATATTAATGGCGATCAAAGCGTTGTTTTACGTGGCGGTAGCGGTTTCTTTACGGGGCGTGTTCCGTTTGCATGGTTTGGTTACGCGTTTTATAACAATGGTAATACTTACGGTGCTTATGATAACAAAACACCGGCTGTAGGCGTACCTAAAACTCCTGCCTTCAATCCAAGTGGTTCTACACAGGTTGATATGATCGATAATAACTTTAAAATGCCACAGGTTTGGAGAAGCAGTTTAGCTGTTGATTATACAACTGATGATCAGTGGAAATTCACAGCCGAAGGCATTTACACCAAGGTTATTCATGATTTAAAATTTCAACAGGTAAATACTGTCGATCAGGTAACTTATTACCCGTATGATACACAACACCAGCAGCCAATATTTGTTAATAAACCTGTTAATACTTCATATACTAATGCTTACTTATTATCAAACACAAGCGAGGGTTATCGTTATAGCGCAACTGGTCAAGTAGCTAAATTTACACAGTTTGATGCAATCAATGCTTTAAATGTTTCAGTTGCCTATACTTATGGTCATTCAAAAGATGTTACCAATGGTATCCGTAACTCGATGGAATCAAACTGGCAGTTGAACCAGGCTTTAAATCCAAATAATCCTGGACTGGCAAATTCAAACTTTGATATCCGTAACCGTATCGTATCAAACGTTAACTTTAAACATGATTGGGATGCTGCTAAAAATTATACAGCTAACTTCTCTTTCTTCTTTAGCGCGCAATCAGGTAACCCATATACTTATGGTTTTTACCCAAGCGCCATTGACGGAACAGGACAACAAGTTAGTTTAGCTTACATACCTAAACGTGGCGAAACCGTTAATTTCTTTACTGATATTCCTGCTTCTGGTACTACCCCGGCTCAAACTGCTGCTCAGCAAGCTGCCGCATTTGACGCTTTTATTGACAAGAGCAAATATCTGTCATCACGTCGTGGCGATTTTACACAACGTAATGCTGCGTTTACACCATGGAATAATCAACTTGATTTCCGTTATACTCAAGACTTTAAATTTGGTGGTAAACACAAACAGATGATCACCTTTACTTATGACATCATCAACCTGACCAACCTGCTGAACAAAAAATGGGGTCAATACTATTTCTCGGCTAATACCTATAATTCAACATCAAGTGTAGGTTTAACCCCTGTTAAGAGTGGTACACCAACATTTGCTAATGCTGCAACAACTTACCCAAAATACACTTTCCAGGATCCTGGAGTACCGTATTCTGTTGATTTGTTTGCTTCACGCTGGCAAATGCAGTTTGGTGTACGTTACAGCTGGTAATACCAAACAAAACTCAACTCAATAATAAAGCCCTGCCGGTTTATCCGAGGGCACTGAAAAAGTGGCTATTTATCAAAAGGGGCTGATTTCAATATTGAAATCAGCCCCTTTTTCTTTGATGTATTCGGATAAGTGGTGGAGAGCATTTTCGTACAGGCGATTCTCAGCAACTCCATTTTACTTGTAAAGCTACCGCTTTAAATTAAAAGGACTTTTTCAGTGCCCTCGTTTATCCGGCGGGGCTTTTTGTTTACAAAAGGGATGACCCGCTGTAATTGCTGATAAAGGAACTTCTTTATTCTAAGCCTCCCCGTCAGTTGGAGGGAGGGTTTGGGTGGGGTACTTCTTTTTAAAATACACATACAAAGGAACCCCGCTTAAAATGAGCAGCAAGCCAATAATAGAAGCCTCAGTTTGTGTGATAATAGTATTGATCACCAAAGCGATGCAGAATAAGATGATAATAAAAGGAATTACCGGGTAACCAATTACTTTTGATTTGATGCGGCCCTTTATTTTCATTTGTATCAAACCGCAGGTTGCCAATGCAAAAAAGGCATAGGAGGCAAAAATAACCAGGTTGGTTAATTGATCAAAGGTACCGCTGCAAACCAGTACAATACTCCATATGGCAGAGTAAAACAATGCTATATGTGGTGTACTAAAAGCCGGATGTATCCTTGCTGCTTTTTTAAAGAAAACATTTTCTTGCGCCATGCGGAAATAAACACGCGGGTACGAAATAATACAGCCATTGAGCGCGCCAAAGGTGCACGTCATAATAAGTACAGCAATAATTACGGAACCGGTTTTACCCATCAATATACCTGCAACTTCGGCTGCTGCTATTTTGTTACTACCTAATAGCGCCAGTTGCGATACAGGTAACACTTTCATATAGGCGTAGTTGAGCAGCACATACAAAGTCATGGCTATACCTACACCACCAATAATAGCCAATGGAACATTGCGTTTGGGATTTTTGATTTCGCCGGTAACAAAGGTGATATTCGCCCACCCGTCATAGGCCCATAATGCGCTCAGCATAGCGCCAAATAGTCCGCTGAATAAAGCCGCACCTTCGGGGGGGGATACTGGACTTTTCACAGCAGTAGTAATTGTTGGGTGACCGGTATATAATAAACCAGAAATGATCAACAATAAAATACCCAATATCTTGGCCGATGTTACAATGTTATTTAAAATACCGGCTTTTTTTACACCCCGATAATTTACCCAGGTTAGCAGAATGATGGTAAATACCGCCAGTATTTTAATACCCGAATCGGCAAATGGAAAAACGGCATGACCAATACTGATATCTTTAAAAGCGTATAAAGGATCGGGTAGGGGGATCAGGGTATTAACCGACTGGGCAAATACAAACGAGAGCGCGGCGATAGCTCCGCTGCCAACGATGGTAAAAATGGTCCATCCAAACAAAAAAGCGATAAAGTTTCCATAAATGAGCCTGAGGTATTCGTACACGCCACCCGTTTGGGTAGTCATAGTGGCCAAGCCTGCATAAGTAAAAGCGCCAAACATGGTAATAATGCCCCCAACGATCCAGGCTATTAATATATAGGATTCATTATGAAGCATCTGTGACATCGGAACAATCTTTTTAAACACACCCGAGCCAATCATGATGCCTGCAACCAATAAAATGCCGGTAGGAAGGCCAAGTACCTGTTTTAAATGAACACCTGAGCTTACTGTATCGGGCTTGCTTTCTTGCATAATGTTTTAGGTTAAGTGGTTTGTTTTATAGTGCATTCCCTCTTTTCAGATCTGCCCGCTGTTGCAATATAAGTTAATTTCTAAGAGATATTGTTCCGGAGGATACTGGGTATGATTGACGAACAAATTGATTTTACTTTTTTATTTGCTTTATTTAATTATTGAGGTAAATTGTTGATGGTTTTATAAAACGCTTTTCAACAGACCGAACCAACTTAAACCTTATACCCAGTTAATAAAGACATGCTAAAAAAAAGGACATTTTTTTTACTCTTAGTATCCCTTGTTCCTTTAAGCTTTATTTTAACCCAATGCTTTAACGATACACCAAAGGAGGATCCGCGTGGGGAGCTATATGCAGGCTCTGCAAGCTGCCAAAAATGCCATAGCCAGATTTATGATTCCTATATGCATACTGCGCATTTTCAAACCTCACGCCCGGCATCTCTCAATACCATTAATGGCAGTTTTCATAAAGACTCCAATGTTTTTGAATATGGGAATGGTCTTAAAGTAATCATGAAGCAACGTAACGACAGTCTTTACCAGGTAGGTTACCAGAATGGCAAGGAAACGGAGGGCGAAAAATTTGATATAGCTGTTGGAGGTGTTAAAGCTCAAACTTATCTGTATTGGAAAGGTAAGCAATTGTTTGAGTTACCGGTATCATACTTTGTGGCTTTGCACAACTGGGCCAATAGCCCGGGTTATAATCTTGGTCGCATCAGTTTTGACCGGCCGATACTTAAAAAGTGCCTGGAGTGTCATACCTCCTATGTTAAAGAGTTAGCGCAGGAGCCTGGGTTTAATAAAGCATCGCTGATATATGGTATTGATTGCGAACGTTGTCATGGTCCGGCAGCCAATCATGTAAATTACCATACGGCATATCCCGATGAGAAAAAGGCGAAATACATAGTCACTTATAACTCATTGACCCGTACTCAAAAAATGGATGCCTGCGCGGTATGTCATGCAGGTAATAAGGATATCCCGCAGAAGTCGGGATTTGATTTTGTGATGGGAGATACCCTGCTCAAAGATCCTCATGCTATGCCAGAAAGTTCAAACCCGGCTACGCTTGATGTGCATGTAAACCAAAACGCATTGCTGGCATCAAGCAAATGTTTTATCATGAGCAAGATGGATTGCGGTAGCTGTCATGATCCGCATACTAATCAAAGCCGGAACATAGCTATGTACACCCAAAAATGCCTGAATTGCCATAGCGAGGCTAAACATAACTTTTGTAAAATGGCTGCTCAACTGGGCCCAACTATTAATAATAATTGTATCAATTGCCATATGCCCCAAAAATCATCACACCTAATCAAATTAGAAGCATCCAATGGCAAAGTGAACGTACCTTATCTGGTACGAACACATCACATCAGTATATACCCCGAAGAAACAGGAAAGATACTGGCCTTTATTAAGGCGCAGCATTTGTAATAATATAACTTGTCATGCTGAACGGAGTGAAGCATCTATTCTACGTGCGGCATATTCAATAATAGATCCTTCGTTCCCCAGGATGACAAGCTAAAAAAAATGAATCTTACAAATTCTTACCTAACTTCTCCAATATATCCTGTGGTACTTTTTCCAGGTCGAGTACCAGGAAGCCATCCAGACAATCGGCAAATTTAGGGTCGATATTAAAGCTGATGATTTTGGCATTAAGGGCGATGTATTGACGCAGCAGTACAGGAACTTTCATGTTGCGGGTTTCCACTTCCGATATCAGGTTGTCTAATCCTTTAAAAGAATCTTCGCCAGCCATCAGCAGATCAGTATCTATTTTGGAAAAATCAACTTTGAACTTTTTGCGCGGCTTAACGTACTGTGCCATTTCGTGGTCAAAATGGTTACGGTTTATATAATCAACAATAAGCGATTTGGAGAATTTGGAGAACGAATTGCTGATGCTCACCGGCCCAATCAGGTACCGGTATCTCGGGTTATCGATCAGGAATTTTAAAATACCTTTCCACAGTAAAAACAAAGGCAATGGTTTGGTCTGGTATTCTTTACGGATCCATGAACGACCCAATTCCAGGCTTTTGCGTAAAACAGGGGTAAACTGAGTTTTAAGTTTAAACAGTTCGGTAATGTAAAAACCTTTTTTGCCGACGCTGTAAAATATTTCATCGCCCAGACCTATACGATAAGCGCCTACTATCATTTTAGCTTCAAAATCCCAAATAAAGAGATGATTGTAATAAATATCGTACTCGTCAAGATCAATACTTTTGTTGGTGCCTTCGCCAACATCCCTGAAAGTTACTTCGCGCAGGCGTCCTATTTCTCGTATCACATTAGGGATAACGGATGTTGGAACTATAAATACCTCATAGTTTTTCTCGGTCCATACCTTATAACTTTCGCGCAGCGGTTCTATCTCTTTTTCCAGTATAGCGGTATCAATTTCGGGTGCAACAGCTTCGGGCAGGCGTTTTATTTTAAACAGGTTGCGTGGATTAAATATTTTCTTTTCCTCTTCAAGTCCGGTACCCAGGGCATAAGTACGGGCGCGTAAAAAGTTAAGCAGTTTGGCACTATTATTATGATCCGGGATGTCCTCTACATTAATAGGCTTGCCAATACGAAGCTTAATGGTATGCCCATGTTTATTAAATAGTTCTGACGGTAATTTAGCCGTACGCAGTGCAGGGTGTATCAGGCTTAGCAAGTTAAAAAGCAAGCCGTTATTGCCATGAAAATAAATAGGTACCACCGGTACTTTAGCTTTTGAGATTATTTTGCCCACAACCGGGTGCCATAAGCGGTCGGTTACCTGTTTTTGTTCCACTTTAAAGGTTGATACCTCGCCAGCCGGGAAAATACCGATGGGGGTGCCATTATTTAAAAGCTCCAGCGTGTTTTTCAAGCCACTGATGCTGGAGGAGTGTTCTACATTTTCAAAAGGGTTAACGGCTATAAAATAGTCGCTCAGGTTGGGGATTTTTTTAAGTATGAAGTTAGCCATCAGCTTAGCATCGGGCCTTACCATACATAATATTTTTAAAAGTACCATGCCCTCAATGCCACCATAAGGGTGGTTGGCTATGGCAACAAAGCTGCCGGTTTTGGGTATATTTCTTAACTCGCGTTCGTCAAACTCAATATCAATACCACAGCCCTCTAAAATAGCATCAACAAATTCGGGTCCCTGTTTGGGCTGTGCCTGTGCAAAAAGGTCATTAACCTGGTTAATTTTCATCAACTCCATCAATAAAGCGGCCAGGCCCGGCATATTCAACTTATCTAATTTGGTGGCTTTGGCAAACTCTTCGGTGGTTATTACTTTCATTGTTTAAAAAGGGGTGTTTTAATTAACTTATAAATATCCTGAAAATTTCTTTATTTTAACAATTTGATAAATGCTGTAAATGAAGGCACCTATAAAGAGCTATTTATCCGTAACCAAAAAAGAATGGAACGGAATGGTAGTAGTTATTATTTTAATAACATTGATTTTAGCTGCGCCTTACGTTTATCAAACGTTCCGCAAAGATAATATAATAAATTTTAATGAGTTTGATAAGGCCGTTGCTCTGCTAAGCAAGGCCAAAAAAGTTAATCCGGGCAGTAACTCCTTCCAACGATGTCAGACCTGCAAATGTGGTACTGTTTACTTTTGATCCCAATAATTTAACCGATACCGGCTGGCGGAAACTGGGTTTGAGCGACCGCCAGATCAAGGTTATCAAAAACTATGAGGCTAAAGGCGGCAGGTTTTATACCAGGGCTGATGTAAAAAAGATTTACTCCATAACCGATACCGACTATCAGCGCCTGGAACCTTATATCAATATTCCGGCTATTTATCACCGCACAGAAAAAGCTGCACCAGGTGAGATCATCGAGATCAACAGTGCCGACTCAGCCAAACTAACCCGAATCAGAGGCATAGGCATAGGGCCAACGTTTGCTATGCGCATTATCAGGTACCGGGAACGTGTAGGTGGTTTCTACAATAAAGAGCAGCTGAAAGACGTGTTTGGAGTTGATGAAGCAAAATATACCGAAATAGAGCATGGTGTATCGGTTAATGGTAAACACATCACCAAAATAAATGTGAACACAGCTACTTTTGATCAGCTGAGGCGCTTCCCTTATCTTAGTTTTAAGCAGATGAACGCTATTTTAGCCTACCATACCCAGCATGGCGATTATGAGTCGGTAGCAGATATGAAAAATATTGCCATACTTGATGATGGAATTTTGCGTAAAATTGAGCCATATTTAATTTTTAAATGATAACCCAACAAATAAAAGCAGCCATTCGTGATATTCCGGACTTTCCAAAACCCGGAATTATTTTTAAAGATATTACCCCCATACTAAAAGATCCTGTTTTGTGCGACAATATTGTCAGTGCCTTTGTTGAACAATTAAAGGGCACACGCATTGATGTGATAGCTGGTATTGAAAGTCGCGGTTTTTTATTCGGCTTAACATTGGCTACCAAACTGGGTATTCCCTTTGTACCGATACGTAAAGCAGGCAAGCTGCCATTCACCATTAAACAAAAAGCTTATAAGCTGGAGTATGGTACGGCCATTATTGAATGCCATACCGATGCCTTTGAACCGGGCCAGCATGTGCTGATCCATGATGATCTGTTGGCTACCGGTGGTACCGTAACCGCGGCCAGCGAGCTGATAGCCGAAATGGGAGGGATAGTAGCCGGCTTTTCTTTTGTAGTGGAGCTTGGTTTTTTGAAAGGCCGCGAAAGGATTAAACCAATTAGTGATACGCTGGTTGTGCTGGCAGAGTACTAAATAGTTTTGAGTTTTAAGTGATGAGCTATAGGGACTGATGTTCCGTGTTCGTGTTCGGATGTGCCGAAAACCCGAACAGGGCCCGAACAAAACCCGAACAAAATCCGAACATGGGCACCGTGGTGCCCATGTTCGGATTATCAACTTCCACGTCATTGCGGAGCGTGGCAATCCCCGATTTGTAGAGCCGCTCTGTAAGTAGGGGATTGCCACGCTCCGCTCCAATGACGATTTTTATTTCCAACGCACCTTTTCAATACACTAAGTCCATCACCCTCAAAAAAACTGAAAAATATTTTCACCCTTTCTAACCCCTCAAAAATAACCCTATTTAAACTAAACCTATATTTTATACCAGATACCATTTTGTACTTCTTTTTGCGTGTAACCAGGGTAAAACTAAGCTGATAATTAATCCGTTACTTTGTGGTAACCAATTTAAAAATACATGGATTCTTTATTAACAGACACGCCTGCAGGGTTCGATTTTTCTATAAATGATAACCAGCGTATGGTAGGACAAATGGCCCGGGATTTTGCCGAAAAAAACATCAGGCCATACGTGATGGAGTGGGATGAAACACAACACTTTCCGCTTGAACTATTTAAACAACTGGGCGAACTGGGTATGATGGGCGTTGTTGTGCCCGAACAATACGGCGGCTCGGGTTTTGGATATGCCGAATATGTAACCGTAATTTCAGAGATAGCTAAAGTATGCGGCTCTATAGGTTTGTCGCTGGCTGCACATAACTCCTTATGTACCGGTCATATACTGGCTTTCGGCAACGAGGAGCAGAAACACAAATGGCTGCCCAAGTTGGCTACTGCCGAATGGCTGGGTTCATGGGGATTAACAGAGTCCAACACCGGATCCGATGCCATGGGTATGAACACCACAGCAATATTGGATGGCGACCATTATATAGTGAATGGCTCAAAGAACTTCATAACACACGGTAAATCAGGCAATGTAGCCGTAGTGATGGTGCGTACAGGCCAAAAAGGCGATTCGCATGGCATATCGGCGCTGGTTATTGAAAAGGGTACTGCCGGTTTTACACACGGTAAAAAAGAGAACAAAATGGGCATGCGCGCATCAGAAACTACCGAACTGATATTTGATAACTGCCGCGTTCCCAAAGAAAACCTGCTGGGTAAAGAGGGCGAAGGCTTTAAACAAGCCATGAAGGTATTGGATGGCGGCCGTATTTCTATAGCAGCATTGTCGTTAGGTATTGCTAAGGGCGCGTTTGAAGCTGCCCTGGCCTATTCAAAAGAGCGTAAACAGTTTGGGCAGTCTATCAGCAATTTTCAAGGTATCTCCTTTAAGCTGGCTGATATGGCAACCGAAATTGAAGCGGCTGAGCTGCTGGTTATGCAGGCTGCCGATCTGAAAAATCGGCATCTGCCAGTAACCAAACAAGCGGCCATGGCTAAGTATTATGCATCGGAAGTAGCTGTACGTACCGCTACTGAGGCAGTACAGATATTCGGGGGATATGGTTATACCAAAGATTTCCCGGTTGAAAAATACTATCGCGATGCCAAACTATGCACTATAGGCGAAGGGACATCTGAGATACAAAAAATTGTGATCAGCCGGGAAGTACTGCGGGGATAGTGCGGATGTGAATAGCGGGAGACGCAATCACGTGTCTCTACAAATAAGCATATTATAAATGCCTGATTGTCAGTAGGCTTGGCTTTGTCATGCTTGCTGACAAATTGGCAATTTGACTTTCCGCCTAACTAACTTATTGTGAATGCTTTACTTGACTGTAATTTATTTTACAAAAAAATGTAAAAGCTGCTACTATTTTATTGCTGCCCTTACCAAAACCTGAAACCACTTTTTGTTTTTTTGATTTTAGCATCGATGTTCATGTATGGCAGTTTTTTTATCCTTAAGTACTTGTATTTTTTCTATAATCAGTTTTTTTTATATCTAAAAGCTGATTTTTTTTTGATTTATGCCTGAAAATCAGCGGTAAAATCTAATAATGAGTTTCTTTTTTTTAAGTTTTTTTGATTTTGATAAATTATAAATCCGACACTTTTTTTACAAAAAAACAGATTTTTAGCTGTGGCATGTTTTTAGCCGTTACCCGTACAGAAAGAGTTTAATTGTTCTTAAATCCTAAACCTGTATTGAAAAATCCATGGTGTATATTAAGGATGATAATCGGTTTCTACGAGCTATTAAATTATTATTGTCATTCATCAAAAAATTAAAGTTATGTTAGTTGTATTAGAAGTTGCTGCTTTGTTAGCCGTTATTATTCTTCCATTATTCCCTGCAAAAAAAGTTGCAAAATAATCAGAATATTATTTCTCAATAAACAAAAAAAGGATGGCAATTGCCATCCTTTTTTTGTTTATAATATTATTATTATAGATGTAAGGTTTTACCAGCTATTTTTCTGATTGATTACCTAATGCTAAATTAGCTTGCTGATTTAACATTAACCGGCTTCGGTTATTCAATACTTTTCGTCAGCTGTTTACGGTTTTCATCATCAGGTTTGTATAAAAACAAACAGGGAAAATACCTCGCGTATTTTCCCTGTTTTAATTAACTAAATTACTGTCTTGTTATTAACGAAATGATTAAATAACCTTTGTATAACGTTGACGTTTTTATTTTGTTTCATGGTTATATGAAAAAAAAATAGGTACAAGTTAAAAAAATCATTGTAAAGGAAATGTTACATTAATTATTTGGTTTTATTTCATACTCCCAGTTACATTTACCAGCTTAACTATTAACTAATTTCTTTTATATGAAAAAAAGAATACTTATTATTTTGTGCAATTTATTACTAGCTGTAACCCAGTTATTTGCGCAAAGCCGCACCATTTCAGGTACTGTTACGGCGAAGGAAGATGGGTTACCCCTCCCGGGTGTAACCGTGAAAATTAAAGGGACAACAACAGGTACCCAAACTGGCATCAACGGTAAATTTACCCTAAATGCTCCTGTTAGTGCAACCTTATCATTTAGCTTTATTGGTTATGCTAATAAAGATGTAATTATTAATAATAATACGAATAATCTGAATGTAGCCCTTGAATTATCAAGTCACGGACTAAATGAGGTAATCGTTACTGCCTTAGGTATTTCACGTGAACAAAAATCATTAGGTTATGCTGCTCAGGCAGTTAAAGGTGATGATTTAACGATAACCAAGCAATCAGACTTAAACACTGCACTGGCAGGTAAAATTGCTGGTGTGCAGGTATTGGGCGGTTCAGGTGCCAAATTCGGAACTTCAACCATTCGTATCCGTGGTGTTAACTCCTTATCAGGAGGTAACCCAATTTATGTAGTAAATGGTGTTATTACCGACCCTAACGCGGTAAACAACGATGACATTGAATCTCTTACTGTATTGAAAGGTCCGGCTGCCACCGCTTTATATGGCCAACGGGCATCTGAAGGAGCGGTTGTTATTCAACTTAAAAAAGGTGTTGATAAAGGTGTAGGTGTGTCATTTAACCAATCAACCACTTTTGAAAAAGTTTATCAGCTGCCTAATTATCAAAACGAATATGGTGGTGGTACCAGTATAAAGTGGAACACTTATACTTATGATCCGGCATCATCTCCTACCACAAACGCTGGCTTTAACGGAGTAAAGTATTATGATTACGGTGTTGATGAAAGCTGGGGACCTAAAATGGACGGTACTTTATATGCGCCGTGGTATTTCTGGGATCCAACAAACGCAGGTTATGGTAAGCTAGTGCCATTTGTACCTCAGCCAAACAACGTTCGTGATTTTTACAGAACCGGTGTTACTTATAATACCAATGCTGCGTTTTCAAAAGCGGCTGATAATTATAACTTCCGCGTATCGTACACTAATATTGATCGTACAGGTATTACACCCAATAGCGATCAAAAACGTAATAACGTAGGTTTGAATGGTGAGTTAAAGCTTACTAAGAAATTAACGGTAAGCGCAAATGTTAACTTCTCGCAAATCAATTCAAACAATATACCTCAGGAAGGTTACGCAACCCAAACTACCGGTTCATTCAGCCAGTGGTTTCACCGGGATATTGACATGAGCAAACTTAAAAACTACCAGCGTGCTGATGGTACTTTTACTTCATGGAACATTACCAGCCCTGATGATTTAACTCCTCACTATTGGGATAACCCTTATACAGAGGTTTATCAAAATACCTCTAAATCAAACAGCAACCGTATATACGGTAATATTACCGCTAGTTATCAATTTACAAAAGACTTAGCGGTATCATTGATAGCAAGAGAGGACCTTTTAAACCGTGATGATAATGCACGGGTAGGTTCAGGAACACTTAACCTGGATAGCTATTCTCAAAGCCAATATACTTACAAAGAAAACAACTATGTAGCAAACGTTGCTTACAATCACGTTTTTGGTGATCTGTCAGTAAAAGCTGGTGCATATGCAGAAACCCGTCAGGATCGCTTATTATATACCGGTGGCAACACCAATGGTGGTTTGGCAATACCTGATCTTTACACCTTAGGTAATTCATCAAACGCGCCAACATCATTAAGCTATAATAGCTTACAACGTGTAAACAGTTATTACGCGTATACCTCATTTGGATATAAGAATTTCCTATATCTTGATTTTAACGTACGTAATGATAACTCTTCAACATTGCCTACAGATAATAATTCATACTGGTACGGTGGTCTTTCTGGTTCATTTGTATTTACGGAGTTAATGCCGAAGAATGATATATTTACTTTTGGTAAATTAAGATTGTCAGCAGCCAAGTTAGGTTCAGATGCAACGCCATATCAAATTTATCAGACTTACACTTTAAGTACAACTCCTTACGGTTTGTCGCCTATACAAACAGTGCCAAACACCCTGCCAAATGCAACTCTAAAACCGTCTCTTTCTACCTCTTATGAAGTAGGTACAGAATTGCATTTTATTCAAGACAGGATCAAGTTTGATTTTAACTACTATACACGTACACAAAAAGACCAGATATTGCCATTACCTATTAATGGAACATCCGGTTATTCAACCGCTGTAGTGAATGCAGGTTCTATCAGAAATAACGGTATTGAGATCTCTCTTGGTGGCACACCTGTTAAATCAAAGGATTTTACCTGGAATGTTGATTTTAACATTGCGTTTAACCGTAACAAAATTTTATCACTATATCCTGGCACACTTACTTTACCAGTTGCTCCTGATGGTCTTGGTGGTTATGGTATATCTGGAGGTAATCAGGCTGCCGGTATAAGTAGTTTCGGGTTTACTGGTTCTCCAAGGTTTGGTGTTAATGGTGTAGTTGGGGGCTCATACGGCCAAATTATTGGCTCAGGCTTTATACGTGATAAGAATGGTAACATCGTAGTTGATGCCAGTGGTATGCCAACCTGGAGTAGTACGGTTAATTTAGGTAGCATGCTGCCAAGTTATACCGGTGGTTTTTCAAACTCATTTAATTATAAAGGATTTACATTGGCCTTCTCTCTTGATTTTCAAAAAGGCGGCAAATTTGTATCTGTTACCCAGCAGAACCTGAATGGTTCAGGTCTTGGAGCTGAAACCGTTGGTAATAATGCCAAAGGTAACCCGGTACGTAATGCTGTAGCTGACGGTGGCGGTACCCTGGTAGCAGGTGTTCATGCAGATGGAACGCCAAACACCACTTATGTAGAAACACGTTCGTTATATGAGCAAGTATATAGCCAGATATGGGAAAAATACACCTTTGATGCTTCTTATGTGAAATTAAGAGAAGTTAGCATTGGTTATTCATTCCCCAAAAAGATGCTTGGCAAACTTCCGTTCCAATCTGCTTATTTTGGCATAACCTCTCAAAACCCATGGATGATCTATTCCAAAGTTAAAGGTGTTGACCCTTCTCAACTGCAAACATCCTTTTATGAAGGTGGGCAGTTGCCAAACACAAGAAACTTAGGTTTTAACCTTAAATTAACTTTCTAATAAGATAAGATCAAAAAAATCATGAAAAAACTATTCAATATAAGTAAATATATTATTGGGGCTGGTGTAATTATCCTGGCTTCATGTAAAGTTGGGGGCGATGTAAACGTTAGTCCCAACCAATCGCCAAATGTTCAGACGGGTTATATGTTAAGCAGCTCCATACAGTTTTTAGGTGGCATAAACGGTGCTGGTTTAACAACCAATATCAACTCCTATTGTGGTGAGTTATACTCGCAGTATATGGCAGAAACGTTTTATACTAACGAATCATTGTTTGCATTAAAGCAATATGATTATGCAACGTATTATACCGGCCCGTTACAGGATTTAAAAACTATTATTGCTACTAATACAGATGCGGCAAAGAAAAGTTTGACAACAGTTACTAAATTTGGTTCAAATAACAATCAGATTGCTTCTGCACGTATCCTTACCGCTTTTATTTACCTGACCATTACTGACAGGTGGGGAGATATCCCGTATACGCAGGCTTTAGGTAGTATAGCTAATGTTACCCCAGTTTTTGATGCACAAAAGGATATATACGCTGCTTTGATGAAAGAACTGGATGAAGCACAAAATCAATTTGACAGCGGCGCTGCACTAACCGGCGATATTTTATTTAACGGTGATAACACCAAATGGAAACACTGGGCAAATTCTTTACATGCCGTTATGGCTTTAAGGCTTTCAAAAGTTGATCCAACTACCGGAAAAACAGAATATGCAAAAGCTGTAGCAGGTGGCTTAATGAGTTCAAATGATGATAATGCATCTTACGCTTACCTGGCCGCTTCAACTAACGAGAATCCGTATTATACTAACTATCGTAATGGTCGTTATGATTATGCGGTAAGCAGCTTATTGGTAAATACACTTAGCGGTCTTAGCGATCCAAGATTGGCGGTTTACGCTGCTCCAACCGCATCAAGTACATATGTAGGTCTGCCTTATGGTACATTTGGCGATGCCCTGGGTGCTTATGTTAAAGGTACCCGGACCAAACCAGGTAATATTTCATTAATTGGGATTGGGGTTTCTGCACAGAGTTCACCAACAGTATGGACATCTTATGCACAAACATTGTTTACCCAGGCCGAAGCAGCTCATTTAGGCTGGATATCTGGTGGTGATGGCGCTGCTGCTGATTATTACAATCAGGGTGTAACTGCATCATTAACTCAAAATGGATTAACCAGTACAGATGCTGCAACTTATTTGGCACAAGCTTCGGTAAAATTCTCTGCAAGCACTGCCTTAAATCAAATACTGTTACAAAAATGGATAGCAGGATTTTTAGGTGATGGCTGGGAGTCATGGGCGGAATACCGCAGAACAGGTTTGCCCAAGCTGCTTGACCCTGTACCAGGATCATTAAGCCCGGGCCAGAACATTCCGCGCAGGCAACAGTATCCTCAAACAGAGGCTAATCAAAATGCAGCCAATTACAACGCTGTAATAGCCCGTCAGGGTGCTGATGTTATGAATACCAGGATGTACTGGGATAAATAATATAAACCCGTTAGAATAACTAATAAAGGCCACCAGCGGTGGCCTTTATTAGTTTAAGAGAAATAAACAAGTAGATTTAAAGCTTGATCAATAAAAAAAGCCAAATACTATTTGATTTTCAAATATTTGTACATATCTTTGGCCCTCCTTGAAAGGAGGTATTTAGGAATTATGATCATCATTAACGTAAAAGAAGGCGAATCATTAGATAAAGCATTGAAACGCTTCAAAAAGAAATTTGAGAAAACAGGTGTATTAAGAGAGCTTCGCAGTCGTCAGGCATTCGAAAAAAAATCTGTAACTCGTCGTCATGTTGTTAAACATGCTATTTACAAGCAAAATATGAACTTAGAAACTGTTTAATTCTTGTAAAAGAATTTTTTCAGATTTCTTAACACTATATTAAAACTATTTGTACATTCATTGTCTGGATGTTCAAATAGTTTTTATGTTTTTAGAGCGTTTTATCCAATACATTAAGTTCGAAAAGCGGTACTCACCCCACACGGTATCTGCTTATGAATCAGACCTGGAGCAGTTCATACGCTTTTTGAACAACCCGGATAAGGCCGGCATTGTTCCCGAACCAACTATTACCCATCCCAATCAAATAAGCTATCATGACATCCGTAACTGGATGGTTGAACTTATAGGTCAAAAGCTTACGGCCCGTTCTGTAAACCGTAAAATGGCCACCCTGCGAAAATATTTTAAATTTTTGTTGCAGGAAGGAGTGCTCACCGAGAATCCATCGTCTAAAATACGCTCGCAAAAAATACCCAAAAATCTGCCCGTTATAGTTGAGGATGCCAAGCTAACCCAGATGCTTGATGATAACGAAATATTTACAGATGATTTTACCGGCCAGCGCGATAAGCTGATCATTGAAATGCTGTTTGGGACCGGTATGCGTCTGGCCGAACTGCTGGGGCTTAAGGATCAGGATATTAATGATTATGAAGGCACCTTAAAGGTTTTGGGCAAGCGTAACAAGGAGCGCATCATACCTATCAATACAGAGCTGCGTATACTGCTGGGCAAATACCTGGAGTTAAAGAAAAATCAAAATTTTAATAACAATTCGGTAACATTAATCGTTACAACTAAAGGAGCAGATGCTTACCCCAAACTAATATATTTAATAGTGCAGAAATACCTCTCCAATATATCAACCCAAAGTAAAAGGAGTCCTCACGTACTTAGGCACACGTTTGCAACAAGCTTGCTTAATAACGGAGCCGATTTAAATTCAATCAAAGAACTTTTGGGTCATGCTAACCTAAGCGCGACTCAGATTTATACACACAATTCAGTTGAAAGATTAAAGTCTATTTACAAACAAGCCCATCCAAAGGCGTAATTCAAGGAGGAAACATGAAACTTACAGTGCAATCAATTCATTTTACCGCAGACAGGAAATTATTAGATTTTATTCAGAAAAAAGCTGATAAGCTTGATACTTTTTATGACCAGATAATAAGTGGCGAAGTTTACTTAAAGCTTGAGAATGTGGAAGATGAGGCAAATAAAATAACGGAAATAAAAATATTGTTACCCGGAAACCGGATCTTTGCAAAAGAGCAGTGCAAAAGTTTTGAAGAAGCAACAGATTTGGTGATCGAAAGCCTTCGTAAGCAGATTGAAAAGCACAAACAGAAGAAAACCATTGCTGATGCCGCGGCCAAAAAGGCCATACTGATGACGGCGGATGATGATTTATAAGCCTGAAAAGGCCCTTTTTTAAGTAAAAATCGACGGGTTTACAGCCTGTCGATTTTTTTTGATAAAAAATTTTGTACAGGTTTAAATTTTTGTAGATTTGCAATCCCTTTCAGAGAGGTGCTAAGCACTGAAAAAAAAGTTGGGAATGTTCTTTAAAATATAAAAAAGCTTATTAGTTTTGCCGCTCTGATTTTTGAAACCAATTAAGGTTTTATAAAAAACGAAAAGCAAAGTAAATATAAGCCTCCTTAGCTCAGCTGGTAGAGCGACTGACTTGTAATCAGTAGGTCATTGGTTCGATCCCGATAGGAGGCTCTGTTTTTTTCGGAAGAGTAATGTTTAGCTTCAACTTTGGACATTGCGAATCCGGAATAAACAACTGGGGGGATACCAGAGCGGTCAAATGGGACGGACTGTAAATCCGTTGCTTCGGCTACGAAGGTTCGAATCCTTCTCCCCCCACTGGAAAATTCCAGAATAGCTAAATTCTAAATTCTAAAATACTTTAGAGTTTAGAGTTTAGTTTTTGGAATTTAAAAAAAGCGGAAGTAGCTCAGTTGGTAGAGCGATAGCCTTCCAAGCTATAGGTCGCGAGTTCGAACCTCGTCTTCCGCTCGGTTACAGTAGGCAGTTAGCAGTAAGCAGTTTGATTTAGGCAGGTAACTGTAAATGATAACAAGTGACTGCAAACAGAGAACTAACAACTGCAAACTAAGAACAATAAGCCGACGTAGCTCAGGGGTAGAGCACTTCCTTGGTAAGGAAGAGGTCATGGGTTCAAATCCCATTGTTGGCTCAATAAAGAATATAGAGAGTAAAAGAATAACATTTTTAAGTATAAATTAACCTACAAATAATAATTATAAATCATGGCAAAAGAAAAGTTTGACCGCAGTAAACCGCACTTAAACATCGGTACAATCGGTCACGTTGACCACGGTAAAACAACCCTTACCGCAGCTATTACAAAAGTTTTATCTGATAAAGGTTTCTCAGAAGCTCGTTCATTCGATTCAATCGATTCAGCTCCTGAAGAAAAAGAGCGTGGTATCACTATCAATACAGCCCACGTTGAATATTCAACTGCTAACCGTCACTATGCTCACGTTGACTGTCCAGGTCACGCGGATTATGTGAAAAACATGGTTACAGGTGCTGCTCAAATGGACGGTGCTATCATCGTTGTTGCTGCTACTGACGGTCCGATGCCTCAAACTCGTGAACACATTTTGTTAGCCCGCCAGGTAGGTGTGCCTTCATTAGTTGTGTTTATGAACAAAGTTGACATGGTTGATGATCCGGAATTATTAGAATTAGTTGAAATGGAAATTCGTGAATTATTATCATTCTACGAATATCCCGGAGACGATATCGCTGTAATTCAAGGTTCAGCTTTAGGTGGTCTTAACGGCGATCCTAAATGGGTTGAAAAAATTATGGAGCTTATGGACGCTGTAGATACACAGATCCCTATTCCTCCACGTTTAACTGAGCTTCCTTTCTTAATGCCGGTTGAAGACGTATTCTCAATTACTGGTCGTGGTACTGTTGCTACCGGTCGTATTGAGCGTGGTGTAATCAACTCAGGTGAAGCGGTTGACATCCTAGGTATGGGTGCTGAAAACCTAAAATCAACTGTAACAGGTGTTGAGATGTTCCGTAAGATTTTGGACAGAGGTGAAGCTGGTGACAACGTAGGTTTATTGTTACGTGGTATTGAAAAAACTGATATCCGTCGTGGTATGGTTATTTGCAAACCAGGTTCAGTAACTCCACACACTGACTTCAAAGCTGAAGTTTACGTATTATCAAAAGCAGAAGGTGGCCGTCATACTCCATTCTTCAATAAATACCGCCCGCAATTCTATTTCCGTACAACTGACGTAACTGGTGAAATTTCATTAGCCGAAGGTGTAGAAATGGTTATGCCAGGTGATAACGTTACCATCACTGTAAAATTGATCAACGCTATCGCTATGGAAAAAGGCTTACGTTTCGCTATCCGTGAAGGTGGCAGAACAGTAGGTGCTGGTCAGGTAACTGAAATTTTGAAATAAGAATTTCAAAAAGGTTAATTGGAAACATAAGTTTGACTGTAAAAAGCAAACTTATGTTTTCTTATTATTAAATATACACGGGAATAGTTCAACGGTAGAATAGAGGTCTCCAAAACCTTTGATCAGGGTTCGAATCCTTGTTCCCGTGCATAAGTAAACAATAAAAAATGGCAGGCGTAGCTGAATATATTAAAGAATCATACATCGAGTTAACTCAAAAGGTAACTTGGCCTACCTGGCGCGAATTGCAAAGCAGTGCCGTATTGGTGTTGGTTGCTGCAATTATTATAGCTATGGTTATTTTAGGTATGGACCAGATCATACAGCGTTTGATTACTACATTTTATAATTCACTAACATAATACTTAGGAGATAGCGATGAGTGATCAATTGAAATGGTATGTAGTGAGGGCCATCAGTGGTAAAGAGAAAAAGGTAAAACAATATATAGATGCCGAAATTAGTCGTTTGGGCATTACGCATTTGGTACCTCAAGTATTAATACCTACTGAAAAGTACTATCAAATGCGCGACGGAAAAAAGATAGCTAAAGAGCGTAACTATTTTCCGGGATATGTATTGATGGAAGCTGTACTTGATGGCGAAACCGAGCACATTATAAAGAATATAAATAGTGTAATAGGATTTTTAGGCGATAAAGCCGGCAATGCTATTCCATTACGCCAGGCCGAAGTTAACCGTATTTTAGGTAAGGTTGATGAAATGAGCGCCCAGGGCGAAACAATGAATGTGCCTTATTACATAGGCGAAAGCGTAAAAGTAATGGACGGTCCATTCAACGGCTTTAGCGGTGTAATTGAAGAGGTTAACGAAGAGAAAAAGAAACTAAAGGTAATGGTAAAGATATTTGGGCGCCGTACGCCGCTTGAATTGAATTACATGCAGGTAGAGAAAGAATAGATTTGAGATAGGAGATTTTAGATGTGAGACATCGAAAAGTCAAATTGATCAAACTAAATAATAATATAAAAACATACAGGTTTGTAAATAGGATAGGAGTCTCAAATCTCAAATCTAACATCTCAAATCTAAAAACCTTAAATGTTACTTAGCTTCCACTTACTAACATTGAGTTATAATTAAAGTAAATTAAAATGGCAAAAGAAATCGGTGCGATGGTAAAGCTGCAGGTAAAAGGCGGCGCTGCAAACCCGTCACCACCAATTGGACCTGCGTTAGGTGCAAAAGGGGTGAACATCATGGAGTTTTGCAAGCAGTTTAATGCACGTACCCAGGATAAACCTGGTAAAGTGTTGCCTGTTTTGATTACTGTTTACGTTGATAAATCTTTCGATTTTATCATTAAAACCCCTCCGGTTGCAATCCAGTTATTGGAAGCAACAGGATTAAAAAGTGGTTCAGCAGAGCCCAACCGTAAAAAAGTAGCCAATGTAAATTGGACACAGGTTGAAACTATTGCTAAAGATAAAATGGTGGATCTTAACGCATTCACAGTTGAATCAGCCATGAAAATGGTGGCAGGTACTGCCCGTAGTATGGGAATCACCGTATCAGGTACGGCTCCCTGGAATTAATTAATTTATATTAAAATCAGTTTAAGACAGTGGCTAGATTAACAAAAAATCAGAAAGTGGCACTCTCCAAAATTGAGGCAAACAAATCGTATTCATTAGAAGCTGCATCAGCTTTGGTAAAGGAATTAACCTTAACTAAATTTGATTCATCAGTTGATATAGACGTTCGTTTAGGTGTTGACCCGCGTAAAGCCAATCAAATGGTGCGTGGTATTGCAACATTACCTCATGGAACCGGTAAAACTGTACGTGTACTGGTGCTTTGTACTCCTGATAAGGAACAAGAAGCAAAAGACGCAGGTGCAGATTACGTAGGTTTGGATGATTATATTGCCAAGATTGAAGGCGGATGGACTGATGTTGATATTATCATCACTATGCCAAGTGTTATGGCTAAGGTAGGTCGTTTAGGTCGTATATTAGGCCCACGTAACCTTATGCCAAACCCTAAATCAGGAACAGTAACTCCAGAAGTTGGAAAAGCTGTAACTGAGGTAAAAGGTGGTAAAATTGACTTCAAAGTTGATAAAACAGGTATCATCCATACCTCAATAGGAAAAGCATCTTTCTCTGCAGATAAAATTTATGAGAACGCATTAGAAGTATTGCAAACTATCTCAAAATTAAAACCATCTGCAGCAAAAGGAACATATTTCAAGAGTATTCACATCTCTTCTACTATGTCACCAGGAATTGCAATTGAAACTAAAACAGTAGCGGGGATTTAATCATGAATAAAGAAGAAAAACACGATCTTGTTCTTGCCCTTACTGAGCAGATGAATGAATACGGTAACTTTTATATTACTGATACTTCTGATCTGACGGTTGCAAAGATCAATGACATCCGTCGTAAATGTTTCGAAAGCGACATTACGATGAAGGTAGCAAAAAATAGCTTGATTAAAAAAGCTATGGAGGCTGCAGGCGGCGATTATACTCCAATATTTGATGTATTAAAAGGTTCATCATCAATCCTTTTCTCAAAATCAGCAACTGCTCCGGCAAAACTGATCAAACAATTAAGGAAACAAGGTGACAAACCAGTTTTAAAAGCAGCTTATATTGATTCAGCGATATTTATCGGTGATAACCAGATCGATACTTTGATCAAATTGAAATCAAAGGAACAATTGATCGGCGAGATAATCGGATTACTGCAATCACCTGCAAAAAACGTTATTTCTGCATTACAATCAGGCGGAAATATACTGGCAGGTGTTGTAAAAACATTACAGGAAAGAGGTTAACGAACACCTTATTAAAGTTCGATATTAACAAACAAAAAGCATTAAAAGTAAAATTTAAATAAAATGGCGGATTTAAAAGCGTTTGCTGAACAGTTGGTAAACTTAACAGTAAAAGAAGTAAACGAATTAGCTCAGATCTTAAAAGATGAGTATGGTATTGAGCCTGCTGCTGCAGCTGTAGCTGTTGCTGCTGCTCCTGCTGGTGGCGATGATGCCCCTGCTGCTGCTGCAGAACAAACTGCATTTGACGTTATCCTGAAAGAAGCAGGTGGCTCAAAATTAGCAGTTGTTAAATTAGTGAAAGACTTAACTGGTCTTGGTTTGAAAGAAGCTAAAGATTTAGTTGATGGCGCACCTAAAGAAGTAAAAACTGGTGTATCTAAAGAAGAGGCTCAATCATTGAAAACTCAATTAGAAGAAGCCGGAGCAGTAGTTGAGGTTAAATAATTTAACCCAATAACATATAGCATGAGACTCCGACCAATTTGGTCGGGGTCTATTGCTGTTTATATACAATAGGTTTGAGATATTAGATTTGAGATATTAGATTTCTTTTGCTTCGCAAAAATTTCATCTCACATCTCTCGTCTCCTATCTCACTTCTAAACACAGGTTTATTAATAAACTAAAATTATAATACCTTGGCAAACAAAAATAATCAAAGAGTAAACTTTGCAACCAGTAGAAAGGTACTTGATTACCCTGATTTTCTGGATGTGCAGTTGCAATCTTTCCAGGAATTTTTTCAATTGGAAACCACCTCAGACAACCGCTATAAAGAAGGTTTGTTTAAAGTGTTTGCCGAAAATTTTCCGATATCAGATTCAAGAAACATCTTTGTTTTAGAGTTTCTTGACTACTTTATTGATCCGCCACGTTATGATATACAGGAGTGTATTGAGCGCGGATTAACTTATAGTGTACCTTTAAAAGCCAAGCTTCGCCTGTCATGTAATGATGAGGAACACGAAGATTTTGAAACAATTGTACAGGACGTGTACCTGGGAACTATCCCATACATGACCCCTAAAGGTACTTTTGTTATTAACGGTGCCGAGCGTGTAATTGTATCACAATTGCACCGTTCACCAGGTGTGTTCTTTGGTCAAAGCCGCCACACTAACGGTACAAAATTATACTCTGCCCGTGTTATACCTTTTAAAGGTTCATGGATTGAGTTTGCTACTGACGTTAACAACGTGATGTATGCATACATAGACCGTAAAAAGAAATTCCCGGTTACTACATTGCTTCGTGCCATTGGTTATGACTCTGATAAAGATATATTAGAGTTGTTTGAACTGGCCGACGAAGTAAAGGTGAGCAAATCTGGCTTGAAGAAATTCATTGGCCGTAAGCTTGCTGCAAGGGTGCTCAAAAAATGGGTTGAAGATTTTGTGGATGAAGATACAGGTGAAGTTGTTTCTATCGACCGTAATGAGATCATTCTTGAGCGTGAAACCGTACTGGAAGATGACCATATTGATATGATCATTGATGCTGGCGTTAAAACCATCATCCTGAATAAGGAAGATGCTTCAACCAGCGGTGATTATACTATTATATATAATACCTTACAAAAAGATACTTCCAACTCAGAGAAAGAGGCGGTTGAGCACATCTACCGTCAGTTACGTAACGCTGAACCACCTGATGAAGAAACAGCCCGTGGTATCATTGATCGTTTATTCTTCTCTGATAAAAGATATGACCTGGGCGATGTGGGCCGTTACCGCATCAACCGTAAGTTGAAATTGAGTACCTCTGAAGAAACAAAGGTATTAACCAAACAGGATATCATTGCCATCGTTAAGTACCTGATCAAACTGATCAACTCTAAAGCTGAGGTGGATGATATTGACCACTTGTCAAACCGTCGTGTTCGTACAGTGGGCGAGCAGTTATATGCTCAGTTTGGTGTTGGTTTGGCCCGTATGGCACGTACTATACGTGAGCGTATGAACATCCGTGACAACGAGGTGTTTACCCCAACCGATCTGATTAACGCACGTACACTTTCATCTGTGATCAACTCGTTCTTCGGAACAAACCAGTTATCACAGTTCATGGACCAAACCAATCCACTGGCAGAGATCACGCACAAGCGTCGTCTGTCAGCCCTTGGGCCCGGTGGTCTGTCACGTGAGCGTGCAGGTTTCGAGGTTCGTGACGTACACTACACCCACTACGGTAGGTTGTGTACCATTGAAACTCCTGAGGGACCAAACATTGGTTTGATATCATCACTTTGCGTACACGCCAAGATCAACAACTTAGGCTTTATCGAAACACCATACAAACGTGTGGTTGAAGGTAAAGTACAGGTTCAGGAAGCAGTTATCTACTTATCTGCTGAGGATGAGGATGGTAAAACAATTGGTCAGGCAAACGCGCATTATGATGATAATGGTGTATTTGCGTTACCAAAAGTAAAAGCACGTTTTGAAGGTGACTTCCCGATCATTGATCCGGAGAAACTGGATTTAATGGATATTGCTCCAAACCAGATCACTTCGATCGCGGCTTCATTAATTCCGTTCCTGGAACATGATGATGCTAACCGTGCATTGATGGGATCAAACATGCAACGCCAGGCTGTACCTTTGTTACGCCCTGAAGCGCCAATTGTTGGAACCGGACTGGAAGGTCGTGTTGCAAAAGATTCACGTACACTGATCAATGCCGAAGGCGATGGTGTGGTTGAATATGTTGATGCAAACGAGATCCGTATTAAATATGACCGTAATGATCTTGACCGTTTAATCTCTTTTGATGGCGATTCAAGAAGCTATCGTTTAACCAAGTTCAAGAAAACCAACCAGAGTACAACCATGAACCTGAAGCCTATTGTTAAAAAAGGCCAAAGGGTATCAAAAGGCGAAGTGCTTTGCGAAGGTTATGCCACACAAGCAGGTGAACTTGCTTTGGGCCGTAACCTTAAAGTGGCATTCATGCCTTGGCAAGGTTACAACTTTGAGGATGCGATCGTTATATCTGAGCGTGTTGTGTCACAGGATATTTTCACTTCCCTTCACGTTGAAGAGTTTGAGCTGGAAGTACGTGATACCAAACGTGGTGAAGAAGAATTGACACCAGATATCCCTAACGTATCAGAAGAAGCTACTAAAGACCTTGACGAAGACGGTATTATCCGTGTAGGTGCCGAGGTTAAAGAAGGCGATATCCTGATAGGTAAGATCACTCCAAAAGGGGAGTCTGATCCTTCACCGGAAGAAAAACTGTTACGTGCCATATTTGGTGATAAAGCAGGTGATGTTAAAGATGCTTCCCTGAAAACTCCACCATCAATTGCAGGTGTGGTTATTGATACCAAATTATTTAGCCGTGCCAAGAAAACTTCAAAAGCTGAAGAAAAAGCACAGTTAGAAAAACTGGATAACAAACATGATAAAGCAGTAAAAGATCTGAAAAACACTTTGATCGAGAAGTTATTTGAGATCGTGAACGGTAAAACATCACAAGGTGTTTACAACGTTTACAAAGAGCTGCATGTACCAAAAGGTGTAAAATTCACTCAGAAAATATTAGTTGAGCTTAGTTACGAAAATATTAACCCAACTAAATGGACAACTGATGATGATAAAAACGATCAGATCAAGATCTTACTTCACAACTATAACATCAAAGTTAATGAGGAGTTAGGTGCTTACCGTCGTGATAAATTCGCTATCAGTGTGGGTGATGAGCTGCCATCAGGTATAGTTCAAATGGCTAAAGTTTACATCGCTAAAAAGCGTAAGCTTAAAGTGGGTGATAAAATGGCCGGTCGTCACGGTAATAAGGGTATTGTTGCACGTATTGTACGTGATGAGGATATGCCATTCCTTGAAGACGGAACACCGGTTGATATTGTGTTGAACCCGCTGGGTGTACCTTCACGTATGAACTTAGGGCAGATCTATGAAACCGTATTAGGTTGGGCAGGTAAAGAGCTTGGTATTAAATTCGCAACCCCGATTTTTGATGGTGCAAGCCATGAAGAAGTGGAAGAGTGGGTTAAAAAAGCAAACTTACCAGAATCAGGCCGTACCTATTTATACAATGGCTTAACAGGCGATCGTTTTGACCAACAAACTACAGTAGGTATTATATATATGCTGAAACTTGGTCACATGGTTGATGATAAGATGCACGCACGTTCAATTGGGCCATACTCATTAATTACACAACAACCATTGGGTGGTAAAGCCCAGTTTGGTGGTCAGCGTTTTGGTGAGATGGAGGTTTGGGCACTCGAAGCATTCGGTGCATCAAACATACTGCAGGAAATATTAACCGTTAAATCGGATGATGTTATCGGCCGTGCCAAAACTTACGAGGCTATTGTTAAAGGTGAAAACCTGCCAACACCATCAGTTCCTGAATCATTCAACGTATTGGTTCACGAATTAAGAGGTTTAGGTTTAGATATCACGTTAGAATAATTAGTGATTTAGTGAGTTAGTGAATTATTGATTGACCAGTTTCAATTATAATTTACCAGCTCACTAATTCAAACATAGTAAAGGAGTGATTTAACGAAACATGTTAACTCACTAATTCACTAACTCACTAATTCAATCATTAAAAAACAAGGAGACTATGTCTTACAAAAAGGATAATAAAATCAAAAGTAATTTCACCACAATTACGATCAGTCTGGCCTCGCCTGAGTCTATCCTGGAACGTTCAAGCGGTGAAGTTTTAAAACCAGAAACCATCAACTACAGGACCTATAAACCTGAGCGCGATGGTTTATTCTGCGAACGTATTTTTGGTCCGGTTAAAGATTATGAGTGCCATTGCGGTAAATACAAACGTATCCGTTATAAAGGTATTGTTTGCGACCGTTGCGGTGTTGAAGTAACCGAAAAGAAAGTACGTCGTGAGCGTATGGGCCACATTAACCTTGTAGTTCCTGTTGCACATATCTGGTACTTCCGTTCATTACCAAATAAAATTGGTTATTTATTAGGCTTGCCAACAAAAAGGCTTGACCTGATCATATACTACGAGCGTTATGTAGTTATCCAGGCCGGTATTAAAGAAGCTGATGGTATCAACAAAATGGATTTCCTGACTGAAGAGGAATACCTGGATGTTTTAGATACCCTGCCAAAAGAAAACCAATACCTGGATGATAAGGATCCACAGAAGTTTGTAGCCAAAATGGGCGCCGAAGCTCTTGAAGAGCTGTTAAAACGCCTTGACCTGGATGAGTTATCATTCAGCTTACGTCACCAGGCTGCAAACGAAACTTCACAACAACGTAAAAACGAAGCTTTAAAACGTTTACAGGTTGTTGAGGCTTTCCGTGATGCTAAAACCAGGATTGAAAATAACCCTGAGTGGATGATCGTTAAGATCGTTCCGGTTATCCCGCCTGAGTTGCGTCCGTTAGTGCCTTTGGAAGGTGGTCGTTTCGCGACTTCAGATTTGAATGACCTTTACCGTCGTGTAATTATCCGTAACAACCGTTTAAAACGTTTGATCGAGATCAAAGCACCGGAAGTTATTTTACGTAACGAAAAACGTATGTTACAGGAAGCTGTGGATTCGTTATTTGACAACTCACGTAAAGTAAACGCCGTTAAAACCGAAGGTAACCGTGCATTGAAATCACTTTCAGACATTCTGAAAGGTAAACAAGGGCGTTTCCGTCAAAACTTATTGGGTAAACGTGTGGATTATTCTGCCCGTTCGGTAATTGTTGTAGGTCCAAACCTTAAATTACACGAGTGCGGTTTACCAAAAGATATGGCTGCCGAGCTGTTTAAACCGTTTATCATCCGCAAAATGATTGAGCGTGGTGTGGTTAAGACAGTAAAATCTGCCAAAAAGATTGTTGACCGTAAAGACCCGTTAGTTTGGGATATTTTGGAAAACGTATTAAAAGGCCACCCTGTATTATTAAACCGTGCGCCTACGCTGCACCGTTTAGGGATTCAGGCTTTTCAGCCAAAATTGGTTGAAGGTAAGGCTATCCAATTACACCCGTTAACCTGTACCGCCTTTAACGCGGATTTTGACGGTGACCAGATGGCTGTGCACGTACCGCTTGGTAACGCAGCAATTTTGGAAGCCCAGGTTTTAATGCTTGCATCGCACAACATCCTTAACCCTGCTAACGGAACGCCTATTACAGTTCCATCGCAGGACATGGTGCTTGGTTTGTACTACATAACCAAGGGTCGTAAAACAGATGAAGGACGTGTTGTAAAAGGTGAAGGTTTAACATTTTACTCTTCTGAAGAAGTAATTATTGCTTATAACGAACGTAAAATTGACCTGCATGCATTTATAAAGGTTAAAGGCCTTATTAAAGAGCGTGACGGACAAATAGTAAGCAAAATTATTGACACTACCGTTGGCCGTGTGTTGTTTAATCAGCATGTTCCGGTTGAGGTGGGTTATATAAATGAGCTGCTTACCAAAAAATCATTACGTGATATTATTGGCGAGGTAGTTAAAATTACCGGTATGGCACGCGCCGCCCAGTTCCTTGATGATATTAAGGAATTAGGTTTCAGAATGGCATTCCAGGGTGGTTTATCATTTAATCTGAAGGATATTAATATCCCTGATGAGAAAGTTACACTTATAGCACAGGCTTCAAAACAAGTTGAAGAAGTGATGGGTAACTACAACATGGGCTTTATTACCAACAACGAACGTTACAACCAGATCATCGATATTTGGACCCGTATCAACAACCGCTTAACCGCGAATGTGATGGAAATTCTTTCATCTGATAACCAGGGCTTCAATTCAGTATACATGATGCTTGATTCAGGGGCCCGTGGTTCTAAAGAGCAGATCCGTCAGCTTGCAGGTATGCGTGGTTTGATGGCTAAGCCTCAAAAATCAGGTTCTGGTGGCGAGATCATTGAAAACCCGATCCTTTCAAACTTTAAAGAAGGTCTGTCGGTATTGGAGTACTTTATCTCAACTCACGGTGCACGTAAAGGTTTGGCGGATACAGCGTTAAAAACTGCTGATGCTGGTTACTTAACCCGTAGGTTGCATGATGTGGCACAGGATATGATTGTTGGTACAGTTGATTGTGGTACTTTAAGAGGGATCTATACAACCGCCCTTAAAGATAACGAGGATATTGTTGAACCATTATACGACCGTATTTTAGGCCGTACCTCTTTACATGATGTGCTTGATCCTATTACTAATAATCTATTAGTATCTGCCGGCCAGGATATCACTGAGGAGATTGCTAAAACTATTGAAAACTCTCCGTTGGAAGGTATCGAAATACGTTCGGTATTAACTTGCGAAAGCAAACGCGGTGTGTGTGCATTATGTTACGGACGTAACCTTGCAAGTGGTAAACGCGTGCAAAAAGGTGAAGCTGTGGGTGTAATTGCTGCGCAGTCAATCGGTGAGCCCGGTACACAGTTAACACTGCGTACATTCCACGTGGGTGGTACCGCATCAAACATCGCGGCTGAATCACAGATCAACGCAAGGTTTGAAGGTATCATTGAATTTGAAAACGTTCGTACAGTTGAATACAAAACCGAAGAAGGTTTGGTAGAGGTTGTATTAGGCCGTTCAGGCGAGTTCAGGATAGTTGAGGAGGGAACCAATAAAGTTATTGTTACCAACAACATTCCTTATGGTGCATACTTGTATGTGAAGGATGGCAGCAAGATAGCTAAAGGCGACCGGATCTGTTCATGGGATCCATACAATGCGGTAATTATTTCGGAATTTGCAGGTGTTGCCAAGTTTGAAGCTGTTTTGGAAGGTATAACTTTCCGCGAAGAATCAGATGAGCAAACAGGTCACCGTGAAAAGGTAATTATCGATACAAGGGATAAAACTAAAAACCCGGTTATCCAGGTTGCTGATAATAAAGGAAACATTATTAAAGGATATAACATCCCGGTAGGCGCCCACATTGCAGTTGACGAAAATGAAAAACTGCAAACAGGGCAGGTTATTGCTAAAATACCTCGTTCAACAGGTAAAACCCGTGATATAACAGGTGGTTTACCACGTGTAACCGAGTTGTTTGAAGCACGTAATCCATCAAACCCTGCTGTTGTAACTGAAATTGATGGTGTGGTAACTTTGGGTGGTGTTAAACGCGGTAACCGCGAGATCACCATTGAATCAAAAGACGGCCAGGTTAAAAAATACCTTGTTCCATTGTCAAAACACATCCTTGTACAGGATAACGACTTTGTGAAGGCTGGTATGCCTTTGTCTGATGGTTCGATATCACCTGCTGATATACTTGCAATTAAGGGCCCTGCAGCTGTGCAGGAATACCTGGTAAATGGTATACAGGAAGTTTACCGCTTACAGGGTGTGAAGATCAACGATAAGCACTTTGAAGTGATCGTTCACCAGATGATGCAGAAGGTAGCTATTGAAGATGCCGGCGATACACGTTTCCTTGAAAGAGAAGCAGTTGACAGCTGGGATTTCATGCTGGAAAATGATGACATCTTTGATAAAAAGGTTGTTACTGAACCAGGAGATTCAACTAGCTTAAAATCTGGCCAGATAGTTTCTGTAAGAAGGCTGCGCGACGAAAACTCAATTTTAAAACGTAAAGATTTGAAATTAGTTGAAGTACGTGATGCCATTGCAGCAACTTCAAGCCCTATGCTACAAGGTATAACCAGGGCTTCATTAGGTACCAAATCGTTTATCTCGGCGGCATCGTTCCAGGAAACTACAAAAGTTCTGAACGAAGCGGCAATTGCAGGTAAAAAAGATTTAATGCTTGGTTTGAAGGAGAACGTTATAGTAGGTCACCTAATCCCGTCAGGAACCGGTTTGCGCGAATACGAAAATATCCGCGTAGGTTCACAAGAGGAATTTGATCGCTTAATGGCTTCAAAAGCTGAAGAAGTAGAAGCATAAGCAAATAAATTTATAGTAGCAAAGCCTTCCCTTTAAAGGAAGGCTTTGCTATTTAACAGTATTTAATTAAAATAAAACTTATATTTAAATAAGCGCTTTATTAATTTTACAACATGGAAGAACAAAACGAAAATCAATTAAATATTGAACTTTCTGAGGAAATTGCAGAAGGTACTTACTCTAACCTGGCAATTATAACTCATTCAAGCTCAGAGTTTGTGCTTGATTTTATTCGTGTTATGCCTGGTGTACCTAAAGCCAAAGTAAAATCGCGGATAATTTTAACACCTGAACATGCCAAAAGATTATTAACAGCTTTAGAAGATAATCTTGAAAAATTTGAAACTGCAAATGGCCGTATTAAAATTCAGCAGGACCCATCCGGCTTTCCAATGAATTTTGGCGGTACAATGGGGCAGGCATAATCTGTTCATTAGTTCAATTGTTCATATAAGTTCATTGGTGAATAATGGCTGGTTTGTAAATACAAAGTGCCATTCTTACCATGCTTTTGAACTAATGAACCGGTGAACCCAATGAACTAATAATAAAAATGGAAAAATCATCTAGAATTTATATTGCTGGCCACCGTGGTATGGTTGGATCAGCAATACAACGCAAACTGGAAAAAGAAGGTTTCAGTAAATTTATAACCCGCACCTCGGATACACTCGACTTAAGGAACCAGCAACAGGTTGCTGATTTTTTTGATCAGGAAAAACCTGATTACGTTTTTTTAGCGGCAGCAAAAGTTGGCGGAATTATTGCTAATAACACATACAGGGCCGAATTTTTATATGATAATCTTCAAATCCAAAATAATGTTATCCACAACTCATACCTTAGTGGTGTAAAAAAACTGATGTTTTTAGGGTCAAGCTGCATTTACCCAAAGCTGGCCCCGCAACCGCTAAAAGAAGAGTACTTGCTTACAGGGTTACTGGAGCCTACTAATGAACCTTACGCTATAGCAAAAATTGCGGGCATTAAAATGTGTGATGCTTATCGTGCTCAATATGGTTGTAACTTTATATCCGTAATGCCTACTAACCTGTATGGTTATAATGATAATTATCATCCGCGAAATTCGCATGTGCTGCCTGCTTTGATCCGCCGGTTTCATGAGGCAAAGGTACTGGGTGTGTCCGAAGTAACTATTTGGGGAACCGGATCGCCTAAAAGAGAATTTTTATTTGCTGATGATCTTGCTGAGGCCTGTTATTACTTAATGCAGAACTATGATGAAGAGGGATTGGTTAATATAGGTACCGGCGAAGATCTGTCAATTAAAGACCTGGCCTTGTTAATAAAAGGGATTGTTGGCTACAAAGGTGTAATACAATTTGATACAACTAAACCTGACGGCACTCCAAGGAAACTAATGGACGTTAGTAAACTTCATAGCAAAGGCTGGAAACATACCGTTAATCTGGAAGACGGTATCAAGCTGGCCTACCAGGATTTTTTAACGAAACAAGCATATTGAACACTTTTAGTAGTAAAACAAACAGGTTATTTTTGAGTTTAAGGTTTAAACAAATTCTGACAAAACGTATATTAAAAGCATACTTATTTGGCTGACCTTTTAATATCCTGCTTTGTAATACTGTTCTATTTATGTCACAAAATAATTTTATTTGCTTAATATTGCATCAAATTAGTTAATAACCCTATCACAGTTAAGTACAAAACTTTATAACTGGGATTTTTATAAAATAATGAACAATTTTAAGATCTGCCTATTTTTACTCACTATCTTTTTATGCTTTTTGGTTATTAAACCGGCATCTGCTCAAACTATTCCTTCAAATTTATCAAGCATAAATATTGATGATCTTACCGATCAGCAAATAACACAATTACTACTCCAGGCTCAAAAGGCAGGACTAACTGACGATCAAATACTGCAACAGGCTCAAAGCAGGGGAATGTCAGGTATCCAGGTTCAAAAACTGCAAAGCAGGATTAAAGACATTAGAAACAAAAATAAGAGTTTCAAAAGCCCTTCATCCTCAACAGATACCAGTTCCAACAAATTTAACAGACGCAGAACAAACTACAGGGACACGCTTGGAACAGATACCTCTTCTGGTAAAACGGATATGTTTGTAAATCTGAAACCTAAAATATTTGGCGCTGATCTATTCAGAAACAGTAAAAGTAATACTTTCGAACCTAACCTGAAATTGGCAACGCCTATAAATTATATTGTTGGCCCTGAGGATCAGCTCAATATTAATGTTTATGGTAATTCAGTTGTTGATTGGAGCCTTGATGTTTCGCCTGATGGTAATATTAATATTCCGGGCGCCGGTGTGTTACATGTTGCAGGCAAAACAATAGAAGATGCTACATCTGCAATTAAAAGCAAGCTTGCAGGTAATAATTACGCTATCGGCCGGGGAACAAATGTAAAAGTTAGCTTAGGAAACATACGAAGCATCAAAGTGATTTTACAGGGGCAGGTGGTTAGGCCGGGAACTTATACATTACCTTCATTAGCAACTGTGTTTAATGCTTTATATTCTGCAGGCGGTCCTAATGATGTCGGCTCGTTCAGAAAAATTGAGGTTATACGGAATAACCGGATAGTAAGGCACCTGGATCTATATGATTTTTTGGTAAAGGGAAGCCAGAAAGATAATATCACTTTACAGGATCAGGACGTAATACGTGTACCAACTTATCAAATCCGCGTTGAATTAAAAGGAGAGGTGAAAATTCCGGCGCTATTTGAAACCTTGCCGGGTGAAACATTAAATAACTTGTTAGATTTTGCCGGCGGATTTACTGACCAGGCTTATACAGCACGTATTAAAGTTGACCAGGTTAGCGATCAGCAGCGTAAGATAACCGATGTTTTTGAAAATGATTATAAAAGTTATACTCCTTTAAGGGGAGATAAATTTACTGTTGACAAGATTATTGACAGGTATGAAAATCGTGTACAAATACAAGGGGCGGTTTTCAGGCCAGGTGAATTTGAGCTGCAAAAGGGATTAACATTATCACAGTTGATAAAAAATGCCGGAGGGTTAAAAGAAGACGCCTTTACCGGCCGTGGAAGCATAGTTAGACTTAATCCGGATAATACTACCCAGCAAATAGCCTTTAACGTAAAAGATGTATTGAACAAGCCATCGTCTGATATACCTTTACAACGTGAAGATAGTGTAAATGTAGCTTCTATTTTTGACTTGCGTGATGCATACAAGGTTACCATAAAAGGAGAGGTAAGAAAGCCGGGGGATTTTATATTTTCAGATAGTATAAAGGTTGCGGACCTTATTGTTAATGCCGGTGGTTTTACAGAAGGGGCCAGCCCTAAGCGTATTGAAGTTTCCCGCCGTGTATTTGACAATGATCCGAAGGTGTTAAACAGCAAAATTGCACAGGTATTTACCGTTGATATTAATGAAGGTTTAAAAGACGAGAGTACCAATTTTACACTCAGACCTTATGATATCGTTTCAGTATATAGTTTACCGGGTTTCGAGGTTCAAAAAACGGTTAAAGTAGAAGGCGAAGTAATTTACCCGGGTTATTATACTATTCAAAAGAAAAACGAAAAAATATCAGACATAATAACCAGGGCCGGAGGGCTAACACCATCTGCAGATATAGAGGGAAGCAGTTTGAAACGTGATAACGCTGCTGTACTTGGGGTTGATAAAACTAAGATTGATACCGCTGAACTAAACAGAGAACGTTCTCAAAACTTACAGCGGTTACAGAATGACTACGGCGTAGCTTCAAAGAATGATAGTATCCAGCTTCGGAATAACTATGTAGGGATTGACTTAAAAAAAATATTGCAGAAACCGGGAGGTAGTGAAGATCTTATATTAGAGAACGAAGATGTTTTAAGGGTACCCAAACAACAACAAACTGTTAGAGTAAATGGCGAAGTACTTTATCCAAGCGCTATTGTTTATAACCGTGGAAAATCATTCAGGGCATATGTTTTAAATGCAGGAGGCTTCTCGCCACAAGCGCTAAAGCGGGGTGCATATATTGTTTATCCTAATGGAACAGTAAAAGGAACATCTAAAATATTGTTCTTCAACAGCCATCCTAAGGTAAAACCGGGAAGCGAAATCTATGTACCTAAAAAGCCTGAACCGAAAGGCAACACTGCCCAGCAAATTCTCGGACTTACTGCAGGGCTTGCGTCAATTGGAGCAATTATACTTGGTATATTAAGTTTACATAAATAAACATTAAACTACTGTATTGATGGCCCAGGCAAACAACGAAAAAAGCAATACCGTTCAGGACGATGTAACAGTAAAAGATGTAATTCTGAAATTGTTAGAATGGTGGAGATATTTGCTATCCAAATGGAAAACCATCCTATTTGCAGGGATATTAGGCGCTGCATTAGGTGTCACTTATTCTTTAATTAAGAAGCCACTTTATATTGCCGAGCTGAGTTTTGCCTTGGATGATGATAAGGCAGGCGGGGGCGGGCTTGGTGCCGCAGCAGGCCTTGCAAGCCAGTTTGGCATTGATCTGGGTAGTAGTGGTGGAGGTGGAGCTTTTACCGGCGACAATTTATTAGAGTTGATGAAGTCGCGTTCAATGGTTGAAAAAACATTATTGGCACCTATCAATATAGACCACAAACAACAAACGCTGGCACAATTTTATATTTCTTTTACAGAATTTTATAAACACAAACCAGATTTAAAGAATATTAACTTTTTACCCAACATTGATCGTTCCAAATTTACTTTGCAACAAGATAGTGTTTTAGGTATTTTTTATAATACTATAGCTAAAAGTAATCTATCAGTAGATAAAGTAGATAAGAAGCTAAGCATTATAACCGTTAAAGTAACTTCAGAAAATGAATTGTTTTCCAAATTTTTCACCGAAATGCTGGTGAAAAATGTTTCTGATTTTTATATAGATACAAGGACTAAGAAGTCATCCCGGAATGTAAGTGTGCTTCAGCGACAAACAGATTCAGTTAGGCGCGAGTTAAATTCGGCTATTACTGGTGTGGCTTCAACATCTGATGTTAATCCTAATCCTAATCCTTCATTACAAATAATAAGAGTGCCATCTATGCGCAGGCAGGTAGATGTGCAGGCAAATACCGCTATATTAACCGAACTGGTTAAAAATCTTGAACTCTCAAAAGTGTCATTGAGAAGAGAAACTCCTTTAGTACAAGTTATTGACAGGCCAATATTACCATTAGAAAAACAACGGTTTGGAAAATTTAAAGGGATTTTATTCGGTGGTTTTATATTTGGGTTTATTACTGCATTATTTTTACTTTCAAAAAAGTTATTAAAGGATTCTTTAAAGTAGATATGAGTGATTTGATTAATAAAAGAGTGTTAATAACCGGAGCTGACGGTTTTATAGGCAGCCACTTGGTTGAAGAGTTGCTAAATGAGGGCTGCAAAGTAAAGGCTTTTGTTTATTATAATTCATTTAACAGCTGGGGCTGGCTGGATACTTTGCCCAAAAATATACTTACTCAAATTGAAATATTTGCCGGAGATGTCCGCGACCCCAATGGTGTGCGCGAAGCTGTAAAAGGCGTAGATGTGATTTTTCATTTAGCTGCGCTTATAGCTATCCCATTTAGTTATCATTCGCCCGATTCTTATATCGATACAAATGTAAAGGGTACTTTAAATATAGTTCAGGCGGCAAAAGATCTGGGAGTAGAAAGGGTACTGGTTACTTCAACTTCTGAAGTTTATGGAACCGCACAATATATACCTATTGATGAAAATCACGCAAGGCAGCCACAATCGCCTTACTCGGCATCGAAGATTGGGGCCGACTGTATCGCTGAATCTTTTTACAAAAGCTTTAATTTGCCTTTAACTATTGTAAGACCATTCAATACTTATGGCCCCCGTCAATCTGCCAGGGCTGTTATTCCAACGATTATTACTCAGTTGTTAAATGGTAGTGAAGAAATAAAACTTGGTGACATCATCCCGACAAGGGATCTTTTATTTGTTAAGGATACCGCTAAAGGATTTGTTGAAATTGCAAAATCAGATACATTAATCGGTCAGGATTGTAATATTGCTACGCAGTCAGAAATTTCGATAGGTGATCTTGCTCAGGAATTGATAAATCAAATTAATCCTAAGGCCAAAATAGTAACTGATGAGCAGCGTATGAGGCCAGAAAACTCTGAAGTCTTCAGGCTATATGGATCAAACCAAAAAATACAGGAACATACCAACTGGAAACAATCATATAGCTTATCAGAAGGGTTAGCAGAAACCATTAAATGGTTTAGAGATACTGAAAACCTTGGCAAATACAAAGCGGACATATACAATATATAGTATGCAAGGCTTGTTTAAAGATATTGCAGATTTTATAAAACTACAATTCCCTGGTCAGGAATTTATACCCTTACATGTGCCGTTATTTATAGGCAACGAGCGTAAATATGTAATGGATACGCTTGATTCTACCTTTGTTTCTTCAGTAGGCGCGTATGTTGACCGGTTTGAAGAAATGATGTGCGAAATTACCGGAGCGTCATATGCAATAGCAATTGTAAATGGCACAAACGCTTTGCATATGGCTCTTTTACTGGCTGATGTTGAAAGGGATGACGAGGTAATATCACAAAGCTTAACCTTTATTGCAACATGTAATGCCATTAGTTATATAGGTGCCCATCCGCTTTTTTTAGATGTTGATAAAGATTCTTTAGGTCTTTCGCCGCAGGCTGTAGAAACTTATTTACAGCAAAAGGCAGAACTAAGGGCAGATGGCTTTACCTATAATAAAATTACAGGCCGGAGGATAAAAGCCTGTGTGCCTATGCACACATTTGGCTTACCATGCCGCATAGATGAGATAGCCGGAATATGTGATGCATGGAATATCACACTGGTTGAAGACGCGGCCGAGTCATTAGGCAGCTATTACAAGGGCCGCCATACCGGTGTATTTGGTAAAATTGGTACATTTAGTTTTAATGGCAACAAAACAGTAACGAGCGGTGGTGGTGGGGCATTAATAACCAATGATGAGGCATTAGCTAAAAAAGCGAAACATTTAACTACACAGGCAAAAATGCCGCATCAGTGGGCCTTTGTACATGATGCTATTGGTTATAATTATAGAATGCCAAATTTAAATGCAGCTTTAGCCTGTGCACAATTGGAGCTGTTGGCCACCTTTGTTGAAAATAAACGCGAATTGGCAACTATATATCATGACAAATTTGAAACTTTAGGGGTGCAATTTTGTAATGAGCTGCCCGGGGCAAAAGCAAACTACTGGTTAAATACTATATTGCTAAATAACAAAGCTGAACGCGAAGACTTTTTGGGTTTTATGAATGCGAATGGAGTAATGAGCAGGCCTGTTTGGGAGTTAATGCACCGTTTACCAATGTTTGAAAATGCACAAAAAGGAGAATTGGCAAACAGTGAATGGATTGCTGATAGATTAGTAAATATACCCAGCAGTGTGAGATTATGAGCAATGATGCTGTTATTTTTGGTTATTCAGGTCATGCGTATGTCGTGATTGAGATACTGATGGCCAATAAATACCGGATGCTAGGTTATTATGACAGAGAGCAAAAAGAAAAAAACCCATTCAATATAAATTATTTAGGAGCCGAAGCTGACGAATTTGCTATTGAAAAAATTAAGAACTGCAATGCTTTTATTGGTATTGGAAATAATAAGATAAGAGCCGATATTTTTAAAAAGCTGATACAAAGCAACATACCCTGTCCCACAGTTGCTCATCATAACTCTATAGTGTCACCATCAGTCCAAATAGGTTCAGGAACCATTATTATGGCTGGGGCTGTTGTTAACACAATGGCCAAAATTGGCAATGCCGTTATTTGCAACACATCAAGCGTTATAGATCATGAATGTATGGTTGGCGATTATGTACACATAGCCCCCGGTGCGGTTTTAGCAGGGAATGTTACTATAGGTAATAATACTTTTATAGGTGGAAATTCAGTAATTAAACAAGGTATAACAATTGGCGCTGATGTTATTATTGGTGCAGGATCAGTAGTGTTAAAAGATGTAGCAAATGGTTTAACTATATACGGAAATCCGGCTAAAGAAAGGTAGCATGAACAAGACTATAATTATTGCGGAGGCGGGTGTAAATCATAACGGCGATATTAATACCGCAAAAGAACTAATTGATGCCGCTGCGGATGCCGGAGCTGATTATGTAAAATTCCAGACATTTAAAGCTTCAAGGCTGGTAAGTAAAAGCGCCCAAAAAGCAGACTATCAGAATACCAACACAGGTAATTCAAAAGAAAGTCAGCTGGAGATGCTTCAGAAATTAGAATTGTCCGAAGCCGACCATTATTTACTGCTTGATTACTGTAAACAAAAAAATATTAAATTCTTTTCAACAGCGTTTGATTTAGAAAGTCTGGATTTTTTGAAAAAACTGGGTTTAAAACTCTTTAAGGTTCCTTCAGGCGAAATCACTAACTTGCCTTACCTGGAAAAGCTGGCAAGCATTGCGGGAGAAATTATTATTTCGACAGGAATGAGTACAATGGACGAAATAGGGGAGGCAATTGCTGCGTTAAAAAAAAAATCGACTGCTAAAATAACTGTGCTTCATTGTAACACGGAATACCCAACACCTTTTGGTGATGTAAATTTACTGGCAATGGATACTATTAAACATAAGTTTAACGTAGCAGTTGGTTATTCTGACCATACGCTTGGTATTGAAGTGCCAATAGCTGCTGTTACTTTAGGTGCTACGGTTATAGAGAAGCATTTTACTTTAGATAAAACACTACCTGGTCCTGATCATGCAGCATCATTAGAGCCAGCAGAATTAAAAGCCATGATAGCCAGTATTCGCCATATAGAAAAAGCGTTGGGAAGTGCTGTTAAGGAGCCCAGTAATTCTGAGGCCAAAAACATTGTAATTGCCCGGAAAAGCATTCACTTAAAAACGGATAAAAACAAAGGCGATGTTATAATGGAAGATGATATGGAAATGTTAAGGCCCGGCGATGGTATTTCACCAATGCAATTCAGGGCTTTAATAGGTAAAACAATAGTTCATGACCTTCCCTGCGGGCATAAATTGTCATTTAACGATTTTGTAGGATGAGGATAGGTATTTTAACAAGTTCGAGGGCAGACTTTGGAATATATCTTCCCTTATTAACAAGGCTTAAGACGGATACCAATTTTGAGCTTAGTATCATTGCTTTTGGCACACATTTGTCGCCATATCATGGCCATACCATTGACCAGATAGAAGCTGCGGGTTTTAATGTGCAGTATAAAGTTGAAAGCATGCTGCTTACCGATTCATCATCGGCCATTGCCACAGCGATGGGGTTAACAACTATAAAATTTGCGGACTTTTGGAGAGAACATGCAAAAGATTTCGATCTTGTTTTTTGTTTAGGCGACAGATATGAGATGTTTTCAGCAGTAATGGCAGGTATACCTTTCCAGGTTCCGTTCGCACATTTGCATGGCGGTGAAACAACACTTGGAGCAATAGATAACATTTTCAGGCATGGAATTACCCTTGCATCAAGCTACCATTTTGTATCAACGCCTGATGCCGCCCTTAGGGTTAAGCAAATTACAGATAGCGATAAACATATTTACTATGTTGGTGCTTTAAGCCTGGATAATCTGTCAGATCTGGAGCTACTAACAGTTGATGAGTTTAAACAGCGATGGTCTGTTGATCTATCGCAAAAAACAATACTTATAACCTTTCATCCCGAAACAGTGGATTATGAGAGCAACCAACTTTACGCTGATGAATTGGTTAAAACTATTAAAAGCCTTACTGGTTACCAGGTATTAATAACAATGCCCAATGCAGATACGGCGGGAAGCATTATAAGGAAGTCGCTGATAGATAGTTTTTCAGGTTCTGACAGGATGTTTTTAGTGGAGAACCTGGGTTCAAAAGGATACTTTACTGCAATGAAATACTGTACGTTTCTTTTAGGAAACACCTCAAGCGGCATCATTGAGGCCGCATCATTCGGTAAATATGTAATTAATCTTGGCAACAGGCAAAAGGGCAGGAGCGCTGGCGATAACGTGATCCATACACATATTGATGCCAATAGCATCCTTAAAGCAGTAAATCAAGTTGAAAATTCAGAGAGCTTAGGCAATCAAAATATATATTTTAATAATGGGGCAGCAGCTCAGATCATTAAAATTTTAAAGCAAGTGTAATAATGTTGAACTATCTGGAACATATACTTTTACAGGATGAAGATGCAAGAACAGCGCTCAGGCTGCTGGATAGACTATCAAGTAATATAAGCAGAACGATTTTTATTATAGATAATGATAATAAAATAGTTGGTTCTTTAACAGATGGTGATATCAGGAGAGGATTATTGAATGGTCTTGAGATATCTCAACCAATAAAATATTTCATGAATAAGGGGTTCAAATTTATTCATGAAAATGAGAGTAATCTTGAAATAATCAAAACACTCCGGAAGAAAGGATTTGATTTGGTACCCGTGCTGAATGCTGAGGGTAGCATAAAGCAGATCATAGATCTTTCCAAAACACGCACCATGCTGCCTGCTGCAGCCCTTATAATGGCCGGGGGTAAAGGCGAGCGCTTAAAGCCATTTACAGATACTATTCCCAAACCCATGTTAATAGTTGGCGATAAACCCATTATTGAACATAACATAGACCGTTTAATTTCTTTTGGCATTACAGAAATATTCATCAGTGTAAAGTATCTGAAAGAACAAATAATGGATTATTTTGGCGATGGCTCAACAAAAGGGGTTTCCATTAAGTATATAATTGAAGATATGCCTTTAGGCACAATAGGAGCTTTATCATTAATTGAAAATATAAAGCATGAGGATATATTGGTAATGAACTCAGACCTTTTAACTAATGTAGATCTGGAGGACTTTTTTGAATATTACCAAAGTCATAGTGCTGAAATGGCTGTTGCCAGTATTCCTTATGTTGTAAATGTTCCGTATGCTGTGCTCGAAACTAATCATCACGAAGTAAAATCATTTATTGAAAAACCCTCCTATACATACTACTCAAACGGAGGGATATATTTCCTAAAGTTTTCATTAAAAAGTGCGCTAAAAAACAATGAATTTTTTGATGCAACGGATTTGATGAATTTTGTGATCGCAAAAAATCAGAATGCTTTGGTTCATTATCCTTTATTATGTTATTGGCTTGATATTGGTAAACACCAGGATTACATAAAAGCCCAGGATGATATTAAACATCTAAATTTTTAACCGGGATGAGAATATTAGTAACAATTTGTGCCCGGGGAGGATCAAAAGGCATCCCCGGAAAAAACATAAAGCCACTTAATGACGTCCCTTTGATAGCCTATACCATACGGGTAGCACAGGAGTTTGCAAAGTTGTATAATGCCGATATTGCTATATCAACTGATGATGCTCAAATAAAAAATGTAGCCTGCGAATATGGCATTCTTACTGAATATGTCAGACCCGAACAGCTTGCTACAGACAGCGCCGGAAAAATAGATACTATACTTGACCTTTTATTATACCAGGAAAGCAATGTAGGGCAAACCTATGATTATCTGCTTGACCTGGATGTAACATCACCATTAAGAACCCTTGAGGATATTGTTACAGCATTTGAATTGCTTAAGGCTGATGAAGAGGCATTAAACCTTTTTTCAGTTAATAACGCAGCCCGGAATCCATACTTTAACATGGTAGAGCAGAAGGAAAATGGGTATTACGACCTGGTAAAACGGGAAGGAGCAATTTTAACCCGTCAATCTGCTCCAAAAGTTTATGATTTAAATGCATCTTTTTATTTTTATAAAAGGAAGTTTTTTAGCCAGGGATTAAAAACAGTATTTACGCAGCACTCCTTAATATATTTAATGCCTCATTTGTGCTTCGACCTTGATCATGTAATTGATTTTGAGTTTTTAGACTTCCTGTTATCTAATAACAAGTTAGACTTTTCAATATGGAAGTACTGATAATTGGTCTGGGTTCAATAGCTGCCAAACATATCATCGCTTTAAAAGCCATTGATAAGGATGTTAAGATCTATGCACTAAGATCAGGGAAGGGCAACGATACAGAAGGAATAATTAATATATATGATTTAAGTGAGCTGATTAGTAAACCCCGGTTTGTAATCATTTCAAATCCAACCCAGCTTCATCAGCAAAGCATATTGTTTGTAATAAAGTTGGGAGTTCCATTATTCATTGAAAAACCGCCTCTTCATACACTTAGCGGTGCTCAGGAGATCGTTGAACAAATTAATCAACATAATATTTTTACTTATGTTGCCTGTAACCTGCGCTTTCATCCCTGCATTCAGTTTTTAAAAGATCATCTTAAAAACAATAACAGGCATATTAATGAAGTAAATGTTTACTGTGGCTCATATTTACCCGACTGGCGACCAGGGAAGGATTACAAAACGGCATATAGCGCTAATAAGGATCTGGGGGGGGGCGTTCACCTTGACCTGTTTCATGAAACGGATTATACCTGCTGGTTGTTTGGTTATCCCGGGACATCGCGGGGCTTTATAAGCAACAAATCATCGCTTAAAATTGATGCGGCCGACTATGCCAACTATTTATTGGAGTATCCGGGTTTTAATGCTTCAATAATATTAAATTACTACAGAAAATCACCAAAAAGAACTATCGATATTTTATTTGATACTGAAAGCTGGACAGTAGATTTAATCAGTAATACCATCGTTGCCGATAGCAACAAATTGATCTTTCAATCGCCTGATTTTAAAATAATCGATACTTATATAAATCAGATGCGCTATTTTGTTGATTACCAGGAAGCCAAAAAAATCCCAATGAACACTTTTGAAGAAGCTATAGAAACTTTAAAAATTAGTCTAAAAAATGAATAGATTAAAAGATAAGATAATTGTTGTTACTGGTGGTAATGGTTTATTAGGTAGAGATATTATTGCAAAAACATTTGCTGAAGGTGCTGTATGTATAAATGTCGACATTAATCACGAAACAAATGATGATTTAACACAGCTGAAATGCGATATTACTGATAACGATTCTGTAACAAATGCTATTGATACAGTAATCAAAAAATATGGGCGGATTGACGGCCTCGTTAATAATGCGTATCCACGCACTACAGATTGGGGTAATAAATTTGAAAATATCAATTACGATTCCTGGCAAAAGAATGTAGACTGGCAATTAAATACTTATTTTTATTTTTCACAAACGGTTGCCAAATATATGGTTGAGCGTAAAACAGGCTCGATAATAAATATGGCATCGATATATGGTGTGGTTGGGCCTGATTTTACGGTTTACGACGGAACCAGTTTGACCATGCCGGCAGCATATGCTGCAATTAAGGGGGGTATTATAAATTTTACAAGGTATTTGGCAGCCTACCTCGGCCCTCAGAATGTTAGGGTAAACGCTGTTTCTCCCGGCGGTATCTTTGATAACCAGGATACTGTTTTTGTAGACAATTATGTTAAAAAAGTGCCTATGAGACGCATGGGCCTGCCTGATGATATCTCTCCATCGGTAGTGTTTTTACTTTCAGAAGATGCAAAGTATATCACTGGCCAAAATATTATAGTTGATGGCGGCTGGACAAGTATATAACCGGGTAAAAAGTGGTTTAAAAATTATATATGTATCTTCGGAACTTTAAATAAACCTTTTGAAGGTTAAAAAAGCAACTTGTTACATCAATTTAATAATATAATGATATTTATAGGAAAATTGATTCAAGTGAGCAGCATTAATAGTTTGATATGTTATTGATTGAGATATTTAAGAAAATTAAATACAACAATAAAGCAGATAGAATTGGCCCCGACATGCCATTTACACATTGGCGGCTGCATTACAAAAAAAAGATGCTCGCTTTATGTAAAAGTAAATTTAAAAAATTTGCTAATGATGCTGAGTTTAGGGCAGGGGCTTATGCCATTGGGTGTTCACAAATTGAAATTGGGAAAAGGGTGGTTATAAGACCTCAAAGTATGCTATTTGCCGTTACAGAAAATAAGGACACCACCTCAATTATTATTGAAGATGATGTTATGTTAGGTAGCGGTGTACACATTTATGTTTCAAACCACAGATTTGATAACACGGCAATCCCATTTATTGATCAGGGGCACTATCCTTCGCAACATGTAAAAATAGAAAGAGGTAGTTGGTTAGGGGCTAATGTAATTGTTTTACCTGGAGTAACAATTGGCAGCAATTCTGTAATTGGAGCCGGTTCTGTTGTTACAAATTCAATCCCTTCGAATTCATTAGCGGTTGGTTGCCCTGCCAGGGTTATAAAAAATATTCAATAAATTTCTCATCTCATTATTTAATAAAGAATGTCAGGTCGAAAAGCGTATAGCGAAACTTTAAATTATAAATCTACTTTTAAACACGCTATCTTAATCGTGAGACCTTACTAAAATGATAAACATCATAAAAATTTACTTTTGGCAAATAGTTTCGCTCCTGTTTAATTTCGCGTCGATATTTGTTGTAACTCCTTACTTAGCATCAAACCCTATATTATATGGCATTTATACTTTAGTAAGTTCGGCTAATATTTTTTTGGCATATGCTGATTTCGGTTTTTTAGGTGCCGGAATGAAGTTTGCTGCAGAGTGCTATGCACAAAAAGATTTAAAGCAGGAGATCAGGATTATAGGCTTTACCGGATTTATTTTTTTATTGTTTGTGTGTTTATATGCCCTGGGCGTTTTATATATTGCCTTTAAGCCCGAGCTGTTAATTAAGACCTTATATAACGATGAGCAAAGACAGATCTCCAAAAACTTATTATTGATTTTGGCGGGCTCTGCCCCGGTGTTTATGTTACAAAGAGTGCTGCAAATTATATTTGCAGTGCGTTTACAAGATTACGTTTTTCAAAAAATCCTTATTTGTGCAAACGCAGTTAAAATTTTATCCGCATTTATATTTTTCAGTCATAACAATTACCCCATAGTTGCTTACTTTCTGTTTTCTCAGGTTTGTAGCTTAATAGCCGTAGTAATTGGCTTTTGGATTGTAAAAAGCAAATTAGGATATGATCTTCGGTTGTTTGTAAAGTCACTAAGGTTTAATAAGGAGTTATACAAAAAAACCAAGAGCCTGGCTTTTGTATCTATATTTTTAACAATTTGCTGGATCCTATATTATGAGCTGGATCCATTTGTAATTTCCAAATTATTAGGATCAAAATATTTGGCCGTATATGCCATAGGTTTTACCCTAATGGAATATTTTAGGTCAATATTTGGGATAATATTTGGACCGTTTACAGCTAAATTTAACCATTACATTGGCCTCCGGGATTTTGAGGGCTTAAAGGTATTTTTCATAAAGGTTTTGGCCACAACGTTACCATTGATCGTATTCCCTGTACTTAGTGTAGCCATAACTATTAAAAGTTTTATTTTTACCTGGGTGGGTCCGCAATACTCAGCTTCTGTCCCTATTGCACAGGTGTTGGTGCTGGGGTATATTTTTAGCTTTATCACCTCTCCAACGGGTATATTAGTAATGGCCTATGAGCGGGCAAGGTTATTGTACATTACAAATTCATTGCTCCCCATAATTTATTGGCTCGGTGTAATTTTTTCATTCCAATATTTAGGCTTACAGTCTTTCGCTGACTTCAAACTTCTTTCGTTTTTTATTGTTGCAGTTACTTATGTAGTAATAATATCTAAACTAATGGAACTTAAATTCTGGTCGTTTATATGGAAGCTATTGTCACCGGCAATTTTACCTGTGGGCTTTATATTAATAACAATATATTTAACCAAGGCGTATTTACCGATGCAAAAAGATAAAATAAATCTTCTTATTTACTTTATGTTCAATGGATTAATTGTTGGTGTTTCTTTAGTGATTTATTATTTTTCTTCATCCGTTTTTAAAGAAAACATGAATAAAGTTGCTATTCCTATTATTTCAAAAATAAGCTGGGGTAAGTAAGGGGAAATAATAACGTTAAAGTTTAGCTATTTTCTCTAAGTTGAATTTTATGATTTAAAAAAGATGATTGTAAATGATTAGTTTAAATAATGACGAAATAAGTAAACACATTTATTCAAACGTTTTTATTGTTGAAAATAGAAATCTATGGAATTTTAATGTCATTAATTGCAATAAAGATACTGACCTGGTTTTGTGCCTTGATTTCGCATTAAAAAGGGAGTTACAGAATTCAGGATACCATGTTGAGTTTTTAGATCACCTTACAAATAATGAAATACTTGAGAAGCTGAATTTTGAAATGCATGGGTTTTTAAATAGTTGGTTTAAAGATCAATATGGTAAAGATCTTTTGCATTACAATGGTTTGGATCTTGGCGATTCACACCTGTTATTAATTATAAACGAGGTAGATTATTTTTGTCATTTTTTCTTCAATATTATTGCACTAAAACAGCTGAAATATCAAAACTTATTTGTTGCAACCAATAATGAACACATAATAAAGTGTATAAACAAAATGGATCTGCAATATGAAATTATTGAGCAGCCCAAGCAAGAACCTAAGCCCGTTTATATATTTCCGATTTTGGAATGGGTATCTGAAAAAACTCAAAAACCTTCATTTTCATATATCTTAAAAAATACTTTAGCTAACTTTTTCGACTTTATTTTTAAAATAACGGACCCTTTAACTAATAAGGGAAAAAAATATATATATGTCCACCGGTATCATCCTACATTGGCATTGGTGAAGGAGTTACAAAAGGCTAAGGGCATTCAATTGGTATATAATAATTATTCCGGGTTAAAAGATATCAGGAAAGAAAGGCGGATTCATTATAAACCCCAAAAAGACAATTCAGGAAAAGTAACAGCTTTACTGGCAAACTTTACTCAAAACAGGTACCATACCTGGTATTACGAAGGATATAAAATAAGTGATTACCTGTACGAGATAATTTATAAAGTACTCAGTGATAAATTGAACTTAACCATTAATGCCGCAGATAGCATTAATGACTGGTTTAAAAAAAACAGGATAGACCTGATGATTCCGATCACAAACCTGTGGATCGAAAACAGGTTAATAATGAAATACTGCCAGGCCAATGACATACCGGTTTTTATGATAATAAACGGATTGTTAACTTTTTCGTTTTATAATGATGCAAAAGATAGTGATTATGTAAATTGTTACAGCGAGTCAATAAAAGCAGAATATTTTAATAGTGCACCTAATGCTATTCCACTTGGTGACCCAAGAATGGATAATTACGCTAATATTAGTCATAAAAATATCAATTACATTAACCCCACCATTGTTATCGGAACGGCGGGCTATAACCCTGTTGATTTAAATTCATACCTGGCTGTTGAGTTTGATTTTTTATATGATATATTGCTTAACATACAAGAACTAATAAGTGAAGGAAAGAAGATTAAAGTTATTTTAAAAATACGCGGCAATGGTTATGTTCATCTTTATACTTCATTTGTAAATGAATATTTTAACGGACTAGATATTGAGTTTGCTCAGGATCAAAGCTTTAATGATGTAATTAAAAAAGCTGATCTGTACATAACGATTTACTCGCAAACACTTTTTGAAGCTTCATGTATGGGTATACCTGTTATTTATTATAAAAAGGATACCCAATTTGTTCATAAACCATTTGATGGCCGTAGTGAATTGGTTACTGCCAGTGATGCCGGTGAATTGCTGCAGGCGCTTCAATCGTTTTTTGAGCTGGATAAGCGATTTGACCTTTTTAAACGAAAGGATATTATGGAGAAATATATTGGATATTTAGACGGGCATAACACAAAACGTAACGCCGATTATATTCTTAATTTAGTTAATAGCTAATTAGCAAAATAATAAATTAGAGAACGATAAAAGATTTTTCTATACCTTGATAATTATATAACCAAAAACAGATGTTTATTCTGAAGATATTTGTAATAATGTTTGAACACCTGAAGTATTACATTTCAAGGATTAAACAGCTTGCTAAAAACCAAATTCAATATCCTGATTGTAAGTTTTACAACGGTTCCATTCTAATAAATAGCCAACTTGGTCACTATAATATTTTGTTTCAAAACGCTCAGGTTATTAACTCAATAATTGGGTCACACAGTTATATACAGAAGCGGTCAACTGTTGTTAATGCAAATATTGGAAAATTCTGCTCAATGGCTTCTGATGTTAGCATAGGGCCGGGTATCCATAAGTTAAACGGTATAAGTACGCATCCATCATTTTTCTTAAAAAACACGCCCCTTATAAAAAAATATAGTCAGGAGGATGCATTCATCAGTTCCAAAGAAACAGTTATAGGGCATGATGTATGGATTGGTGAAAAAGCGATTATTTTAGATGGTGTTTCAATAGGAACCGGAGCGGTTATAGCAGCAGGCGCAATAGTTACAAAAGATGTGGCCCCATATGCCATAGTAGGGGGTGTGCCTGCAAAAGTGTTAAGAATGCGTTTTAATTCTATTGAAATTGATGGGATTTTGAAATCAAAATGGTGGGATAAAGACGAAGAGTGGCTGCAACAGAATTATAAAAGCTTTAATAATGTTTTAGATTTTACAAAAATGATAAATGAGAAACTATCTTAACCGGATCTGGTTTATACTTTTTTATATTTTAAATGCACGACTATTTAAGAAGCTGGCCTTTAAAGCTGTGCTTTATCCATCGGTTAGGGTACAGGGGAAAAAGTATATAAGTATAGCTGACCGTTCGGTAGTTCAAAGAGGAGGTTGGCTGCTTGCATTGAAAATTGGCGAGACAGATCCTTTATTAAACATTGGCAAAAATTGTGCGATTGGCGATTTTTCACATATAACAGTCGTAGGAGAAGTTATTATTGAAGATAACGTACTGATAGCCAATAAGGTATATATTTCAGATAATATTCATACTTTTGAGGACGTAAACCGGCCCATAATTAATCAAAAAGTACAGTTTAAAAAAATAGTCCGGATTAAAGAAGGCGCGTGGTTAGGTGAAAACGTTTGTGTGATTGGGGCAAGTATTGGGAAAAATACAGTTATAGGAGCTAATTCAGTAGTAACTAAGGATATACCTGATTTCAGCGTAGCTGTTGGTAGTCCTGCAAAAGTTATAAAAAAATATGATTTTGAAACTCAAAAATGGGTTTCTGTTGGTTAGGTATATATAAATGGAAAATATTTTAATTACTGGTGGGGCCGGGTTTATTGGTACTAACGTTGCCAGAGAGTTAATTAAACAGGGTTATAACATAACAATACTTGATAATTTTAATCCCCAGATACATGGAGAACGCCAGGAGCTTCCTGAAGACCTAAAAGATGCTGTACAGCTGACAATAGGTGATGTTAGCGATAAAGATACTTTTTATAGTGCTTTGAAAGGCAAAGATGCTGTTATCCATTACGCCGCTGAAACAGGCACCGGCCAATCAATGTATGATATTTCAAGATATACATTTGTAAACATCCAGGCTACTGCCACTTTGTGTGATTATATTGTTAATGAAGATCATAATATAAAAACGGTAATTGTTGCTTCATCCAGGTCAATATATGGTGAAGGAAAATATCATTCTGAAACCTATGGGGATGTTTATCCTGCTGCCCGAACCTATAATTCAGTAAAGGAAACTTTTGAAGTTGTTTGTCCGGTGAGCGGTAATAACAACCTTACAGTTAAAGCTACTGACGAAAATTCAAAGATCCACCCATCGTCTTTTTATGGTATAACAAAGCAGGTACAGGAGCAGATGATTATCCTGGCCACCAGGCTTAAAAATATTAACGGCTTCGCATTAAGATATCAAAATGTTTACGGGCCAGGTCAGTCATTAAAAAATCCTTATACAGGGATCTTGTCAATATTTTCAAGATTAGCTTTAAGGGATGAAAAAATAAACGTTTTTGAAGATGGATTGGAAAGCAGGGATTTTGTTTATATTGATGATGTAGTAAATGCCACGGTAAATTGCCTTAATGAAAAATTGAAGGGACAGCATATATTAAATGTAGGAAGTGGTGTTGCTACAACAGTTTTGGAAGTTGCTAATGAAATTGTTTCGTATTTAAACAGCAAATCAGAAATCATGGTATCCGGTATTTTTCGTGAAGGGGATATCCGGCATAATTTTGCCGATTTAAAGCTGGTTGAAAAAACATTGGGCTTTAAACCGGAATGGCAATTTAAAGAAGGTCTTCATAAATTTATCGACTGGGCATTACAACAAAACGATATGCCTCAAAATGTCGATGATTATAAAACTTCATTAACAGAGCTTAAGAACAGGGGATTGTTAAAATAATGAGTAGTAGTAATTTGCCGCTTGTAAGCATAGTATTTACCAGCTATAACCACCAAGAATACCTAAAACAAGCTTTAGATAGTTTAATTGATCAAACGTACAAAAATTTTGAAATAATAGTAGTTGACGATAATTCAACCGATGGCAGTCAAAAGATCCTGGAGAAGTACAAAGATCATACTAATATATCCCTGCATCTTCTTGAAAAGAATACGGGGAGTTATGTAAAGGCAAGTAACTACGGCGCTGGTTTTGCCAAAGGTGAATACCTTATGTTTGCCCAATGTGACGACTTTTCGGAGCCACAACAGGTAGAAAAGATAATGCAGGCATTTTTTGAGCATGATAATGTTGGCGTAGTATACTCAAAAAGTAATTTGGTAGACGAATCCGGGCATGCCTACTCAAATGATTATACAGGACGGGAAAAGGCCTTTAAAATAAAGTGCGCAACTGACGCAGTGATCAGCGGGAACGAAATGCGCAGCTTTCTTTCATTTGCATGCGTTATACCTAATTTAAGCGCTGCCATATTAAAGAAAGAATTATTTGATAAAGCCGGCAAACTATCTACCGATTATTTAGTAGCTGCCGATTGGGCCTTTTGGTTAGATCTGGCAGAACGGACAGACTTTTATTACATAACGGAGGCATTAAATAATTTCAGGCAACATTCAACTACTATCAGGAGTAAGATGAAAATAGCAAGGCAGATTGAGGAAATCTACGCTATATTTTATAAGCACATTAATACATATAACCTGGAACGCAATGACAGGCAGAAACTTAAAACAGGGGCAGGTGCGGTTTGGTTTTGGTACTTTTTAGAAAATAAAGGCCTGTGGCTGTCAAGTTTTCCCGGCTTATTGAAGAAGACATTTACTTTTGAAAAACTTAATTTTTATTATTTGGGTGCGGGCTTCTTTAAACATCTGAAAGAACATTTTAACAAATAGAAATGTAACTATGATTAACGGTTCCACTGTTAACACTTTTACTGTAATTATTCCAACTTTTAACAGGGCTGAAAATTTAAACCGGTGCTTAAATTCCCTGGAAATGCAAACCTATAAACAGTTTGAGGTTATAGTGTGCGATGATGGGTCAACTGATAATACTAAAGAGATTGTAAGCCGGTATCAAAATAAATTAAACCTTAAATATTTTTATTCGGAAAATTGGGGTGGCCCGGCACGACCAAGGAATCTTGGAATTGAAAATGCATCCTCAAACTGGATATTTTTTGTTGATTCGGATGATTGCTTTATCGAAACCAAAATAGCATACTTTTCTAAGATGGATCTTGATAATTACGACTTGATTTATCACGATCTGTATATAATTAAGAATGATAAAATTATAAATACAATTAAATCGCGACAATTAAAGCAAGACGTTTATCACGATTTATTGTTCAATCTTAATGCAATTCCAACTTCTTCTGTTTTGGTAAGGACAGATTTGTTAAAGAAAGCCAATGGCTTTAGTGAAGATAAAGCATTAATCGCGGTTGAGGATTTTGATCTGTGGCTTAGGTTGTGTGAAAATAATAATATCAGAACCAAATATGTTCCAAAAGCTTTAGGGCGTTATTATCTGGGCGATGATAATATTACAACAATTGATCATAAACAAATAGACAGGTTCAAGGTGCTTTATAAACCATATATTGATAGGGCAAATAACAAGAACACATTAAATAAGATAAAGGGTGCTTTAAATTACCAGGTCGGTAGGATCCATGCTTTAAATTCAGACATTAGCAATGCAAAGGCCTATTTACTAAAGGCATTAAGAGGAGGAAGTAACATAATAAAATTGAAAGCTATTTACCAATTAATAAGCTTATTAAAAAACAAGCATAAATAGTGAAAAAAGCATTCATAGTAGTAATTTCATTCTATTTGGGTTTTCATTTTATAATACCCGAACTGTATTCCTATTTTGTTGATAATGTACATGTTTATTCTGACCTTGTAGATAAAGCTGCAAGCAATAAAGCATTTTGGATCAATATTATCCCCGTGGGCTTAGTTGGTTTGACTATATATTTTCTTCCTAATAAGGATTATTTTATACCACCTGCAATTCAAAATGGTGCCGCTACTGAGCTTTTTTATATTGCAATGGCCTATAAGGCGTTTTTTATAATCATGGTTGGTGGTTTTTCAGGATTAATTTCGGGTGAAATGTCGGGTGCATTTTTGAATTATATCAACCTTTTTTTAAGCCCGATAAAATTATTAATGTGCGCTTTGTTTTTACAGAAGAAGAAGTCATCTGCGTTAATAATGATATTAACCTTTATTGTTGTATCCACGCTTGCAGGCAGCCGGAGCGCAATTTTAAGTGTATTCACTACTTTTTTAATAGGGATAGCTTTTGAGAATTTTAATTACTACAAAAGGAAAATATTTTTATTTCTAAAATATGCATTTATCATTTCGCCGATCCTTTTTATTTATGCCACTCAATTAAGATACGGCGCTGATTATATAGATTATAAAACAATAGGTAACTTAATTATGGGACGGGTTTCTTTTATTGAGCTCGGGATGATCCCTATTCATTATTATGATGGCGGCGGCTTAGACCTATCTCTATTTTATGAAAAATACGGATTTATTCACCAAACAAAACTGATTATTGATTCATTAATACCCGGAGATATATTTGGTTTTGATGTTATGCCAAATAATTATTTCAGGTCAATTTTCATGGGCTATACTGAAGAATTTGTAACGCAAAATTACATGTCAATGAACATTACTTTGCCGGTATACTTTTATATGCTTTTTGGATATTTAGGTGTGTTTTTTACATATATATATTTAATGTGCTATTTTTTTGTTTGCTACATGCTTAGAAAATTCCCCTTTGTAGTATTGCTTTTATTAGCAACATTATATGAAACATTATTATATTTTGATTGGGTAATGGTTTTTACCCAATTTTTCACAGGTGTGTTAACAATATTGGTTTTAAAGGGATATATAGTAGTACGCGAATCATTTAAACGGGAAGTAAAAAAGGTGCATGAACAAACAAATTAGTTTGATAATACCTACTTATGGCAGGTATGAAGAAGTAGGAAAATTGCTGGAAACTTTAAAGAACCAGGACTGTAATAAAGATGATTTTGAAGTAATAATTGTTGATCAGAATGATAAAATTGATTTAACTCCAATAACCAACCTGTATCTCAATGAATTGAATTTGATACATTATAAAACACCGGTTAAGGGAATAGCAAATGCTAAAAACAAGGGCATTGAATTATCATCAGCACCAAATATAACTTTTCCTGATGATGATTGTACCTATTATCCAAATACGATAACAATTGCATTGAATTTTCTGAAATCGCGCCCTGATGCTGATGTTGTATACGGGCGATTATATGATAGAGATGCCAGGAAAAACATTATGAGGAGCTGGCCGGTGTTTGAAAAACAAGTAACCATTTTTAACTTTCACTATACTTACTCGGCCATTACTGCATTTATACGAAAAAACGCCATTAGGTTTGATACAAATTTTGGAGTCGGATCATCATACGGAGTGGGGGAGGAATTAGATTACTTGCTTCAAACATTTAAATTAAAATTAAATAGCATTTATACACCTTTAATTGATATTTGGCACCCGCAGATAAATCCGGATGTAATGACCCCCGAAAAGGTATATTACTATGCAAAAGGCTACGGGGCTATTTGTAAAAAACATTTAAGCTTTATTATGTTTTTTACGTTTCTAACGTCCAATCTTTTTCAAATTCTGCAAATTGTAAAGTCATTATTATTATTTAACAACAAATTTGCGTACAAAAGGTGGCTTGCCCTTAAAGGGCGTATTGTGGGCTTTAATAGTTTTAAATCGTAAATTTTACATCCCCGGCATTACACCTGTTTATAGAATATAGAATAAATTATATTTTCAATGAAATACCAATTGACAGCGACAATTGTTCTATACAAAAATGAGCGCGATATATTAGATGAGGCAATTAATAGCTTTTTAAATACCGGTTTAAATGTGAAGCTATTTTTAGTTGATAACTCCCCTACAGATCAGCTTAAAGACATAAATGGCGATATTAGAACTGAATATATTTTTAATCCATCTAATCCTGGTTTTGGCGCTGCTCACAACCTTATTATGAAGGATGTTTGGGAAATTTCAGAATACCATATTGTTTTAAACCCGGATGTATACTTTGAACCGGGGACGCTCGAAAAGCTATATAACTTTATGGAGGCTAACAAAAACGTTGGCCATGTGATGCCCAAAGTTTTATATGCCAATGGAGAAATACAATATTTATGCAAAAATAATCCTAAACCGTTTGATCTTTTTGTAAGAAGATTTTTACCGGGACCATTAAAGAAATATTTTAAAGTAAGGATGGAGAAGTATGAGTATAGAGATAGGGACTATAATGAAATGATTTTGAACGTGCCTTATTTATCCGGTTGCTTTATGTTTTTAAGAACGGAGACACTAAAAAAAGTAGGCTTATTTGATGACAGAATATTTATGTACATAGAGGATGCTGACTTAACAAGGCGATTTCTTAAAGTATCAAATACAGCATATTTTCCACAAGCTGCTATTTTTCATCATTTTGCAAAAGGTTCACATAAAAGTTGGAGGCTAACCTGGTATTCAATACATGGCGCAATAATATATTTCAATAAATGGGGGTGGTTATAGACGTATTTAATTATATTTTAAATACAAGTAATAGCTTATAAACTACAAAATGGGTAATATTTTAATGACAGGTTCCACAGGTTTTTTGGGGAAGCACATTCTTAATAAAAACAGAAATGAGGTCACAACTTTGGGGCGTAAAAACTGTGATATTTTAAGTGATTTTGTAAATGATCCTTATTTAACGATTAAGGACAGCTATGAAACAATAATCCATGCAGCCGGGAAAGCACACTCAATACCGGTTACTGATGAGCAAAAGAAAGAATTTTACGATATAAATGTTCAGGGGACTAAAAATTTATTAAATGGCATAGAACGCGCCCCTTCACTACCAAAAGCTTTTGTTTTTATTAGTAGTGTAGCAGTTTACGGTAAGGAAACCGGGCACCTTATTAATGAAGATACACCTTTATTAGCAGCTGATCCTTATGGAGATAGTAAAGTTGAGGCTGAGAAGCTCATTTTGAACTGGTGCACTAAAAATAATATCACTTGTACAATATTAAGACTCCCCCTGTTAGCCGGCCCAAATCCTCCAGGTAATTTGGAATCTATAATTAAAGGAATTAAAGCAGGTTATTATTTTAATATTGATGGTGGAAAGGCTAAAAAAAGTATAGTTTTAGCTACTGATGTAGCCAGTATAATCACGGTAGTTTCAAAAATAGGAGGAATATATAATTTGACTGATCGTTACCATCCTGATTTTTCAGAACTATCTCAATCCATTGCCAAACAAATGGGAAAATCTAAACCTTTAAACATTCCTGGGTGGTTCGCAAAAATACTGGCAAGGTCAGGAGATCTGATAGGCTCCAAATTCCCAATAGACTCTAAAAGGCTACAAAAGATCACCTCAGACCTTACTTTTGATGATTCAAGAGCTGTTTCAAAATTTAATTGGAACCCTGAGCGTGTTTTGGACGGGTTTAAAATTATTTAATTAAACCAATTGAAAAAAAAAACGTCTGAAAAAAGAAAAATCAAATTGCGGAAACCATAATCAATAAGAATTGTTACCGAATTGTTACTTAGTTATACGTGTATAAATCCAATCAATAAATGTAAATTTTACATTTATTAAGAATATTTTAGAAGTTTAATCAATCTATTTAAATGAAATACAAATTTATAGTACCCCTCATTGTATTTATATTATTTTGCCAGGCAGGATATTCACAATGGTATAATGAAAAATTTCAAATCGGTAGCTTCGCAGACCCCCGGGTTTCGCGGGATAATAACCGGACAAAAGATTCCATATCATTTAATTTGTTTAAAGCTGCACGCTTTAATTTGTTAACAGGCCCTCAATATTATAATGGTGCGCAAGATTTTAGTTTAATGGATAAAACACTTGATCTGGCTGCAAAGTATAATCTTCACTTGATGGTAATAGATAGCAAGTTGAGTGTTACTAATGATAATTTTTCCAATGACGATGCTCAAAAGATCGTTTCACATTTTAAAACTATTGATGCAAAAAAAAGAAACGCAATTGGAGGTTATAGCTTCGGCGGCGAGTTTCCTTTGGCCAAAGCTGCTCAGGTAAAAAAATGGACTAATTATTTTAAAAACAATGACCCTGACAAGCCTGCTTTTGTTTATTTGTTGCCAAATTATGGGTTTAATAGCCGAAGTGCCTATGAACAATACCTCGACGGATATTTGAACGATCAGGATGCCGGTAACAGGCCTCAAATTGTTGCATATGATTACTACCCATTCCTCTCCCCGGCAATAATGTCATCGTATTTTTATAATTTAGGAATTATTAAGAAAAAAGCTGCAGGCAGGCCGGTTTGGTATTATATTCAATCAACTACAAAAAAAACGTTACCTGATATTACAGACTATCAACTTAAGTTTATGGCGTATTGTCCGCTAGCTTATGGGTCAAAGGGCGCAATATATTATACCTATGAGAGCATTCCTGATCATTATGGATTAAACTATTATGCCGCACTGATAAACACGTATGGGAATCCTACAAAAAAATATTACACAGCAAAAATTATTAACTATTATCTTTCCTCAATAGCCGGGCCAATTATCATGGAAAATAGGTGCGTTGGAACTTACCATGTATCAAATGATCCGACTAATGAAAATATTCCTGACAATTATATATTGACAGGTAGAAACAAGTACGTAAGAAGCGTAAGTGACAAAAACATATTGATTGGTGTATTTAAAGATCAACAATCCAGTAAATATTATCTTATGCTAATCAATAAATCCTCAAATGACTTATCTGATATTAAAATTTCTGTTCCCGGCAATAAATCTGTTACTGCTTTCCCGGGATCAGATAATTATCGTGGTGGCATGACTAAAACCCAGCTATCTACTACTAACGACAGAAAAAAAACCACAACTAATTTTAATTTAGAAAAAATTCCAGGAGGAGAAATGGCTATAGTAGAGGTAGATTAACTCTGTAATAATTTGCATCACCCATTTTGCATTTTCCTTTAAGTGTAATTTTCAGTTATAACCAAATTTAAATTTCACCATTTGGCTTAAGAGGAATTCTCTCCAAATTTCAGATTGATTATAAATTACGGCTAATTCATTTAATTAGCCGTAATTTGCGGTGCTAATTATTTTTTTAAACCTTGCATGAATATATTTTTGCTTTTACTTTTTTTTCTGGTACTATTCGGCGTTGAACTAATTTATTTCCAAATAGCCGACAGGTACAATATTATCGATCATCCAAACCATCGTAGTTCACACACTAAAGTAACAATAAGAGGGGGAGGTATAATTTTTAGTATTGCATTATTGTTAGGTCCTTTATATTTTGGCTGGGAATACAAGTACTTTCTTGCCGGGCTTTGTTTAATTAGTTTAATTAGTTTTATTGACGACGTTAGACCAATAAGAAAAAGAATCAGGATAGTTTTCCATTTAATTGCAGTTGCTTTATTATTTCAGCAGCTGCATGTTTATGATCTGGCATTTTATTGGATAATTTTGGGTTTCATATTGTTTATCGGGACAATAAATGCCGTTAATTTTATGGATGGAATTAATGGTATTACCGGTGGTTACAGCCTGGTAACATTGCTTACTTTGTGGTACATTAATGAGAACATAATTTTATTTACAGATGAAAAGCTTCTTGTAATAAGCATTATTGCAGTGTTGGTTTTTAATTTTTTTAATTTCAGAATTAAAGCTAAGTGTTTTGCAGGTGATGTAGGAAGTGTGAGCATTGCATTTATTATGCTTTTTTTTCTTTTACAATTAATTATTAAAACAAATGACCTTAATTATTTGCTATTATTATTAATTTATGGCTTGGATTCAACTACAACAATTGTATTCAGGATTTTAAGAAAAGAAAATATTACGGAAGCACACAGAAGTCATTTGTATCAATTTTTGGTTAATGAAAAAAAGGCTTCACATTTAATGGTTGCTGCATTGTATATGGTTGTGCAGGCAATTATAAATGTTTTATTAATATGTTTTTTACCAAAATCTCCTGTAAACTTTGTTTTAGCAATGGTATCTGCAACATTGATATTTGTTTTAATTCGTTTAAAACTCGAAGGAAAACGACGGCTTTTTAATATTGAAAAGTAGTTTATTTCAATTAATATATAAATACAGTGTTTAGTTGATTACTTTTGTTAAGAAAGCGATTTGTTATTATTAATCAATTACCTTGATATAATGACTGATTTGATGATTGAATTAGCCTATTGATAACTTATTTAAGTAATTTGTAGTTTTATATTTTTACCATGAATTCTTCTACCCTGTTCAGGCAAATAAATATAGTACCCCGCTGGATTATTTTTACACTCGACTTATTAATCAGCTTTTTTTCATTAGGAATTGCTTATTCGATAAAATACAATTTAAATATCTCCCATATAAATTATGTAGAGTTTAGCAGGAATACCTTAATTGCACTGGTATTAAGTACAATCGTTTTTTTTACTGTAAAAACTTATGCGGGCATAATAAGATATACCAGTGCACAGGATTCTTTTAGGATCTTAATGGCAGTGATAATAAGCAATGGCGCTTTTTTTTTAATGAACATTGTTTCAGCCGCATTTGCCAAACCTTTTTTTATTTCTAACTCCATTCTTATTGTTAATAGTTTAACCAGCTTTTTATTGATGGTTATTTACAGAGTAGTGATAAAATATTTTTTTGTATATATTAAAAATCTGAAGTTAGACAAGAAAAGAATTATCATTTATGGTGCGGGTGAGGCAGGGGTAGCTACAAAAAGAACTTTTGATCATGATTATAAAGTCAATAAAAACATTGTTGCTTTTGTTGACGATGATCAGAGAAAGGTTGGGAAAACAATTGATGGGATTAAAATATTAGACGCAAAGGATTTGTTAACACTGGTTGAAGAACATGAACTGGACGAGATTATTTTTGCTTCATATACCATACCACCTGAGGTTAAAAACAATATTATAGATATTTGCCTCGAAAATGACATTAAAGTATTGAGCATTCCTCCTCATGATGTATGGCCGAGCGGAAAATTACAGCCAACCCAAATTCAAAAAATTAATATTGAAGAACTTTTAAATAGAAAATCAATTGAGATTGATATAACAGGTATTCAAAAAGAACTAAAAAGCAAAAGAATATTAATAACCGGCGCCGCCGGCTCAATCGGCAGCGAAATTGTCAGGCAGCTATTGAAATTAGATACCGGTTTGATAATTATGTGCGATCAGTCTGAAACTGCTCTTCACCATTTATACCTTGAAATTGAGGAAACACATACTGATTCAAATTTTCATGCGTTTATCGGTGATGTCAGGGATGAAAAAAGAATGCAACACCTGTTTGAAACGTACAAGCCCCATTATGTGTACCATGCAGCAGCTTATAAGCATGTTCCAATGATGGAAGATAACCCTGCTGAGGCTGTAAAAACCAACGTTTTAGGTACAAAAACAATTGCAGACCTTTCTGTAAAATACGCTGTGCAAAAATTTGTGATGATATCTACAGATAAGGCGGTAAACCCAACAAATGTAATGGGCGCTTCAAAAAGGATTGCTGAAATTTACGTCCAATCTTTAAATAAGTCGTTAAATAATAAAGATTTTAGCTTTAGTAATGGTTTAAGCCATTTAAATAATAACAGATCACCCACCCGGTTTATTACAACACGTTTCGGTAATGTATTGGGCTCAAACGGTTCAGTTATCCCGAGATTTAAACAGCAAATAGAAAAAGGAGGCCCTGTTACAGTCACTCACCCTGAGATAACCAGGTATTTTATGACCATCCCCGAAGCGTGCCGTTTAGTTTTAGAGGCTGGTTGTATGGGTAAGGGAGGTGAGATATATATATTTGACATGGGTAAATCTGTAAAAATTATTGAATTAGCCAAAACAATGATTCGTTTAGCGGGCCTGGTACCTAACCACGATATAAAGATTGAGTATACCGGATTAAGACCGGGCGAAAAGCTATTTGAAGAACTGCTGAACGATAATGAAAATACTATGCCTACTCATCATGAAAAAATCATGATAGGGAAAGTGCGCGAATACTTATTTAACGAAATTGAAAGACAGATATATGATTTAATTCACCATGCAAAAAATAATGACGATCAACAGGTTGTAATATCGATGAAACAAATTGTTCACGAATTTAAAAGTAAGAATTCAGTTTTTGAGGAGTTAGACCTTATACCTAAAGCTATTTTATGATTAAAAAATTCCTCTTCATCATCCCTCTTTTTTTTATCACCGCTTGTAATAAGAACGTTAGTAACGAGGTAGTCGTTTATCATAATGATTTTGAAACAAATGACCTGTCCAATATTACTAACGGTGTAATAAGTACATACAATAATTCTTCAGTATTGGGACAATATAATGATGGCAATTTTATTTTAACACTTAACAATTTGCCTAAGCATGATATTATTACCATAACGTTTGATTTATACATTCATGATAGCTGGGATGGTAATAAAAAGGCACCTGATGGGCCAGACATTTGGGAGATGTTTATAAACGGAGATCCTTTTATATATACCACGTTTTCAAATGCCGCGTGTGCTCCGGGAAATTTTTGTTCACCTCAGTCGTATCCTGCTGATTATCCAAGCAATTATAATAACCCGCGGACTGGCGCGTACCGAATTGATTTACCGGGTGTTTGCAGTTGGAAAGATGATCCTAAAGGCACAACGTTGTATAAAATATCAAAAACCTTCAAAAATTCAGACAATAAATTGGTGTTACAGTGTGTAGATAAATTGGTTCAAACGAATACTGATGATCCGAAATGCGATGAGAGCTGGTCTGTGGATAATATCAATGTAAAAGCAGTTACCTTATGAAGATGCTAAAGCTTTCATTTATATGTGCATTAGTTGCGTTTGTACAATTTGGTGCAACAGCGCAAACATTACCTGTAGGCACGCCGGCATTGGAAGACTATTACAGAAGGGCCCAGCTGCTGGGCGCTACCGATTCAAGCGTATCCTTTACTGTACGGCCACTTTTTCCAAACTATATTAACAAAAAAGCCAATCCATTTTACCCTGATACTACTGAACATCAGTATAATATGCTGAATGCCAAGCGGACATGGAAGTTAACTAACACTAATATAAAAGGTGTTTTTTTGCCTTTGAGTGTACAAACGCAATTTAATTCTGATCATCCTTATGGATGGAACGATGGTAGCATGATCCCTGCCAAGGGGCTGCAAACACTCTTTAGTGTTGGCATCTTTGCACAATACGGGCCATTAACAATTCAGTTGAAACCTGAGTTTTTAATAGCCGCAAATTCAGATTTCGAAAATTTTAATAAAAATAGTTATGATGTAATATTTGCACGCTATTACGACATTTACAATAATATTGATTTACCTGTACAATTTGGAAAAGGTGAATACGATAAAGCGTATTGGGGACAAAGCAGTATTCGTTTAAATTATAAATCCCTGTCGTTTGGTTTATCAACTGAAAATTTATGGTGGGGGCCTGGCATAAGGAACTCGCTGTTAATGAGTAATACAGCCCCGGGATTTCTACATGTAACTTTAAATACTTTACGCCCTTTACAGACCCCTATAGGATCATTTGAAGGACAATTAATTGGCGGTAAATTGAGCAATTCCGGATATGCGCCACTTACGCCTGACCACAGCTATTTTGGTACTGATCTGTATATACCTAAGCCCAATGATTGGAGATATTTGGCCGGAATAATACTAACATGGCAACCGAAATGGATCCCCGGCTTATTTTTAGGATTTGATCAGAGCTCTCAAACTTATGGTAAAGATTTAAATGGCATAAGAGATTATTTACCTCTTTTTGCCCCCGTAAAAAAGGTAGGTGCTCCTGACGAGGCAATTAACAAACAAGATCAAAGGAGCTCGCTATTTATGCGCTGGCTATGGACGCAGGAACATGCTGAGATTTATTTTGAGTTTGGCCACAATAACTATACAGGTGATTTGACACAAGCATTATTATCTCCGGAAAACTCACGGGCTTATATTTTTGGTATCAGAAAACTTTTACCATTTAACACGGCGCGAAATGAAAACATAATGGTAAGCGTTGAAGTTACCCAACTCCAGGAAAATAATATTAGTAAAATTAAGGATGGTGATGAATGGTATACAAGCAAAGGCATAAGGCAAGGTTATACCAATTTGGGTGAGGTTTTAGGTGCAGGTATTGGCCCCGGAGCAAATTTACAATCAGTGGACATAAGCTGGGTTAAAGGATTAAAGAAAATAGGCCTGCAATTTGAACGCTATATACATAACAATGATTTTTACTATTACGCATACTACGATAGTTATGATTTTAGAAGGCATTGGGTAGATTTAAGTATTGCTGCTAATTATGAATGGAATTTTAAAAATTTAATAGTCAACGCTAAACTCCAAGGCATAAAGTCTTTAAATTATCAATGGTACCTGAGGCAAAATCCCGGCGATCCATATTTTGTAAATGGGGCCAATGCGTTTAACTTACAGGTCCAGGCAGGTGTTACATACAGGTTTTAACAGCTACAGCTAAATGAAAAAAATATTTTTTATATTAAGTATAGTATTGATTTTTACTGGCTTTAAAAGCATAGTAAATGCACAGTCTCTTCCTGTGGGTACACCTGTACTTGATGATTATTATAGAAGACAACAGCTGCTGGGAAAAGTTGATTCAAACATCTCTTTTACTGTTCGCCCCCTTTTTTCAGGGCCGTCGTTAAAAACGCATGATGCATATGACCCTGATAGTACATTAAAAAGCGATCATTGGATATCAACCGGCCCTGTTTCTTTTGCCAGAGGCCTTGGCACTTTTCAAATATTACCGGTGAGCTGGCAGCAGCAATTTAATTCTGATCATCCGTATGGTTGGAATGATGGAGCAATGATACCTGCTAAAGGGTATCAAACAATGCTTAGTGGTGGCTTTTTTGTTAAATTTGGGCCTTTAAGTATTCAATTACGACCAGAATTTGTTTATGCCGCAAACCCATCATTTAATGGATTTGCCACCGGACATTCTGATCAGGACCTGATCAAATACTATGGTTATCATGATTATATTGATTGGCCTGAACGATATGGCAACGGATCATACAGTAAAGCATTTTGGGGACAAAGCAGTATAAGACTAACTTTTGGACCGGCGTCAATAGGAATATCAAATGAAAACATATGGTGGGGGCCAGGCATTCGTAATTCATTAATATTAAGTAATAATGCACCCGGATTTAAGCACATCACTCTAAATACTGTGCGCCCTATAAATACCTACATCGGGTCATTTGAGGGGCAGATAATTGCTGGGCATCTGGATGCTTCCGGGTTTAATCCACTTGAAACAACTACCTTATCTAACGGAAAAAGCCTGCTCATTTCAAAAAGAAAAGATTGGCGTTATTTTACCGGGTTTAACCTTAACTATCACCCTAAATGGGTTGAAGGGTTAACATTGGGGCTAACCAGGACATTTGATGCCTATCATAATGATGTTAAAACTTTTAGTGAGTATGTGCCTTTCTTTTTCCCTTATCAAAAGCAAAATACTGCTGATGGCGATCCTATACCGCGTGATCAATATACTTCACTGTATGCCAGGTGGCTATTTACTAAAGCGCAGGCAGAGGTTTATTTTGAATATGGGCTAAATGATAATTCATATAACTCCAGAGACTTTATAGGCTCGCCTGACCATTCACGTGCATATATTTTTGGTGTGCGTAAAATGCTCCCAATAAACGGACATGCCGACCAGCATATTTTATTTGGTGCGGAAGTTACCCAACTTTCACAAACTCCTGACCGTATTGTAAGAGAAGCAGGGGGATGGTATGTACATGGAGGAGTAAAAGATGGCCATACTAATGAAGGACAGGTTCTTGGAGCTGGTACCGGTTCAGGGGGTAATCTTCAATCAATGGAAGTTAGTTGGGTAACAGGGCTAAAGAAATTAGGGGTTAGGTTTGAACGGTACGAGCACAATGTTGACTTTCAGGAGAAGTATTTCCCAGATATAAACGGCAACAGCCGTAAATGGGTTGACTTTGCTTTTGCTTTGCAAGGTGAATGGAATTACAAAAATTTAATATTTAACGCAACGCTTGAAGAAGTAAAATCATTTAATTACGAATGGGTATTAAAAGATTACAACCCTGGCGACTATTACATCCCGCATAATGATGTTTATAACCTTCATGCGGTATTGGGTGTAACTTTTAGATTTTAGCCTGCTTTTTGCGCGTTAATAATATATAAAAACTGAATAACAACCCGGCAATAATAAGTCCGCCTAATATTGCTATTGAGTATTTAAGCCTGTTTTTCTTTAAAGGCAACTCAGGCTCATCAACTACTTGCACGGTTGGGGTTTCCTGTGCCAGCATAGTTTTGCTTGATTCGAGGTTTTTAACTGTTTCAGAAAAAATAGTGCTCAGCACAATTTTGTCACGCTCTTTTATATCCACACTAGCGTTTGCCTTTGTATAAGCAGGGTTGACATCTAACAGACTTTGGTTTGCCGCCGATAGATCATATGTTTTATGATTAAGGATGGCTCCTATACTATCTGCACGCTGTTGTAAACGTTCTACATTGCTTCTTAACCTTTTTGTTTTTGTGCTGATAAAAAAGTCAGTTGATTGTTTGATCATCCTGTTGCAAAAAAGCATGGCCAGCTTTTCATCCTTCATGGTTGCATTTACCTCAAAAAAGCCAAGTTTTTTATCGGTTTTTGAGATCCCAAACTCACCGGAGAGGATTAATGTGGTCATCTCATGCAGCAAGCTATCCTGTAACCGTGTATTTTTTACTCCATTTAACGGGAAGCGAACTATTTGGCCATTGGAACTATATTTTAGCCATTTTTTATCCAGTTTGTTTACCGCAGCATAACGGTCGGCAAGCGTTTGCGTACTATCATAGGCAGTTAGCAAGGTTGTTTTTATCAATTTATGACTTTTAATTAATTCCTCAACATTGTCGCCGGCTAATACGCCGCTGGCCCCTCCTAAACCATCAAGGTTAAACCCCAACTGGCCCGCTAAAGCTGATAATCCGCCTGCGCCTCCTGTCGATTTTGAATCATCCACAACAAAAGTTAGCCTGGCGGTATAAGTAGGTGTCCATAGCCAGGCTGTTAGTGCGCCCAATAAAGCACCAATAATTAAAACCAGCGCCAAAGCCTTTTTGAATTGAAAAATGTAAGCTACATCGCCTGCACGATCATTAAGCAGTTTTTTAAAAGAGAACTCCGGCTCGTATGGATATGGAGGATTTTCCTGGTTCATTATTATTTATGTAAAATGGCAATAATACTAACTATTGCAGTTAACGCTGCGGCTATTCCACTTATATCTCCAATGCCTATTTTAATTCTTGAGTCAGCCGTTTTTTCAGGTACCACAATTTTGCTCCCGGGTTTCACTGCTGGATAGTTGCGGAAAAATAAAAAGTGTCTTACCGGCTGATTTAGACCATCGGGATATTTGATGTAGGCACCTTTTAACCGCGCATTTTCTGTAGTACCAGCTGCGGCATTAATGTAATATTTAAAACTACGTCCATTATAGCTTATGTATTGCGGGTTGTTTACCGCCCCGGATACTTCAACATATGAAATAACGCGGGGAACATATACACTGTCCCCAGGCAGCAGTATCATATTGCTATTTTCTTTTTTACTGTGATCTTTTGTTGTAAGATCAACATTAACCCGGATTCCTTTTCTGTAAACCTGTGCATTTTCAAGAGAACCATAAGGGGTAACCCCACCGGCGCGGTTTAAAAAATCAATGGCTGTTTCATCTCTTTTCTGGACAGCATAATCACCCGGAAACACAATCTCGCCCTTAACACTCACATTACCTAGTGAACGGTAGTTAACCAACCGCGGAACATAGATAAAATCCATAGGCTGCAATTCAACATCCTGGTTGGCACCGGTTTTATCATCCATATCTACAACAAATGTATTAACCAGTTGGTTAGCTACGCTATCAGATTCGTTTTTAATGATCCTGGATATTTCAACATGATGATCAGCAGCTTCTTCATCAAAACCGCCTGACATTGCAATAACATCTGCCAGTTTTAGTCCTTTACGATAAGTTATAATAGATGGCTTTCTAACAAAACCATCGACAGTTATTTTTTGATCCGGGGTAAAAACATCACGGTTAAGTATCACAACAGAATCTTCACGTAGTAATGGTATATCATTTTTTCCGCTAACAACATCCCCCGGTTTGAATGAAACAAGTTCCCTGGCCAGGTTAGGCAGGGTTCTTTTAATATAACCCCGTTCCATATACGCTTCAGGTTTTAAGCCCTGTGCGTTTTTCAATAGCTGGGCTAATGTAAAACCCGCAGTAAGCTCATATGTGCCGGGGCGATAAACTGCACCTTCCAGTGTAATCCTGTTAGTATATCGGTCAGTAATAGCTCCTATTTGAACCATGTCGCCATTATGCGGAATATAATTTGCAAAAAGATTTGCAGGAACGTCTTTTACCTCGCGTTCAAGCGCATTGATCTGATCAACCTTAGCAATGCCTTTATAAGCTATATCGGTGTATCCACCGGCGTATTTTATCAGATCTTCAAGATTTTCATTTTCTCTTAATTCATAAATGGCCGGGTTTTTTATTTCACCATTAATGCTTACCCGTTTTTTGTAAACCGGGATCCTGATCACATCCTGATCTTCGAGACGGACATTTCCATCCAGTAATCCTTGCTGCAGAAAGCTGTAAAAATCAACGGTTTTATAAAGTTTGTTGTTTCTTATTAGCTGTATGTTTCTTAATGATCCGTTTTGGTTAGGGCCACCGGAATTATATAGCACATTAAAAAGGGTGGACAGGGAAGACAGCGTATATGATCCCGGAGTTTTTACTTCACCAACTATGGTTATCTTAATGCTGCGGGTATTACCCAGGTTAATTGCCAGTTGTGTTTGTCCCGAACTTAAAGCGGGGTAAACCTTGGTCATTTTGCTTTTAATTAAGTTGGTAGCCTGCTCAATGGTAAACCCATTTACATAAACAATGCCTGCATAAGGAATTTGTAAATTACCTTCAGGACTAACCTTGCTCCGCACACTGCTTTCATTTAACCCGGTTAACAGTACAATTATTTCATCGCCAGGTCCTAATACGTAGCCTTTCGGGGTTGCTACCGAAAAATTAGGCTCAAATTTTATAGCTGTTTGATTAAAAAACTCGGAGCCATATACACTCAATGTTTTTGCTGCGGGGACCGGTTCAGGCTTAGCTGTTTTTGGGGTTAATACCGTATCATTAGCATCTCTTGAGTAATCTATTTTTTTCTTTTCGGATGATTGATTGGTCTTTGTGCCGGTTTTTTTATTCAGGCCCAGTAAAGTTACCCTGTCTTTAAACGCTGCTACCTCGCCGGGAGGCATCCCTTTTTGAATCATCAGCTTATAAGCATCCTGTTCGGGTATTCCCGAGTCCTGTAGTTTTTTCCAGGCCTGGGTTATTTGTTCATCACTTAATGTACCTACTTTAACGTTTTGAATATTGCTCAGGGAAATCTCCTGGGCCATTGCCTGTTTTGTAAAAACAATTAAAGTAAAAAATAAGATATATAATAGGTATTTAATCCGCATGTAAAAATTGAGGTTAAGCTAACGGTGCAAATATAAAATATTATATCGGTCTAATGCCATAAATAGCGTGCTGCTAAGTTAGCTTAGGCATTAATATAATACGTGCGTTTGCTAAACAATACCTTATACAATTAGTTTGTTTATCACAGATAAAAATGTTTAGCGCTAAAGAATAATTTATATATGAGAACAATAGATTTTATCAATAGTACCTTATAATAATGGGATGAGCTTTTGCAGACTTTTAAAATGAGTTTCGTTATTAATAAGTATATTAATATGCTCATGAGCGTTTTTACCCATTTGCGTCACAGAATCATTGTTTTTATATAACCATTTAATTTTTTCGGCTAATTGCTCAACATTCCCTGGTTCAAACAGGAGCCCTGTATAATTATCAATAACCATTTCGGGGATACCACCAATGGCTGCACCAATAACAGGCTTACCTAAAGCCATAGCTTCAACTACAGTAAAGCCCAAAACCTCGTAGCATTCTGACGGGCAAATTAAAAACCCAGCGCCATTAATAATTTCAAGCGTTTCTTGTTTGCTTTTTTTGCCTAAAAAAGTAACGTTATTTAATTGATTGGTGTTTTTAAACGCTTTTAATTCTTCTTCCTGTGTGCCGTCGCCTATTATTTTGAGCGAAATTTCAGTGCAGGTTTGCATGGCTTTTAATAAGGTGTGCGCTCCCTTAATTTTTTCGAGCCGGCCTACAAAAACTATGTATTTTTCATCGCTTTGAATCGGAGTTAGTCTTGCTTTTTCAATTCCTGCGTAATCATACCCATGGTAAACCTGCACCAGCTTTTCATTGAAAAAATTGAATTGTTTATATTTTTCATACTGGAAAACGGAGGGGCAAACGTAGTGATCTACATAGGCATAATAGTTAAGGTATTTATGGACGTAGTTTTCCAAAGCGGCAACAGTACTTGCCAGGTACGATCCTTTTTTACATGAGTGCGTAATGCAATTATAAAATGCGCCGCCAAAGCACCGTTCACAAATTTGACCATGACTTACAAATATGCTATCCGGGCAAATAGGGGTGTATTCATGCAATGTCCATATAATGGGTATATTTCTTTTTTTTAAAATCTTTAAAATAGTTGGCGTAATATAATGATGAATAACATTAATATGGGCAAAATCTATTTTAACATCATTTAAAAGCCTTTCAAGATTGTCCTGGGCCTCAAACGAGTAAATGCTTTTCATTACTACTTTTACGCCGGCAGACAGGCTTCGCTTATTAACTTTTTTATAGTCAATGTTTTCTATAAAATAATCTGAATAGGGAGACGGAAAATTCCTGTCATCTTTCATAGAAAATGGAATAACATGATGCCCCTTTTGCTGATAAATGTTTACCACGTTTTCAACGTATGTCCAATCCCCGCCGCTTGGATACCATGACCAGTTTACAACAAGAATATTCATTTCAGATAGTTATTGGATTCAGAATAAAAGTCGTTACTTTTTCAATTTTTTTAACAAAACAAAACAAAATTCAAAGATGGCTGTATTAAATCATATTAATATGATAAAAATAAAAGTTTAAAAATTTGGCGAATTATTTTACACTAAACCCTGATCACATCTCCTCGGGCTATAAACAAAAGTTATATCTTGAAATGTTAATCCTTTTTAGTATTTCTGAATTAATATCCATTTGTGGTGTAGCGGTATGGTGTAAGTTTTCCGTAATATATAGACTTTAGTGATTTTGTTTTAGCAAATTGCAGGATAACCGCAGCTTTTACTTCCAATGAATAAATTGGCGTTTTGGTTGCTAAAATTTTATCTAACAATGCTAAAAATCAAAGTATTTGAATTATATTATCAAATTATTAAGAGTTTTAAAAAATTATTCTGGTTAGTAAAGCAAAAAAAGTTAATTTTGGGAAGTGACGACTATCTATATAAATCCTGTCACTACTGAATCAACTACCAGATTCGTCCTTATGGTTTTAACATTTATATGAAGAAAAAGATTTACATTGCCGGTGCAGGTGGAATGCTTGGGGAAGCTTTTTATCGCATATTTAAAAACGATTACGAAGTTAAGTGCACAGATAAGGATGTAAATGAAAAATGGCTTAGCTTTTTAGATTTTCGTAATTTTGAAAAATATAAAAAAGAAGTAGAAGATTTTAAACCCGATTACCTGTTTCATTTAGGCGCATACACTGATCTTGAGTTTTGTGAGCTTAATTTAGACGACACCTACCTAACCAACACTACAGCTGTTGAAAATGCTGTCTTCATTGCAAATAATTTAGATATACCATTGTTATATATTAGTACTGCGGGTATATTTGACGGAACTAAAGATTTTTATGATGATTGGGATGAGCCTAACCCCTTAGGCCACTACGCCAGGTCAAAATATATGGGCGAACGGTATGTACGCGAAAATGCCAAAAGATACATAATTTGCCGTGCTGGCTGGATGATGGGCGGCGGCCCCCACAAAGACAAAAAATTTATAAATAAGATAATTAAGCAATTGGCAAGCGGAAAGCGCGATCTGCATATTGTAAACGATAAAGACGGAACACCAACTTTTACTGTTGATTTTGCCAAGAATGTAAAATTATTGATCGAAAAAGAATACTGGGGTTTATATAACCTGGTTTGTAATGGTGAAACCAGCAGGCGTGAGGTAGCTGAAGAATTGGTTAGAATATTGGATCTTGAAAATGATGTTACTTTTCATGAAGTTTCATCAACTTATTTTAAAGATACTTATTTTGCACCAAGACCACCTTCTGAGCGTTTGATAAATAAAAAGCTGGAACTGAGAAACATGAATATTATGCGCGATTGGAAGATCGCCTTAAAAGAATACATTAACGATTACTACACAGATTATTTAAAAGAAAAGAATATTTATTCTGTAAAGGAAGATATATTTACTTTATAAATATTACTTAAGAATGCGTATTGCTGCTTTTGGCTTTCGGTCAGTTCCTCCCTCAAAAGGTGCTGCCGGGGCTGATAAATTTGCTCTTGAGCTATTTCCGCGACTTGTTAACCGGGGGCACAGTGTTGTTGCTTACAACAGGAGGTACCCTGATGTGTTTGTTGATATCAGCGAATATAAAGGCGTACAGATAAAAACCTTTAAAACAACCTCAAAAAAAGGGTTCGATACCCTGTTACACTCCTTTAAATGCACCTGGGATATTATTTTTAATAACACAGCCGATATTGTACATATACAAAACGGCGGTAATAGCATTTGGGCATTACCGCTGCGTATGTTTGGTAAAAAAGTATTTATAAGCCAGGATGGAGTAGATTGGAAAAGGGATAAATGGCCCTGGTACGGGAAGCTTTATTTAAAATTATCGGCATTTATTACTGCCCATGTACCCAATGAGGTAATATTTGATAATGTAATAGCAAAGAAGCTTTTTGAAGAAAGATTTAATAAACAATTTAAGTTTATACCTTTTGGAAGTGAAGTAGAGGCCGGGACTGGTGATACCGGTATTTTGCTGAAGCATGGGCTTAAAAAGGGTGAATACTATTTGTTTGTAGGGCGGTTTATTCCTGACAAAGGCCTGCATTATTTAATACCTGCGTTTAAAAAATCAATCTCCAATAAAAAGCTGGTATTGATAGGAGGTTCACCCAATCCTTCGCGTTATGAAAAACAACTGCTGGATATGGCAAGTGACAGGATTGTTTTCCCTGGGTATGTATATGGCAATGATGTTAACACGCTAATGTCAAACGCTTACTGTTATATTCAGCCTTCAGATGTTGAGGGGCTGTCGCCGGTTGTATTAACGGTAATGGGTTTAAATGTGCCAATGATCGTTAGTGATATTGAAGAAAACCAATATGCAGTTTTAGGCACGGCACGTATGTTTAAAAAAGGCAGCATTGAATCATTAACGGAAGAAATTAATTTTTGCGAGGAGAATTATTCTGAAATGTTAGCCCTGGCTCAAAAAGCACAGACCCGTGCTTTAAGTGTATTTAACTGGGAGAAGGTTGCCGATGAGCATGTAAAAGTATTTGAAAATAGCTAAACGGCTTTTTTAAATACCTCAATCAGCTTAACAGCTGTGTTCTCCCACGAAAAAAGTTTTAAGCGTTCCTGCCCTTTGTTGATCATGTCTTTCCGCAAATCTGCATTGTCTAATACGGTTTTTATCTTTTCAGCAATATCAGCTATATCAAACGGGTCAAATTGTAAAACAGCATTTCCGCCAACTTCTGGCAGGCAGGTATTATTGGAAACCAGTACTGGTAAGTTATTTTTAAAAGCTTCTAATACGGGAATGCCAAAACCTTCATTTACAGATGGAAAAACATATATTAAGGCATTTTGATAAAGCTCACCCAATTGCTGGTCAGATAAATATCCGGTTATTACTACTTCATCAGTTAGCTCATAGGTTTCAATGGCATCCAATATCATTTTAAAATCACTATCAAAGTGGTTTGCCGGAGTTGGTCCTGCAAGCACTAATTTTAATTGTGGGTAGCCTGAACTTTTTACTTTGGCAAAGGATTCAACAAGGGCAGGTATATTTTTCCTTTTAAACATTGATCCAACGTGCAAAATATAATTCTCAGCATTAATTGAAAATGAGCTTAGCAACTGTTCAGCTTTGATTTGTCCGTTATGGTTTAGTGTTTTTGGGCCTTCATATACCACTATTAATTTATCACCAGGGATCTGGGTAAAGTGACCTATCTGTTTTTTTGACCAGGCGGTTGGTGCAATAACAAATGGCGATCTTTTTGCTGCCGGTATAGCTGTCTTCATATAGAGCCACAACCATAGCTTACCATAATTTTCGGGCGACTCAAAGCAAAAAGCATCATGAAAAACGGGGATAGTTTTATATCCTAAATGCAATAAGGGGACACAGTTATCGGCACAAAAAACAATGTTACAGCTTTTAAAAAATGCTTTAAGCGGCAATACCAGTTGTTTCCATAGCTGATATCTAAAGTGTTCAATATACTTAAGTAGTTTTTTACTGCCGGTGTAAACAGGTATGCTGGTGTCTAAAAAATAGAAGCGGACCTCATCACTTTCCATTTTTTTAAACTCTTTGCAAAGCTCTTCCAGGTAAGTACGGGTTCCGGTTTTAGCTATCCGCAAATCACGCACATCTACTGCTATGGTTAATGGTTTTGGCATCTTATACGTCTTCCCTGTTTTTAACCAATTTAGCCGGCACGCCCGCAATTACTGAATTTGGAGGGAACGATTTTGTAACTACACTGCCTGCAGCAACCACACATCCATCGCCAATAGTTACTCCCGCCAACACAGTTGTGCCGCCGCCTAACCAGCAGTTGTTGCCAATGGCTACAGCTTGCTTGGTAACGCCTTGTTCTTTTATAGTTAAATCAAGATCCGAAAAAGCATGGTTCTCTGAAAAGATCTGAACGTTTGGGCCCATAATTACATCATTACCTATGCTTATGCCCCCTTGCCCTGCAAGATAGGCCCTGGCGCTGATGCCTGTTCTGTCGCCAATTGTAATGCCCTTTCCCCTGTATGCAATTACACCTGTGCAAAACAATATGGAATCGCGCGCAATTGAAACATTGTCGCCTAAACTGATGCCGTCTTCAGACAGGGCATTTATACTCACATTATCCTCCAATATTAGATTTTTTCCTGCAGTTATTTTGTAGCTGTGCTTTACTTTAACCCTGCGGCCAATAAATAATAATCCCGCCGACCTTTTTAAAAATGGCTTTAAAAAGATCCCCCTGATGAGTTGCATCGCCCTAACCCAGCTAATACTAGCCAGATCACGGGAGGAGTGAGGGCTTTCCCATTTATAATGGGGGTCTTTTTTTAATGTTTTTATTAGCTTCTCAATGATCATGTGCCTGCTGTATTTGAGCTATTTTAAATTGCATGATAATACTGATAAGCAAACCGGATAAAAACCAGTTTACATAGGAGATATATGATGATGACTCCACTTCGGATGTTAATAAGGGGATAAAAAAACCAATTTTAATAAGCAAAACAGCCATACATACCTGTCGTTCTTTTCCCCGTAACTTAGGAAGCCATTTTAAGCTTGTTTTTATCAGCATAATATAAACCGACAGGTATAAAAATAAGGCAATTATACCGGCCTGTACACCAATTATAATATATTGGTTTTCGCCGCCCACGTTTTCGCCAAGACTGCCCGCAACCCTGCCTGATGTACCCAAACCAAGCCCGAAAGGCTTTTCGATCATAGCAAGAATTCCTTCGGCCCATTCCAAAAGGTGCCCAACACTTGATGGATTACTAAAGTCGATTGTATTCATCACAACTTCAGTAATGCCACTGTTATTATCTCCAAACTTAGTAAATAAATAAATCAGATATATACCAGCCAAACCGAAAGCAGCGTGTACGGTATGAGTAATGTATTTTTTTTTGGTGATTAACGCATATACATAAATGATCAAAAAATAGCTTACAAATGGCGCACGTGATAACGCAAAAACAATGGAAAGAAAAGACGCACCCAGGGCCAGCATTCCCATACTATTGGGCTTAAACCTATTATCATCGCGGGTAAACAAAGCTATTATTACTGATAGGGCCAGCAGAGTGGCAGAAGCATGCTCAAGCGGATTGGCAAAGAAACTGGCAAAACGTTTATAGCCTCCTTCAGATTCAAACGTCCAGCTTAACCCGAAGTTACCGCTGGGTTCAAAATTAAAAAAGTAGTAAACATAGTCGGCAAAGCCGGTTATGGTTTGCAGGTGCTGGTTAAATATCACTTCAAGCAGCAATACCACACCCGCGGCTATGGTTAATAAAACAATATAGTTAAAGTATTTACTAATATAAATGGTGCGGATATCCATTAAACGGCCCGCAAAGTAAACCACCACAAAAAACGAAGTACTTTTAAATGCAAGTAACCGATTAAAAAAGCTTTCTTCGCCAATAGGTAATATGGCATAAATAAAGGTATACAGCAAAAAGCCAAGTACTGCATAATCAATTAAATGCAGCCTGGGCAGGTACTTTAAAGTTACTATATTTAAAATAAACAAGCTGATTATCAATACCTCTTTAAAATATTGAAAAACGGGGATAAACCCCTTAAGGCCCAGTAAAAAAGCAACAGACATAGCTGTGGTATACATTGACAGGCCAAAAATTAGAAATACCAATACACCCTGCCGGTTGCCTTTTATGACCTCACGTAATGCCACAAAAAAAGAAGTGAGATAAATAAGTGGGAAAATGAACAACATCCTTAGCGGGTACTTATATTATTATTTTGAGGCCAAATTAGGTTTTTTGAAGTGAAAATTCCTTCTTTCAATCCTTTAATTAAAAACCGGGCTTTTTCATTCCGGCGGCGCAGTATAAAATATGCCAGCAAAGCAAGGTAATAAAAACCGTTATAAACCAGGTTAACAGGGTAGTACAAAGGGGTTCCGTAGCGGCGTAAAAACCAGATATGATTTCTGCTTATGTAGTAATGAATAATAGGACTTAGTACACCTTCTTTTTTTGGCGCTGATACTTTTGCAGATACTCCTGCTTCATGATACATTTTACTGGATGGCAGATAGTGAACTTCAAAGCCGACACCGCGCAGCCTGAAAGAAAGCTCAACATCTTCATAATATAAAAAAAAGCGTTTGTTAAATAGCCCGCTTTTTGTTAATGCCGAATTCCTGAGCAGCATGCAGCAGCCTGTTACCCATTCGGCAACTTTATAAGAGTTTAAAGCAGCACTGTCAGGCGTTGTGGTATCAGAAATAGTTTTTCCTGTTAAGCGGTTAAAGCCACCTTCGCCATTCCAGATCTTACATTTATCATGCATCCAATAAATAGCAGGCTGCACGGCCGCTGCTTCGGGGTGGCTATCCATATGTGCAATAAGTCCTGATACCAGGTCCTCATCGACTATCGTATCCGTATTTATTACGAATGAATAAGTGTAGCCCTTTTCAATACTGTAAGCCAGGCCCCTGTTATTTCCTTCGGCAAAGCCAAGGTTCTCCTTATTTTCAATATAGATAAGGTTAGGAAACAGGGCTTTTAGTGCGGCAAGCGAATTATCTGTCGAGCCATTATCTGCAACAATTATATCAAACAAGGCCTCATTGCAATATTGCTTTAGCGATGAAATACAATTAGCCGTATGTACAGGCGTATTCCAATTGAGCAGTATCAATGCAACAGGCTTAGGCATTTTGTAATAGGGTTTTATTTACAGTGAACTCATACATCAGCAATGCAATGGCTTCAACAATAAGGGTAAAGCTTCCTACTAAAGGGTAATTGCTAAAGTTTAATAGTATAAACGCCGTTAATAATGATACGATGAACAAAACTATCGCGATCCGGAATATATAAACGGTATTGTTTTTTAAAAGCTGATCAAGCACGTTCAACACATTAAGGGCCGATACTGTTGGTACAAATGCCATTATTTTTAAAAACAGAACAGCCGTTGCATTGTGTTCTTTTGAAAGTGTAAACACAATAAAATCGGCCAGGAAAAATATAAGCAGCGAACCTGCAAAAAACACGCCTGCTAACAGATATTTCGTTTTTCTGCGGTACACGTTCCACAAACTTAAGTTTTGCTTATACACATGTGCTGCATTTGGATAAAAAGCATTTGAAATGGTGATGAGTAAATTCCGGCATTGCCCTATAATCCTGTCACATAATGAGTAAGGGCCTAACAAAGCTTCAAGCCCCCACATTGGCAAAGCAAATATGATAATTGACTGCTGCAGGTTAACGGAAAGATTATTTACAGTGAGATAAAAATTATCCTTCCCTATTTTTAAAAGCCCGGTTTTTGACGGCAGGTAAAACGGTATTTGAAGCCTTTTAATTAAATGGATCAATAAACCCAAATAAGCTATAACGCTGCACATGCCCAAAATTAAATTAACCCAACCGGCATCATTTGGACTTTTAATGAAAATTAATATTCCCAAAACAGAAGCAATGTTTGATGCCAGGTTTATTACGTTAAAGATCTTTAACCTCTCGGCGCCTATAAAAAAACAAAGGGGATTAAAAACTTCTGCAAAAACAATGGGTATTGATAGCAGGAGGTATGAATAATAACGTATGGGAAACCATTTTAGGGCAAACATTATCACCAAAAAAAGAAAAAAAATTATAACTCTTATGCATAATGTATTATAGAATACATTACTTAACTTTTTGGTGTCGTTTATGTTAAATGCTACGTCCCGAACGCCTGACTGGCCGGTTCCGTAATTGATAATTGCGCCCGCAAACTGTGAAAACCGGGTGGCAAACATTATTACACCAAATTCAACAATACCTACAGCCCGGGTTATAATTGGTATAATAAGGATCAGCAATAAAATATTGGAAATTTGGATACTGCTTAAATTGAAGAAGTTAGAAATGATATTGGTTTCTTTTAGCTTATTATAAGAGCCAATTATGCGTTGTTTCAAATTCTACAGGTTATTGATAAAGCAAATTTAGCTTAATTTAATTATAATTTGATACCAGGAGGGCAAGGGGTAACTAATAGTAAATGTAATTTTGAAAGTAAATATTTGATAACTTATAGCCATTATTTAAAATATAGTAAACATATTTGCTACACTAAACTATTAGTTACTTTAATGATTTTTAATGCAACTATTGTAACTCCGGGTTTTTAAGAACAAATGCATATTGAAATGAAAAACATATTGGTTTTCGGCGCTTCGGGCCAATTAGGACAGTGTATAAAAAATGTAGCAGCGTTAAAGGAAATTACCTCAATCCATTTCCCCCCTGAGTCAGAAGCGAATATTTTAAACCCTGATGGGCTTGAAAAATTATTTGAACAATATAAACCTGGCTGGGTAATTAATTGTGCTGCCTACACCGCAGTTGATAAAGCCGAAGATGAATTTGAGCTGGCCGAAAAAATTAACAAAACAGGAGCGGAGAACCTGGCTACATCGTGTAAATCCTGGGGAGCAGTGTTAATCCATGTATCAACCGATTTTGTTTTCAGGGGCGATGTTGCGCGGCCGCTTAAAGAGGATGATGAAGCAAACCCGATAAGTGTGTACGGGCAAACCAAGCTGGATGGGGAAAAAGCTGTGGCCGCATTATTAAAAGAACATTTCGTTATCCGTACCGGCTGGCTGTATTCTGAGTATGCAAATAACTTTGTGAAAACCATGTTAAAGCTGGGCAGCGAAAGAGATGAGCTTAAAATTATTGCCGACCAGGTTGGCACACCAACTTATGCCATTGATCTTGCAACATTTATTTTGCTGATCATTACTAATCAAAGTAAAGCATATGGCACCTATCATTACAGTAACGAAGGCGTAACCTCCTGGTTTGATTTTGCCCGTGCCATATTTGATATATCGGCTACCAAAGTAAAAGCTATACCGGTACGAACTGATGAATATATAACAAAAGCGGTACGGCCAGGATACTCAGTAATGGATAAAAGCAAAGCAAAACAAACATTTAATATAGAAATACCGTACTGGAGAGATAGCCTGGTAAAATGTATCGGCAAACTTCAGTAATAACCTAAAATAAATACATGAAAGGAATAATTTTAGCAGGCGGATCAGGCACCAGGCTTTATCCAATAACCAGGGCAATAAGTAAACAATTAATGCCTATTTATGATAAGCCGATGATCTATTACCCTTTATCGGTTTTAATGCAGGCGGACATACGGGAGATTTTGATAATTACCACCCCGGAGGATAATGAAAGTTTTAAACGGCTGCTTGGTAATGGTGAAGAGCTGGGCTGCAGCTTTAATTATGCTATACAGGAAAAACCAAACGGTCTTGCACAAGCATTTGTTATCGGCGCGAAATTTATTGGGAATGATAAAGCTGCACTTATTTTAGGTGATAATATCTTTTACGGAACGGGTTTTACTGAATTGATCCGCAGTTTTAATGATGTTGAAGGCGCTGCTATTTTTGCTTACCCGGTTGCCGACCCAGAAAGATACGGTGTTGTAGAGTTTGATAAGGATTTTAAAGCATTATCAATAGAAGAGAAACCTGACAAGCCAAAATCAAACTATGCTGTTCCGGGGCTTTATTTTTATGATAACAATGTAGTGGAAATCGCTAAAAACCTGGAGCCATCTCCACGCGGCGAATATGAAATTACTGATGTAAATAAGTTTTACCTTGAGCAGGGCGATCTGCACGTTGGTGTAATGGATAGGGGTACAGCATGGCTGGATACCGGAACATTTGATTCATTAAGTGATGCATCAGAATATGTGCGGGTTATTGAAAAACGCCAGGCAACAAAAATTGGTTGTATTGAAGAAGTAGCCTATCGGCAGGGATTCATTAATAACGAACAATTAAAAGTGTTGATTGCGAAATACCTTAAAAGCGGCTACGGTGCTTATTTGGAAACTTTGCTGGACTAATTGATTGCGAAAGTCGGAGTGCCGATTGCGGAATGAAAAATCGCTTCTGAAATCAAACTAAAGCAATTATTTTATCCACAAGGTTTTCATCATTTGCCTCAAGCCAGTTTATCTCTTTATCTTTTCTAAACCAGGTAATTTGCCTTTTTGCGAAACGGCGGGTATTTTGTTTAATGAGCTCAATAGCTGTATCCAGGTCGGTTTTTCCATCAAAATAATCAAACAACTCACTATAGCCAACTGTATTTAAGGCGTTTAAATACCTGTATGGTAAAAGGGATTTTACCTCATCAATCAAGCCTTGTTTAACCATTTCATCAACACGCTGATTGATGCGATCGTATAAAACCGGGCGGGGTAAGCTTAAACCAAATTTTACAATATGAAAAGGCCGTTTATTTAAAGCCGATTTACGATAAGATGAATAAGGTTTTCCCGAACTTTCAAATACTTCCAGCGCCCTTATAACGCGTTGTGGGTTATTAATATCTGCCTGGTTATAATATTCAGGATCCGCAGCTTTTAATTTTTCCTGTAAATAAGCAATTCCATTGTTTTCAAGCTCATTATTAAGCCTTTCCCTAACGTCAGGGTCATTATCCGGAAATACATCAAAACCTTCGCAAACGGCTTTTATAAACAAGCCCGAGCCACCCGCCAATACAACAACATCGTGAATTTTGAAAAGGCCTGCCAAAAGTTCAAGGCATTGTTTTTCATAATCGCCGGCCGTATAAGTTTCTGATATTGAAAGTGAATTGATAAAGTAATGCTTTACGGCATTCAGTTCTTCAGCAGTAGGTTTTGCCGTGCCAATAGACATTTCACGATAAAACTGTCTTGAATCTGCCGAAACAACCACTGTATCATACCGTCGCGCAAGCTCAATTGCCGCCGCCGTTTTGCCAGATGCAGTAGGGCCTGCAATTACTATGAGGGTTTTTGAAAAGTCCATAGTCGATGGACCATAGTCCATAGTAGAATTTGTTGAATATTTATTTTATCGTTGATAAACCATGGACTATCGACTATGGTCCATAGACCAACTAATAATCGTCTCCGTGCGGCAGTTTGCTATCATCTTCAAAGTTTTCATCGTCAGAAAATTCGCTGCCAAATTCGTCTTCTTCCTCGTCATCAACTTTTGCCACCGCATCGTCTTCTTCAACTGTTTCTGAGATCTCAGAAAAATCTTCGGCATCTTCTTCTCCAATGGCCATTTCATTCAGAAAATCAAAATCATCACCTTCGGGCGCGGCAATTGGTACATTAAGCACATTGCCAAACTGCTTAGGAGCTTCACCGGTAGATTTTATAACGGCCGGATACGTAACACCCGGTGTTTCATCTAAAATTATCTTCATCAATTCAACATGAAAGTCGAACGGACGATCAAAATTAAAAGTATAGTAAAATTTTTGATGGGGATCGTCAATATAACTAAGCAGCTTTACTTTGTTCATAAGGGCAACACCACGATCAATTCTTTTTTGATTTGGCAAATAGGTAATTTCTTCACCCTTTGTCCACTGATCGTTGCTGATATAGAAGGATGAAGGATACTCTGAATTGTATCCTGTTGATTGATGGATAGCCCGGTGAAGGTCTTCAAATGTTTGATTGGATTTCACGTCGATCTCCCTTACTACATCATCATAATCTTCAAAAGTAACCCTGAACCTGTATAAAGCCATTTTTTAGTATCGTATAATTTTTACAAAAATAGTAATGTTTTACTTTTATTTCGGATGTCGGATGTTCGATTTCGGATTTTTTTAAAAATCGAAGCTTGCGTACCTAAAACCGTAATTATTATTCCTTAACCACAACTTTTAAGCCAATTTCCGCACCCTTTGCAATTGTATACTTAATTGCCTCCTCGCGCGAGTTTGGGATCTCGCCTTCAAGTATGGCTTCGCGAATCTGATTTTTAATTATTCCTACTTCTCTGCCTTCTTTTATGCCAAAAAGCTCCATAATATCAATCCCGGTTACGGGGGGTTGCCAGTTTCGCATATTGTCCCGCTCTTCAACATCTTTTAGTTTTTGCTGAACCAGCTCGAAATTATTACGGTATTTTTTTACTTTATATTCATTTTTTGTGGTGATGTCTGCTTTACACAACAACATCAGGCTTTCAATGTCTTCGCCTGCCTCAAATAATAAACGCCGCACCGCCGAGTCTGTAACTATTGATTGTGCCAAAACAATGGGCCTTAAATGCAGCTGCACCATTTTTTGCACAAATTTCATTTTTTCATTTAGCGGCAGCTTAAGCTGGGTAAATATTTTAGGAACCATCCGGGCACCCCGGTCTTCATGCCCGTGAAACGTCCAGCCGTGCCCCGGTTCAAAACGCTTGGTGGCCGGTTTTGCAATATCATGCAATATGGCCGCCCATCGGAGCCATAGATCGTCTGTTGTTTCACAAATGTTATCAAGCACCTGCAGGGTGTGATAAAAATTATCTTTATGCCCTTTGCCATCAATGTACTCAACGCCGTAAAGCGCCGTCATTTGCGGGAATATTTTATGCAGCAGGCCGGTATCAAACAAATAATTAAAGCCGATGGATGGCTTAGCCGACAGGATGATCTTATTCATCTCTTCTGTTATCCGCTCCTGTGATATGATGCTGATCCTTTCTACATTGCTCTTTATTGCCTCAACAGCTGTTTCATCAATCTTAAAATGCAGCTGCGAGGCAAAGCGGATAGCCCTCATCATCCTTAAAGGGTCATCAGAAAAAGTTTCAACAGGGTTAAGCGGTGTTCGGATCAGTTTTTGCTCCAGGTCGCCTATCCCGTTAAACGGATCTAAAAGCTCACCAAATGACTCCGGACGCAGCGATAAGGCTAACGCATTGATAGTAAAATCCCGACGTTTTTGGTCATCATCCAGTGTGCCGTTCTCAATAATAGGTTTCCGCGAATCAAGGCGGTAAGACTCCTTACGGGCTCCCACAAACTCAACTTCCAAATCTTGATATTTGAGCGAGGCTGTGCCGAAGTTTTTAAACACAGATAGCTTTACCTTTAGTTTTTGTGCAACACTTTCTGCAAATTGAATTCCATTGCCAATTATTACAATATCAATATCCTTTGACGGGCGGTCTAAAAAAATATCGCGCACAAAACCACCTATGGCATAAGCCTGCACATTATGTTCAGCAGCAAGCTTTGATATAGTTGAAAATACAGGATGTTGCAGGTGTTGTTTCATTAGTTTTTTGTCTGAATCAGAATTTGCAGAATTTTAGAATTTTCAGAATGCGGTATGTTGTATTAGTAATTTAATCCAACCCAATCAACTATCTCCGAATAAACTCAAACTTACCGTCAGGTGCTAAACGCATTATGGTTGATGGTGTTTTTATTTCCATATCATGCTGGTCAATATCAACCACATAATCAACCCCGTTGATTATTTCGTCTTCAATTTGTGAAAAATATTGGGGTGATGGACTTCCGCTGAGGTTTGCAGATGTAGATACCAGCGGTTTACGTAAACGCTGGATCAGTTGCTGACAAAAAGGATGTTTAGAAATGCGGATCCCTACGCTGCCATCACCTGCAATAAGCGCCGGTGAAATGTTTTTTGCGCCCGGCATCACCAGTGTTAAGGGACTTTCGGCATATTCTATCAAATCATAAGCCAGTGGATTTACATCGCTGATATAACTTTCCAGCTTATTTTCGGTATCCAATAAAATGATCATGCTTTTTGCCTCGTCACGCTGTTTTAGTTTATAAATTTTATTTACAGCATCGGTATTGGTGGCATCGCATCCTATTCCCCAAATGGTATCGGTAGGGTACAGGATGATCCCGCCGTCCTGTATAATTTTTAAAGCTTTGGCAACTTCGTCTTTTAGCATCCTAAATGTTATTATATAATTGCGTCAGTTGTGCAGTAAGCTTGATGTTTTCAAACCTTGCCGCATGCTGCTTTCCCCCGGCTATCATTGTTTGCCTGAGGTTTTCATCTGCAAATATACGATTGATCTTTTGTGCCAGGTCATTTTCATCATCCGGATCAACGTATAAACTATCCGGGCCGCCTGCTTCTTCAAGGCACGAGCCTGTTGCAGCTATTACTGGGGTACCGCTACTTATTGCTTCAAGCACCGGTAAACCGAAGCCTTCATAACGCGATGGGTAAATAAAAATGGATGCCAGCTGGTAAAATGCAGTCAGCTCATTAAATGTTACATCATGCAGAAAAATTACTCTTCCTGTTAATTTTCTATCGGTTAAAAACTGCTTAACCTCATTCAAATACTTTGTGGGCCTGCCTATTACAACTAAAGGAGTATTATCAATATGAGTTAACGCTTTGGCTATCAGTAGCAGGTTTTTGCGTGTTTCAATAGTACCTACGCTTAGCAGAAATTTTTCAGGCAGGTTATATTTGGCTATTACTGCTTCTTTTTGGGCGGCACTTTGCAGGCTGTTAAATATGGGGTCAATTCCCTGGTAAATAACTTCAATTTTACCTGCATCAACATTTAAAAGCTCAACCAGGTCATCCTTAGTTTTTTGACTGATAGCAATAATTTTATCAGCTATTTTACAGGCATAATTAACTTTAGCTGTATAGATACGCCTGTTTATCCACCCAAAACTGTCGGGGAGGCGAATAAATATCAGATCGTGCACTGTTACTACTGTTTTTATACCGCTTTGCTTTATGCCCGCCGGTAGTTCATGACTTAAGCCATGGTAAATATTGATCCCGTCGCGCAGCAGATCATTAACCACACCTTTGCTGCGCCACCACGATGTAAATAGCTTACTTTTAGGAGTAACAGTTTTTATATTGCTGTAATTATTCAGAAAGCTGAGCCTGTTATTTGCTTTTGCTTTTGGCGTATATAAAAAATACTCATTACCCGGATAATTCTGCGCCACGTTTTTAACCAGCCACCTGCTGTAATTACCCAACCCGGTGTTGTTTAAAAACAAACGCTTTGCATCATATCCTATTTTCATGGGTAGGTTAGTTGAGTGGGTTGATTGAGTTGGATTAGGTTGATTAAGTTAGATTGAGTTGATTAAGTTGGATTAGGTTGATTAAGTTGGACTGGTTGCTCCGATTTTTCTTTTAACCTAATCAAACCACTCACTCAACCTATTCTCCCAATCAACCACTCACTTAATCAACCCAATCAACTACTACTTAAACCGCCACATTATTTTCACGCAGAGCATCATTCAGCGATGTTTTTTTATCGGTTGATTCTTTACGCTTGCCAATTATTAATGCGCAGGGTACCTGGTACTCGCCGGCAGGGAATTTTTTTGTATATGAGCCTGGGATAACCACAGAGCGCGCTGGTACATGGCCCTTATACTCAATAGGTTTCTCATGCGTAACATCAATAATTTTGGTTGATGCCGTAAGTACAACATTAGCTCCTAATACAACTTCGGTTTCAAGGTGTACGCCTTCAACAACTATAGCTCTTGACCCTAAAAAGCAATTATCTTCAATAATAACGGGGGCAGCCTGTATTGGCTCCAGTACGCCGCCGATGCCTACGCCGCCGCTTAAATGTACATTTTTGCCAATTTGCGCACATGAACCAACAGTAGCCCAGGTATCAACCATAGTACCTTCATCAACATAAGCGCCTATATTTACATACGACGGCATCATGATAACACCCTTTGCCAGGTGAGCGCCGTAGCGGGCTATGGCATGAGGTACCACACGAACGCCGGTTTTGGCATAATCCGTTTTCAATTTCATTTTATCATGGAAAACAAAAGGGCCAACTGAAATTTCTTCCATCTGCCTGATGGGAAAATACAATATCACCGCTTTTTTCATCCACTCGTGGGTATGCCAGCGCGTGCCAATTAATTCGGCAACGCGCAGTTCGCCTTTGTCTAATTTTTCAATTACGGTATCAATCGCATTAATGTATTCATTATAACGCAGCAGATTCCTGTCTTCCCAGGCATCTTCAATAAGTTTTTTGAGGTCTTGCATCAGTAAATTTAACTTTCAGCAAATTAAAGGATTTTTAGGCAATTTGTTTTACTATCTATTAACACGTAGTTCACAAATTGGAAAATTATTATGCACATAAACCTGCAAGTGTATAAAACTTTGTAATTTTGACTGTACTATGCCGGTAAAGGAAAAGCTACGAATAGATAAATACTTGTGGGCCATAAGAGTGTTCAAGACCCGCACATTGGCTTCTGATGCCTGTAAGGCCGGCCGGGTAAAGCTTGAGGGCCAGAATATTAAGCCATCGCACGAGGTCAAGCTGGGAGAAGTGTACCAGGTATCAAAAGGACCTGATAAAAAGATAGTTAAAGTAACGGGGCTGCTTGAAAACCGGGTTGATGCTAAAACTGCAGTTAATTTTTATGAAGATATAACACCTGTTGAACAAACGCCTGCCTTTAAATCAATGTTCCATGCGCCGTTGTTAAAACGCGACAGGGGAACTGGCAGACCAACCAAAAGAGACAGAAGAGAAATTGACGAACTAAAAGATGATTTTTTTAAAAAAGATGCTTAAAGCTTTATCTATATCATTACCTTGACAGACACCTATCGAATTTAATCTGCAAAATTTGAATGATAAACAGACATACCACTTTTTTTAAAGCATTAAATCTTACAATTGACTACCTGGTATTAAACTTAAGTTTGATAGCTACCTACTATATTGAAAACAAGGCAAGCATCTTCTCGGCAGGAAATAGAAAATACCTGCCAATCGTCCTGATCTTTAACCTGATATGGCTGATGTCGGCCAATATATCCGGCCTTTATTTAAAAGTATTGAATAAAGATTCGATTTTAACTTTTCGTAATGTATTCCGCACCTATTTTCTTTTTGTAAGCTTTATCTGTTTTACCATACTTATATTAATTGGCTCGGAGGCTTATTTTATAACCAGGCAATATTTGTTTTATTCGCTAGCGATTTTTGGGTTTTTACTGGGGTTTTGGAAGGTGATTTTTCTTTTGATAAGAAAGAGCGAGCGAGCTTCACTAATGGACACTAGGAAGGCAGTAATTGTTGGCGCCGGAAGAACCGGGCAAGACCTGCATCAGTACTTGTTGAAAAACTGGGATACGGGGTATAGGATAGTCGGCTTTTTTGACGATGACCCGGCTAAAATTATTGAAAAGGACTTGTATTTAGGGGATACGAAACATTGTATTGTGTATGCCAAACAACATAAAATAACCGAAATATTTTGCACACTGCCGGCTTCGGATACTGAAAGAATTGAAAAATTAATGCTTGATGCAGATAAAAATATGATCCGTTTTAAATCTGTTCCGGAGTATTATGATTATCAAAAACCTACCTATATACAAAGTTTTGGACATATCCCCATAGTATCGGCAAGGGCCGAGCCGCTGGAGAATTTACTTAACAGGGTTATAAAACGGTGCTTTGATATAGTGTTTTCTTTATTCATTATCATTTTTGTTTTTAGCTGGCTCTTTCCAATACTGGCCCTTTTTATAAAATTAGGATCAAAGGGCCCGGTATTTTTTGTTCAAATAAGGTCAGGGCACAATAACAATCCTTTTAAGTGTTATAAGTTCAGGAGCATGTACGTTAATAGCGATGCGGATAAAACGCAGGCTACCCGTAATGACATCCGTGTAACCAAATTAGGCGCATTTATGCGAAGAACCAGTTTGGATGAGCTGCCGCAGTTTTTTAATGTTTTGATAGGTAACATGTCGGTAGTTGGCCCCAGGCCTCACATGATAAACCATACGGAAGAGTATTCGGCTTTGATAGATGTGTTTATGGTGCGGCATTTTTTAAAGCCTGGTATTACAGGCTGGGCCCAGATAAAGGGTTTCAGGGGTGAAACTAAAACTGTTGAAGCTATGAACCAGCGCGTTGAAGCAGACCTGTGGTACCTGGAAAACTGGTCGTTTTTACTCGACCTTAAAATTGTTTTCTTAACTGTAAGAGATTCTTTAGCAGGTAATGAAAACGCTTTTTAATAGCCTTTAATATTATTAAACCCTGTTGCTTGCCATTCCTTAAAGGCAGGCAAAGCCTCCTCACGCAATAGTTGAACAAACGGCAGCTTGCGGTCTTCCATTTTACATTCTATCTCATTATAAATAAAATGATCATCGAAACCAATATCAGCAGCATCGGCTTTGGTGTTGGCATAATATATTTTATCTATCCGGGCCCAATAAATAGCGCCAAGGCACATTGGGCAAGGCTCGCAGCTGGTATAAATTTCGCAACCTGATAAGTTGTAGGTGCCCAATTGTTTACAAGCCAGCCTTATTGCCGAAACTTCTGCATGGGCTGTAGGGTCATTTTCAGGGATCACCATATTGGCACTGCTTGCTATAACTATTCCGTCTTTAACAATTACAGCACCAAACGGCCCGCCAAGGCCTTGTTTAATGTTATATTCAGACAGTTCAATGGCCATCCGCATAAATTTTTCATGTAACTGATTTTCCATCTACCCAAAATTAAAAAACCTCAGCCATAAGCCGAGGTTTTTCTTTAATTATTCAAAGCGATAAGCATTTGCACACCCGCACATTTGCATATCCGCACATCATATTATTTTTTTTCCTTCGCGTATGCGTCATTCAGTTTTTTCAGGAAATCAGCGGTAACATCAAGGCTTTTATCAGCAAATAATAAATTGGTGTTACCATTGGTAAAGGTGAAAACCATTTTATAACCATTGTCTTTAGCATATTCCTTGCTGAAATTGTAAACTTTTTCGTAAAGCTTTTGAGTTTCGCCGGCCTGGTCATTTTGGAACTGGGCACTTGCATTTTGCTCATAAGTTTGCAGCTCCTGACCTTTACGCTGTAACTGCTGCTCTTTTGTAGCACGCTGATCGGCGCTTAAAGTACTTGCGTCCTTTTGATATTCAGCAACTTCTCTTTGAAAAGCCTGTTTACGGCCGCCTACGTCACTTTGAGCACTCTTGCCTTTATCTTCCAAACGCTTGCGCATGTCTTTAGCGTAATCATATTTAAGCGATAATGTATCCTGGTTTATATAAACAATCTCTGGTTTATCGCTGGTGGCAGTCTGAGAAGCTGCGGTTTTATCGGCGGTTTTGTTTTGATTACATGCCGTTATGCTTCCGGCAAGTAACACACCTAAAGTGATTTTTGTAAAAATTGAAGCCGTGATTTTCATTTGTTTTAATTGGTTTTTGTTGCGCATTTACGCAAGAAATTTTTATCGTTTTAATTTATGTAAATTTTGACAAAGATAAACTTTCAGGGCAAGTATCCTAATTTAATGTGCAGATGTGCGGATATGCAAATGTGCGGATGAAAAAGATATGCGGATGTGCAGATGTGCGGATGAAAAAGATGTGCGGATGTGCAAATGTGCGGATGTGCGAATGAAAAAAATATGAGGATATGCAAACATGCGATTAGAAAAAGCGGATATGCAGGCTTTAAGTTTTTCACTGTCTTTTAACCTGTCTTGAACACCACACTGTAAAGTATCCGCACATTTGCATATCTTCACATTCGCACATCGATCCTCATTCGTACATTTCCATAGCTACACATTCGCATATCAATTCCTCATCCGCACATTTGCATATCCGCACATCAATTCCACATCTGTTTTACTTATCAACAATAGCGGTAATGTGGGGTAATTTTCGTACTTTTGAAGGTTATTGTTTTAACCATATATGAGCGAAGAAAATCAAGACAAATCAAATTATTCAGCAGATAATATACAGGTTTTAGAAGGTTTAGAGGCGGTGCGAAAACGCCCATCCATGTACATCGGTGATACAGGCGTAAAAGGCCTTCACCATTTAGTATATGAAGTTGTTGACAACTCGATAGACGAGGCGCTGGCCGGTCATTGCGACACTATCAATGTTGTAATTCAAAAAGATAATTCAATTTTAGTTTCGGATAACGGCCGCGGTATTCCAACCGGGATCACCACTAAAGAAAAGCGTTCTGCATTAGAGATCGTAATGACGGTTTTGCATGCAGGCGGTAAATTTGATAAGGATACTTATAAGGTATCCGGCGGTTTGCATGGTGTGGGTGTTAGTTGCGTTAATGCATTATCAACCCATTTAACTGCTTTGATTTACAGGGAAGGAAAGGTCTGGACGCAGGAATATGAAAAAGGTAAACCAATGTACGATGTTAAAACCATTGGCGATACCGATAAAAGGGGCACAACCATAATTTTTAAACCCGATCCGGAAATCTTTAGTCTTACTACGGAGTATAAATACGATACCCTGGCTGCCCGTTTACGTGAGCTGGCTTACCTTAATAAAGGGATTCGCCTGTCATTAACTGATGAGCGTTATCCTGAAGAAGATGGCAGTTTTCTTACAGAGGAGTTTTACTCGACAGGTGGATTAAGCGAATTTGTTAAATACCTTGACGGAACCCGTGCAGCTATTATTCCGGAGCCAATTTATGTTGACGGTATAAAGAATGGCATCCCGGTTGAGCTGGCTTTGCAGTACAACGATACTTATTCGGAAAACGTGCACTCGTACGTGAACAATATAAATACCATTGAGGGTGGTACCCACGTTGCGGGTTTCCGCCGCGGATTAACCCGTACTTTAAAGGCTTATGCTGATAAAGAAGGTTTATTAAAAAACATGAAAGTTGAAATTACCGGTGATGACTTCCGTGAAGGGATGACCGCAGTAATTTCAGTTAAAGTTCAGGAGCCGCAGTTTGAAGGGCAAACTAAAACCAAGTTGGGTAATAACGAGGTGATGGGTGCTGTCGATATTGCAGTAGGAGAGATATTGGGCAATTACCTGGAAGAGCACCCCCGTGAAGCCAGGATGATTGTTAACAAGGTGATACTTGCAGCTACTGCCCGTGCCGCTGCCCGCAAAGCCCGCGAAATGGTGCAGCGCAAAAGCGTAATGAGCGGCTCGGGATTACCGGGTAAGCTATCTGATTGCGCTAATAGTGATCCTGCATTGTGCGAGCTTTATCTTGTGGAAGGTGACTCGGCGGGTGGCACCGCCAAACAGGGCCGTAACCGCGAGTTCCAGGCTATTTTACCTTTAAGGGGTAAGATCCTGAACGTGGAAAAAGCAATGGAGCACAAGATCTATGAAAACGAGGAAATAAAAAATATGTTTACCGGCCTCGGCGTTAGCATTGGCACACCTGAAGATGCAAAGGCTTTAAACATAACTAAGTTGCGTTATCACAAAATTGTGATAATGACGGATGCTGACGTGGATGGATCGCACATTACTACCCTGATATTGACCTTCTTCTTCCGTTACATGAAGGAGCTGATTGAGTATGGTTATGTGTATGTAGCCTCTCCGCCTTTGTACCAGGTTAAAAAGGGAAAAGAATTTGAATATTGCTGGACCGAAGAACAACGCGATGCAGCTGTACAACGTTTAAAAGGTGCCGGAAAAGAAGATAGCGTACATATACAACGTTACAAAGGTTTGGGCGAAATGAACGCCGAGCAGCTGTGGGAAACTACCATGGACCCTGCAAGACGTACTTTAAAACGCGCAAGCATTGAAAACGCTGCTGAGTGCGATCATACCTTCTCCATGTTGATGGGTGATGAAGTAGCTCCGCGCCGCGAGTTTATTGAGAAAAACGCGAAATACGCAAGAATAGATACATAGGAGAATCTTCCTTAACAGACTTACGAAGTTTAACTCGGAATTTTGGATTTTTTAGAGTCCTCGTTGAGGGCTTCGCCGTTTTAAAACTTTGTAAGTCTTTGAATGCCTCGTAATTATAGCGGGGCTTTTTTATTTCATTGCCTTTTTAAGCCCGATAAATTATTATCTGCGTGAGCGAAGTTGTTCCCCTCTTGAGAGGGGCTAGGGGTGTGTTGATGAACTATAAAGGAAGACATCTTGATTTATTAGGAAATCTTTTTTATTTTAGGTCACCTAAAAACTTATGCGCCGCAACATTATCCCTTATAATTCAAACCTGAAAGAGCTTGCTAGAAAACTTAGAAATGATAGCACACTTGGCGAGGTTTTACTATGGAACGAATTAAAGAATAAGCAGATGTATGGTTACGATTTCCATCGTCAAAAGCCATTGTTGAATTATATAGTGGATTTATATTGTTATGAGTTAAATTTAGTAATTGAGATTGACGGCCATTATCATAATTATGAAGAGCAATATGAAGCTGATCTTGTAAGGGATGAAGAACTTGAAAAATATGATCTGATTATTTTACGTTTTACCGAACAGGAAGCGAGAAAAGATATGGTTAATGTTTTGAGAGCTATAGAACAGCATGTTTTGGAATATGGTTCAAACCACTCTTAAGATGAAAATTTTGACGATGCTTGTTGCATAACACACCCCTAACCCCTCTCAAGAGGGGAACTGTTTTTCCTTAAGAAAAGTTTCCCCTTCCCATAGTCAATCACTGCTTTATATTTCATCAATATATCTCCTCCTAAAACACCCAGAACTTCGGGATGGCCCAACTGGCCGTAGGCATTGTTAATGGTAGAAAGATCAAGTACGGCAACTTCAAATTCATTGATCAATAGCTTGCCAATATACATATCAGTAATTATAGCCGTTGATGACTCCATATTATTGGTGCCAAGGCCGGTTGAAAGCCTGTCGCTTATGGTTACTATCGCGTTCTGATACGCCATGAGCAGCATGCTTTTATCAAAGGCTGTTTTTGAAGCACCGGTATCTAAAACAACGGTAAATGGTTTCCCAAAAACTTTGATGTTAAGCAGCGGGTGAAAACCGTCTTGATGCAGGTCGATAATTTGTAACGGAACGGTGAATCTTTTACTTGCGATGGGCTTTTTATTCTCAATCATGATCTGATGCATCCTCTGCCATTTCAATAATAATAGTGTCCATCCGGTTCAGCTCATTCTGAATATGGTTAAACACTTCGGAGTCTGACAGATCATCTTTGAGCATTGCTACCAGTCCTTTTAAGTTAGCTAATGGGCTTCTTATCAGGTGTGATTGTTTCCAGGCCATATCTTTTATGCTGTTGATATGATTCTGGATCCTTTCATAAGCGCTTTTTAAATCCTGTTCAGCATTTTTCCTTTCGGTTATATCATACAACGCCATTAGCATACCTATTATTTCTTTGTTGTCATTAGTTATAGGGAACAATCTTTCATAATACCACACTACAGATCCATCCTCTTGCGGGTAATCAACTTCATAATTAACGTTGTTTCCTTTAAGTACGTCTTTTGCGAAATTATTAATTGCCGGAAATTTATCTTTTGGAAAATAATCTGTCAGTTTATCGCCTTTTTTCGGAACATGGCCACGTTTATCTTTAACAAATTCAACAGCCTTTTGGTTAAATGCCAGCACCTTAAGATTTTTGTCAAACAAGGCATATGCAGTATCTGTTGTTTTTAATATTGCCTGGAAATTTGCCTCTGATTTTTGGAGCGACTCCTCTGCATTAAGCTTTTCTGTAATATCATTTGTAAGCGAAAGTCTCACAGACCTGCCCTCAAATATAATATCATGAGCAATTATCTGTACAAACATTAGCGATCCATCTTTCTTAATATGCCTGATGATACCCATGTCTGTTGAACTATTGACCACTTTCCTGTAACGGTCCAGTTGCTGTTCAAGATCCTCGGCAGGCCTTAATTCTCTAACACTCATGTGCAAAAGCTCATCTTTTGTATAGCCGTAAAGGTTGGCAGCGGCTTCATTAACAGCAATTATAGACAGGTCATCTTTCGCTATCATCCACAGTGGCAATGGATTGCTGTCAAAAAGTAGCTTGTATTTTTGTTCAGATGATCTTAATTCCTCTTCGGCTTTTTTTCGTTCGGTGATATCTATCATTGAACCTATAATTGAGGGCTCGCCTTCAATTATAGCCCTGCTTCCATAAAATTCGACCCAGTTATTGGTGCCATCCTTTTTAGCACCCATTGTTTCGTAATACACACTTTCTACTTCACCTGTCATACGAAGCCTTACATATTCATTAGCAACGGCGCGGTAGCTTTCATGATAAATAGCTTCAATTTTAAAAGTATTGATCATTTCATTAGCCTCGTAACCGAAAATTTCGGCAAACCTCGGGTTTACATAAACAAAGTAGCCATTTCGCACTATGTAAATACCTACCATTGATTTTTCTGCAATAGTCCTGAATTTTACTTCGGCCTCCCTAAGCTCCGATTCCATCTTTTTACGATCTGTAATATCACGGGCGATGACCATTATGTGGTCAGAAAATTTTTTTACATTTACTTCTACAGTAAATACATTTCCGTTTTTATTTTTAAATCTTCTTTCACGAATTATTGACACCTTTATACTATCCATTTTTTTGGGCAAAGGGTCAATCTTTAGCTCATTGGGATCAATAATAGATTCAATATTTAACAGCAGCAACTCTTCGCGGCTGTAACCCATCATTTTACACATGCTGGCGTTTACGTCGGTAAAATTTCCATTAAAATCCAAAATATAAATTGCATCAGATGCCTGTTCAATAAGTGAGCGGTACTTCTCTTCGCTTTTCTGATATTGGGCCGATCGTTCTTCTACTATTTTCTCCAGGCCGGCATTCATTAGTTTTACCTTCTCTTCAGCTTCTGTTCGTAGCGTATCTATCTTATTTAGCCAGTTGGCCGTGTTCCATATCAGCAACAGGCTAATTATTAAAAAACCAACAGCAAGCAATGATACTGCGGTTTCAAACGACATCAACGGGAATTGCTGACCTTGAATTTGCATCCTGAAAGCTCCCACAAGAATCACCATCACTATCATTAAAGCATAAAGCCTTTTGGCCATTTGGTTGCCTATCTGCTTACCTGTAAATAATCGTATAATACCAATTGAAGGATTTAAAAGAGATGCAGCCAATGATAAAATAAAAAAAAGAATGGCTGTATGTACCGCCATAGTGGTTACATAAAAAAGCGTATTGAACAGAGCCGACCCATATAAATAACCTATTAACGCAATTGCAGAAAGAATTATAACTATTTGAAATAAACATTGCGACAGTATGGAGAACCAGGGTCTTTTGGTGCTAAGGGCTAAAAAACCAAAGCCAAGGAGAGAGAAGCTTACAGAAGAATTAAACGCCATGCGGCCAGCATACCGGAAATTGCCTGATGCAGGCGTTTTATCCGCTATAAAAAACTGGTCGATACCGGCGTTAAAATGAAATAGGTCCTGCGATAAGGTGATTAAGCCAATAAGTGTTCCCAGCAGCGATAAAATAAAAAACAGGCTGGCGTTATATTTTTGAGCTTTAAATTGAGTAAGCAATAAAGCAAAACCAAATAAAACAAAACATAAAGCCGGGTTAAACTTCATGGGTATAAAGCCGGATATTATACTTTGAAGGGCGGGAATATTGAAAAGCCAGCCAGTCATTACTGTAATACCAGTAATTATGGTAAGCCAGCCTATTACTATAATTGCTATATCTTTTTGGGGCTTATACATTTAAGGTGACAGGTTTTGGCATAAAATAATAGTATAAAGGCATTAGCATATAAGTATAGCGGCAATCAAAGTTATTGCTGCTACTAAAGTTAAAATTAAAAGTGTATTAATTAGGATTTACCTGTAAATTATAGACAAAATTATAGAGAATTATGCCGTAGACAGAAGAGAATGGCAATAAAAATAATTTTTTTGATGATAATGGCTGTTGTTTTCTATGCAAACAGGCAAATCAGTTATTCATTAATTAAAATTAAAACGGATACCCAATTGCCAGGTTAAAGATCATATTGCTGCCATGCCATTTAGCATCGGTAAAATCAATTCCGTTAATTACTTTACGCAGGTTGGGCGGTAAATTGGGCTCAATTAACGGGAAGCCAAAATCGGTACGCAAAACAAGCACAGTAAGATTAAAACGCAGGCCAAAACCGGCATCAACGGCCATTTGATTGATGAAATTTGTGCCAAATGCAGCAGCCGGCTGAAGTTTATTAGGCCGTAACAGCCATATATTACCTGCATCCACAAATAACGCGCCCTCAACAATGCTGAATAATTTAGGACGATATTCTGCATTAGCCTCTATCTTTATATCACCCGATTCGTCCGCCGTGAAACTATTTGATGTAAGGGCCTGAGGCAGATTATAAGCTCCCGGACCTATTGACCGTGCCTGGAAACCGCGCAGGCTGTTCGGACCGCCTATAAAGAATTGCTGGCTATATGGTAAAACAGTTGAATTGCCATATGGTAAACCAACACCCACCAGCAAACGCGTTGCTATTTTACTGTTAGGGCCTAATTTATGAAAAAATCTTATTTCATTCTCCAACTTTACATATTGGTTAAATGGGGTTCCAAACAGCTTGCTTACTTTTCCGTTTAAAGTGTCGGCGCCGGTTAATAAACCATATATATTACCTGATAAGCTTACTTTACCATTGTAATAATAGGTATTGGTCCTGTAATCTTCTGTTGTATTGGTATAGGTATAACCATAAGACGGGCCGAAAGTAAACTGATTGTTAATTACGTGGGCCAGGGCAGGATTGCGGGTGTTGGCAATACTATCCCGATACTTTTGGGTAATGCTTGCGGCATCCACATAGGTGATATTTATTAAATTTAAATCGTGCTGTTTATGAAGGCTTGGTTTCCACGAATAACCGAACGAAGTATTAAACGAATTAAGGGTATAAAGTTTTGTGCGGTTAATTAATGTATAGCCGGCAGTTAAAATAGTATGAGGGATAAAAGCATTATCCGTATTAAAATTAAACGGACCTATAAACCGGGGCCATGAAATGCTGGGCTGAATACCCACCTGGTAAACATTATAACCATTACTGTTCCCGCCAAATTGCAGGTCACTGCTTCCAAATAAGGTAACGGTAAATAATTCTGCTCCTTTAAAGGTATTGCGGTTTTTAAAATTGAGGTTTACCTGCGTGCCATTATAGTTTGCCGATGTTTGGCGTGCCAGCACATCAACCGACAACGATTTTCTTTTGTATTGCGTTAACTGGTAATAAATATCAAGGAAAGCAGAATCGGGCGTCACATCTTCGAATCTGTTTTTTACAAAGCTAAATGGCCCAAGGTTTATCATTCTGTTAAGGGAGTTATTATGCTCCGTACGGTTATAAACCTCGCCCGGCTGTAATAGTACTGCATTTTTAAACACAAAAGGGCGTACGGTTTTTTTAGGGTCGATAACATTATACCAGCGGTATTTTACGGCAGAGTCTAATTTTAAAGCCGTATCACGTAATCTATAATTCGGATACAAGTAAATGTTCCTGATCTTGTAGATCCACCTTGCTTCATCTGGCGTTGCATCTTTAACTTTCACAAACATATCAACCTGGTGATTGGCAACGGTACTATCATATCGCATTATCAGGTCTTCAGGAGCGAAGTAAAAAAAGCCTTCTTCCTTTAAACGGGCATCAATTCTTATGCGCTCGTTTTTAATTATGTCAAGGTTATACTTGTCACCCGGTTTCAAAAAAGTTTGTTTTGATGTTCCGGCAACTGCAGTATCAAGGTCATCATTATCAGTAGGGAATTTTATTGACCGGTAATGGTATGACGGACCTGCATGTACCGTGTAAACCGCTTTTGCTGTTTTCTTTTTAACTATGGTATCGCCATTTACCTGGGCTAAAAAATAGCTTACATTTTGCAGGCGGTTTTGCAATATGCTGCTATTTTTAACAAGGTCAACACTGCTGGCTAAAACAGGTGGCTCGCCAAGGTGGGTATTAAGATAATGTCTTAAGCCTCTTCTTTTATTTGTCCGGGTTTTATTATAGATCCATAGTTTAACCCTTAAACCCAGGATACTGCCGTTGGGTTGCGGCCTTAACAAACCTTCCAGGTCCTCTTTTAAAGCACCGGCATCGCTTTTCTTAATATCCTTATCATCAATTTTTATTTCGCCGCCGGTATACAATTTCTGGTTCGGAGCCAGGTATTTTGTATTGCTGCAGGCGCTTACAAAAAGGGCTAAAAAAACATATAGATATCTAAGCTTGGCCATAGTTTAATTTGCTGTTGGTTTGTTTTGTATGGGCTGTACCGGTGCGGCTGTCGAATCGGTTTTTTTATCAGCTGCCTTTTGCTCTTTCTTTATTTCCTTTTGTTTTTGGTTATATTCTTTTTGCAGTTCCCTGTCGCGTTTTGATCTCCGGGCGAACAATTCCATGAAACGGTTATAATCATACGTTAAAGTAAAGCCAACCCCTGTTTCAATAACCTGTCCCTCAACCACAATAAACTCATCGCGGCGGTAAACTCTCATCATGTAGCGGCCATCCTTGGTTATTTTATAATTTACCGATACGTTGCCGGCAATATCAGTTGATTTTTGCCCCGGTTGGTTTTGCCCTTCCAAATTAAAGTTGTTGCCAACAGTTACCGTTAAACGGTCATTAAGGAATTGCTTGGACAAACCCACATTCAGATCCGTGCGGTTTTGTTGCGTTCCGCTGGAGTAATCCTCGCCCGATGTAAGATCGAAGCTCAGTTGTACACCGCCTATAAGGTTACCTGCAAGCTTGTTGAGCTGGTCAGAAAGTAAACTGCTTACACTGTTGCGGATAGCCCCGCCAACGCCTGCATTGCCGCCCAGGCTTTGGAAGGGATTATCGCCAATAAAATGGCCCAATACCAATACGCCCAATACCTGCTTATTTAATTCATTAGGGTCCTGCCTTATTTGAGATAGCCGCGCATTCACAGTTGAAACAACTTCGGGCGATACTGTATAATTGCTGTCAGGTAATATAATATCAAAGCTGATGTCGGGCTTCAATAGCTCATTTTTTAAGTTCAGGTTAACATTAAATGGCAGCTTTTGCTTGTACATGGTAGCGTTCTGATCGCCGCCAAGCTGCTGGCTTACCAAATCAATAGGAGGAACATTGGCAACATAGATAGCTGTAAGATCAATATTGGCGCTGGTCGGGTCGCCGGTCCAGGTAATGGTGCTGCCAGGCTTAAAATTGAACTTACGTTTAACGGTGGCATAAGCTAAATTATACGATCCCTGGTTTACGGTGTAAGTACCTGTAAGGTTTATCTTTCCGCTTGGGTCAATACCGCCGTTTAAATTGGCTTCGCCTTTCAGTTCAACTATATCACCATTACGCTCATCAACCACTATGGTAAATTTGGCGTTTTTATTTACGGTGATGTTTGCCGTAGCATCAAGCCCGGTGATGTCTGATTTTCGGAGCGAATCCAGTTGTTTAGCTAAAAATATCGAATCGAGCTTAGGTGCATTGGGGTTTATCACTTCAACAACGCCTTGTCTATCCTCCATACCCGGATCATTTTGCGGCAATACAATGGTAAGATCGGTTTTATCGTTAACGGTAAGGTTTGCATCAACAACGGGCTTAGCCATATTACCACGAATCCGGATGCGGGTATCAATAAACAGCTTGCCGTAATATAATTTATTATTTTCTTGTGTAGAGTTAATAGCCCTGAAATTGGTAGCATTAATATCAAGGCCAAATTTAAAATCAGTAAACGTTTTGGTATAAAGCGTACCTGTTACTATTGCTTTATTGCCCAATGAATCAACAAGAGTAAAATCATTAAAAAGAATGCCATCATTGTTAAATGTTATGCTCTCTTTAGGCATGGTAAAGTAGGAGTTTAACATCGACACATTAAAGCCCACCTTATTAAAATTTACATCGCCCCTTACAACAGGCGCGACCGGAGTGCCCGTTATTTTCAGCTGCCCGCTAATATCCCCGCTGGCACGCTTTATGCTTCCAAAGCTAAAGCCTTCAATGCTTTTCATTTTCAGGCTGATGATATTCAGGTTCAGGTCAAACTTGCTTTCGGGTGCGGTATAGTACAATCCGTTTAAATTAACCTGGTTGCCTTTTCCGGTAATGGTAACATCGGCAGCATAGGCGTTTGCAGTTTGGTTGTTTACTTTAAGTGCTATATTACCTACCGTATCGGTTTTAAAATTAAAATCCTTAATATTTAATGCCGCTGTAAATACCGTCGATTTTTGGAAATTGCTGATATGTGCATCACCATCAATAACACCGCCAACCTGTAACGAGTCTTGGTGGGCTGCGGTTGTAAGGGTCTCTATTTTAAAGTTTTTAAAGCTTACAGTAATTGGGGCGTTATACGCTTGGGTATCGCTGTTAATGCTTAATACCTGGTTGCTGTTTGTAATGGCAAAATCACGCGCAATTATGCCTTTACCGCCAAATTGAAGCGCATTGTTTGCATTAACAGCCCAGGGTGTATAATTCAGGATCAAACCATCCTGTAAAAAACTAAACTGGTACTCGTTTTGTAAAACGTTGAATACCCCTGCCATCCGGTAACGTTCTTTTTTTGCAGCGTCCCTTATTTGAAGATTAACATTAAGCTTATTGTTTTGTGCACTGCCGGTTATGCTGGTGTACAACAGATCAATGCTTGATGATGCTTTTATCTCATCAACGGTGAGGTTATAATTGAGGGCATTGTTTTGAGTATTAACAGCCAGCTTCATGTTATTTATAATAGTGGTGCCATAAATAACTTTAGGCGCTGTTCCGTTAATAGTGAGATCTCCCGCCTGGCTATCAAAATGACCGGTGATGTTTACCGGGTCTAATCTTTTTAAACCAGGCACAAGTTTCTCGGCCAACGGCGTTTTAACCATCCGGATATCAAACTTAAATTGCTGCGGCGAGTACTTTGGTTTGGCCGTGCCCGGCGCCTGGCCCAATTGGGTATTATAATATTTGTTGATCACATCCTGCATTGCCGGGGCAACTTCGGTAAGCTTATATTTACCTGCCATGTGGGTATTTAGCATCGGTGCTTTTAACCTAAGCGTACTGCTATCGGCATTGGCTGTTGAAACCAGGCTGATGGTATCCATCTTTATCACCTGGTCTTTTTGAGCTATTAATAAATCGGTCACCCGGATATTTGCATTCAAATAATCCGGATTGGCAGTTGGAACATCGGCAATAATTTTACCATGAATGCGCATGTCATCTTTGGTAAAGTTCAGATTTTTGAGGTTGATGCTGTCAAGCTGTAAAGTTGCCGCTACCGATGGATATTTTTTGTTCATGCTTGCCTTGCCATCAAGTGTAAAGTTGATGTTTGGGTCTTTCATGATGGCTTTGGCAGTATAATTACCATCATGCGCAGTGCCTGTCATTACCAGGTTTTGGTAAGTGTAGCCTTTAACATAAGCCTTAACCATATTGCCGCTAAATTGCAGGCTGGCTTTTTTAGGATCCAGGCTTACACCTTTTACATTGGCCGTAAGGGTAATGCTGCCAACTGTTTGCGGTTGTTTGGTTAAAGCCCCCACATTAAGGTTATTGGCTTTTATGTCAGCTGTATATATTTCATGACCTTTATGATTACCGTTTTTCATGCCTGCAACCAAATCAACAGCGCCGTAGGTTGACCGCAGGTTCATTTTGGTATTGAAATTATACATGCTGCCTTTAAAAGTGCCTTTCAGGTCTAAATTGGCAGGGATGCTTACCGAGGCGGGGATCATTGAAGGCGATACCAGTTTTGATATATCTGTCCTGCTGGTGGTGAGGTCATCAATGGTAACATCAAAATAAGACTTATTTATATTCGGTAAACCCTTCATACTTGCCGATGCTTTGATATGGGTATTGCTTAAACCCTTTACCTCAAAATCAGGGATACTGAGGTTATTCACTTTGCCAATTACCCTGCCGTCAATCCTGAAAACAGTATTTGGCGAATGTTTAAAGGGTTCCATACTTGCCATGGCTGGCATCAGCAATAACACATCTTTTAAGCTCAGCTTGCTGCCATCTAAATTGGCATTAATGTGTAGTTGTCCCAGGTCTTTTGTAATTGATTCAATAGATGGATAGCTAACTTGTAATTGTTTTTGCAGCACGGTTTGCGGTGTTTCAACCAGCAGATCATTCAGGTATGCACTTTTTGGCCCGTATAAAAATAAGGTATGGAATTTTTGGATGATGAGCCCGCTTTTTTCAGCAAATGTAAACGAGTTAACCTTGCCTGATATGGTATCCGGACTATAGGATATATTCTCTGCATTGGCATTCAGGCTTTTGATGTCCATGTGTGCAAAATCAAGCCCCTTGGTTAATGGCTTTTGTGCATTGTTATCAAACTTAATGTTATCATTAGTGAAGGTAACCTTGTTCAGTTTTGCCCGCCATCGTTTTCCGCTTGTTGGGGTTGCTACAAGCGTATCTAATTTTTTAACAGCTTTTACTACCGCCTTTTTAACTGTTTCGGGTTTTGCAAACGTTATGCCTGCATTTGTATTATCAAGCTGGATGGTTTTTATATTTACGACCTGATTTTTTAGATCAATCTTATCCATCTCCACCAAAAACTTTCCCAGGTTAACTTTGCTGCTCATTTCTTTGCTGCGGTAATCAACCTTTACTTTTGATACGTCAATGGTGCCCAGGTCAAGCGTCATGTTGATAGGGGTGGTGGTAGTATCAACCGGGATTACTTTCTTGCCGTCTGACGTTATAGGAGATTGTATTATGCGTGCATCAAGATCCGAAAGGTTGATCTTTGGGATGGTGAATTTCATCTTATCCATATCAAAATCCTTAATGCGGGTATCAAAATGACCTAAAATGAATTTTACATCATTACCGCTGACCTTATCTTTATAAGAAACATTGATCTTGTCAAGGATGATCTTATCGATAGAAAATTTCATTGTAGATGCCGTATCCGTCGGTTTTACCTTCTTTTTCTGCTCACCTGCAAACGCTTTGGTAATATAATCGAAGTTGAAAGCGCTATCGGCACCCCGGCTGATGTTGGTAGTAATGCCCTGCAGGTTAATTTCGTTTATCTCAACTTTATTATTCAACAGCTTGAAAAGGCTGATATCAACTTTAAGCTTTTCGCCGGCAATAAGGGTGTCTTTGTGCTGATCCTCAAAATAAACATCCTCCAGCACAATAAGCTTTGGCAAGCCGAGGCTGATATGCCCTATTTTTACCGGGGTATGAATCTTACCGTGAATAAAAGAAACCGCTTTGTTTTTAACGAAGTTTTGAACGGCAGGAACCTGGATCAAAATTACTATAAGGAGCACCAGGAAAACTACACTTGCAATTATCCAGAGTATGGTTTTAAGGGCTATTCGTCCAAATCGTTCCAATTGTAAAAGTTTTTCAAATGTTAGCTGCTTTGTTTTTAAATATAATCAAATAACTAAGCTAAAAGTTTTGAAAAACAAGCTAAATTTTACAGAAACGATGTACTTGTTTACTTCTTTAGGGAATTTAAAAGCTTGTAACCCACCAACTCTTCCCAGCGGGCGCCTGAAGGGCGGTAGTAAACCAGCAGCTGGTAATCATTTTCGGTTTCAAAATAGCTGCCTTCCAAAGCGTTAAGATCTGGCTTTCCGGCCTTATCAACCCAAACGTAGGTGTAATCATAAACGCCCTGCTTTAAAAACAAGCTGTTAAAATACTTATTTCCTGCTGCGTCAAAGGTCATTTTGCTGTGTTCATCAAGCTTATAATCATTAAAACTTCCAACAATATATGCACTGCCTAAGTTTGGCTGCCTTTTAGTTGTAAGACTGAAGATCATGTGTGCATAGTCGGCATCAATACGCGGATCGGTACCATCCTGGTTAAGGATGTAGTAGTTGCCGTCAAGGTCATATTCCAGCGTGTAATTAGGTTTATTCCTGTCAGGATCAGTCAGCATCATTACAGTATTGGCAGTATCCCGGTAGATATGTAAAATGTTTTGGGAGTTTAGCTTTAGCGTACGGGTATCAAAATGCCTGAACTCGTTACCTGCCTGGAAATCATTGATATTGATATCGCTGTAGATGAGCTGCGTGCCACGGATATATGTGGGCTGCGTATTTATTATTCCAGTTTCGCTGCGGTTATTCTGCATTACCAGTGTACGCACATCCCGGTTTGGGTTTTGTACCCGCAGGGTTCCATAGTCAAGCGTAAAGTTTACTTTTTGATTGGTTTGCCTTGTGGCATTATCGCTGGAGGGGACTACCTCTGCAGATATATTGATCTTCGGACTAACCACATACAGTTTGCGGGTTAATACCGGTTTGGTAGGGTCACTATCCTCATAAACCTTCAAAATATAATTGCCCGGTATTTTTGGGGCGATATTTTCATTGGGCAGCTTGAGCTCATAATGGGTATATTTTTGTACCGTAGCAATGGAGTAGCTATAGTTCAGGATCCGGTCGTCGGTATAGTTTTTTAGGTATTCGGCGGTCGATATGTTTGATGAGTTCCAGTCGGCATCGCAATGCTCAATGGTGTAATGGTAATTAAGCGTACCTCCCTGCAGGTTATCAAAACCTAAAGTCACCGTTTCGCCGGCGTTTAAGGCGATCAAAGGGAACGAAGCCTTTTTTGCCGAATTGTAAAACTCAACACTTTTTATTTCGTGGCGATAAACGCTATCGGTGTAGGGTTGGGCGAAAGTGGTTACAGAGGATAGTAAGATCAGGATAAGGACAATGCTTTTAAACCATTTGTGTTTCTTACTCATAATGTTTATTAATATTATGTCATTGCGATCCGCTAGTTAGCGGAGGGCAACCGCACGCCGTGCACAACCGTTAGTGCAAATTCTACACCTCTCTGTTCGTTCTGTATAGCATGCGATTGCTTCATTCCTCGTAACGACAAGCTTTTATAACATCGAAATTAAAAATAAATCCGACATCGAACATCCGAATTCCGAAATATAAACTACGCTTCCAATTCCATTATCTGTTCAGCCAGGGCTTCCCATTGTAATTGTATATGGCCTAGCTCCATTTTCCTTTTATCGTAATTAGCGTTGATCTCTTTTATCTTAGCTACATCATTATATAGCTTTTCATCGGCTAACTGTGCTTCCAGTTGTTTTATAGTCACTTCAAGTAAAGAGATCTGCTCTTCCATTTTACCGAGGTCCTGGTTTAGCTTTTTCAGCTGCTGATGTTTATTTTCAGAATGTTGTTTTACCGGCGCAACTTCCTTCTTCTCTTCCTTTTTTGGCTGAGGTGCCGGGATAGCTGCCTTTGGTTCAAGCTTGCGTTTAGCAAACCATACATCAAATTCTGCATAGGTACCCGGATATTGTTTTATCTGCTGATCTTCAATAAACCAGATCTTATTGGCTATGTTATCAAGGAAATACCTGTCGTGCGATACTACAATGAATGTACCTTCAAACTGCTGCAGTGCCTGGATCAATATATTTACCGATGCAATGTCAAGGTGGTTGGTAGGCTCATCCAGTACTAAAAAGTTAGCATCCGCAGTTAAGGCTTTAGCCAAAGCAACGCGTGATTTTTCACCTCCTGATAATACTTTTATCTTTTTAAATACATCATCACCGGTGAATAGGAACGATCCTAATATGGTACGCAGTTCAGTTTCGGTATGTTTTGGTGCGAAGGATTGCAGCTCCTGTAAGGCGGTATTCTCCAAATGCAGTGCTTCCAGCTGGTGCTGTGCAAAAAACGTTTGTGAAACATTATGACCGGTTTCTGCCTTGCCTGTAAAATCATGATCAGCCCCGGCAATTATCCGCAGCAGGGTTGATTTACCTTTACCATTGGCCCCAATCAAAGCAATTTTATCGCCTTTTTCAATTACTGCCTCGGCGCCGTTTAAAATATCAATAGCGGGATATTTTTTAACAACATCTTCCAGCGTAACCACGTGGCGGCCTGATTGCTTTGAAAAGCGGAAGCTGAAATTTACCGATGGGTTATCATCATCCACATCATCAACGCGCTCCATCTTATCAAGCATTTTGATGCGCGACTGTGCCATTTTTGCTTTTGATGCCTTGGCACGGAAACGCTCGATCAAGCGCTCTTCCTGCTTTATTTTTGATTGCTGGTTTTTGAACTCACCGCGCTGAATTTCTTCGCGTTGTGCTTTTTCTTCCAGGTAAAAAGTATAGTTGCCCGAGTAAACGGTAAGCTTGCCCTTGCGCGATTCAACCGTGCGGTTAATTACCTTATCCAAAAACCACCTATCGTGCGATACAATAACTATAGCTCCATCAAATGCTTTCAAATAGTCTTCCAGCCATACAATTGAGGGTAAGTCAAGGTGGTTGGTAGGCTCATCCAGTAAAAGGATATCTGGCGCCTGTAACAGGATCTTGGCCAGCATCACGCGCATGCGCCATCCGCCCGAAAATGTGCTTAGCTTGCGGTGGGTATCAGCTTCGCTAAAACCTAAACCGGCTAAAATTTCGTGGGCTTTGTATTCAATATTATAACCATCCAATGCTTCAAACTCATGCTGTTTGTCGCTTAGTTTGTGCAGCAAGTCTTCGCTGTAGTCGGTTTCAAGCTTTTGAAGTATATTTTCAATTTCATCATGCAACTGGTTTTGGCGTTCAAACGCCTCCATTGCCACATGCAGTATGTTTTTATCAGACGAGTAGGATAAAAGATCCTGGTTAAGATAACCTAAAGTAAGGTCCTTAGCCATTGAAATGGTACCTGAAGTAGGTTTATAGTCGCCTACAATAATTTTCAGAAGGGTAGTTTTGCCGGTTCCATTGGCGCCAATAAGGCCAATTTTTTCTCCCGGTTTTATATGACAGTTAGCTTCATCATATAAGGCGCGCGCACCAATCTCGAACGTAAGGTTATTTATAGCTATCATTTGCGCGCAAAGATAAGGATTAGAGGTCAGAGATCAGAGGTCAGAGGCTAGGTTTTTTGTCTGAAAGCCGTAAAAGTTCGATGGGAAAAGTAATTATTATGCATTTAACTAAATCCTGAACCTCCAGTCCGCCTTACTTTTCAAAACTAATCTCTGGTCTCTAACCTCTGATCACTAAGCAACAACTTCCATCCACGTCTTCGCCATCAGCGCTTCGCCAGCAATGCTTGGGTGTACGCCATCTAAGGTCCAGTAGGTGCCGGGTGCAAGCTCGAGGGCTTTATCAAAGGCAGACTGGTAGGGTACAAAAGCTGCATTGTATTCATTGGCAATGTCTTTAGCGGCTTTGCGGAACAGGTCAAACGTTGGATACCACTTGTCGTCAACTGCTTTAACTCCTTTTACGGCAAATGGCTCACAGATCACCAGCTTTACATTTGGCAGCGCTTTTTTAGTACGATCAAGCAGGGTATGGTAGTCGGTAATATAGGTTTCTATAGTGCCGGTATAGCCGTTTGTTAAAGTGTGCCAAAAATCATTTACACCAATGTGGATGCTCACTACATTGGGTTTCAGGTTTAGGGCATCCGTATCCCAGCGCTCAGCCAGTTGATAAACCTTATTGCCGCTGATGCCTTTGTTATAGATCTGCAGGTTATTTTCCGGATACTTTATCAATAGCTGTCCTGAGGCCAACAGCACATAACCTGTTCCAAGGCTGCCAGTATCGTTCGGAATGGTTTTATTATGATCGCGGCCCCAGTCGGTAATGGAATCGCCCTGGAAAAGGATAATATCATTTTTATCAATGCTGATTTTTTTAATACCGCTTTCGGCAACTGCTGCAGAAACAATTTGCGGTAAAGATAATGCCATTGATGCAAGGGTACCAACAGAGGCAGTTTTTATAAAATTACGACGGGAGTTCATTGGTTAGTTCATAGTTGATGGTTCATAGTTCATAGCCTGAAGGCTATTTGTTAGTTATTGCTAAGATAGATAATCATTTAATATTCGCAGAAATATGTGCGATATGTTACATGGGAAGTCCGAAAATCGGGAAAGTCAGTAAAGTCCGAAAGTTTAGAGGAGGTTTGTTCCGCCTGTTCCACTTTGTTCCATCGGCCAATTTTTGTTCCAAATGTTTCCCGCGTGCACACCGTGTCTCGTCCTGATTAGGGTTGACAGAAAGGAATGTCAGATGAACTACGAAGAAATCAGGAAACAGGTAATTGAAGAATACTTTGCAGGTGGAGTAAGCTTGCGTACCTTAGCCAAACAGTATAA
>NZ_JAQBOC010000057.1 GCF_028288225.1 Mucilaginibacter sp.
ATATTTGGCCTGCAAATCCCGGTAAGATACTCCACCTTTTAAATACTCTGAAACGATGGCTGACTTGTTTATATTATGATTCATCTTTCCACTGTTTATTTGTCAACCTATTTTAGGGAAAGTCAGCGTGCAAAAGTGGAACGCTTTGCCGTCTTTTTCTCTCCGTCTTAAAATCCTTCCTTTCCCAACGCAATCGTCACCTTTTTAACCAAATCCCCAATCATTTCCTGCGATTTCAGGATCCGTTCATGCCCTGTGCCTTCGTAATGTTTGGCATTAATGGATGGGTGGGCGTTTAAAAACTCATGTAGGTAAGGGTACAGAGCAACAAGATCGGCATGATCATAGGCCAGCCAATGGTTTGGCTCGGCGTCAAATAAATATTGCCCGTTTAAATTAAAATATGAGGCAGGGTAACCAAACAACTGCTCAAAACTTTCTAAAAATTCATCCTGCGCCGGCTGCTGAACACCGGCGGCATTCATGCTTGCTTCAAAATTTTCTTTCAGGCGCACCAGCGGGGCAAGGCTTACCAGTAACGATGGCGTAATCTCCATTTCCTTAATCGCCATCACATTAGCCATTGCACCCAGCGAATGACCGATCAAAACATCCGGTTTTCCATATGTTTTTATGATAGCCTCCGCCGCCAGTATAAACAATAAAAGGTTTGATAAGTCAGCTTCCGAGCTTCCGTTGCCCGGCGCATCAAATGCAAATACTTCTACATCCTCTATTTCCCTTAGCGCTGTAATTATATCGCCAAAGTCTGCCGCTTTTGAACCCCAGCCATGGGTGATGAGGATTTTACGCTTACCGGTTCCCCATTTAAAACCATTAAAGGTCAGTTCTTTTTTAGCGAAGTAATCATCATTTACTTTTAAGCTGAAATGCTCAGCTTCATTCAGCAACTGTTCCTGTTGCAAACGCACCTGCATTTTGGGTGAGTAACAGATCAGCTGCCAAACCAGGTCATTAAACCCGGTTTGGTTAGCAGCAGCAATTTCTTTTGTTTGGGCGATGATTTGTTTTAGTTTTTTCATGGGTGGTGGAATACTCAAAAGTAATAAATAAGCCTCTTTGTTTTGAGCTGTGAACTTTGCTTTTTTTGTCCCCGCAGGTTCTCCTGAAAGGGAACCTGCGCCACGTGCCAGGTATGTAAGCGGCTTAATTCACGTCGATAGCTTGCTGCAAGCCATCGCAGGATCCTCTGCGAGAGATCCTGCGGAAAACGTAAAACGAATTACTTCAATATCTCCCTCACCGCCCCCTCCGCATCCCCATACGCAAACTCAAACCCGCTCTCCAGCAACCGCTTTGGCAGCACCCACCTGCTCTTTAATATCAGCTCCGTTTCGGTACCTATTACTACAGAACCCATTTCCAGCAGCCATTTGGGAGCGGGTAAGCCAAAAGGCATCCCAAAGGCTTTACGGATGATATGCATTAGCTCCGCATTTTTTACCGGTTTGGGTGCGGTGCAATTGAACACGCCTTGCAATTCGGGATGATCCAGCAACCATTCCGTTGTGCGGGCTGCGTCATGCTCATGCACCCATGAAACGTATTGCTCCCCGTTACCCTGCATGCCGCCCATGCCCAGCTTTACCAGGTTAAGCAGCCGGGGAAATACACTGTCGCTTCTGCCAAGCACAATCCCCATTCGCAAGGCTATTTTTCGGGTTTTTGGTGTTTCATATTTGTTAAAAGCTGCCTCCCATTGCGTGCATACATCAACAGAAAATCCGGTTCCAATTTCGCCCGTCTCCTCATCCTGAGGACGATCCTCCGCATGGCGGTAAATAGTTGCAGAAGTGATGTTGATCCAAAGCTTTGGCGGCTCAAACAAATCCCGGATCACCTCGCCCAGTAGCTCAGTTGGCAGCAGCCTTGAAGCGTAGATCTCCGCTTTGTTTTTATCGGTATACCGGCAGTTTACATTTTTGCCGCAAAGGTTTATCAGCACATCGGCGTTCACCAGCTCGGCTGTCCATTTGCCACGGGTTTTGCCGTCCCAGGTGACGGTCCGGATATTTTGTTCGGCCTGTTTTTCATGGCGGCTTAATATCACCACCTCTTCCGTTTTATCTTTATAATAATTGGCCAAAACCCTACCCAGGTAACCATTACCACCGGCGAGGACTATCTTTTTGTATTTCATTTTGTTTTGGTTGATTGGGTTGGATTGAGTTGATTAAGTTAGATTGGGTTTTAATTAGATAAAAAAATAACACCCAACAACATCACTCTATACATAGCCCATGTTATCGTCATTGTCCAGTCCAGCTGCATTAATTTGGTCCGGCGGATGTGTTCTAAAAACATCAGCCCGGCAACTGCCATGAAATATAAGATAAAAAACAGGGACTGGATGTAAAACCATTTGCTAATTGCCAGCAGCATCAAAAGCAGCAGGCTTCCGGCGAAAGAGATGGTCATCATGTTACCGAGGTAGTTCCAGCGTTTATCTTTTGCAAAAGTGCTGATGATACCGCCCTGGAAAATGATCTGTCCGCCGCAGATCAAATACTCCCTGTATGCATTGCCCAAAGGCACCACAGGGCTTAGCAAATGCGCATATGCCGTAAGAATATACCCGGTACAAAAGCAGGTGAACAGCAAATAGGCGATGCGGTAATGCTTTTTAAATGTGGGCTGATGCGCAAACCCATCGCCCTGTAGCCCGGCAGGGATAATAACTCTGCGGTTATATGATATAAAGGCATAAAACTTGCTCATCAGCCAAACAAATGGCTTAAAGGCAAACAGCTGCTTAAATACCGGGCAGGCATTACCAAGAATTTTAAAGATGCTTGCTACGCCATAGGTTACTTCGCCGTTATTTAAATTCACCAAAGCAATTTCATTAACAGCTCTTTGTTTGTCAATCAGCGGACAAACATTATCCATCCCGTTTTGATAGGCCTCCCTGCCACCGGCATCCAGCATTCCGATTTTTACAAAGGCCTGGGTATACATTTTACACATGGGGCATTCGCCATCGAACAGGATCATGTGATTTTCTAATGTTTTCATATTTTCAGTAGTTAATGAAATATATGTTTAAAAATATATCAGCGTTTCAGGCTGATACATGCATTTATGATTGCACACTACAAATATAAACATTATTTTTAAACTTTCAGTAATTATTGAAAATAAAAGTTTAAATATCTAGTAAATGCAATTTCTCATAATTTGAAATAAAATTGTTTTCTAATATAATTTTCTATATTCGGCAAACCTTTACACATTATAACCAATGCCTTCACCACTAAAAGCTGTTCCAATAGCCGGCTATTCGGCTCAAAAAAAAGGGCAAACTACCCGCGAGAAAGTTGAAAATACGTTAACGTCTGAACTTGTCATTAGCATATGTGCCCCAATTGGATCAATGTGAGAATTAGTAATAAAATCTATTATTGACACATTAGAAACAGTTTATAAATATGAAGTTGTTGTTATTAAGCTCAGCAATTTTATTGATCGTTATAATCCCATAGATTTTGCACAACAGGGTGGTCAAACCGATGCCTTTACTGTTTTAAAAAATAAAATTGATGGAGGTGACGAGTTAAGAAAAAAAAGTAATAGTAGTTCATGTTTAGTTGAATTGGCAATTATGCAAATTCTAAAAGACAGGATAGGTCAAAAGGCAAACGATGATTTGCCTGACCTTAGCACTCTAATTCACAACCTTGAAAGCCGAAGGAAATGTTATATAATTGATTCTTTAAAAAACAAAGAAGAAGTTGAGCTATTAAGGTCTGTTTATGGTAGCATTTTTTATTGCTTTAGCGTCTTTACACCCGATGAAGAAAGAAGAAAAATATTAAGTGATAAAGGTTTATCTAAACAGGAAATAGAGACAATTATTTCAACAGATGAATATGAGAATAATCTTCACGGTCAAAATGTGAGAAATACATTTATCGAAGGTGATTTTTTTATTCGAGTGTCAGATGTCAATAAACTAACCCTTTCAGCTAAAATTGAAAGATTTTTCAACATAATTTTTGAGAGTGAGGTGGTCACCCCTACAGCAAATGAAATTGCTATGTATGAGGCAAAATCGGCGGCTGGAAATTCAGCCTGCCTATCCAGACAAGTAGGCGCAGCAATCACCAACGACAAAGGAGAAATTATTTCTAGAGGCTGGAATGACGTTCCTAAATTTGGAGGCAATCTATATAAGGATGGAGATGACGAAGATCATAGATGTTTAACTACAGGGCTTTGTAGCAACGATTTAAAAAAGGATGATTTAACTGAAGATATAGTTTTAAGTATAATTTCAGATCCGTCATTAAAAAGAGAACTTTTTAATGATAATGTTGTTGCTGCAGGTAGTGTATTGTTTAAACAATTGCAACGCGTAATAAGAAAAAACTCTAAGGTAAAAGATTTAATAGAATTTTCACGATCTGTTCATGCAGAAATGCATGCTATCATAATTGGGAGTCAATTAGGTGGAAGACGAATGATTGATGGTAAATTATTCTGTACAACATACCCTTGTCATAATTGTGCAAGACATATAATTGTTGCTGGAATTAAGGAAATTTATTATATTGAGCCATATAAAAAAAGTTTAGGTACAATTTTACATGAAGATGCTCTAACAGAAAATGAGAGATGCACAACAAAAACAAAAATTTTAATGTTTGATGGTGTAGCACCACGAAGGTATTTAGAGTTTTTCAGCCTTAAAAGTCCAAGAAAAGATGAAAATGGGAAATTAATAAAAATTAATAAATTTGATATTTTTCCAAAATCAAGATTAACTTTGCAATCATTACCAACATTAGAAATGCAATCAATTCATTCGTTAACTGAGTCAGGTCTTTTAAAAATTCATTCATCATGAAAAAATTACCCGAAAACCCTAAGAACGATCAATTAAAGATGGATTTTCCATTAAAAACCAGTAATAATGCCAATTACAATTCTGGAAAAGTTATAAATATAAACGACCGTTCAATAAAAGCATTCGCTTCATTTATAGTTAAAAATTCAAAATCATTTTAGTGATCCCTAAAATGATTTTGTTACGTTATAAAATTCTTTTTATCATACGCATTCTTAACTGACAAGGCAAAAAAGTCTTGTCAGTTAAAGGCAATCTACTGCTTGACCGCTTCTCCCAACTTATACTTATCCATCAAATTTAACAAAACCCCGTTTGTCCAGCCAAAGCCATCCTGCAGCGGGTATTCGCCGCCGCCTGCTTTAGCAGCGGTATCAACCACGTTATATTTTTCCATCAGTTTACCGGTGCTGTTAAATATATTAAGGTTGGTATTGATCCATGACGATGCAAAAGTAGCTGCCAGGCTGGTTTTATGGTAATTATTTAAACCGTCAATTGCCATATATTGCAGCGGCGCCCAGGCATTCGGGCTGTCCCATTGCTGGCCCGACCTGTTAAAAGTAGTAACCAACCCACCGGGATGAAAGAATTTGGTTTTTAAGCCTGCGGCGATTTTTGCCGCCTGCCGGTTATCAGCAATCTTAAACTCCAGCGGGAATGTTCCGGCCAGTGTTTGCTGCGTTGATTGGCGTTTCAGTTTCCAGTTATAATCCATAAACCAGCCCTTACCTGCGCTCCAGCAATATTTTAATATCGCTTTTTTGCGGATCAACGCTTTGTTTAAATACTGAGTGTACATCTTTTCATTCCCTTGCGTTTGATAAGTACGGGCAATGGAAAGCTCCAGGTGATATAGCAAACAATTCAAATCAACGGGAATAATATTGGTAGTTTGAATGCTTGCCAGCTTGCCGGTTTCATCAAACCAGCGGGTACTAAAATCCCACCCGGATTCTGCAGCAGCCCTTATATTGCGATAAAAATCTTCCGGCTTTTGTTTGGATAGCTTAGCGGCTGTTACATCCTGTTTATATGACTCCTCACGGGGTTTGTCCGAATCATCCCAATAGCGGTTCAGCACCTCTCCTCCGGGCATCCGCACCACCATGCGATGTGCCTCCCCGGGTTTTAATTGTTTGGCGCCTTCCATCCAAAATGCGTATTCTTTTAACAGTTCCGGCTGGTACTTTACCCTTAACTGTTCGCCTTTATCCTTAGCAAGCAAGTCAACCATCATTGAAAAAAATGGCGGCTGCGACCGGGTTAAATAATAGGTGCGGTTCCCGTTTGGTATAAAGCCGAATTTATTAATGAGATAGGCAAAATTATCAACCATGTTTTGCATGATAACCGTTTGATGGCTTTGCTGCAGGCCCAGCATGGTGAAGTACGAATCCCAGTAATAGATCTCGCGGAAACGCCCGCCGGGAACAATAAAATCATTTGGCAAAGGGATCAATGACGAATAGCTGCTAACCTTACCATGATGCCGGTAAAGCACCTGCCATAAAGTATCGATATGCTTACGGATACCGGCCGACACATCCGTTTTAAAACCACGGTTAGGAACAATAGGCGAAGTGAAATTTTCATTAACAAACTGTTTCAAATCAAATCCCGGCTTATCCTTCCGGTCGTTATAATCCTTCATAATAAGCGCAGGGTCGCGTACAGGAGTAGCGTCAACAAAAGTTTTATTATCCGGGTACACATCCGACAGCTGCACAGCTTCAAACAACCCGGGAAACCACTGCCTTGGCGTTTTGATTTGAGCGCCGGCCGATACAATAATAAACAGCAGCAGTAAGGTTAACCGTAATTTTTTCATAGCTGAAGGTAATAATCCGATAGCAAAAACGCTGTCAGGCAGGTTTTATTGGTTACCAAATATATTCAAATCATCTTAAAATCAACGGTTAAAAATCAGCGGCCAAAAAAAAAGGCCCCGCAACAAAATTGCTGCGAGGCCAGGTCAGTTAATAGTTAATCTTTCTATGCTGATAATATACAGCGCTCTTATTTTTATAAATCCAATTAATCCTTTACACATCTGAAACCCAGGTGTTCCATTCCGCTGTCTTCTGTACTTTTCATTCTCCGCGATACCTTGTAACCTGTACAGTAACTCCCATTGCACAAAAAAGAACCTCCCCTTATTACGCGTTTTTTAGCATAAGGTTCGTCCGGATCAAAACTATTTGCAGGCCCCTTTGGATTAACCGCTCCTTTGGTAAGAGTACTATAATACTTATTGTTATAATAATCGGCACACCACTCCCATATATTCCCGGCCATATCATACAAACCATACCCGTTTGCTGCGAACGAAGCAACCGGGGCCAGTCCGTAAAATTTATCCTTTAAGGTGTTCCGGTCGGGGAAACGCCCCTGCCACGTATTTGCCTTAACCTTACCATCGTCAACCGGTTCATTTCCCCAGGGATAAATTTTATCCTGTAAGCCTCCCCGTGCCGCCCATTCCCACTCTGCCTCCGTAGGCAGGCGCTTGCCCGCCCATTTGCAGTAGGCAACCGCATCGTACCATGAAATATGCACAACCGGGTAATTGGCTTTTCCTTTAATATTGCTTCCCGGACCGTGCGGATGCTTCCAGTCGGCCCCTTTTTTCCAGGCCCACCATTGACTGTAATCATTTAACCCCACAGCATGATCCGGAGGCGTAAACACAAGTGATGCGGCTACCAATACACTGTCATCTGGTTTAGGCGTTCCCGGCGGCAACTGTTTCTTCATCTCGTTCCAGTCGGGTTTACGTTCAGCAGTTGTAACATATCCTGTGGCTTTTACAAAGCTGCTGAATTGTGCATTGGTAACCTCCGTCGTATCCATCCAAAAGCTTTTTACCGTTACCTTATGCCGCGGATATTCATCTTCTTCGGCCTGGCTATTATTACCACCCATTACAAAAGTGCCCGGCCTTATCAAAACCATACCCGGATGCAATTCATTAATACCACCTGCCTCAATAGCTGCGGGCACATTGAGTTTAACCGAAGCAAAACGGGCAGGGATATTTGATTCACAGCAAAGTTTCTTTTTTCCATTAACCGTTTCGGGCAACCGGGTATAATTTCCGGTAACAGTAACCGGTTTTTGCTTACAGGCGAAACAAAAACCGGTTAATAAAATTATTAGTTTTAATGATCTCATATTGATCGCAGTTATTTACGGTGTAACCGGCGACTTGTCCGTTTTATGGATCCTTCCTTTAGTCACATCTTCCCAGTCAATAAAAGGATAAATATTATTCTTTTTAGCCTGGTCATCATATAGCGCCTGTAATTCCTTTAACTTATCCGGATATTTTGATGCCAGGTTGATCCGTTCATTAAAGTCGGTTTTCAGGTCATACAATTCCCAAACATCCGCATCAAAATTTGTTGTACCGGCTGCTTTATCGGTATGTGGTTTAGTAAGGTTGGTAAAGTCAGGGTGATGATAAACCTCGGCCTTCCAGCCATCCTTATAAATTGAGCGGGATCCAAAAATATAATAATACTGTAACAGATGCCTTGATGGGGCGGCAGCATTTTCAAACGAATACACGAGCGAAGTCCCCTGCAGCGTATCCTGCTTAATGCCCCTGATATATTCAGGCGCTTTAATGCCCAGGTACTCCAGCGTGGTGGGTAAAATATCGTTCACGTGCCCGTATTGCGTACGGATGCTGCCTCCATCTTTTATCCCTTTCGGATAATAAACAATAAGCGGGTTACGTGTACCGCCTTCGGCATTGGCGTCCTGTTTCCAGTATTTAAACGGCGTATTGGTTGCCTGTGCCCATCCTAACGGATAGTTGGTTTGTGTTCCTTCGGGAGTTCCTATTTCACCTATTTTATCCAGGTTGTGCTGTAAGTTTTCCTGTTCGTTAACCTGCGAACGTATAGCACGGTCAATATCGCCGTTTAATGTACCTTCCTTACTTGCGCCGTTATCACCTATTATTACAAATATTAAGGTATTATCCAGCTGCTTGCTTGTTTTCAGGTAAGTGATCAGCTTACCAACCTCGTTATCCGCATAGGTTAAATACCCGGCATACACCTCCATAAAACGCGCATACAACTTCTTTTCATCCGCAGAAAGCGATTTCCAGGCTTTAATGTTTGGGTTACGCCCCGGTAATACTGCATTTGAAGGTATGATCCCCAGTTTTTTCTGATTGGCAAATACCTTTTCGCGGAACGCGTCCCATCCTTCATCAAACTTTCCTTTATAAAGGTCGCTCCATTCTTTAGCTACCTGGTGCGGGGCATGGGTTGCACCGGGCGAGTAGTAAAGAAAGAACGGCTTATCAGGCGCCACTTTTTGCTGCCTGCTGAGGTAGCTGATCGCTTTGTCTGTGATCTGTTCATTCAGGTTTCTGCCATCTGTTGGTACATGAGCATTATCCTCAACCAGGTCTGGCTTATACTGGTCGGTTTGTGAGCCCAAAAACCCAAAGAAATGATCAAACCCTTTACCCGATGGCCAGCGGTCAAACGGACCCGCATCTGTGGCATCTTCATCAGGTGTTAACCCATACTTACCCACAGCAAAGGTATTGTACCCATTCTCACGCAGGATCTCGGCAATGGTGCCTTTGTCTGATGGGATGCGGCCATCATAACCCGGAAAACCTGCTGATAGTGCGGTATGCGCAAATCCGCCCATATGCACATAATGATGGTTACGGCCAGTTAACAGGGACGAACGTGTTGGCGCGCAAATACCCGCTGTATGAAAGTTAGTGTACCTGAGTCCCTTGCCGGCAAGCGAATCAAAATTAGGCGTACGGATAACACCGCCAAAGGTTGAACTTGCACCGTAACCCACATCATCCAGCAAGATCCACACTACGTTAGGCGCCCCTTTTGGTGCTTTAATATTAGGTGTCCATGATTCTTTTGAATCTGCAAGGGTTTTACCAACTGTGCCGGTAAACGGCTGTTGCTGTTGGGTAAAGTTTTGTGCCGATGCATAATTAGCTATCAATAAACCCGCTAATAAATAGCTGAGCTTATTGATAGTTTTTACTGATATTTTCATTTTTTAATAATTCATAAGAGTTTATATTTTGATAAACAGCCAGTGTTAAGTCAAGAGTCTTGAGTCGAAAGTCTTAAGTCAAATTTTGTCCTTTCCTGACTTAGAACACAAGACTTTCGACTCAAGACTAAATGTCAATTCGTACCTGACACGATGCTATGCCAGCTCGGGCGCTAAGCTTGGCTGGCTCGTTTTATTATCGTAATCTTTCGGCTCCGGCTCCGCTGATTTATTAAAATCATCTGTACGCACTACCGGGCCATTGGCTGCCAGCTCGCTGCCGGGCACCTTTGATTTAAATATCGGCCATAATAATTGCGCATACCATTGGTCGCCTTCATAATGCGAGATGCCGTAGGCTTTAGGATATTGGCGAGAGATCAATGCCGTACCGAATATAATATCCCACAAAAAAAACATATTACCAAAGTTTCCTTTGTAATGGCCCACCCCATCATCTGTTGTAGCGGCATGGTGTGCATGGTGTGTTGCCGGAGTTGATATGGTACGCTCCAGCACCCAGGCCAGGGGATGCAGCACTTTATATTTATAAAAAGGCTTATCCCACGGGATGCTTGAATGTGCAAGGGTAGTAATGGTTCCTTTTATGCCCCGCACAATAATGGCCGGAATCCCTAAGCCCATATAAACCAAAGCTGCGGTCAAATAGGTTTGCGAAAAGAAAAGTGTATAAATGGCATTTTGCCTGCTCGCCATAGCCATCCCCATATAGGAGGCTGAATGATGCGTACGGTGAAAACGCCATAACCATGGAATTTCATGGTGCAGCCTGTGATACCAGTATTGGGTCAGGTCATCTGCCACGGCAATAATTATCAGGCCCCAAAAGAGAGGAACCCAACCAAATTCATTTTTAAATGCCGGAAGCGCCAGGGGTAAGAATTTAAGTGAGTAATAAGCTACTGCGGGCCTTATGATCAGCCGCGGAAGCGTAAAGCACGCGATATCAACAAACTTTTCATTTTTGGGCCATTTTCTTTTATACAATCCAAAAGAAAATTCTAACACGCCAATAAAAAATACTAAGAATGGGAACCCGTAACTATCCAGGTTTGCCACTATCTTTTTTACAAATTCAATCGCTGTTTCCATTGTTGGTTGAGTTTTTGGTGTTTACTGATTTGGTTGCTTCGTGTTTGTGCTGTTTCTTGTTCCATGGCCTTTGCCCCGTGATGGAAAAGGTGATAAACATAAGTGCTATAGGCAGCACATAAATGAATAAGCTCAGGAACGCATTCCTGATTATCCGTTGTTTGGTGGCTGGTTCTATCTTCATAGTTTATTGGTTTTAATTTGTTTCTCAATGGGTTGTTTAGTGGTTTCATTGTAGGATAATAGTTTCCTGGTAAGCCACAATCCGCCAAAAATGATAATGAAAGGTACCAGTGTGACGATAATGCCAACCAGTATTTTCTTTCCTAAAATTGTTACATCTGATACTGTCATACGCTTAGTTTTTAATGATTATTTATTGAATTAGTTATAGCCCGGATTTTGTTTTAACTGGGGATTCAGCTGAATTTCAACCTGCGGGATCGGGAACAGGGTATTCTTTGAACTTGCGGCAGATTTTGCCGGAATTTTATGCAGCGCATCAACCAGCACGGTGCCACCCTGCCTAACCAGGTCAAACCAGCGATGTCCCTCCTGTATAAATTCTTTTCTCCGCTCCAGGAAAATCGAATCCCTAAATGCTGATTGGCCTAAACCTGCAGTAAGCCCGGCAACGCCGGCCCGGCTCCTCACCTGGTTTATGGCATTGTATGCGTCGCCATTGGGTGCGCCATTTATTTCATTCAGCACCTCGGCATACAACAATAACACATCGGCATACCGGATCACCGGGTAGTTAACCCCGCTTTGTGCCTGGGTTGATAAGGGCGACAAACTGTAATCAACAAACTTGTTAAAGTAAGGGGTATATGCGTTTTTATACACCACGTACTTGCCGGTCGCTGCGTTATAAACCGAATCATAAAAAGTTACCGCCCTCCGGGTATCAGTTTTACTGAATAGCTTAAACACGCTGCTATCTGCCGGCACATCAATGGGGAATGTGCCCGTGTTAAATGAGGTAAAGCTTAGGCTCAAATCCTGTACACTGTTTGCTTCGCCCAAATTAGTTTCAAACTGCACCGAAAAAATGTGCTCAACACCATTTTTTGTTGCCTTTTGAAAAACATCCCTGTAGTTTGGGAAAAGCGCATAGCCATAACCGCCATTAATTACCGTTGTAAGCTCAGTAAGTGCATCAGCCCAGTCCTTGCGGGTTACGTAAACTTTTGCAAGTAGAGCATGTGCCGCTCCCCCGGTAGCCCGGCCCACATCAGTGCCTGAATAGGTTTTTGGCAGGTTGGTAGCATCTTTCAGATCGCTAACTATCTGCGCATAAACAGCATCTGCCGCAGCTCTTGATACCAAAAGTTTATCAAGGTCAATGCTGTTAGGGTTATGCAATACCAAAGGCACATCGCCATATAACCGAACCAGGTCAAAATACAGCAGTGCCCTTATAAATTTTGATTCCCTAATGAGCCTCGATTTTAATACCGTATCTATCTGGATGGCCGGGATGTTATCAATAGCAATATTGACCCTGTTAATGCCATAATAAAGCTGCTGCCATACTTTTTGCACGCGGCTGTTTGAAGCGATATAAGTTGCAGTACCCAATGCCCTTACATCCGGGTTGGTATTGCTGGGGCTGTAAACCTGGTTGTCGCTCCCGTTTTCAACCAGTAAGTTAAGCTGCCTTCCATAGAGCGGGAAATCTCCCGCCGGGTCACTGTTCAATGTGCCATAAACCGCATTCACAGCCGAAACAGCATCAGACGAGGTCTTAAAAAATTGCGAGCTTACTATAACCGAGCTTGGGTTTTCATTCAGCTTATTGCAGGATGATAGCGCAGCTGCCGATATAAGTAATGCTATAATTGTATAGGTATGTAATTTTTTCATTTCAGTATTATTTAGAAGGTGATGCTTAGGCCAGCCAGGAATGTTCTTACTGACGGATAAGTGCCATAATCAATCCCCTGTTTGGTGTTATCATTGTCGTAAAAATTCACTTCGGGGTCCTGACCTTTGTATTTGGTAATAGTGAACAGGTTTTGTGCCGATACATAAACCCTTAGCTGTTTGGTATGGATCTTTGAAAGCGGATCATTTGAGAAAGTGTAGCCAAGTGAAGCATTCTTTAGTTTCAGGTACGACCCATTTTCAATATACCTGTCTGTTACCTGCGGAACCGGTGAATTGGTAGCGCGGGCAACCAACCCGCTTGGATTTGACGGGCTCCATCTGTTTAGCAAAGTGGCCGATGCATTGAGCGTAAGGGTAGGCCGCTCTAAACTTTGCTGCAGCAGGTTAAAGATCCTGTTACCGTATGATCCCGCAAAAAATACCGAAAGATCAAAGTGCCCGTAAGTGAAGGTATTGGTAATGCTCCCGGTAAATTTAGGCTGGGCGCTGCCAAGGTTATGTTTATCGGCGGTGGTAATTTTCCCATCGCCATTCTGATCCACATATTTGGTATCACCAACCTGCTGGGGTACTCCTGCTAAAAGCGGCACACCTTTGGCAATATCACTTGCAGTTAAAAGCCCGTGAGTTGTGTATCCCCAAAATGTACCCACAGGCAACCCAACCTGTACTATCACCGGCGAAACCTGCCCGGTAGGCGCCAACGGATAAAAGCTTGTTATTCCATGCCCAAGATTTAAAATTTTGTTCCGGTTTACCGCAAACACAATGTTTGTGTTCCATTTAAAGCCATCATTCTTAATATTCTCCGTATTTAAGGATAGCTCAATACCCCTGTTTGATACGCTCCCTACGTTTTCGAGTGCGCTGGCATAACCTGTATAAAGCGGCAGCGGAACATTCAGCAGCAGGTCGGTGGTTTTTTTATAATAGGCATCAAATACCAGGTTAACGCGGCTGTTAAATAAGCCGATATCAACCCCTGCATCATATTGCGTTGTGGTTTCCCATTTCAGGTCAGGGTTTGTCAGTTGCACAGGCGCAATGCCGGTTACCAGCTTGCTGCCAAAATAGTAGTTGGTGGGAGCCAGCGCTGCCAGCGAGCTGTATGGCGGCACTTCTGAGTTTCCTGTTTGCCCTGCACTTAGTCGTAATTTCAGGTTGCTGATGGTTTCAGCCAGTGGTTTAAAAAAGTCTTCCCTGTTTGCATTCCATGAAAATCCCGCTGATGGGAAATAGCCCCACTTATTATTTGCTCCCAATTTTGACGAACCGTCTGCACGTTCAGAAATGGTGAGGTTATATTTATGCTGATAAGAATAATTCACCCGCGCCAGGTAGGAGTTCATGGTTGAATTGTGTGCTGATGAAAGCGGCAGGTTCGCAATTCCGGCATACGACAGATTATTGTAAGAGGTCAGGTCATTCGGAAATTTTTGTGCCGAGGCTACCGATGATTCATCCCTTTGATATTGCGTGGTATAGCCAACCAGTACATTTAAAAAGTGAGTACGGTTAAAGGCATGGTCATAAGTCAGCGTATTTTCATTCAGCCAGTTCAATGAATTTCCCGTGCCTACCGAAGCATACCCGCTAGCCGCATACCCGTTTGAACCGCCCGCAGGCGAGTTGGTGAATGAGGGTGCATAATAATCCTGGCTGGTATTTAATATATCAACTCCCGCAGTTACTTTCAGGGTAAGATCAGTAGTAAATTTATATTCACCGCCCACATTTCCCAATACCCGGGTTAGTGTAGTGGTATTGGTTGTAGCGGTTATATCCTGCAGCGGGTTAGTTGGCGATGCATTAAAAGGGTTGGTCGTATTATAGCTCCCATCCGCATTTTTTATCTGCGCTACAGGCGAGGTAAGTATTAAGTTTGAATAGGCACTGCTAAAGTTGATGCTGTTATAAGGACTACCGTAAAGTTTGTTTTCGATCGACCGGCTGCCGAATAAATTAGTTGAGATCTTAAATTTATCAGAAACATCTTTTTCATAATTTACCCTGGCCGAGTACCTTTTAAAACCAGTATGTAAAATGGTTCCCTCCTGGTCAAAATAGTTTCCCGAGATCAGATATCTTGATTTTTCATCGCCACCTGATATTGATAATTCATTGTTTGATACAGGCGCGCTCCTTAATGCGGCGCCCTGCCAGTTTGATCCGGTTCCGAAAGCTGCTATCTGTGCATCGGTATAAGTTTTGGCAACACCATCGCTTACATTTACATCATTCACTAATGTTGCCCATTGCGAAGCGTTAAGCAGGTCGAGCGTTTTGGCAACCCGCTGCGTACCAAAATAGCTGTTGAAATTAACGTTATTGGTTCCTTTTTTTCCTCTTTTTGTGGTGATAATAACCACGCCGTTTGCACCGTGCGAACCATAAATGGCAGTTGCTGATGCGTCTTTTAAAACTTCTATCGATTCAATATCATTTGGATTAATGGTTGATAAGGCGTTCACACTTGCACCGTTCGCACCAATGTTGGCGTTGTCGTTATTGTTATAAATAATAAAGCCGTCAATTACATATAGGGGAGCATTGCCAAAAGAAATGGAGTTACCGCCCCTGATCCTTATAGTAGCCGTGCTACCCGGCTGACCCGAGTTTTGTGTTACTGCAACACCCGAAACGGCGCCCTGCAGCAGGTTATCAAATGATGCAGCCGGCTGATTAAGAATATTTTTTGATACGGAGCCGATGGATCCGGTTACGTCGCTTTTTTTCTGAGTGCCATAACCCACCACCACCACTTCATTTAGCAGGCTCAAATTTTCGGTAAGCACTATGGCTATGGGGCTTCCGTCTGCAATAACTTCTTTTGTTTTATAGCCAATAAAGCTGATGATGAGTGTATAAGGGAACTTTTGGCCGGTTACAAAGGAGAAGCTTCCGTCAGCAGCTGTAGTTACCGCATGGGTGATGCCTTTAATATGGATCACGGCCCCTGCTACGGGCTGTTTGGTTAATGAATCTTTAACGGTGCCTACCAGTCTTGAATTAATAAGCGGCACTATTTGTGCAAAAGCGCCTGATGAAACAAGCAGGAAAAAGAGCAGGTATAAAAACTTGAAGGGTATTCGTTTTGCATGGATATATAATTCCATATATTTAGCTGTTTTATGTTAATAAGCAATTGTTAGTAAAACTATTTATGAGGATCGGTTAGTGATTGGCGTTACGGGCCGGTCTCTCGTTGAAATTACCGGCAAGGCTTCCTTGCCGGTATTGTTTTTATGGATATTTAAAATTTCATTACAGTATTCTTAGTTTAATTAGACGTTATACAGCATGCCGTAAATCAACAGGCATAAAAGCCCGTCATGTTTTAATTTGCCGGCAAGAATTAATAGGGTTAATGTTGCTGATCAGCAACAACAGCAGGTACAACACATTCGCATTTCGCGGGGTTGCATGTGGTATTTTGTTTGAGAATGAGGATGTAAAAAAGTCTTCATTACTTTCGTTTATCTGCGCAAATATATAAATATATTTTAAATACTACTAAAACTATAGAAATTATAGATTAAATTCCAATCCTCATTTATTAATGCGTTATAAGTGTTCGAAGAAGTAAAGCAGGACAATTCCTTTCCTGAGAGGCGGGCCTCTATTATTTAACTCACGCCCTGTCTGATAGCTGGCTGTGAGGACACAGCCAGCGGGGATGTTTTCTTTGGTTTGGATGCATGGCTTCAATTTCATCCTCCCGCATGCACAAATCAGCGAAATCCTTAAATCATCTAAAAATCAGCGGCAGACGGAGATGCGCTTTTATACCATCGAAAGCGTTTATAAATAAACACCATCTTCAAGTAATACTTATGTTATTTGTTTTACATAAAATATAATTGCGGTATTTTAGCAGCTCAAATATTGTTTTCAGCAAACATGGCTTACAGATCAACGTATAAAGCGGCTAGTGCGGCGGCACCTGCTATCGAAAGTCATTTTATAAAGCTTTTAGCAACCGCTATACAGCAAGGCGGCCAGGACCTTGCGCCCGAGCCTTCCGTGGATGTGATAGAAGCAATAATTGATGTTGCCTTTTGGGCAAGCCTTCGCCGCGAAGAGGGACGTTCGCCAAAAGTATCACTGGCCTATGTGCCACCCCAGCTGGCCGGACAACCGCTAATATTTGAGGAACGCATATTGATAACCCCTTATGTGCTTACCAAGCTGGCACCGGCGGTTGAGCGCTCGGGCATTCATTTGGGGGTTTGGGACGATGATGGCGAGCTGTATGTTTGGGGCACCACCCGCTCCATACCTGATTGCTGCTTTGTACTGGAAGTAATTGAGCCGGGCCTGTTGGTTATAAAACACAGGCGCATAAAAGGGTTCGGCAAATTCATTAATGTAGCAGTGCTTAAGGGCGATGAAATAAAAATTATTGACGAGCACAGCAAAAGCCTTCCTGATTGCCCGGCCATGCTTACTTCATTATTAGATTACAATTCACCTACCGGCTGGAATGATTCGGTAAACGTGCTGGTACAGTTGGCTGCCTCTATGCGGCTGCATGGCCATGGCGGCATTTTATTGGTTGTACCTTATGATAGTGATGCCTGGCGCGATTCTATCATTCACCCCATAACTTATCCTGTTACCCCTGCATTTGATGAGCTGAAAAAACTGGTAAGCCAGGTAGTAAATGAACGCAGCATGAACCTCTGGCAGGAGGAAGTAAACCGCTCCGTGGACAGCGTTGCGGGCCTTACAGCCGTTGATGGCGCAACTATAATAAACGACCAGCTGGAGCTGCTTGCCTTTGGCGCTAAAATAGGCCTGTCATCAAACGGAACGCCTGTTGAAGAAATACTGGTTACGGAGCCTGTTGTTGGCAGCGTTGCAATAACCATTCACCCGGCACAAAATGGTGGTACACGGCACCTGTCTGCAGCACAGTTTGTGTTTGATCAGCGTGATGCTATTGCACTGGTATCATCGCAGGATGGCAGGTTCACTATATTTTCATGGTCGCCGTGCGAAAATATTGTACATGCACATTTTGTTGATTCGCTGCTGCTGTAAAGAATTTCAGTTTTTTATATCGACGAAAACATGGCTTGCGCCCTATCACCCAAAAGCGGGATCTCCTTTTTTTCGCCCTGAACTGCGCCTATAAAGCCGATTACCCAAAGCACAAAGAAACCCAAATCAACTATTTTCAGCAGGTAATACAATGAAAATATCCCGCCTGTACCTGTCAGCCAGACGATCCCTAAAACAAACCCCAACCCTAAGCGGATCACCATATAAGCAATGTGGAAAAGCAGTGTTTGCCGTAACTGGTAGCTGCCTAAACTTGTTTTGTTATTTTGATGAAAGCCAAAATAGGCAATAAGCCAGCCTACAATAAAAAAGTAACTAATTATGCCTGCCGTTTTACCGTTATCTGTTCCGGGATTGTTAACTGGTTCCATAAAATTTGAGGTTGATTGATAATTGAAATTAAATGTAATTCAAATTATTATAACCTGCTCATTTATTGATAAATAAATTTGAATTTGATCCATGCAATTATAATTACATAAAAAGCCCGTCGTAATAAATGGCAGGCTTTGTAAAAAATTGCCAATGGCTTATTTCATGTCGCTTTTAATTTTGTTTGCGGTTTTTCGGCCGGGCAGATAGATCTGGAGCCCGAATGACAAGTCGAGGTTGCTCCGGAAAGATTGGCTGCCAAAGCCGGCAAGTCCGTTAAATTTCAGTAAAGTTTCCAAACCAACATTTGGTGTAACAAAATAAGCAAACCCCGGACCAATGCCGATTTCCAGGCCATTGGTGCTGCCGCCGCCATCACTAATATTCTGACCTCCGAAACCTACTGTTGCTTCACCAAAAAATCGGCCATGTTTTAATATAGATACATCAGACCCTGTATAATATCTTCCTAAAGCACCTAAACCATAACCGGTTACGGTGCGTGAATCATTTGCAGTTTGAATACTCAGGTTAACATATCCGCCCAGGGCTATATTATCCTCAACAAACCAGGCTGCTTTGGGCGTAACATTAAAGGTGAAAACATGTGGATAGTTCAATCCCAGGTTTATATCGGCAAAATTACTGCCCACTAAAATGTTGCCTTCCCCGATCTGTGCCTTGGCTGAAAACCCTGCTGCAAAAATTGCAAACAGGAATAGTAAAGTAAATTTTTTCATGGTATTGATTTTAAGTAAATGTTAAGTATGATGATAATTAACAATACTTATGCCAACCAACAATCTAAGTTTTAACCATTGGCTTTATAAATCTATCTTAACCGCTTTCTGTCAATTAGGATACCACACTATATACCAGTCAATTACAAGCCTTTAGCTACTTTAGCAACCTAATAGCCTGCTGATAAATAAAGGTGGAAAACAAAGCATTTGTTAACCTGTTGAACTATTTAAACGCTTGCCGCCGTTGATCCCGGTATTGAATATGGTACATTTAAAAATTAACTTCAGCCGGTAAAGTTCCGGGCGACTCGAGCAAAGGCAGTATATTCTGGTTCACCTGCTCACTTATTTAAATTAAAAATCTTTAATTATTCCTTATCATAATTAAACAACTTAAGGCTGTTAACTGTTAGTAACTATCTGAACACTAATACAGTAAATATGGAACTGATAAAAGAAATATTCGGCGAGGGAAAAGATTTGAATGCCCTGCAAATGAGTTGCAGGGGAATTATTGTATTCATCATTGCATTTCTGCTCATCAGGATCTCGGGCAGGCGCTCATTTGGCGTACGCACCGCACTTGACAATATTATTTCCATCTCACTTGGCGCCATTTTAAGCAGGGCAGTTGTAGGTGCATCAGATTTTGTTCCGGTAGTTGTTGCATGTTTTGTGATCGTATTTTTGCACCGCCTTTTTGGGTGGTTTATAGCCAACAGTAAACGCGTTAGTCGCGTTATGGAAGGCGATAAGATCCTGCTTTATAGTAATGGAAAATTTATACCGGCAAATCTAAAAAAGGCACTGGTTTGCGAGGAAGACATTATGCAGGGTGTAAGGAAATCAGCACTTACAGAAAATCTGGATAAAATTGATAAAGTTTACATCGAACGCAACGGGGAGATAAGCGCGATTAAGAAATGATTGTTCATTTTACCAGCTTACCTCAACCGATGCATTCCCTGTTATTGCAAATTCCGTATGGCCATCCTTCATTCTGTTACCTTTAATTTGCTCCTTATGTTCTTTTAACCTAACGGTAAAAATCGGCAGCTTCTTTTTATCCGCAGCCACCATTATTAACCGGCAGGTTAAACGGCTATCGCCCTTTGTGTTAAATGTTATTTTATTGTTCCGGCATTTGAAGCCGGCGACAGGATAATCAATACACACCATAAAGCTTTCACCAGGCACTTTAAAATAATGCCGGGGCAAAATACCAAAGGCATTGCCTGCTCCATATACTTCCTGTCCCACTCCACCGTTTTTTTCCCAGCCATCATGCATATCCTCCAATGCTATCCAAAGTTTCGGATCAACTTCTCCAACTTTAACTTCATCGGAAAGCATTTCCTTTGGCAGCATTGGCGGATAATAATATACAGCCCGTGATACCATATAGCGAATAAATTCAGATAAAAGCAGAGAGATCGAAGGCAGGATCTCCACTCCTTCTGCATGCTTCAAATAATCATGAAAAGCACAAAAAACTTCCTGCTCTTCGTATACTGCTGTATAAGGCGCGTTACTTAACGGGAAAAGGCAAAAAAAGGATGGAAAATATTTTCCATAACCATAATTACAATCCCAAAGCCGTACGTTTTTAAACACATTTGCAAGAGCAAGGTAGCTCAACTCAAGGTAAAGTTTATTCTTGGTGATCTTAAATAGCCGGAGCATTGCACCTGCGCCAAAAGCAGTATTATTGGCCTGGTAAAACATTTCAAAACCCAGACCCTGTAAGGTTTGTGCAGCTTTTTCTGCCTCACTTAAATACTTTTTATCGTTGGTAAGCTCATAGGCTTGTAACATTACATGCGCGTAAATTCCGGCAACATCCTTTTCGCCCCCCTTGCCCGGTTCAGTTTCTGCTTTAACAGTTTCAAGGGTTTCCATGTGATAAAATACAGGCCATTGATATTTAAAATGGCGTGCTACTTTTATAGCATAACCTATAGAATCTAAAAACAATTGTTTGGCTAAGCTATCACCTTTTAAGGCCATCCTTGAAAGGTTGAGCAAAGGGTGTTGCAAATACCAGGAGTCCATCACTTTTGGTTTCTTTTGCTCTTCCTCTCCATCCAGCTTATTTTCAGCTGCGGGCAGCCAGCGCATAATGGTTTTTAATTTTTTATCATAAAATGCAGGCAGACCTTCTTTAATTACTTTCATTACATCCAAACTTGCCCCGCTCCATTCTACATAGTCAAGTAATGGGAGCAGCACAGCCAGTTGTACCATTATCTCCGGGGGTGTAACATAATCGCTTACATAAGCATTAAAGTATGCATGCCCGTTCACATACGACCAGCACCCCGGACTTTCAATCAAATCCTTTAACCCTTTGTCAAGGATAACCGGCCAGTTGTGGTATTGGGTTTCTGGTTTGGGTAATTCAACATAGGCATCAGCCATAAGGTCGAGGTATTGCTTTATTACGCCGCGTTCATCATCTGGCACCTCCCGGCTTAGCACAACAAGAGCATCTGAAAGTGTTACTTTCTTACCTGCGGCTAATGGTTTTTCTTTGGTCGGCGGCAAAGCAAAACCAAGCTCGGGCCACCGGCCACCCACAGTTTCAGCACATGAGGTTTCTGTTTGCTGGCAATAATCCGCAAGTGCTGTAAGGTTCTGCATATATAGAACCGAGCCTGCCCTGGGCCGTGTAATACTGAAATAGATCAAACCTGAACGTGTGCCAACCTGGCTTACATGAATATTTCCTGCGGTATTTTCAGGTTTGCCATTGCTCCCCGGAACAACAATATCCCTGGGCCAAAAAGGAATAAGAAGATCGGTGTGCGGTTTTAAAGTTGTGGTATATTTTAGTGCCGATCCTTCATTTTCAGGGAAAACCACTTTTATGTAATAATCTCCTATTACTGTATCCAAGTGAAAAATAGCTTCCTGGTTTTTACCATCCGTATGCTTTACATTTAAAATCCCGTTAGGACTATAGGCCATCCGGAAAGCAATCTTGCCGCCACCGGCCCATTCAGCCAAAACCCAAAGAGAGTCATGGGTGGCGTTTACAATAAAATTAATATCATTGAAGCTTTTTGAGTAAATGATCTCCATTTTATCACCAGCAAATGTATGACTGGCAGCCGCTGTCCATGGTGAAATTCCGTTCATATTGTTAATGATAAATTTAGTTTAGTCAAGGCCAGGCGCCAGGTTATCGGGATTAACCGCACCATCATTTGCCTCAGTTATTTTACTTAAATTATAATGCATTATACCTGCTCTATCTGTTCCTTTAAGCAAGCCCTTATCATATAGACTGGTTAAAATATGCTTTGCTAAAGCAACCAACTGATCGTCTTTTATAGCCGGTTCAAGTTCTTCCAGCTTGCTGATAACTTCGGTAACAGTACCTTCACCTAATTCGCTCAGCGCAAAAATGATCTTATTCTCCTGCGTATCTCCGGGAAAGTAAGCAGATGGTATTTGTATAGGTTTATATTCTTCTCTAAATTCTTCGTCTGATAGTTCCATAGTATAATTATAACAGGTAGCTTGTTAACAATTAAAACAATTGCTATTCCAATTGGAGATTATACCCTAAAGCAGCAAAAATATCTACCAGCAAAAACTTTGCCCCACATACAAACTCATCTGCAGCACCATAATATATGGTAATAGTATGCGTGTCATTATCAACCACATGACCATTTGTAAATACAACATGTCCAAAAAAGCCGCTTAACTCATATGGCTCTGTGGGCACCATAATTGGTTCAACAGTACGGGCTATTACTTTTGAAGGATCATTAAGATCAAGTAAAAAAGCGCCTAAACAATACTGGTGCCCAGCATTAGCACCATGATAAATTTCCAACCAGCCCTTCTCAGTTTTTATAGGCGATGCACCTGCGCCAACCCTGGCGCTATCCCAGCTGTTACTCCGTGTTTTAACAATGCATTTATGATTGCCCCAATGCACACCATCAGGCGATTCTGCCAGCCAGATATAATTACCACCGATATCAACACTGCTTGGGCGGTGCAGCGCATAAAAAAGTCCGTTGATCTTTTCTTCAAATATGGTACAATCTTTATTATGCGGCGGCAGGATCATCCCATGCGATTCGTAGGTTTTCCAATCGGTAGTTGTGCGCATACATACGCCAACACCATTATCAGAAACTGCTGTAAAGGTTAAATAATACTTATCCTCCAAAAAAGTAACCCGGCAATCTTCAACACCAAAAGTTTGAAGAGCCCCGGTACCAAACAGTTTTTTATAGCCTTCAGGCTCATAAAACTTTATGCCATCATCACTGCAAAGCAAACGTAAATGTGATAAGGTTGTTAAATAATCCACACCTTTATAGCGCACTACACGGGTATCTGTTGCTATAAGCTCTTTGTCATCAAGGGCTATCTCCATTATTTCCGTTTCGCCAGCAGCTGTTAAAACCGGGAAAGAGATGTGTACCTCGCTTTGCTCAGGCCGCTCTGCTACCCTAACCAGCAACCATGTTTTATTATTATACCTGAATACCCCGGGATTTAACAAACAGGCCACGTGCAGCCCTTCAATGCTTGGCTCCAAATCAGCAGGCGATAGTAAAGGATTTTCGGGGAAACGTTTGGCAATGTCTTTCATATCCTGATTAACAATAATGATAGTTCAAGGTTTCATCATACCCTTTCATCAAAATCATTCAGGTTAAAATAAGCCGATTTATTATCAACCGATTCTAATTCAATGGATTTAATAAACTATTATTTAATTTTCTTAAAACTATAATTAATTTCAAAACGTTTCTTTTTACATCAAACAAAAAAAATACCAGTATGAAGGTAACAGTATTTCATAAACCGGTTGACATCCCTGCAGATCCCGGTAAAATTGTGCCGGATGATACAATCACCCATACTTTACCATTGAGTGAAATTAGCCATACCTGTGAAGTTTTTGATAAAAAGGAATACAATTGTGTAAAGTTGTATTAAAAACCGTGAAGTAAATCGTGAAGTGATTTAAAAGCGAAACACAATTGAGATACGTTAGATTAGTAAATAATACAAAGTGAGCGTATGGAACTGGAAACAATAAAAGAAAAACCGCAAAAACAGGATAAACAACCCGGTATTGAGGCTGAAATGGATCCCAGGCCCGAATTTATTAAAGATTCCTACAAAGCATCCGGAAAGCTAATGGGAAAAACCGCGTTAATTACCGGTGGCGATAGCGGTATAGGACGGGCAGTAAGTATACACTTTGCAAAAGAAGGGGCAGATATAGGTATTGTTTATTTGAATGAAGATGTGGATGCCAGCGAAACGAAAAAATTAGTAGAGGCGGAAGGTAGAAAATGCCTGCTTTTTAAGGGCGATGTTAAAGACAGTAACTTTTGTAAAGATTCGGTTGAAAAATTTGTAGGTGAGCTTGGCACAATAAACATATTGGTAAATAATGCAGGAATGCAGATCCCTGAAAAAGAAGCTAAAGCGATAACTGAAGGTCAGCTGGAGGAAACTTTCCGCACTAATATTTTTGCCTATTTCTATTTTGCACAGGCGGCGCTTGGGTATATGAAGGAGGGTGACAATATCATTAACACCACTTCGGTTACTGCCTACCGGTCGTCGCCAAATCTTATTGATTATTCATCAACCAAGGGCGCTATTACAAGCTTTACCCGGAGCATGGCTTCAAACCTGGCTAAAAAGAAGATAAGGGTAAATGGTGTGGCTCCGGGCCCGGTATGGACACCACTGATCGTATCGACATTTGATGAAGAAAAGATTAAAAAATTTGGCAGCGAAACGGCTATGGAACGTCCCGGTCAACCATCTGAGCTTGGGCCTGCCTATGTTTTCCTGGCTAGTGATGATGCCTCGTTTATAACGGGTCAGGTTATCCATGTTAATGGAGGAGAAGTAGTGAACGGCTAATTAATTTAAACATCAGCTAATAAAAATATTATGGAAACCTATCAAAAGTATGCCCTTATTACCGGAGCAACCAGTGGTATAGGCTTTGAGCTGGCAAAGTTATTTGCACATCATAATTACAACCTGGTTATTGTTGCACGCAGCCAGGAAGAACTGGATATGACTGCTATAAAACTTGAGCTATTTGGTATGGATGTTATTAAAATTGCAAAAGACCTGTTTAAAAGGGATGAGGTGTTTTCGCTTTGTGATGAAATAAAAAAAGAAGGCATTGAGATAGATGTATTGGTTAATGACGCCGGCCAGGGTGTATGTGGCGAATTTAAAGATACCGATATTGAACGCGAGCTTAACATTGTTAACCTTAATATTTGTGCTACCGTAATTTTAACCAAGTACTTTGTAAAAGATATGATATCCCGTGGCAGAGGCAGGATCCTTAACCTGGGCTCGGTGGCTGACAAGATTCCCGGTCCATGGCAGTCTGTTTATCATGCAACCAAAGCATTTGTGCAATCATTTACAACAGCTATCCGCGAGGAATTAAAGGGTACAGGCGTTACGCTTACCTCCCTTATGCCGGCAGTAACGGATACCGACTTCTTTAATAAAGCCGGTATGAACGAAAGCACCACTATGCCGGATAAAGAAGCAATGGCTAAGCCGGCCGATGTGGCAATGGACGGTTTCAATGCATTAATGGCTGGTGAAGACAGGGTAATCTCGGGCCTTAAAAATAAAACACAGGTTAACATGAGTAGCGCAATTCCTAACGGTGTCGCTGCCCATAAGGTACATAAGCAGCAAAAACAGGTAGAAAACCATTAATAGTTTTTTTGATCATGATTTATAGGATCGGGGGAATCAAGACAATCCTCAAAATCCTATAAACCATGGCTCAAAATCATCCGCACATTAATTTCCCTTCACTGCAATCAATACACTTGCCCTGTTTTCGCGTACATCAGGGTTAAGGCCTATCGTCATTAAAAACTTTCCGGTATAGGTTGCTTCGGTTATGGTTGATCTTGTGCCGGGGAATACATTCACCTCACTTATGGTATACATTTTATCCGGGTTTAACCCTTTCAGGCGGATAGGCATATTGCTGCCTGCACCATACCTGTTGTTTACCAAATAGTTAAACATAATGGCTGTTGTTTTTGCAGGATCGACATACATTATGGAGGCTACATCATTCTCACGCGGATCCTGTAAGCGGTACTGGTCGCCATGCCAGATCTCTTCACTAAACTGTTTATAAGTATTAACCGCTGCCTGGCAAAATGCAAGTTCGGCAGGTTTTAATTTGCCTATAACAACATCAAAGCCCAACTTACCCATCATGGCAACATCAACCCTAAACTTTATGGGCTGCTTGCCCCAGTCGGTAACATGGTTTGAGCTGGTTATTGCAGGATAGAAGTAGGAATACTCCCATTGCATAAAGACCCTTTCAATTGGCTCTGTGTTATCGCTTGGCCAGTATTCAGTAAAGTATTTGAGGGCGCCATAATCAACCCTGCCACCACCACCAGAACATAACATCAGGGGTACCTTTGGGTACTTAGCCCTTAACCTGTCAAGCACTTTATACAATCCCAGCACATAATCGGTATAAAAGTTCGATTGATTTTTTTCATAAGCCGAATAAGCATTAAAAATAACCGAATTGCAATCCCATTTAATATAAGCCAGATCAGGATTTTTAACAAACAGGTTATCTACTATACCGAATACAAAATCCTGCACTTTAGGGTTGGAGAGGTCAAGCACCAGCTGGTTGCGCATGTAAATTTCAGGGCGCTGCGGTTGCTTTATCACCCAGTCGGGGTGTTTTTCATACAGCTCGCTTTTAGGGTTCACCATTTCAGGCTCAACCCAGATCCCGAATTTTACATCATTGGCTTTAGCTTCCTTTGTTAAAAAGGCAATATCATGCGGAAGCTTTGCTTTGTTCGCTTCCCAATCTCCAAGGCCTGCATGATCGCCATTGCGCGGGTATTTATTGCCAAACCAGCCATCATCCAGCAAAAACAAATCAACACCCAGTTTTTTTGTATCCTTTAAAAGCCCGGCAAGCTTCTCCTCATTAAAATCAAAATAGGTTGATTCCCAATTGTTAAGCAGGGTTAAGCGCGAGCCATTGCCATCAACAATTTTATATTTACGCGCCCAGGTTTGCAGGTTGCGGCTGGCTTCGCCTTTGCCTTTATTGGTAAGGGTATAAACAAACTTCGGCGTTGCAAATTCCACACCGGCTTTAAGATTGTAATCAGCAGCAAAGTTATTTATTCCGGCTATCAACCGCAGGTTATTGGCAGGGTCAACCTCAAAGTCTATCCGGAAATTGCCGCTCCACTCCAGGTTCCCGTACATCACCTCGCCCTCATCTTCGGTAGCAGATTTATTTAACGACACCATAAATACAGGCGGCTGAAAAAGATCGGTCCTTGAACCAAGCTTTGAGTCGAGGGTTTTTATGCCGTGGTTAAGCTGCTCCTCTTCAGGGGTCATTTCCTTTACCCAATCGCCATGGTAATGTTTAAGCCAATAGCTGCCGGCGCGGATACAAAGATTTGCCGATGCATATTTATTGAGCACTACATCCTTTTTTTCGTGATGCTTTATTACGCTCCACTGCTCGGTTACATCCTCGTTATAATAGGTTTGATAATTAAGCGTAACCTCAAAATCATAAACAGAATCTTTAAGGCTGATGCTGAGCAAACTTACATCGTCATTAATTTTTGTAACGGTATGATTAATATATTTTAGTTCCAATGATTTATTGCCATCAGCATGGGTTACTGCAATGGCAGGCTCCATAAGGTTGCGGGTGCCGGCGGTAGTATATGCGTTATTATAAGTACCTATACTACCTCCAAATTTGTATATTTTAGCAATATTGGCGTATTCGTTTTTTTCAGATAGCTTGCTGCCAAAATACACCATGTTCAGCAGCTTTTCATCAGTAACCTGTAATACCAGCGCATTATCTTTTGTTTCGATAGGGATAATTACATCCTGCGCCTTCGTAAACGAAACATTGCATAATACATTCAGCGCAATAATTGCCCCTGTTAACAAACCTTTGGAGTTTATTTTATTCATGATGTTATAATTGGTTGGTTTAAGATTGAGTCAAGAATCAAGAAGTCAAGAATCAGGATAAAAAATAAAAGAAATTAATACATCGCTTTAAGGTGGTCACCTGATTTGTTTTTCTTTTTCCAGGCAAATTAATAACGGCATTACTTTCTTGATTCCTGACTCCTGACCTCTTGGTTCTCTTTATAAATTACTCCGTTTTTCATCACCAGCTTTACCTGCTTTACTAATTTAATGTCATCAGCAGGGTTGCCTTCAACGGCTATAATATCCGCAATATAACCAGTTTTTATATTACCAAGGTCTTTTAATTGAAAAACTGTCGCATTTACAGTTGTAGCCGACCGCAGTACATCAACCGGCTTCATGCCATAGTCTGCCATCAGGAGCATTTCGCGTGCATTATCACCATGCGGAAACACGCCAACATCGCCACCCATACAAATAGTTACGCCAGCCTGTAATGCCTGGGTAAACGAAGTATGTTTCTGCTTTACACTTTCAGGCTCAGGGTTTGTGCCTTTTTTCCAGCCAACATAACTTGCTATGGCTTCGGTGGCGGCTAAAGTTGGGCAAAGGGCTATCCCTTTTTCCTTCATCAGCTTAAATAATTCGGGGGTGCCGTTATCGCCGTGCTCAATGGTAGTTACGCCGGCAGCTATTGCCCTGCGCATCCCTTCTACGGTGCCTGAGTGTACGGCAACAATGCGGCCGCTGCTTTTGGCAACTTCTACGGCTGTTTTTAACTCTGCTTCGGTAAAAGTAGGTGCAGCCGTGCCATCAATCCCCCAGCGATAATCAACATAGATTTTAACTACATCGGCACCATAGCCAATTTGCGAGCGTACAACATGGGTAATACCGTCAATACCGTCAGCCTCTTCGGCGCCTTTAATTATGCTGGCTTCGGCAACATTGCTTTTAGGCCCATAACTTCCCGTTGCAACAATAGCACGCGTGGCAACCAGCATCCGCGGGCCGGGAATAACACCTTTATCAATCGCCATTTTTAATCCCACATCATCATATCCAGCACCTTCGGTACCCAGGTCGCGTATGGTGGTAAAGCCTGCCATCAGCGTTTCTTTGGCATTTACCACGGCACGGGCAGTCCGCTCGGCACGGCTTTCGGTCAATACCTGCCTGTTCCAGCTGGTTTCGTTGTAAGGATGAAGAAATAAATGCGAATGCCCCTCTATCATGCCCGGCATTAAGGTTTCTCCTTTCAGGTCAATGATCTTTGCCAACGAAGGGGCAGATATGCTGCCTGGCTCACCCGCGGCTTCAATACGGTTCCCCTTCACCAGCACCCACCAGCCAGCATGCATTTGCTGCCCGTCAAAAACACGGTCGGGTTTTAAGAGGGTGTAGGAATCGTTGGGGGTTTGCTGCGCGATGGAGCAGGTAAATGTTAATAAAATAAAAACTAAGGTCAGGTAAAATATTTTCATGTGTTTATAAGTAGATAGAACAGCAATTTAGGCAAAATTATTTTTAATCCCATGCAACCATTTCGCTCTCCTTTTCATCTTACCTTTAAATGATGTTTTTGGAGCATAAATATACTATCGACGAACTGATTAAAAGATGCAAGGCCAACGAGCGTAAGGCCCAGGAGTTGTTGTATAAACAATTTGCTTCAAAAATGATGGGGGTATGCTTAAGGTATGCTACTGACCGGATGGAAGCCGAAGACATGCTGCAGAATGGCTTTATAAAGGTTTTCCAGAAGATTGATGACTACCGGGGCGATGGCTCGTTTGAAGGATGGATCCGCCGGATAATGGTGCACAGCTCGATTGAATACTACCGCAAATACCATAAAATGGTGCAGATGGTTGACCTTGAGGACGCTTCGGGACATACATCAGTTGATGCACTGGCTATGTCAAGGCTGGCAGCTAATGATTTAATGGCATTGATACAGCAGCTGGCACCGGGCTACCGCATAGTATTTAACTTGTTTGCTATTGAAGGCTACTCACACAAAGAAATTGCCGAAATAACAGGAATAAGCGAGGGTGCATCAAAATCACAGCTTTCAAGGGCGCGGTCGGTATTAAAAGAGCAGGTAATAAAAATGGAAGGTAAAAGATATGGATATGCAGGATAAAGAATTTGATCAGTTATTTAGCACAAAGCTTGATAATTTTGAAGCAGAGCCTACTGGCCAGGTTTGGGATGGCATTGTTGAAGGGCTTGACGGCAAACGCCGTTACAAAATGCTTGTGCCATATTTAAGCATCGCCGCCAACATTATTGTTTTAGCCGCAGCGGGCATCCTGCTCATCCCGCAAAAAACTACTGTTAATCCCAGGCATCCTGATAAAAATAACATTGCTAAAACTAGCCAGCCGGTTAGCGCAGCACCTGTTATTAAGCCGGATACTTTGAAAGCGCAGCCTCAAAACGCTGTACAGCAACCTGCAGTTGTAAACAGCATGGCCGGTATTAAACATGTTAAACCGGTTGATATTGCAGTTAATAAAAATGCTGCTCCGGTGGTAGCTGAACCTCAAAGCCCTGTTAAACAGCAAGAGCAGCCCGTATTAGCTGCAGTACAACAAAAACAGGACGTAATTAACCCTGTTCTGCCTGATAATGGTATCTCATTGGCTACCAAACCGGCATTAACTGCAAACGCATTAACTGCCAATAACAAGCCGGATGACGCAGCAGCCGTTAAACCCAAACGTAAAGCCCATGGCATCGGCGGTTTACTGAACGCAGTGATAGCCACGGTTGATAAAAGAAAAGATAAATTAATTGAGTTTACCGACTCGGACGATGATGAAACCAATGTGATGTCGATTAATCTCGGAGCATTTAAATCTAAAAGGGAGAGAGACAAATAATAGTTGAATGAGTTGATTAGGTGAGTGGTTGATTAGGTTAAACCTGTGTATAGGCTGCCCTATTCAACTCAATCAACTTAATCTAACACAATCAACCAGTGTTGATTAGGTGAGTGGTTGATTAGGTTAAACCTGTGTATAGGCTGCCCTATTCAACTCAACCAACTTAATCTAACACAATCAACCAGTAACTACTATATTTAAAATACACAATTATATGAAACGATTAATTTTTACCGCAATACTAAGCATAACATTATACGGTGCTTTTGCACAAAAAACATCTTCAGACAGCACTAAAGCCAAGCCTGATTCAGCAAAAAATAAAGGCTTTAAACTTTCAGTAGGTTATGGCGACGAAGCCGAACACCACTCGCCAAAAGATACTTCCTATAATGCAAAGGCTTATCCAAAATTTTTATTCGGCCTTACATTTTCACGGTTCGACCTTGGTTTGGCAACCCTTATTGATAATGGCAGCTTTACTTTATCGCCCCAAAATAACTTTTTACGCTACCGGTCATGGAAAACCAGCAACGTAGGTTTCGACCTGGTGCAGATGGGTGTAAGGTTTAACCCTAACTTTAAGATCTATATTTCAGGCGGGTTCGACTGGACCCTGATCCGGCTGCGCGATGATATTACCATCCTGCCAAATCAGCCGGTGTTAACTTACCGCCAGGACAACATCGACTATAGCAAAAACCGTTTTTCATCAAGCTACCTGCGCATCCCGCTTTCGTTTGATTTCCGCACCAATGAGAACGCTGATGGCAAAAGGGCGCACTTTGTGATCGGTCCTGATGCCGGGTTGCTGCTGAACGGGAGGGTTAAGCAGATCAGTAAAGAAAATGGCAAACAAAAATTTGATGACGATTATCATTTTGCAAAAGTCCGTTACGGCGGCTTTGTACGGTTTGGTTACGGCGACATGGGCATCTTCGCCAAGTACTACTTTAATGATATGTTTGAGAATAGCCCCGAACAAAAAGGCCTTAAAAACTTCTCATTCGGGTTTACGGTTGGGTTTTAAGAATAGTTGACTGTACTCCCCATCCGCGCGTCATTGCGAGGAACGAAGCAACCTTTACGCAGGACAATCAATGAACCGTTATGCTGATGGTGACCTTGCAGCTGCCTGATTAGTAACCACAAAATTTTTTACTCCGGTGCATGGATGGCGTAAAGATTGCTTCGAAGCCGGTTGCAGGCAACCAGCCTCGCAATGACGATACGGATGAGGCTTGGTTGAACTGCTGTATTTCCTGTAACACCTGTAATGCCCTGCAACAACGTTTACAAGAAATACAGTCATCGGGCATAAAATACTCTCCATCGCGCCATTGCAATGAAGATGGATGAGGCTTGGTTGAACTGCTGTATTTCCTGTAACACCTGTAATGCCCTGCAACAACGTTTACAAGAAATACAGTCATCTACCTAAACACTACCCCTGCTGACAAAACAGTGTCAGCACTTATTTAATAACCGTTGCGGATATTTGGTGTCATACAATCCCACACACCATCATGAACCAACAACATCCCTCCCATGCGGAGCCATGTCCGGCTGCCGAAACTTCTATCTATAACCTTAGCATAGATGACCTCAAACAATCCATCCGCCAGTTAATTACTGAGCCCGACGACAGCGGAACTCCCTTTATTACCCACACCGGCGATGAATGGCTGGAAATACATGACACCCAACCCGAAAGCCGCGAGCTGTTTGGCAAGCTTTGGTTTGAGCACGAGCTGTGTATCCTGTTTTCAGACACCAACGTAGGCAAATCAATCCTCGCCGTACAGGTTGGCGGCAGTATTGCCAAAGGCGAGGGTATTGCCCCGTTTACGCCAATGGCCGGCAAACAACGCGTACTTTATTTTGATTTTGAGCTGTCGGCACGGCAGTTTGGCAACCGCTATGTTGACGAGCAAAAGAACCGCCATTATTTCGGGCCCGACTTTGTACGCTCGCAGTTAAACACCTCTATCGAAGTACCTGCCGGTTTCGGCAATTTTGAGGAATACATTTGCTTTATGATAGCCCACGAGGTAATTGCCAAACAAGCTAAAGTGGTTATTATAGACAACATTACCTACCTGCGCACCGAAACCGAACGCGCCAAGGATGCACTGCCCTTAATGAAGCAGCTGAAAGCTTTGAAAGAGAAGTTCGGCCTTAGCATTTTGGCATTGGCACATACGCCGAAGCGTGATCGCAGTCAGCCCATTACCCGCAACGACCTGTCGGGCAGTAAAATGCTCATCAACTTTTGCGACAGTGCTTTTTCTATCGGCGAAAGCTATAAAGACAACAACCTGCGCTACCTGAAGCAGATAAAGCAGCGCAATACCGAAGAGGTTTATGGCGAACGCAATGTGCTGGTGTACCAGATAACCAAGCCCGGTAACTTTTTGCACTACGCCCACATAGGCACCAGCAGCGAATGGGAGCACCTTAAACAACGCACCGACGACGATGCCAGCGAGCTTAATCAACAGATAATGGAACTGCACACCCGGGGTTTAACCCTCAGGCAGATAGGCACCGAACTGCACCTGTCGCACACCAAAGTAAAACGTATAATTGACGAGCAAAAAGATAACCTGTAACACCTGTAACATGTGTTACTCCCCGTTACAGGCGTAACAGCCGTAACAAGATCACCTCCTCTTCCAAAACTCACCACACGTCATTGCGAGGAACGATCCGCCAGCTGGCGGACTACTAAGGACAATCAACGAACCGTTATGCTGATGGGACCTTACAGCTGCTTGATTGGTAGCCACGTGCTTTTTACTCTCGTGCATGCATAGCATAGAGATTGCTTCGAAGCAGGTTGCGAGCAACCAGCCTCGCAATGACGTGATTTTTAATTAATTATTCAATTTCCCAAATGAAATACACCCTGCAACCCTACAGCGGCATGTGGAGCCGCTACACCTGTCCGCAATGCCACCGGCACAAAGTATTTACCCGTTATATTGATACGGAAACCCTCCAACCCATTGCCGACCATGTAGGCCGGTGCAGTCGCGAGAACAATTGCGGCTATCATGTTAAACCGTCGGACCATTTTGGGTCGATGAAAAATAACGGCTATGATTTTAGCAAGGATGCTGATCTGTGGCTGGGGAGGAAGGAGAAGAAGTCCATAGTCGATAGTCCATGGTCCATGGATGGGAAAGTGCAATCAACCAACGATAATGGACTTAATAATAATCCTTATCTGATAGGTAATATCATTAAAAATAATAACCTGCTAAACCGCAACCCTAACCATGGACCATCGACCATGGACTATGGTCCTTCCCACATCCACCCCGACACCGTAAACACAACCCTTGAGACTATAGACTATAATGATAATAACTTTGTACAATATTTAATAACCTTATTTGGGCTTGATGTGGCACATGATCTTGTAGCCAGTTACCGCATAGGCAACAGCAGCCATTGGCCGGGAGCTACCATTTTTTGGCAGATAGATATAACCGGCAAAGTCCGCACCGGCAAAATCATGCTGTACAACCGCCAAACCGGCAAGCGGGTGAAGGAGCCTTTTAATCATATTACCTGGGTGCATTCTTTGCTGCGCAAGTCCGATAGCTTAGTCCATGGACCATCGACCATGGACCATGGACCAAACGACTTCCACCTCCAACAATGCCTCTTTGGCGAACACCTGCTGGCTGAAAACCCGGAGGCCATAGTAGCAATAGTGGAGAGCGAAAAAACCGCCATAATGGCCAGCGCCATGCTACCTGGCTTTGTGTGGCTTGCAGCCGGCAGTCTGAATAATTTGAATGAGCGCATCTGCAAAGTACTGCAATACCGCCAGGTGCTGCTCTTCCCCGATCTGCTGGCTTACGACAAATGGAAAGCAAAGGCCCAACAACTGCAACTGCAATTACCCGGCACCACCTTTAAGGTTTTTGCAGCGTTGGAACAGTTTGCTAATGATGATGAAAAAAAGAAAGGGTTGGATTTAGGTGATTTGGTGGGGAGGGGGTGAAAATACAGCGATAGTCAAAATTTTCTTGCTATATATAATATCGCAAAGTTAAATTGATGAAGCTTTATATCTTTCTACCACGTCATTCAATTCAGTATTAGTAATTTTTTGGAAGTCACTATCAAACATTTGATAATTCTTGTCATTTAAAAGGAAAAAAGCTCTTAATGCACCGAGCTTGTTTACTCTTCTATGCTTTTTAATAAATCCAAAAAAAACACCTAAATCTTCAAATGAATTTTCAAACATCTCGTTAATAATTTGTATATCATTGATTTCATTTAAATACAGTTCTTTAATGAAATGATCTTTTACGAAAGCTTGTTCAAATGGAATGAGCCATTTGCTATTTAATAAATAGTTTTCTAGAGTATTTGAAGATAGAAGTCTAGTAGCTTTAATAGTCGCATTTGTGATTAGTGACTCTATGGATGTCTTTAAAAGTTGCTCAAATAATCTTTCCGCATTTAAAATGTAAATCAGCTGACCGGTATTTAAGTAGAAATTCTCCACATAATGAATGATGGCCGAACCATCCTTTTTTAGCCAATCGCCTTTGGTCGTATCATAAGTTAAAAAAATAGCGTCTACCTTATTGAGTTTTGAATATTCCATAATTTCGTGAAAAATTATATAATCACCATACGGATCATCTTCCTTTTCTTTATTTTCACAAGCACCAGGAAATACTTTATGTGAATCTTTTTCTAACTCTCCCTTATCAAAATTATCGAACGATTGTTTATATTCCTCTTTAATAGTTTTGATTTGATCATCCGTTAATTTATCTAATAGTTTAACGCTACTAAAAAGATTCAAAAAATCATCATCGAATGTCGTCTTCCTCTTTAACTCTTTCGTTTTTTCAATTTCCTTATTAATTTCTACCAATATCTCGTCCGCTGACTCTTTTAACTTTGACAGGCTTTTTTCAATTTTTGGGTAGTCCCCCAGTACTATTTTATGCGAATCAATAAACCTATTCGTGCTATTAATTATTTCAGAAGTAAACGCATCAGGAATTTTGTTAGTGACATCCCTAAAGAATTTATTTATTAGATTTTCTCTATTCTTCACATATTCCCATTGAACTTGACTTGTTAAAATTATTTCAGAGGCATGTTTTTCGAATAAGGCTTTCATTTCAGCTCGCGCCTTAAAAGAGATGCTATATAAACGAAGCAGGATATTTGCATCAAAAAAAATAGGGAATTTTTTATTTAATTTACTGGCTAAAGGAAATCCTTCCTTATACTTATCTATAACTTCCTTATGGGTAGCAATAGTCTGTTTAAATCGCTGTTTGAAGAAACTTACTGCTTGGTCTTTATCGGCAGGCTCTTTTGGCATATGAAAAGGTTTGATGCAATATACAATTAATTCTGTATCATTTAAATTCCCTCACTTTTCACTACTGACCTGGTGAACTGCAATGCCGATTGGGGAAAGATTGGTTACTTAACTGTATTTCCTGTAACACTTGTAATCCCCCAATACAACATTTACAAAAAATACAAGCCTTTATAAATTGGAGCAGCATTTTTAATAAATTTGATATTGATCTGCATTGAAGAGATCAGCAACCATTACTCTTAATGTTATAGCCCCAGAAGGGCTTTATTTAACCTTTTATGAATAATAACGAAGTATTAGATCATAATGGTAACGAAATTGAAATAGAGGCATTTCATCCGGGCGAGTTTTTGCAGGAAGAAATTGAAGCAAGGGACATTCTAAAAAAGGATATAGCAAAGTCGCTTGACATACTGCCTCATCATTTGAGCGAGATCTTTGCAGGTAAAAGAAATATATCAGCCCGTTTGGCTGTTAAACTCGAAAAGATCTTAGGAATCAGTTCCCATTACTGGTTAGGCTTGCAGATGGAATATGATCTGTTTATAGCCAAACAATTAGAAGCCCAGGTTTAAATCCGGGCTTTTCTTTTTTGTGCTTTTATGTACAGGGTGCCTGCTGTATTTCCTGTAACACTTGTAATACCCCAATACAACATTTACAAAAAATACAGACATCTTCATAAAATGCTCTCCATCACGTCATTGCGAGGAACGAAGCAACCTCTTCACAGGACGATCAATGAACCTTTATACTGATGGTGACCTTGCAGCCGCTTTATTGGTAACCACAAAGCTTTTAACTCCCGTGCATAAATGGCGTAGAGATTGCTTCGAAGCAGGTTGCAAGCAACCAGCCTCGCAATGACGATGTGGGTGAGGATTGGTTGAACTGCTGTATTTCCTGTAACACCTGTAATCCCCCATTACAACATTTACAAAAAAAACAGACATCCATCCAAACAACAAAACTCTTACAACAACTACAACCACTACAACTTTTTACATCCGTTTAACCAACCCAACCTTACAACATTTCAACTTTACAACCTTTCAACTTACAACAACCCAACCTTACAACATTTCAACTTTACAACCTTCCAACAAAAATTAAACAACGTATCTTTACCCGATGGCAGAGGCACCGTTTTTACAGGCAATTTCAGTAAGCAAGATTTATCCCGGTGAGCAGGGTTCGGGGGTAAAAAAAATCAACTTAAAAATTACACCGGGGCAGATAACCGCTATAATTGGCGAAAGCGGCAGCGGGAAAAGCACTTTATTGCGCCTGCTTTATGGTTTGTTATCGCCTGATAATGGCGAGGTGCTTTTTAAGGGCGACAGGATCTGGGGGCCCGAAGAAAAGCTGATCCCGGGGCATGATGCCATGAAAATGGTTACCCAGCAAACTGACGACCTAAACATATTTGCCAAAGCATGGGATAACGTAGCCATTATGCTGCCCAGCACCGATCTGAAAGCAAAGCAGCAGAAAACCGAACAAATGCTTACCCAGCTAAAAATGGCCCATCTTGCCGATAAAAAGGTGGCTGAGCTAAGCGGCGGCGAAAAACAGCGGATTGCCATTGCCAGGGCCCTGATAACCGATCCGCAGGTACTTTTGCTGGATGAACCCTTTAACCAGGTGGATACTTCGTTTCGCGAGGGCTTACAGCGGGATATCAGGCGGATTGTTAAGGAGACTGGATTAACAGTGATCATCGTATCTCATGACCCTGCCGAAGTACTGTCAATGGCCGATGAGCTGATCGTTTTGAAGGACGGCGGAATATTAGAATCAGGCAATCCAAAAGCGCTTTATCAAAATCCAAAATATTTATACACCGCACAGCTGCTTACCAATTGCACCGTGTTAACCAGCGCCGAGGCCCGCATTTGCGGACTGAAAACAAAATCAGACCATGTGGTTATTTATCCCGAGTGGGTGCATACCGTTAAAACCTGGACCAGCAACAATTGGGAAGTAAAGCAGGTGCTGTTCAAAGGCTGCTATGAGGACCTGATAATGGAAAACAAAGGTGTGACCATCCGTGTGCTTAATGAGCAATTCGGTAAATACACCGAAGGCAACAGGCTTAATTTGAAGCTGAACAAGTGGCTGGAGTATTAGTGGATGTGCGGATTTCGGATGTGCAAATGTGCGGATGAAAAATTTAGGGGAACGGTTAAAAAATATGGACACATTTCCCATCATTCGCACATTTGCACATCATTCTCGCTCATCTGCATATCCGCACATCCGAAATCTGCACATCTGCACATCATTTTCGCTCAACTAGCTGATCGGCTACGTTCTTTGCCATGATATAACTATTTAATAGCCAAACCAATTAAGCACGATAAGAGTTTTAAAAATTGTAAATTGCTTAAAATATTATTTTATGGGACGTATAGTAATAGTAGCCTACAAACCCAAACCAGGCAAGGCCGAAGCATTAAAGGAGCTTACCAAAACCCATGTACCACGCCTTAAAAAAGAAGGATTGGTAACAGACCGCAAAGCTGTAATTATGGAAACGGCTGATGGAACTATTATCGAAGTTTTTGAATGGCTCTCGGCAGATGCTATTCAGCAGGCGCATTCAAACCCGGCAGTCCACCAAATGTGGGCAGAGTATGCTGAAGTTTGCGATTATGTCCCGCTGAATAGTTTGAGTGAAACTGGTAACATGTTTGCTGATTTTACGCCGGTTGACTGAAATGATATGAATCATCCTAACGCAAAAGAGGCAGACCCCGTTAAAAGTCTGCCCCTTTTTATTTGTCAATATAGCGAAGCCGGGAAACGGCTGTTGGTTTTGTATTAATTATAAGCTGAACGCGTAAGCAACCCTTAAACCAATAAAGTTACTGGTGTTACCATTGGTATAAAAATCGCCGTTGCTTTCATACCTTACACCTGCATCAATGTAATTTTTACCGCCTACATTAAACAGTACGCCTGCCTGCGGCGCATAAACAAATACGGCTGATTTGGATACCCCAAGGTCTGATTTATTGGCGATGAATGCGGCACCTGCCTCGCCTTGCACGTAGATGTTTTTAACAAGAAAATACTTTAAACCAGCCTTAACAGGGATTAGCTGAATATCAGGCGCTGATGTGCTGTTATCAGCATAAATGTTATTGAAACCGGCGTTTAAAGTAGCATATAACTGATCTTTAAGGATCGGGAAGTCTGCCTGTAATGAGCCGCCTAAGCTCCAGTTGTAATTGTTGTTTAATTTACCAACAGGTAAGCCGGTTTCAACACCTGCACTTAGCCTGATGCCAGAACCATAAGTAGTAGTTGCCGGTGTTACCGGTGTGGTATCCTGTGCTTTAACAGTTAACGAAAGAATAGATAATAATGAAAGTGCTATAACACTTAATTTTACGGAAGTTTTCATGATTTGTATTTGTTATAATATAAAATTGAATTTAAGGCGATCCTAAAAGATCATCTGTAAATGATTGTTAAGATTTGATAAGTTCCCCAGTAAATTTGAAGTAACCTGCTTTTTATGATGTCTAAGTCCGGCTTTTTCATGCTCGTTATTTTTAATTGACGGGCCAAAAGTACCGGGTATAGCAGGGCGCATCAATCTCAATAAATCGGTTTTAACAACCAATTTTTCCTAAAGGCGGTTTTTACCGTCAGGCAATAGTCATAACAAGAATTTTTAAAAGATAAATGGGTGGGATTTTATTGCAGCAGCTTAAAATCTGAAGGGTTATTACCTGCAAAACGTTTAAAGAAACGGCTGAAATGCGAGCTATTGTCAAAGTTAAGCCGCTCGGCAACCTCTTTAATGCTAAGACCTGATGATGATAACAGGTACTGCGCCTCAAGGTACATGCGATTATGGATTATATGCAAGGCGTTTTGCCCGGTTTCACCCTTCACTATTTCAGTTAAATACTTAGCAGATATAAATAGCTCGTCGGCATATTCCTGTACCGTTTTAAGGGTTAGAAATTGCTGTTCTACTAATTTTTTAAATTTGTAAACTAACTGGTATTGCTTGCTGAGGTGCCGGGTGGAATTCAGCAAACAGCTTTCGCAGGCACGGTTCATTTCATAAAGCAGGTCCGTTACCAGCAAGCGCAGGATCTGTAAATGAAAAGCGCCTTTTTCCCGGCTTTCGAAGCTTATTTTTTCATAGAGCGCTTTTAAGGAAGTAAATCCTTTTACTGAAAGGCCATAAATGGGCGGATAATCAGGGTTTACCTCTAACAGGTTATCCAGCACGTTTTCTTTTAAAAAATTGCCGGTCAAAAATTCCTTTTTAAACAGCACCTGGTATAAAACCAAATCATCAGAGGCATCTTCAAATGAAGTAATAAAATCCGGAGTAACCAGGTGAACAGAGTTTGGATAAACCTCAAATACAAAATGACCGATTGTTTTTTTACAGCTCCCGCTAAGGCATAAAATTACCGAGTAATAATCTGTTTTTACAGGCAAGCCATGTTTTAAACCTTTTACATTGCCTAATACAGCAAAATCATCCTGGCTCCATTCATCGCTAACAATTCCAAAATTAGTGTTGACCATACCGGCAGCCGCCAGGTGCCATTTAACAGTTGATGGGATAGTTGAAACAGTAGTTTTGTTGCTCATATAAGGCTATAAATCCGGGATTATTCCTGCTCAACCCAATTGCCGTCTTCTTTAATAATTCCTATCAATTCATCAAGTGCATTAGCCGAACTGATGTTTTTCTTTACAGCTTCCTTGCCACGATATAGTGTAACTTTATCAGTGCCCGAACCCACATAACCATAATCAGCATCGGCCATTTCACCGGGACCGTTTACAATACAGCCCATAATGCCGATCTTCAGGCCTTTAAGGTGACTTGTACGGCTACGGATCATTTGCGTGGTGATCATCAGGTCGAACAAAGTACGTCCACAGCTTGGGCACGAGATGTATTCTGTTTTGGAGATGCGTGAGCGGGTAGCCTGCAAAATACCAAACGCAGTTGAGGTAATAGTTTTTGTGCCGATCTCCGGCGCATCAATCCATACGCCATCGCCAAAACCATCAACCAATAAAGCGCCCAGGTCAGTAGCGGCGTAGAGTTGAAGCAGGGTAGTTAATTCCTCTTGTCCATGGACCATAGACCATGGACCATGGTCTTTTTGACTCTCCTCCGGATAACTTCTTTTAACTATTACCGGAACATCAACGCCCAATTCTTCCAATTTGAAGAAAAATGACCGTTGGTCTGTCATCCCCAATAAAGAGTCGGTTTCCAGCACAAATACTAATGACTGATCAAAAGGCAAAGCACCAAACAAATCCGAATCAATATCGGCAGGTTTTACTTTTACCAGGTTTAAGGTTGATGAACGGTCATCGGCTTCGATATATTCCTTTAAGGTAAATAAAGGATGGCACATGGTTTTATCAGCCAGCTTTTGCCATGTTTTATAATTGTACAGCTGTTTTAAGTTGCCCGGCAGCGTAAATGATGGCAGCTCATCAGCAAAATAAACAAAATCAACCGACTGCTCGGCCATATTATATTTATCCAGCAATGCCGAATACAGGTAACCTGCATCACCCAATATAGCAGGATCTTTCAGATTTTTTTTAGACAGATCAACCACCACCCTCGGTACCATATGCCCGCCAATAAAGGCATTAGCCTCATAGGTATGGCGGCGTTTGTATTCGTAGGGGTTGTGATGGAAGTCTTGAGTCCTGAGTCTTAAGTCTTGAGTCTTATTTGAATTTTCAGACGTCAGACTTTCGACTAAAGACTTACGACTTGAATAGCGTTCTACAAGCGCAATAGCGACAGGTGCTTCTGCTTCCGGTTCTTCGGTTAAGGATACGCGTACTGTATCGCCCAGGCCGTCTTCCAGCAAGGTGCCGATGCCAACGGCAGATTTTATCCGGCCATCCTCACCATCTCCGGCTTCGGTTACGCCAAGGTGCAGCGGATAGTTCATACCTTCAGCAACCATGGTTTCAACCAGCAGGCGGTAAGCTTGCACCATCACCTGCGGATTGCTTGATTTCATGGAGATCACCAAATTATAATAATTCAGCGTTTCGCAGATCCGCATAAACTCCATTGCACTTTCAACCATGCCTTGTGGGGTATCACCATAACGGCTCATTATCCTGTCGCTCAGCGAGCCATGGTTGGTGCCTATTCGCATTGCAGTGCCATACTCTTTACAGATATTTACCAGCGGTGCAAACTTTTGGTAGATGCGCTCCAGCTCGCCCTGGTACCCGGCATCGGTATAATCTATCTGGTCGAATTTCTTTTTATCGGCATAGTTGCCGGGGTTAACCCTTACTTTTTCAACTATCCTGGCAGCAACTTCAGCGGCGTTAGGTGTAAAGTGGATATCGGCCACCAAAGGCACATTGTAGCCCCGCATCCGCAGCTGTTTTTTTATTTCGGCCAGGTTTTTTGCTTCTTTAATACTAGGTGCAGTAATGCGCACATATTCGCAGCCGGCATCAACCATTCTAATTGATTGCTCAACGGTACCAATGGTATCCATGGTATCGGTGGTGGTCATGCTTTGAATCCGGATTGGGTTATTGCCGCCCATAGGCACATCGCCAATAAACACTTCGCGGGTTACAAACCGCGAATATTCGGTTAGCGAATTACAATAACGGCCTTGCAGCAATTTAACAGCATCAGTATCCATACTGCAAAAATACGAATTTGTTGGTTTGTTGTAATGTTGGAAAGTTGAAAGGTTGTAAAGTTTGGCGGGTGAAACAGATTTGCGAAAATTTTACGATAAAACTTAATATTACAATTGTTAAATTTGAATATGAGCACTCAATTTATTACCAACAGCAAGGGAGAAAAAACAGCGGTAATAATCCCGATAAATGAATATGAAGATTTGGTACACCAGCACCATTTAAAACTTGAGTTAAGTGATGAATATAAAAAGATGATTGATAATATGCTTCAACAGGAAACTAATGGGTTAGCCCAATATGTGAGTTTAAACGATATTAAAAGCGGTTTCCTTATTTGAAAAACTTTTGCTTTGCTTCTTTAAAATCAAACACTTTACCTTCTTCAACATCTTTAAGGCCCTTTTCAATTTTATCGATAAAAATATTCTTTATATCCAATTCTGAAACAACCCTGGTTTCTCCCCTTTTAACTTGTTCCCGGCTTTCCTTTATTTTAGCAACAAATTCAGGATCATAAGCGGACTCAACTACTTCAAATGGGATTTTAAAAGCTTTCATTAAGCCTTTTAAAGCGGCTAATTGTTTTTTATCCGCGGGATGAATGATTAATGTGTTCATGTCTCCTTTAAAATAAAAAAATGAATTAACCATTGTATTCTAATAATTTATAAATTAGTGTCGATTTTACAGTTATTGCCTAAAATACCCGTTATGATGAATTATAAAACCTTTATTTCAAAGGCTACAAGCCTGTTTGCTTTACTTTTTTTTCTGCTGACATCTTTAAACGGCTTCGCCCAGCAGGCCCGCTCCGTTGCCGATTTTGATAAAGGCTGGCATTTTCATTTAGGGGATGTTAATGATGGCGAAAAAGCAAGCGTAAAAGATGCCAACTGGCGCCTGCTTAACCTGCCGCACGACTGGAGCATTGAAGGAAAATTCAGTAAGGATAACCCTGCCTCGCCCGAAGGCGGTGCATTACCCGGCGGCATAGGCTGGTACCGCAAAACATTCACCGTTCCCGCGGCTTCAAAAAACAAGCTGGTTTATATTGATTTTGATGGCGTATATCAAAAAAGCGATGTTTGGATCAACGGGCACCACCTTGGTTTCAGGCCCAATGGCTATATCTCATTCAGGTACGAGCTTACACCATACCTAAACTTCGGCGGCAAAAACACCATAGCAGTTAAGGTTGATAATTCTGTTCAGCCAAATTCGCGCTGGTATTCGGGTTCAGGCATTTACCGTAACGTTTGGCTGGTTACAACTAATAGGGTAGCGATAGATCATTGGGGAACTTATGTTACTACTACAGATGTAAGTACAAAGTCAGCCGTGGTTAATTTAAAAGTCAGGGTTAAAAACGATGCTGAGTCATCGGCAATTACTATAAAAACTGTTATTTATGATGCTGCAGGCAAACAGGTTTCTGAATATGGTGACATTATCTCCAAAGCCACTTTAAAGGATACGATCGTCAGCTCAAACCAAAACCTCACTGTAAAAAATCCTTCATTGTGGTCTGTTGAGCGTCTTTATTTATATAAAGTAGTTACTACGGTAATGGCAAATAATAAAATTGCAGATGTGTATATCACTACTCTCGGTATCCGCTATTTCAATTTCGATGCAGATAAAGGCTTCTCACTAAATGGCAAGCCGATGAAAATATTAGGTGTATGTGATCACCATGACCTGGGCTCATTAGGCGCCGCGATTAATACCCGCGCATTAGAACGCCAGCTGCAAATGTTAAAGGCTATGGGCTGCAATGGCATTCGCACCTCACATAACCCGCCTGCTCCTGAACTGCTTGACCTTTGCGATAAAATGGGCTTTATTGTAATGGACGAGGCCTTTGATTGCTGGGAATGGAAAAAAGCAAAGTTTGATTATCATTTATATTTTAAAGAATGGCACAAACGCGATCTTGAAGACCAAATCCTGCGCGACCGTAACCATCCAAGCGTTATGATCTGGAGCATAGGTAATGAGATCCCGCAGCAAGGAGATACCAGCGCATTGCGCATTGCACCTGAACTGGCCGGCATTGTACATAGCCTGGATAAGACACGCCCTATTACTACCGCTAATGATCGTCCGGATACCACTAACAAGATCATTAAATCAGGCGCGATTGACCTGATAGGCTATAATTATCATGAATTTGATTATGCTAAATTTCATGACAGGTACCCAGGCAAAAAATTCATCGCTACTGAAACCACATCAGGTTTAGAAACCCGCGGGCATTATGATATGCCTTCTGACAGTATCCGGATCTGGCCTGCAAGATGGGATAAACCGTTTACCGAAGGCAACCCTGACAATAGCGTTTCGGCCTATGACAATGTACGCCCTGCATGGGGCTCAACTCATGAGGCTACCTGGAAGGTGATGAAAAAGTATGATTTCCTTTCGGGGATGTTCATCTGGACAGGCTTCGACTATCTTGGCGAACCTACGCCTTACTCATGGCCTTCACGGAGCTCATACTTTGGCATTATTGACCTGGCCGGGTTCCCTAAGGATATTTATTACATGTACCAAAGCGAATGGACAGATAAAACCGTGCTGCACATTTTGCCGCACTGGAACTGGGAAGCGGGTAAAACCGTCGACGTTTGGGCGTTCTATAACCACGCCGATGAGGTGGAGCTATATCTAAATGGAAAATCGGTAGGTATTAAAAAGAAAACCGGTGATGACCTGCATGTAATGTGGCGATTAAAGTATGAACCAGGCACACTTAAGGCTGTTTCGCGTAAAGATGGAAAGGTAGTTTTAACCCGCGAAATTCATACCGCCGGTAAGCCTGCTAAAATTGAACTTATAGCCGACAGGAAAAATATAAAAGCTGACGGCAAAGATCTGTCATTTATTACCGTTAAAATACTGGATAAAGATGGCAACTTAGTGCCTGATGCCGCCAACCTGGTAAACTTTAAAATTAATGGTGCGGCATTTATTACAAGTGTTGATAATGGCGATCCGGTTAGTCACGATTCTTTTAAGGCGGGCTACCGAAAAGCATTTAATGGACTGGCGCTGGCAATTGTGCAGGCAAAGGAAAAAGCCGGTAACATAACTTTTACAGCAACGTCCAAAGGTTTACAATCTGCTAGCATAATCATACAAACAAAACCTTAAATTAGTAGGTGATTTTATTACGGATTAGATTTAAATTAGAAATATTTTTTTCAGCAATTAAACCATTTCGTAATCGTTTGTCTAAGTGAATATAAGGGTGTTAATATCATGAAAAGAACAATTTATTTAGCGTTGACTGCCTTGATGATTTCCGGGCTATCAGCATGTACAAGCTACGATTATTATACTGCCGCCATTAACAAAACCAATTTAAGCAGTTACCACACGTTTGCATGGATGCCTCCTTCAAATAGCGGTAATAAAAAAATGGCCAATAGTGAGGCTGATGCTAAAATTAAGGATGCTGCTACCAGCGCCCTGGTTTCTAAAGGGCTGCGTTTAAGCCAGCGTAGCCCCGACCTTATAGTTAGCTATACCACCACAGTTGGCCGCGGCGCCAGAACCACCTATTATACACCTTATTATGGCGGATGGGGCGGTTATTATGGCGGCTGGGGCGGTTATGGTGGCTGGGGCGGTTTTGGGCTTGGCTTTGGCTGGGGATGGGGTGGCTGGTACCGGCCATATTATTACGCGTATGGGGCACCATTTGCCTATGGCGGCCCAACTTATGCAGAAAAGGATCATTTTAAAGAAGGTACTTTAATTATTGATTTGATTGACCCGCGTACCCGTCGTATTGTATGGCGCGGATTTGGCGTTGGCGAAGTTCATAAAAACCAGCAAAAAAACATAGATGATTTGCCTAAAGTTGTAAACGGCTTACTTGACCAGTTACAGCTAACACCATCATATGCTGCAAGGTAATATGGTTACTATAGCGGTTTTAAACAGATCAAATTAAAATAAAGCAATAGAATATATTTATTTGAAACCCGGATAGGATGATGCTTAAAAACAAAATCAGATCCGGGTCTTTTATTTTTACCAGCTCCGGGGATTAGGAGATGACTGTTTCTGTTTACGATAAATATGTCTTGCTGCAAAAACAATAGCAACAAATGCCAGAAAAATAACCCAGGTATCCAAAGGACAAGTCGTGAGATCTGGATCCTGCCCTGCACAAGGCGCTCCGGGATCCTGTGCAAATAATAACCCGGCATTAAACAACAATAACAATGTGCTAAAAAATATCCTTACACGCATACAACATTAATTTTTAGAACTACACTTACAAAAATACATTTTCTAACCACACTTTTACTATATATCCTGCATGTAAAATATTTAATACAACTTACTATTAGTGCTTTATGATAATATTGTTTATAATTTAACAAATTTCCCCTTTCCAACCATTGTATTATCATTGTTATTAATGACATCTACAACATAGGTGCCCGGCAGCAAGCCACTTACATTATCCTGCCAGGTATCCTGGGTTGTTTTAATGATTTTTAAGACCTTGCCGGTACTGCTGGTGATCTTTATGCTATATGATGGAGCTGAAGATTTTATAACAGCAAAACTACTTTTAACAATAGCTACGTTAATAGTACCCACTGCCGGGTTGGGGTATATATTTACCGCGTTGTTATCCATATTATCGCTTAAGGTTGAATACCTGAGCGAAATTAGGTCCGAATAAGTTATTACACCATTCAAATCTTCAAGTTTTAAACGGTACAGGTCTGTCGCAACGGGCGGATTTTTGTCAAGCAAGCTGTAGCTGCCCTCGCTGCTTGAAATAAAGCCCCCAACCACATCAAAGGTTTTACCATTATCTGTGCTCCGTTCAATGGTAAAGTTGGTTAAGTTTTCTTCATTTTCGGTTTTCCATGTCAATTCAGCCCCTTTGCTTGTTTTAGTTGCTGCAAAATTTAATAAATGCAGTCCCAATGCCTTGTTTTGGCGGATCACCAGGCTAAACCTGTTTGCACCCCAGCTATTTGTATCGCTCCTTAAAATATTGAACTGGTAAGTGGCATTGTGCTTTAAATCCAGCGAATCATTTTTATAAGCATCATTCAGCCAAATTTCATATCGCTTAGGGATATTTTTTAGTTCGGTCCTGTTTATCGCATATAAACCATCAGTCGTTGCACTTACGTATAGCCTGATTTTTGTCTGGCTCTTTTTTGGCAGAGGGATATCATTTATAGAAGCAGTTCTGTTGTCTGAAGTATAGCTTGAAAAATTTACGCCCCCGGTTCCTGTCATATGCTGGGAGTCTTCATCAACCACAAATTCATCTTTTGCTGTGTTTTCAAACCGCACAACTGCTTCTTCCACGTTATCCGAATCTTTTGACATTGCCAAACGTACATATTGCAACACCGGGCCACTTTTAACCGGGCTTTTACTCAATAATAAGTTTGCCCCCGTTACCTGTGCACTTGTTTTGGCCGACTCATGAAAAATTAACTGCGCGGTTGCATCTATTGCCTGTACATAAAAGCCCTGTCCGCTTGGAATTATATGGGAAGCGCCATTTACGGCAATTGTGCCATCATAGGTGCCATATATTTTTGTGGCTTCGTTATAAATATATATTGTCTTTTTTACCTTAGGCCCGTAAATACCCGCTGTTGAAGTGGTTGCACTGAATGTATCCCAGTCAATGGAGCTGGCATAGGGGTTGCCAACCATATTGTATCCTGCATAAGCTGCAGGATTTTTCGCTACCGGTGTATATTGTAAGTTTGGGGCATTGGTATACCAGTGTACAAAGGTTACGGTTTGTTGGTTTAAAGTCCCCCTTGATACAAAAACGTTTGATTCAGGAATTGCATTTACGAGGTACTTTGAATTGATATTAGTGGTGTTGCCCCTGTAAAAAAACCAAAAGCCGGTCCCTACATAAAGATTAAAGTTTCCGTCGTAGTCAACCCCCACCGTATAAAGCGGCACGTTATTGATCTTATTAACCCCCCTGAAATTCCCGCCGTTGTATGATCCATTGGTAAATTCAGTATTCCCCCGGTATAAATAAATGGTGGGGTTGCCTGCCTTGCTCATTCCGCCGCCTATGCCAAGCGAACCGGTTATTGGCGCATACGTGGAAAGGTATTTTAAATCAAAATAATAATTGGAACCTGCCGTTGCAGTATATACCGGCGATGATAAAAAGCGGTAGCCGCGGTATTTGAAAGCGCCGCCGCTTATGTAGCGTTCAGCATTTACAAGCCCCGTTATGTTATACGATGCCGGTATGGCTGCCACGCTTGCTGTTAATATTGAGGAGCTTTTTAATGTCAGATCGCCATTTCCGGTATTGTCAATCACCAAATTGCCTTTTGTTAAGGTTAAGGTATTATAAATATCAACCGGGCCGCCGGTAATGGTTACAACGCCCGGCGACGAGTTAGTGTTGCTAACTGTCATATTGCTTAATTCGGCAGTGTTAGGCACATTGTTAGTTGACTTGTAAATCTGAGACATTACAATACCATTCCAATTAATAGTGCCCGTCGAATTAGCACTATTTCCCGAGGTGATAGCTAATAAAATACTGGCATCCAAAATACCTTTCCCCCCGGTTGTTACTTTATTAATAATATTACAACCTACGTTAAGGGTGTAGCCATTTAAATCTAACGATGCCCCATCAGCAATGGTAAGTCCGTATATACTGGCTGAAGCGGCTAATTTGGGGTAGATACCTGTACCGACAGCAGGGATTACCAATGAGGTTTTACCGGTTGACAGATCAGGAGCACCGAGATCCCAGTTTGCAGCTGTTGTAAGGTCAGTGCCAGAGGCGCCTTTCCAGGTGCAAATTAATGCTCCTGCCTTTAAGGTTTGAGCATTGCTTACATTGGTAGCTACCGTATTGCAAACTGTAAAAAGCTTTGGATTTTTTTGATTATAATACTCCGCCAATACCCAATCTGCCGATTTGGCTATGTTTGATATGCGTACCTCATCCATTACACCATTAAAAAACCAATTATCATCAAAACCTCCATTTGCCGCCCCTGTTCCATGATCCAAGCCCATGGTAAGATAATTACCTGCTTCCGGAGGTGCATTTGTGCCAGTAGTACCAGCTTTAAATGCGCCGGTACCGGCAAACATTCCATTTTTATAGTTAATAAATTTAGTGCTATTAAATTCTCCCTGTATATACGTCCAGGTAGATGGGTTCACAAGCGAGTCTGCATCATATACGTTACCAGGGCTTGGATTTAAGGTTGTTCTTGTTTCTGTTTCAATCAGGCTGTTTCGTACACTCAATTTATACCCATGGCCATAATTAAGCTGATCTGACACCAGCTTATTATCAGCCGTTGCAGTTCCGTTATAGGTTACCCAGGCAGATATGGTAAAAGTGTTTGTAATATCAGGGTATGTTCCGGTGTTTTGAATAATGCTACTTTTATTAGTTGAGTTAAATGCATAAGCACCTCCGGTTGTCGGTATGCCAGCAGCTACGTGTATTTCGTCGTTTGTTACAGTGGTGTTTGCCTGTACAGCGTTCCTGCCATGAAGCGTAGCATCCAATACCGTGGCGGTGGTCGCCCCTTCGCTAAAATGATAAACGGCCAAATAATCACTTGGCCAGGTAGATGCTGAAAAGGCTGAGGAATGAGATGGGCTTTGCGAGCCAAAATAAAATGTGAGCGTTTTGTCGGTATTTGTTAATGCAGGCACCTGTACCCATGCCAGCAAAATACCATTAGCTGAGTCGTAAGTGTCTACCTGGTAATAAAGTTCGGTATTGCTGCCGGTTTCAGTAAATGCAAAATCGTAATTTGTTCCCGCCGCGGCTCCGCCGCCGTTACCTGTCGGGAACTGAACTTTATCGCCACATACCTTCCCGATCTTAAGCGAGTCACTTTGTATATAAACCAAAGCCGGAAAACTTGTTAACGATGCAGCAGCACCGATACCGGTATTTGACATTTTTAAAGTAATAGGTATATTAAAGCCATAACTACCTGTAGTAACATCAGGCTGGGTGGGCTTTACTAAAAAGGTTAAATTATCGGTCACTGTTTTGGGGATGTTGTTGGAGATTTTTTTAAATGTGGCCGATACCACCAGCGTATGTGAGCCGTATGACAGCCCGGTTGTAGGAATGGTTGCGGTGCCGGTAGTACCAGATACTGTTACTGGAACGGCAGCGCCGCCGTCTACCGAATAAGACATTGTTTGAAAGGTATAACTACTGGTAGGGTTTTCTGTAATTGTTGCAGTAAATGACGTGCCTATTGTAAAAATAATATCTGCAGAGGGAGAAGTTATATTTACAGTTTGGGCGGTGCTGTAATTGGTTAGAAATATTATTAAAGCTAATGCACAAAAAAATTTCAGGAAGATAACATTGGATGTATAAGGTTTTTTCATCACAAACAATAGATTAAATTACCAGTAGATTTAACTATTAATCCTCCGGATATTTACTAATAGTTAATTATACCCTTTATACGAAAACAAAAAAAATTAGTTCTACTTTTTTGAAAAAAAAAACAGCCCCGGCCAGGCTGAAAACGAAGAGATAAATAATATAAAATATAGGGAGTTGGCAGCGGCAAATAATTATAAAGCACCACCGAAAGTGGATAAGCTAACTTACCGGGTTTAACAAAACAAAAATCACGGGAGAATAACTTAAGCTGTTGATTATAAGACTATAATTTCACGAATTTAGTTTTTCCAACAACACTTTTATCCTTGTTATTAACAATCTGCACAACGTATGATCCGGGGAGCAGGCTGGCTACATTATCCTGCCATTCAAGTTGTGATGATATGGCTTTTTTAACAATTGTACCATTACTGCCGGTGATAACAATATTAAATGAGTAATCGCTGGTGTTCGCAAACGATAAAGTGCTTGGGTTAATTGAAACATTAATATTACCCCTGGTAGGATTAGGATAAATATTTACATTACTGCTTGCAATAGTATTGCTTAATTTTGAATACATAAGTGCAACTACCTTTGAGTAGGTTATAGTACTATTCAAATCTTCTAGTTTTAAGCGGTAACAATCTGTGGTTACAAGCGGATTTTTATCAGTGAGGTTATAAATAGCCTGCCCGTTTGATGCAAACCCACCTAAAACATCAAAGGTCTTACCATTATCTGTACTTCTTTCAACCGTAAAATTAGTATAGTTTGCTTCATTTTCCGTTTTCCATACTATTTGGGCCCCGCTGGTTTCCTTGCTGCCTGTGAAATTTAATAAATGCAGTGCTAAAGCCGGGTTCTGACGCATAACTAACGAGAACCGGTTTGAGCCATAGCTGTTCGTATCGTTCTTTAATACATCAAATTTATAAGTTGAATTATGCTTTATATCTAATGAGTCTTTTTTATAGGCGTCCATTAACCATATCTCATACAATTCGGGCACGCTTTTTAACTCGGTTTTATTTATAGTATATAAACCATCGGCAGTTGCATTTATATTTAATTTTATTACTGTTTGCTTATTTTTTGGTAATGGGAGTCTGTTTATTGCGAGGCTAACATTATCTGACGAAATACTTGAAAAACTTACAGCACCACTTCCTGACATATATCTTGAGTCCTCATCAAGCACATATTCATTTTTAGCAGTACCATCAAAACGGACAATTGTTTCTTCTACATTATCAGTATCTTTTGCAAAGTCTAAACGCATGTATCGAAGCGTATTATTTGCAACAGGCTTAGTACTTAACAACAACGTTGACCCGGTAGCCTGTGTTGGGCCTGCTACCTGGGCGCTGGTTTTGGCTGCCTCATTAAAAACTAACGTAGCAGTTGCATCTATCGCCTTTACATAAAACCCCTGGCCGCTAGGAATTACGCGGGAAGCCCCATTAATTCCAAGAGTGCCATCATAAGTACCATAGATCTTTGTAGATTCGTTATAAATATAAATAGTTTTGTTTACTTGTGGTCCGTAAATTCCTGCAGATGGGTCGGTTGTGCTAAAAGTGTTCCAGTCAATTGAGCTTGCATAAGGATTGCCGACCAAATTATAACCGTAGCCGGTGTTGCCCGGTATCGGTGTGCATTGAAGGGTTGATAAACCTGTGTACCAGTTTATAACTGCTACGGCTTGCTGGTTTAATGTCCCCTTTGATACGAAAACATTTGCCTCTGGAATGGTATTTAATAGATATTTTGTAGCAATATTAGTTGTGTTTCCCCTGTAAAAAAACCAAAATCCTGTACCTACATGTAGGTCATGATTTCCATCACCGTCCACCCCAATACTGTAAAGCGTTGAATTATTGATCTTATTAACCCCCCTGAAGTTCCCGCCGTTGTATGATCCATTAGTAAAGGAAATATTATCGCGGTATAAATATATAGTAGGGTTACCTGATTTGCTCATTCCCCCACCTGTACCAAGGCTACCTGTAATTGGTGCGTAGGCTGAAAGGTAGCTTAAATCGAAATAATAATTACTTCCTGCTTTTGTTGTATATACCGGCGAGGATAAAAAACGATAGCCACGGTACTTTAATGCGCCACCGCTTATATAGCGCTCAACATTTACAAGGCCTGTTATGAGCGATCCCGATGGAATCACATCTACAGCCGCCGAACTGGAAGCGTCGGATTTTAGTGTTAATATCCCGCCCGCATCCAATGTGGCTGTTGAACCTACCATTTTCAGGATTCCGGTACTGGCAACAGAAAAATTACCGCTTGCCATACTTTTTGTGCCGGATCCGCTGAAATTTACATTATAATATGTTGTACCGTTTGCTGATCCACCTGCCAGGTTTTGTGTTGTTCCATTGAAAATTACTGTGGCAGTTTTCAAATCAGCGTAATTACTTACATCATTTGCAAGCGTATTGGTAAAATCGCCTGCAATATTTAAATTTCCTGACAATAATGTTTTAATACCCCCGCCCGAAAATTTAAGGTTCTGATAGCTAACACCTAACGATAAACCGGTAATACTTGCATCTGTATAAACCATTTGGGCGTTCGCTCCTGAATATTCAACGGTTGAACCGGTGTTATTAAATGATATTGAATTTGTACCTAGTGATGATAACCCCGATAAGGCGGCAGCGTTGGCCAATTGTAATGTACCGTTAGTAACAGATATAGTAGAAGTACTGCCTGCAGTATTGGTGGTTTGTACAATACCGGCAACTGTTGTTGTACCCCCTGTTACATTAAATGTTGAATTAAAGGTATAGGGGGTTCCGCCTATAGTTGCAAAATTTGATGTTAGTGCAAGATTCCCGTTAAGCTTAAGACTGTTTATAGATGAGTTTATAAGAAAAATATAAGGAAAAGGCGATGCAACATAAGTTGATGAAACATTTAAATTAAATGCTGTTATGTTGCCGCTGCCCGTAAATGAAGAAAATACATTCCGGTATGATTGTGCGTCAGCCTTATAAGTAATATCTCCGGCAACGGCTAAGGTAATTCCGCTGCTTACCGAAATAGCCGGAGCGCTGCCATTAAGCGTACCCATTATAATTGCACCAACATTTGTATTTGCTGAAACAACCGGGGTGGTAACAAAACCTGTAGATGAGCCAATAAGGGCCTGGTCTGAGGGCCCGGGCGCAACTCCGCCGCTCCAATTTCCTGCAGTTCCCCAAACAGCGCTGGCATTACCTGCCCAGGCAATTTGCTTACCGGCTAACAGCGTTACATTTGTGCTGCCAACGCCGCTTGCGTTATATGCGGTAACAGTATAGGTAGCCGGGCCGAAAGAAGCTGTTGGCGTACCTGTAAAATTCCCTGTAGTATTGTCAAAACTTAAGCCGGCAGGTAATACATCGCTGATGAAATAGCCTCCTACAGGCGTAAATTTTTTAAAATTCTCCATAGTGCTTCCATAATCAGAAACATACAGGTTTCCTGCTGCATCCGGAACGAGCCCGTCACATGCTGAAAAACCGCTTATTGATGTAAGCAAAGTACCTGCCGAATTATAAACCTTTACAATTCCGTTACCCGAATCACCAACAAAAACATTCCCGGCGCCATCAATAGCAATTGTCCAGGGGCCGCTTAGTCCGGTAATAAAATTTGCGGTGATTAAAGTACCTGTCGAGTTATATTTGCCTACCTTTCCGCTTGTGTAGTTTGCAACATATATATTTCCCGATTGGTCAACCGCCACGCCGCTTGGATTGCTCAAGTTTGTTGTTGATACCGATAAAGATTGAAGGGTGCCGCTTGTATTGTATTTTTTTACGGTATTTGCGCCATAATCGGCCAGGTAAATAAAATTTGAGGCATCGATAGCTATACCATATGCCTGGTTTAATGACGAGATTATGGTGGATTGATATGCCCCGCTGGCATTAAATTCATATACGCATTTGTTTCCCTTATCAAGCACAAAACAATTGCCCGACGAGTCGAAAACCAATGATGATGGCAGGCTCATGGTTACGCCTGTTCCAAATGTTCCGATGAAGGTACCGCTTGCGCTATATTTTAATATTTTACCAACGTCGTAAGCCGTTACATAAATATTTCCCGACGCATCAATTGCCATTGCATCCGCTCCGCCTATTCCGCTGGCTATCACAGTACCTGTTCCGTAGCTCATTGTTCCTATTGCTCCTCCGGTGTTCATCGGGGATAAAGTACTGATAGCCGTATTAACCACATAGCTGTTTGTTGATGGCGCATAGCTGATAGCGGGCGGTAGAAGTATTGCGCTAAGCGTAACCGCAGTTGAAAAGCTACCCGATGCATTATAGCCTGTAATAGTGAAAGTGGTTGCTGAAAATGGCACACCCGGAGTGCCGGTGATTATACCGGTTGTAACATCAAAATTTAAAGTGGCAGGTAATGCGGGGCTAATAGTATAGCCTGTAAGCAAAATTTTACGGATGTTTGAACTTGCAGCGTTATTATCGCCCACAAATACATTACCTGAATTATCGGCAGTAATACCATAGGGGTTAACAAATTTAGCCAGGGTGCCTACTGCATCTAACTCTGCCGATGCTCCTGTTCCGGCCAAAGTTGTAACAATTGCAGCCGGAGAAATTTTCCTTATAAGATTGGTAGCATTATCAGCCACAATTAAATTTCCCGACGCATCCATGGTTATACCATAAGGAGCACTAAAAGTGGCTACCGTTGTTCCGGTGCCATCTGCCGAACCTGCTGTTCCGGTCCCTGCAAAGGTAGTTACAGGAAATGCACCCGCTGTACTAATCTTTCTGATCTTGTTTCCGATGGCATCACTTACAAATAAAAATCCTGAGCCATCATAAACAATGCCGGCTGGCCCGTTTAATTTGGCCAGCGTTCCGGTTGTATTATCCGTTTCCGCCGCTGCGCCTGTTCCGGCTATAGTGGTTACCGGGTTAATCCCGGCAGTGCTTATCTTTCTTATTTTATTCCCGGCAAAATCGCACACATATAAAAAGCCCGAACCATCGTAATCAATACCTGAAGGGCTATTAAATTGTGCGTTGGTTCCTGTGGTGTTATCAACTTCAGCACCTGTTCCATTACCGGCTATCGTAGTTACCGCATAAGGTGCAGTTGTACTTATTTTTCTAATCCTGTGATTGCCATTATCCGTTACATATAAAGATCCTGCGCCGTCATAAACAATACCCCATGGATTCTTGAATTTAGCGGAAGTACCTGTCGTACTATTAGCAAAACCGCTTGTTCCCCCGGCTATGAGGGTAGGCACCCCGGTTGAACTGATCTTATAAATAGCATTCCCGCCAAAATCGGCTTCATATAAATTTCCGCTTCCGTCTGACGTTATTCCCCTTGGCCCGTTTAAATTAAAACTGGTGGGTACAAACGTACTAACTGTACTAAAGGTTGTAGCGGGTACTGTACCGCCCCCTGTGACAGTTGTTGGAGATAGCGAAGAAATGGCCGATCCAACTGTATAAATATTTGTTGATGGGCTGTAACTAAAATTGGGCATTTGAGAAAATGCACTGTTAATACTTATCAATAAAAAAAACAGCACAGAAATAGCTGATAGGATTTTTTTCAAAATACAGTTTTACATGTTGATAAAATATGTTAATAAAATGCGAGCGGGTTATAATTTATAACTCTTTCATTAACAGTATTTACCGGGGGGTTTACTCAATAATTATATCAATCACTACAAATATTCATATTTGTGATTTTTTGTTTGTCGATACTTATTAACATATTAACATTTCTAATATTAAGTATATTAAATATTTTAGTAATCTACTGAGGGTGCTTTCTTTATTCAATAAAACAGTAATCGAACTGCCATTTTTAACTCCGGCAATTTATTGTAAACCAAACAAATCTTATCTTCGTTATTAATAATATGAATATTGAAAAAATAACATTTGGCAATGGTTGCTTTTGGTGTACAGAGGCAATATTCGAAACCCTTACTTAAAGGCGTTAAAAAACCTGGCTTCAGGCTACATGGGTGGCCATACCAAAAACCCTACTTATAAAGAAGTTTGCAATGGCGATACCGGGCATGCGGAAGTTATTCCGCTGGAGTATGACGCCGATGAATTATCATTTGATGAGCTGCTGCTTATATTTTTCAGAACCCACAATCCAACAACTTTAAATCGCCAGGGTGGCGATGTCGGCACACAATACCGCTCGGCCATATTTTATCATAACGATGATCAGAAACAGAAGGCCCTGGCCATGATAAAAGACTAACTGATGAGAAAGTTTTTGACCGGCCTATTGTAACAGAAGTTACTCCTGCAAGTGAGTTTTACAAGGCTGAAGATTATCATCAAAATTACTTTGCTAATAACCAGGGCAACCCGTATTGCGCGGCCGTTATACAACCTAAATTATATAAATTCGCAAAAGAATTCACTGAAAAGATCAAGCCCGAATTACTTTAACACAATTTAATCCGGCACTTGTGTTTGGTACTACAATTTTACAAAAGTGGCTTTCCCTACCGGGCTTTTGTATTACAGAGATGGCAACAAGTTACATTCAGGAAGGCGATTAAAAAGAGAGATTTGGCAACTTTTAAAAGCCACCAAATCTCAATAAAGAAAATTCGAAATCGAAATTCCGAAATCAGAATTAAATATGTATCGGCCTGTTTTCAGTAGCGGCTAAACAGGCTTCGCGCACTGCTTCTGCGTAGGTTGGGTGGGCGTGGCTCATGCGCGATATGTCTTCGGCAGATGCGCGGTATTCCATTGCAGCAACCGCTTCGGCTATCATATCTGCAGCACGCGGGCCTATCATATGCACGCCTAATATCTCATCGGTTTCGGAATCAGCCAGTACTTTTACAAAACCATCCAGGTCGCCGCTGGCACGTGCACGTCCGCTGGCTTTGAATGGGAATGATCCTGTTTTATATTTTACTCCTGCTGCTTTTAACTGTTCTTCAGTTTGCCCTACTGCAGCAACTTCAGGCCAGGTATAAACAACACCCGGAATAAGATTATAATCAATATGCGGTTTTTGTCCAGCAATAATTTCGGCAACAAGTGTACCCTCATCTTCGGCTTTGTGGGCAAGCATAGCGCCTTTAATAACATCGCCAATGGCATATACACCTTTTACACTGGTTTCTAAATGCTCATCAACAGTTATCTTGCGTCCGCGTTCTTCAACTGCTAATCCAATTTTATCCAGGCCCAAACCATCGGTATAAGCAATACGGCCCACAGCCACCAGGCAATAATCGCCTTTTAGCTCTTTCTTTTCGCCTTTCGGGTCATCAAAACTTACCGTTACTTCTTTACCTTTTACTGTAGCGCCGGTAACTTTATGGCCCAGGTAAAACTCCATACCTAATTTCCGCAAAACCCTTTGCAGCTCGCGGCCCAGGCCGCTATCCATTGTAGGGATAATGGAATCCATAAACTCAATTACAGAAACCTTTGAACCTAAACGGGCATATACCGAGCCAAGCTCCAAACCAATAACCCCGCCGCCAATTAATACCAGGTGCTTAGGGATCTCTTTAAGTGTTAATGCCTCAGTTGAAGTTATGATCCTCTTTTTATCAATTTTGAGGAATGGTAAGGCAGAAGGTTTTGAACCTGTAGCAATAATTACATCTTTGCTGGTTATCTCAGTTGTGGTCCCATCAGCTTTTGTAACAATGATGGTGTTTTTATCTTTAAATGATCCTACACCAGTGTGCACATCAATCTTATTCTTTTTCATCAGGTAGGCAATCCCACTGGTGTTCGCGGTAACTACCTCCTCCTTGCGTTTTATCATCTGCCCAAAATCAACTTTCAGGTTATCCAGCTGAATGCCATGGGTAGCAAATGCATGAGCAGCGTTATGGTAATGTTCGGATGAATCAAGCAGGGCCTTTGACGGGATACAACCCACATTAAGGCAGGTGCCGCCTAAAGTATTATATTTTTCAATAATTGCAGTTTTTAAACCCAGTTGGGCACAACGTATAGCGGACACGTAGCCACCAGGGCCCGAACCGATAACGATAACATCATATTGCATAAGCTTTTTATTTGTTGGAGCGCAAAGTTAAACAATATTACAGGCCTTATAAACTGTAAATTGACAAAGTTGACACAGCCGTTATGAATATCCGGCTTCTTTGATAGGATTAGTATTTATACTAATGCGGCTTGTGTAATAATGTGATTACAATTTATTTAAAATATCTCAAAGCCAAATAGTTGTACTATTTTTCCTAAATAGCATATAGTTTAAGTATAACATTTTATATTTTTCATTTCATTCTGAAATATGATCACCTTTAAATCAAAAAAAGTAAAATCTCCGGTTACTGTACTCGTTCTTTTGATGAGTATTTTACTCCTCAACACTGCTTACGCACAGGACACTGACTCCTATATGGGCATTATACCTGCGCCTGCATCACTTGTTAAATCAACGGGTACATTTACATTTAGCAAGTTTACTGTTATAAAGGCCGACCAGCCCAAAGATCTGGCAGTCGGGCTGTTAAAGGATTTCCTTTTAAATAACCGCGGCCTTAAAAACCGGGTGGTTAAATATAATCCCAGGGTAAAAAGCAAAGCCAATTCGATAATACTTACCGCCCGTGGTTCGGAGAGTTTGCCAAAGGAAGGTTATAAATTAACTATAGCTCCGCATAAAATTACCATTATTGGCAAAGGAGCCGGATTGTTTTACGGCATCCAAACTTTAATACAACTATTCTCGGTTGACCATGCAATTGCTGAAAATCTCCCCTGCCTGGTTATTAACGATGAACCTCGCTTCGGATACAGGGGTATGATGCTTGATGTTTCACGCCATTTTTTTACAGTAGAACAGGTAAAAAGGGTGATAGACCTGATGGCTGCCTACAAGCTTAATAATTTTCACTGGCATCTGGTTGACGGGGTAGGATGGCGCATCGAAATAAAAAAATATCCGAAACTTACCGAAGTTGGCGGAACCCGCCAGCAAACCATGTTCGGCAGCAACCGCGACTGGCCCGATGGAGAACCGTATACAGGCTTTTATACCCAAGATCAGATTCGCGATGTTGTTAAATACGCCGCCGGAAAATACATCAATATAGTACCCGAAATAGAAATGCCCGCCCACTCTGATGCTGCCTTACGCGCCTATCCTGAGCTGATGTGCACGCCAGATACTTCTGTTAAAAATCCGGCCCGGACAACCGGGCTGTACTGCCCAACAGAAGAAACTTTTACTTTCCTGGAAAATGTACTTACCGAAGTAATGGACCTTTTCCCCAGCAAATACATTCATATTGGCGGCGATGAGGCCAATAAACAGCCCTGGAAAGAATCGGCTTTTTGCCAGAATTTGATCAAACAACTTGGCTTGAAAGATGAGAACGCGCTGCAAAGTTATTTTATACAGCGGATGGAGAAATTCCTGAACTCAAAAGGCCGCAGCATTATTGGCTGGGACGAGATCCTGGAAGGCGGTTTAGCCCCAAATGCAACCGTAATGAGCTGGACGGGCGAACAAGGCGGTATTGCCGCAGCCCAGCAAAAACATAATGTGATCATGACACCGCAAACTACCGGTTTGTATTTTGATCATTACCAAAGCCGCTCTCCCCTTGAGCCTGTATCATTCGGCCGATATGCCGAATTCTCTGAAACTTATAATTATGAGCCGATTCCGAAAGTTTTGACGGAGGATGAAAAAAAATACATTGTCGGCGTACAGGGGAATTTATGGACAGAGTATGTACCAACAGTCGCCAAACTGCAATACCAGATCTTACCACGCCTTTTTGCGCTATCGGAAATAGCCTGGAGCAAACCTGAAAGAAAAGATTACAAGAATTTTTCGGAAGTGCGCCTGGCCAAACATTTTGCAAGGCTTGATGCCATACATTACAACTACCGGGTACCCACCGCCTTTGAGGTGATTGATACCATGATGATAGGCTCACAATTCACTATGGCTCCAAAATCAGTAGTGCCTGGGGCAAAAATAGTTTATACCCTTAACGGCCGCGATCCACTGGATACCGATCTGGGATATGAATCGCCTATTATATTTAATATCCCGGCAGGTGAAAAAAGGGTGTTTAAAACCGTGGTAATTACGCCGTCAGGCAGGCGCAGCTTACCCACAAGCACCATTATGTATAACCAGACCCCAATTGCCGCCGTTAACTATACCGGCAATAGCCAGGGATTAAGATTTACCCTTATTAAAGGCAGCTTCACTTCGACTGACCAACTGGATTATGCTCCATTGGATAGTGCAGGCATAACTAAAACAATGGAAACTACAGAGTTCCGGAAAACCCGGCCAAACTCCGGGGTGGTCTATGAAGGCTATGTTTCTATCCCGGCTGATGGGGTATATAACTTTTCGGCTGCTACCTATAATGATACCCAATTGTTTATTGATGATAATAAGCTTGCTGAAAATGAAGGAGCGATCTCTTTATTAAGAGGATATCATAAAATAAAAATTAAAAACTTTTATACCGCCCCTGTACCCGGCGCACGCCGCAGGGGAAACCCCGCATTGCGGGTCTATATGATAGCACCGGGTACAATGGATAAGAAATTGCTGACAGCAGATATGTTGTATAATTGATCTCCAATCATTAGGATAAGTCATTAAAATAAAGGGTAGACCTTACGGCCATACAAAAATGACCCATCGGGTCTACCCCTTTGTAGAAAACATCGCATTATTCTTTTTGCATCGTAGATGCTACCCCTTTACCCGTTAACAGGTAGTTAATATTATATTTTCCGTGCTGTTCAGCAAAACGCTTCAATAAAAAAGTCCCGGTAAAATACCAGGACTTCTACTATATCGGTGTAATCAAATTTCAAATTGATGAAATCATTCAAAAATCAATGAAATGAAAAACTAAACTTCAGCTAAATGATCGCCGGTTACTGTTTCTTTGATCTTGGCTTCCAGCTCTTCCATCAGCTCAGGGTTATCAAGGATCAGCTGTTTAACGGCATCGCGGCCCTGGCCAAGGCGGGTTTCGCCGTAGCTGAACCATGAGCCTGCTTTTTTTATGATGTTGTGCTCAACACCCAGGTCAATGATCTCGCCTGCTTTTGAAATGCCTTCGCCAAACATAATATCAAACTCGGCAATGCGAAAAGGCGGAGCAACTTTGTTTTTTACAATTTTTACTTTAACCCGGTTACCCGACACTTCATCACTATCCTTTATTTGTGAAATGCGGCGCACATCCAAACGTACAGATGCATAAAATTTAAGCGCATTACCACCTGTAGTAGTTTCGGGGTTACCAAACATCACACCAATTTTATCGCGCAGCTGGTTAATAAAAATACAGCAGCAGCCTGTTTTGCTAATGGTACCTGTCAGCTTACGCAAAGCCTGCGACATTAAACGTGCGTGCAAACCCATTTTCGAGTCGCCCATTTCACCTTCAATTTCGGCTTTGGGAACAAGGGCGGCAACAGAGTCGATAACTAAAATATCGATGGCTCCTGAACGGATCAGGTTATCAGCTATCTCTAATGCCTGCTCGCCGTTATCCGGCTGAGAGATCAAAAGATTTTCAACGTCAACACCAAGTTTTTTGGCATAAAAACGGTCGAAGGCGTGCTCGGCATCAATAAATGCGGCAATCCCGCCATTTTTTTGTGATTCGGCAATGGCATGAATAGCCAGTGTAGTTTTACCTGATGATTCAGGCCCGTATATTTCTATAACACGTCCTTTAGGTAAACCGCCAACACCTAATGCGATGTCAAGCCCTAAAGACCCGGTTGAGATCACTTCGGTAGGTTCAATAACAGAATCGCCCAACTTCATGATGGTGCCTTTTCCGTATGATTTTTCCAGCTTGTCTAAGGTTAGCTGTAATGCTTTTAATTTATCTGCGCTGCTCATTATAAAAATTGTATGTACAAATGTATAATATATTATTTACAAATACTAATATTTTTAGTAATTATTGTTGACTGAGTTGGAATGGTTGATTGAGTTGATTCGGTTAGTTTCAATTCCACTTGCAAACAACAGTTAAACTTAGTCAACTAAATCAACTTAATCAACCATTGTTATCAACACTTCTCTTCTTTAGCTCCTTGCTAATCTTATTCAAAGCATTTTTCTTTTTCTGATCCTTTACCTTTTTCAATCTTAATGCTTCAGCCTTTAGCAAAGCTGATTCCGTATGTGCTTGCTCATAATATTTACAAAACCAGCTTATGGGGCAAATCGCACACTTGGGGTTACGGGCCACGCAAATATATCGTCCATGCAGTATCAGCCAGTGGTGCGCTACCCCCAGTGTATTTTGCGGCAAATATTGCGTCAGCTGCTTTTCAACGGCGAGCGGGGTTGTAGCTTTATTGGTTAACCCTATCCTGGCCGATACCCTGAAAACATGTGTATCCACAGCAATTGCCGGCGCATCAAACACAACTGATGCAATAACATTTGCAGTTTTACGCCCCACGCCCGGCATTTTTTGAAGATCGTCTAATCCGGAAGGTACCTCGCCATTAAAAACATCAACCAAAATTTTAGCCATGCCCACCAAATGCTTTGCCTTATTATTCGGGTAGCTTACACTGCGGATATAAGTAAAAACTTCTTCGGGCGTTGAGGCGGCAAGTGATTCGGGTGTAGGATAGCGCTCAAATAAAGCAGGGGTTACCTGGTTAATCCGCTTATCGGTGCATTGTGCCGATAGAATAACCGCTATTAATAACTGGAACGAATTGCCATAATTCAATTCAGTTTCGGGATTAGGCTGGTTTTTTGAAAAGTATTCAACAAAATGGAGATAACGGTCCTTTTTAGTCATTGGTCATTGTGTTATTAGTCATTGGAGCACAGTACATAGTTTGCAATCTATCTACTAATAAATTTCATATGCAATAATCATCAATAAATAACTAATACAAAAATGAGTTGCAAATAATAAAGAAAAGCTGCCATTCACTAATGACCAATGACACAATGACTAATGACCAACATAAAAATAGAAAGGTTCACAAATCATAGACCGTTTTATCATAAAACAGCTATGACCCGTGAACCAGTTAGGTAAATTGTACTACTAACGCAAACTCCTCGAATGGTCGAGAATGTGATGAATGGTTTGAACTTTAGGGTTCCTTTTCAGCAAGTCAAGATCAGCACGAAGAGAATGATAGAACATTAATTCGTCGCCTTCCAGATTCGCCTGCAATTCCTCGTTCACCATGGCTTTGTCAGTGAGTAAATTTAAAGTCGTTGTAAAGGTTTCATCCATAAGCTTTCTTAAAATTTTTGGTTTACAGATACTAAACGAAAGCTTAAATATAATATTTTATTTAGATGAAAATTAAATGAAATTTTTTTATTACGGGGTCACAAGCTGTAATTGTTGTAAGGGTTGTAATAGCTGTTTAGATAAAGGTGTAAAAGGGTTGTAGAAGGTGAGTTTTTAACAACTGCAACCTTTACAACCCTTAAAACTAATTTTTTAAACTTAGCTCCTTACTTTGCATCATTTTACGCAAATTGTTAAGGGCATAGCGCATTCGTCCAAGGGCGGTATTAATGCTTACATCGGTAATATCAGCTATTTCTTTAAAGCTCATATCCCCAAAATGGCGCATTATCAATACCTCTTTTTGCTCGGCAGGCAATAAATGAATTAATGATTTAAGGTCCTTATAAGTTTGCTCCCTAACCATACGGTCTTCGGTGCTTTCATCATAATTGCCCAAAACTTCAAAAATGTCAAAATCATCGCCATTGCTTACCATCGGCGCGCGTTTTTCGCGGCGGAAATGATCTATCACCAAATTATGGGCAATACGTGTTACCCACGGTAAAAATTTACCTTCTTCGTTATACTTCCCTGCTTTTAAAGTATTTATTACTTTGATAAAGGTATCCTGAAAAATATCTTCGGCAAGGTATTCGTCTTTAACCAGCAAATAAACGGAAGTATATATTTTTGATTGATAGCGGCGGATCAGCTCTACCAGCCCGCACTCATCACCCGCAATGTAAAGATGGATTAAATCCTGGTCACTCTTCAATTGAAAATCCATAGAAAAACTACTAAACTTAATTAATTAAATATTTTTATTAAAGTAGAGTTCTATCTATAGCGTTATCTTTTAGGGATTAAGAAATTGTTATCCCAAATAAAACAAATTATCACGTAAAAAACAAATATTATTTTTCATGATATATAAGAAGTATGATTTTTATATTGGTAAATGATAGACTACGATCAATTAAAAAGGTTTATTTCTATTGTCAGCACAGTGCAAACTATTCAATAAATAGTTAAATAACACCCTACTAATCACCAACCAATTTGGATACTGCTAAATATTTTAGGATTTTTGCATTTTGGAAGAAAGACCATTAGTCAATAGTCCATAGACCATGGAAAATATGGCTACTATGGACTATCGACCATGGACTATGGACAACACAAAATGATCAAAGAAGCAGACAAAGATCCTCAAAAACATATTATTATTAAGGGCGCAAGGGTACACAACCTTAAAAATATGGATGTGGCCATACCCAAAAACAAGCTGGTTGTAGTTACCGGCATGTCGGGTTCGGGCAAGTCGTCACTAGCTTTTGACACCTTATATGCCGAGGGGCAGCGCCGGTATGTTGAAAGCCTTTCATCATATGCCCGCCAGTTTTTGGGCCGTATGAACAAGCCCGATGTAGATTATATTAAAGGAATAGCCCCTGCTATTGCCATTGAACAAAAGGTTATCACATCCAATCCGCGGTCAACAGTAGGCACCTCAACCGAAATCTATGATTATTTAAAGCTGCTTTTCTCGCGCATAGGTAAAACTATTTCGCCTTTATCAGGAGGGATAGTTAAGAAAGATTCAGTTACCGATGTGATCAATTTTATTATGACGCTGCCCGCCGAAACGCTGGTTACCATATTATGCCCGCTGTACCCCCACAACAACCGAAGCTTAAAAGAAGAGCTGGCGGTTTTGATGCAAAAAGGATTTGTGCGTGTTGAATTCCGCGGTAAACTTTCAAAAATTGAAGACCTGCTGGAGGATATGAGCATTGTTGATGACGGGAGTTGGTTGGTTGAGGAACTGAACGGGGACGATGTGAAAGTTGAGAAGGTAAAGGTGAAAGGTAAGAAAGACCATGAGCCATCGACCATGGACCATGGACAAAAAACTAATCTCACGTCTCAAATCTCAACTACGGTAAGAATAGTTATTGACCGCATTTCAAAAAATGATGAGGATGAAACCTATAGCCGGTTAGGCGATTCTATCCAGACTGCTTTTTTTGAAGGTAAGGGCGATTGTTATGTGCGTTACCGTGAGCCCGACGCAGAAAATGAAACCGAACGCTTTTTTTGCGACAGATTTGAGCTGGATGGCATCCGTTTTGAAGAGCCTACGCCGAACTTTTTTAGCTTTAATAATCCTTATGGTGCCTGTAAACGTTGCGAAGGATATGGCAAAGTGATCGGCATTGATGAAGATTTAGTAATTCCAGATAAAAGCAAAAGCATATATGAGGGCGCAATTGCCCCCTGGCGCGGCGAAAAAATGCGCGAATGGAACGAATTGCTTATTAAAAATGCGCTGAAATTTGATTTTCCAATTCATCGCCAATACAACCAGCTTACTGAACAACAGCAAAAATTATTGTGGAAAGGTAACAGCTATTTCCGTGGCCTTGATGAATTTTTTAAGGAGATGGAAGAGCAAACCTATAAAATACAGTACAGGGTTTTGCTCTCGCGATACAGGGGGAAAACTACCTGCCCTGAATGTAAAGGCAGTCGTTTAAGACAGGATGCATCCTATGTAAAAATCAACGGCAAATCAATAACCGATGTGGTTTTGATGGCCCTGGATAAAGCACTCGATTTTTTTAAAAATATTGAGCTTAACGAAACCGATACCAAAGTTGGCAAGCGCTTGCTGATGGAAATAACTAATCGCCTGTTGTTTTTAAATGATGTAGGCTTAAGCTATTTAACGCTTAACCGTTTGTCAAATACCCTGTCAGGTGGCGAATCGCAGCGGATCAACCTGGCAACATCTTTGGGCAGCAGTTTAGTGGGCTCCGTTTATGTGCTGGATGAGCCGAGCATTGGTTTGCACCCCCGTGATACACAACGATTGATCGGTGTGCTTAAATCTCTGCGCGACGTTGGCAATACCGTATTGGTTGTTGAGCACGAAGAAGAAATAATGAAGGCTGCCGATCACATTATTGATATTGGCCCCGAAGCCGGCACGCATGGCGGCAACCTGATGTTCAGCGGCACTTATGATGAAATTATAAAAGACGATTCCAGTTTAACGGGCCGTTATTTGAGTGGCAAGGAAGAAATTGAGATCCCGAAAAGCCGCCGCAAATGGAACGATTTTATAGAGATAAAAGGTGCAAGGGAAAACAACCTGCAGCATGTAAATGCAAAATTTCCGCTAGGTGTTTTAACCGTTGTAACCGGTGTATCCGGTTCAGGTAAAACAAGTTTGGTAAAACGCATCCTTGCTCCTGCCCTGCAAAAAACGCTGGGCAATTATAATGCGGAGCAAACAGGCGCCTATGACAGCATTGAAGGCGATTATCAAAAAATTGAACAGGTTGAACTGGTTGACCAAAACCCGATTGGCCGTTCATCGCGCTCAAACCCGGTTACTTATGTAAAGGCCTGGGACGAGATCCGGAACCTGTATGCTGCGTTGCCGGTTTCAAAAGCTGCGGGCTTAAAGCCATCGGCATTTTCATTTAATGTTGAGGGCGGGCGTTGTGATGTTTGCCAGGGCGAAGGCGAGGTAAAAATAGAGATGCAGTTTATGGCGGATATATTTTTAACCTGCGAAACCTGCGGCGGCAAACGCTTTAAACAGCACATCCTGGATGTCACTTACCAGGACAAGAATGTGTCGGAGGTGCTGACCATGACCATTGAAGAAGCACTTGAGTTTTTTGCCAAAGAGCCAAAGATCATCAGCAAAGTAAAACCGCTGATGGATGTGGGCTTAGGTTATGTGCAATTGGGTCAATCATCAAATACCTTGTCGGGCGGCGAGGCACAGCGGATAAAGCTGGCATCCTTCCTGGTTAAAGGGAACAATACGCATAAAACGTTGTTCATTTTTGATGAGCCTACAACCGGCCTGCATTTTGCAGATATTAAAAAGCTGCTAAAATCGTTTGATGCCCTGCTTGACCATGGCAATACCATAATTGTTATTGAGCACAATATGGATGTGATTAAATGTGCCGATTGGGTAATTGACATCGGCCCGGAAGGCGGCGACCGCGGCGGAAAAGTTGTGTTTGAGGGTTTACCGGAGAGTTTAATTAAAGAGAAGGATTCATATACCGGTAAATTCCTGAAGGAAAGATTTTCTTAGGGTTACGAAATTTATTTACATTTATTTTCATCACCATACGCAAAGGCGCAAGAAATTGCGCCTTTGTTGTTCTAAACCTTTTACGTCACATGGCCACCTTTCCGGTGGCTTTTTTATTTATAATAAAGCAATTAAACTTTTAACAGTTTTGCGTGTCATTGATCCAGTATTTTGTTATTTAATAAACCTGGTTAATAATATACTTTTAAACTATCCGTTTCACGTTCAGTAATCTAATCACAAAAATGAAAACCTTTATCCTGCCTTTAAACAAGCGTTTTTTAAAAATTCCTGTTTTATTATTAATCTTATTTTCCACATCCTGCAAAAAGGACTCTAAATCAAATACACCAGCTCCCACAAACACAAAAGCTACCGTTTATTTTGGGGGACAGGATAATAATTTTTATGCTCTTAATGCCCAAAATGGCGATTTGATCTGGAAATACCAGTCTGGTGGTGATTTTGCTTATTCAACACCGGCGCTCGCAAATGGCACATTATATTCCACCAATACTGATCATAATCTTTATGCACTTGATGCCGCCTCTGGTACGTTAAAATGGAAGTTTACCACTGCAAGCACTACAATATCAAGTCCTGCGGCGGCTAATAATATTGTATATTTTGGCAGCGATGATCATTATATATATGCTGTGGATGCAGTGTCAGGTAATTTGAAGTGGAAATATCTAACCGCTCAAAACGTGGATTCGAGCCCTGTAGTTTCAAACGGAACAGTCTATATTGGCAGCGCTGACGGAAATCTTTATGCCCTGGATGCCTTAACCGGAAGCTTAAAATGGAAGTATAATACAGGCAGTCCGATAGTTGAGGCGAGTCCGGTCATCTCAAATGATGTCATATTTATAGGCAACAGGGATGGTTATTTGAATGCTGTAAATGCAACTAATGGCCAATCAAAATGGATATTTAGCACCAACGGCATTTCGCTTGAACAGTCAAAACCTTCTATCAATAACGGAGTGATCTACCTGGCAAGCTGGTATAACATTAATGATTTTAACCAACCGGGCTCCCTTTATGCCATTAAGGAGAGTGATGGAAGCCAAATCTGGAAAGGCCTCAATGGTCAGGGCTTTACATCTGGTCCGGTTTATGCCGATGGAAAAATATTTATAAACAGCGATGATCTAAATCTCTATGCGGTTGATGCTGCTACCGGCAATGAGATCTGGAAAAAACCAATCATTGCCAATGGCGCTGTACCTACCGTTGCAAACGGAAAAGTATTTGCCGGTGGCGGTGGATCGAATGCCTTTTATGTGTTAGATTCCGGTACCGGCGATGAAAGCTGGAAATTATCGCTAACCAACTGCATTAATACCTCGAAACCATTGGTTGTTGGCGAAAATTAAGAAGATTGACGATTTCGCCGATTATAAAAAAATGATTACACTGATTGTATCGTTAATCAGTGTAATCATCCTGCAATCGGTGTAATCTAAAAATGATACCTCACAAAGGCCTCCATGGCCTCATATTCGGCCATGCCCAGCTTGTCATAAGCATGAGCGGTTTCACGGGTACGGTCCTCGGCCCTTACCCAGAACTCCCTGGCATCATCCCCCGGGAATACCGGCCTGTCCTTCTGGCTCTGGTGCTTGAAGATGGCATTGCGCTTGCGGATCACTTCCTGCGGCGAGAGCGGTACGGCCATCTCGATCTCGTGGGTCTCAAACTCCAGCCAGGCGCCGCGGTACATCCACAGCCAGCAGTCTTTTACCCAGTCTTCCGTTTCCCTGAGCCTTCTTAAAGCGGCCAAAATGATGTTGAAGCATACCAGGTGCGTGCCGTTCGGATCGGCAAAGTCGCCCGCTGCAAATACCTGCTGCGGCTTTACCTGCTGCAGCAGCTCCATGGTCAGCCTGATGTCTTCCTCGCCTACCGTGTTCTTCTTGATCTTCCCGGTTTCATAAAACGGCAGCGCCATAAAGTGGATATGGTCATCGGTGAGCCCGTCATACCTGTCCCCCGAGAAGGCTTCTGTGTTGCGGATAAACCCTTTTACATCCCTGATCTCTTTGGTATCTACCTGGTTGGGGTGTTTGGTGGGGATAAAGGCCCGCATCTCTTCGTATACTTTTTTCAGCTTGGTATTGTCATCCCCGATGCTGCTATTAAAGTCTATGGCAAATTCTACGAATCTTAATACGTCATCATCCCATACGGCGGTATTGCCCGAGGTCTGGTAGGCCACATGCACATCATGCCCCTGGTCTACCAAACGGATAAAGGTGCCCCCCATGGAGATCACGTCATCATCCGGGTGCGGCGAGAAGATGACCGACCGCTTCCGGGCCGGCTGCGCCCTTTCCGGCCGCTGGCTGTCGTCCGCATCCGGCTTGCCCCCCGGCCAGCCGGTAATGGTATGCTGCAGCTGGTTAAAGATATCAATGTTGATGTTATAGACCGGCCCCTGTTCCACGGCCAGCTGCGCCATGCCATGGTTGTTATAGTCTTCTTCGGTCAGCTTTAAGATCGGTTTGTCCAGGTTGTCGGCCAGCCAGATCACGGCTTTCTTTTTCAGCCCGTTCTCCCACACGCAATCCTTTACCAGCCAGGGGGTATCAAACCGGGTAAGGGAGCTTGCTGCGGGTTCATCCAGCACGAATTCCACATTGTCCGATAGCTGCAGGTAGGTGGCCGGTACATCGCCCGAGATCTCGCCTTCCACCGCTTTTTTGATGATCGGGGCCTTCTTCAGGCTCCAGGCCATCAGGATGATCTCCCTGGCCTTGAAGATCGTGCCGATCCCCATCGTGATGGCCTTGGTGGGTACGTTCTGCTTGCCGCCAAAGTCGCGCGAGGCATCGTTCCGGGTCAGGTCATCCAGCGTTACCAGCCGGGTGCCGGAATTGGGTGCCGAGCCCGGCTCGTTAAAGCCGATGTGGCCCGTACGGCCGATCCCCAGGATCTGCAGGTCCAGCCCGCCAAGCGCCGTGATCTTTTTCTCATAGTCCAGGCAAAAGGCGGCCACCGCATCCTGCTCAAGCGTGCCATCCGGAATATGTACGTTCTTTTGATCGATATCTACATGGCTGAACAGGTTCTCGTTCATGAACGTTACATAGCTCTGCGCCGCATTGGGCTGCATCGGGTAGTACTCGTCCAGGTTAAAGGTGGTAACCTTCTTAAAGCTCAGCCCTTCTTCCCGGTGCTGGCGCACCAGCTCGGCATATACGCCAACAGGGGTTACTCCCGTGGCCAGGCCCAGCACCGTCTGCTCGCCTTTGGCTGTTTTCGCTTTTATCAGCCTGGCTATCCGCTGCGCTACCGCTAATGACGCTTCTTTCTGATTGCAATACACCGTTACCGGCAGCTTCTCGTAACGCGTCTCTTCTAGTAAATTTAATCTGGCCATTTTTTTGGTTGGGTTGTATTTAGTTTAACAAAGGAGCGAATAAAAAAGCATTACAAAGAAAATCCCCGCCTGGGCGAGGATCTATTCAAACCAATTTAACTATAAATTCCCCTTACCGACATAAGGTTGATGTAAAGTTCATTTTTTAAAGTGCAATGCATTATTCACACAAACTTAATAAAATTACTTTTACAACCACAACACTTATTAAAATATTTTAATAAGTGTTGTTTGCGCTATTATTATGCCCATATTTTAGCGTGTTGTAATAATAGTTTATCCTGTTTCTGTAACAGTGTTGACACGAATAGCATATTGTTGATTATCTTTTTAAATTAGCTTAAATTAACTGACCGAACTAAACATGAAAAAATTGCTACTCTTAACCGTGGCTGCATTATGGTGCACCTTAACCTTTGCACAAGCGCCAAAAGATACTTCCTATATCAGGGATCATTACACCAAAATGGAAAAATACATTACCATGCGCGATGGTAAAAAACTGTTTACATCCATTTACCTGCCTAAGGATCAGTCAAAAAAATATCCAATTTTAATGACCCGTACGCCTTACACAGTATCTCCTTATGGCGAAAACAATTACAGAAAGTCATTGGGACAAAATTCCCTGCTCTTAGAAGAAGGGTTCATTTTTGTTTACCAGGATGTACGCGGCAAGTGGATGAGCGAGGGGGACTATATTGATGTGCGCCCAAACATCGACAATAAAAAAGGCAAACAACAGGTTGATGAAAGCTCAGACACCTATGATACCATCGACTGGATGATAAAAAACCTGCCCAACAATAATGGCAAAGTAGGTATAGAAGGGATCTCGTATCCCGGGTTTTATTCAACTGCATCCTTGCCAAATGCGCACCCTGCACTAAAGGCAGTATCGCCGCAGGCCCCGGTTACCGATTGGTTTATTGGAGATGATTTTCACCATAACGGCGCCCTATTTATAATGGACGCATTTTCGTTTATCACCAGCTTTGGCGTTCCCCGCCCGAAACCTATTATACCGGCGCAATTTAAAACCGCTATAAAATTTAAATATCCCGACAATTACAAATTCTATCTTAACCTGGGTGCCTTACCAAATTATAAGAAGCATTATTTTGGCGATTCGGTTAAGTTTTGGAACGATATGATGGCCCATCCAAATTACGACAGCTTCTGGCAGGATATGAACATCCGCCCGCACTTAAAGAACCTTACACCTGCTACAATGGTGGTTGGCGGTTTTTTTGATGCCGAGGACTGTTTTGGCGCCCTGCATGTGTTTGATGCTATTGAAAAGCAAAATCCGGCAGGCCATAAAAATATGCTGGTAATGGGGCCATGGTTTCATGGTGGCTGGGAGAGTGTTGACATCCAGCATTTCGGCGACCAGGATTTTGGATCGAACACCAGCAAATGGTTCCGCGAGAATTTAGAATTGCCGTTTTTTAAATATTACCTGAAAGGTGAGGGCGAGTTGGACCTGCCAAAAGCGGCTATTTTTATTTCGGGCAGCAACGAGTGGAAAAAATTCAGCAAATGGCCGCCTGAAAATTCAATAGAAAAAACTTTATACTTCCAGGCTAACGGCAAGCTGTCATTTGACGCACCCACCGGCGGCGATAGCTTTGACGAATATGTAAGCGACCCCAGCTCACCGGTACCATACCAGGATGGTGTACAGTCGCACCGCACAAGGGAATACATGCTGGACGATCAGCGTTTTGCAGGCCGCAGACCGGATGTAAAGACTTACCAAACTGATACTTTAACAAGTGATATCACTTTGACAGGCCCGGTTGTGGCTGACCTGTTCTCATCAATAAGCACCACAGATGCCGATTACGTGGTGAAGCTAATTGATGTTTTTCCGGATAACTATCCAAATCCAACACCAAACCCTAAAAATGTGACCATGGCGAGCTATGAAATGCTGGTGCGCGGCGAGATCTTCAGGGGTAAGTTCCGTAACTCATTTGAAAAGCCGGAGCCGTTTATACCGGGTAAAGTAACAGAGGTGAAATATAACCTGCCTGATGTTGGGCATACCTTTAGAAAAGGGCACCGCATCATGATACAGGTACAAAATTCATGGTTCCCGCTTGCCGACCGGAACCCGCAGCAGTTTGAGGACATTAACCAGGCAAAGGATTCGGATTTTCAGAAATCAACTATCAGGATCTATCATGACGGACAAAATAAATCAAGTGTGAAGGTTACTGTATTACAATAAGATTTCACTGATTATTATATGATTTCACCGATTTTTTGAGAGATTACAGAGATTAAATTTAGATTGTTCAAATGAAACTACTACACAGATCATTAATTATATGTGCACTGGGACTAATTTCCTATGGGGCAAATGCCCAGTTGGGTGCAAAAAGAGAGACTTTTACCCGGGCCGATTCATTGCGCGGCTATATGAGCCCTTTGCGTACCTGCTATGATATCAATTACTACCACCTTGATGTTAAGTTTGATATTGAAAATAAATTCATCAGCGGCAGCAATCTGTTTAAATTTACTGCTACGCAGGATTTTACCAAACTGCAGTTTGATCTTTTCTCAAATTTAAAAGTTGAAAAGGTGGTATATAAAGGCAAGGAGTTGCCCTTCACGCGCGAGTTTAATGCCGTGTTTGTAACTTTCCCGAATACCATAGCCAAGGGCAGTAAGGACGGGTTTACCGTATTTTACTCGGGTAACCCCACCATTGCCAAACGTGCGCCATGGGATGGCGGTATAGTTTTCTCGAAAGACTCATTGGGTAATCCGTGGGTAGCTACTGCCTGCCAGGGAATTGGTGCAAGCATCTGGTGGCCCAATAAAGATCAGCAGGAAGATGAGGTTGACAGTGCTTTGATCAGCATCAGCGTACCGAAAGGATTAACGGACGCATCAAACGGGCGCCTTCGCAAAGTAACAGATTTGAAAAATGGCTACACCCGGTTCGATTGGTTTGTGGCCAACCCCATTAACAATTATGATATTGAAGCTAACATCGGCAAATACTCCCACATCAGCGATAGCTATAACGGCGAAAAAGGCAAGCTTACTTTAGATTATTGGGTTTTAAGCTATAATGTTGATAAAGCAAAGAAGCAGTTTGGCGATAACGTTAAAGATATGATCAAAGCTTTTGAACATTGGTTTGGCCCTTATCCTTTTTATGAGGATGGTTATAAGCTGATAGAGGCCCCGCACCTGGGCATGGAGCACCAAAGCGGAACCGCTTATGGCAACCACTACCGCAATGGTTATTTAGGACGTGATCTATCCGGCACTGGCTGGGGCCTTAAATGGGATTTTATTGTAGTGCACGAGAGCGGGCACGAATGGTTTGGGAATAACATTACCTCGAAAGACCTTGCCGATATGTGGATCCACGAAAGCTTTACCAATTATTCCGAATCGTTATTTATTGAACAGCGTTATGGCAAACAAGCCGGGCAGGAATATGTACATGGCACACGTTTCGGCATTCAAAACGACTCCCCCATCCTTGGCGTTTACAATGTAAACAAAGAAGGTTCAGGCGATATGTATCCCAAGGGCGGCAATATGCTGAACATGATCCGCACCATTATTAATGATGATGAAAAATGGCGCAGCATCCTTCGCGGCTTGAACAAAACCTTTTATCACAAAACCGTTACTTATGATGATGTGGTAAATTATATTAACGAGCAATCAGGTAAAAACCTGTCGCCCGTGTTTGATCAGTATCTTAAATACAAAGGCATCCCGATATTAAACTTTATGGAAACCGGTGGTAAACTTTTTGTACGCTGGATCTCGGATGTAAAAGGTTTTAATATGCCGGTACGTGTAAAAATCAAAGGTGGTGAATACCAGTTTATAACCCCATCAACCCGGTTTCAGCCCGTTGAAATAAATAGCGCAACTAAGAACAATATTGAGGTGGATACCTTTAACTACTATATTGGGGTAATGGTGGATTAGCCCCTGGTACCATTTAAACTATCTTGTCATTGCGAGGTACGAAGCAATCGCATGCCATACAGAGCGATTAGAAAATTGCAGAACTTGCGTAGTTCGCGATTGCTTCGTACCTCGCAATGACGTGTTTAATAAATAGTTTGTTGTAGAAACGACGCCTGGGAAACTACAATAATAAAAGTCAATTTATTTCTTATTTTTAATGCAACCTAATGATACATCTTGCGTCTTATTAAAACAAAACTAATAACCATGAAATCGATATCCAAAATTTTGCTGGCAGCTATGCTTTTAACAGGCGCTGGCTATACGTATGCAAAGCCTGCCCCAATTGTAAAGGTTAGCCCTTCCGAAGTTGAAGACCGCCATCTATCCGGCTTTAACGGCGTAAATGTTGCAGGTCCGTTTGATGTATTTATTACGCAGGGCTCAACAGAATCGGTTAAAGTTGAAGCGCCTTCTGATGTAATAAACCGTATTATAACTGAAGTAAACAATGGTGTATTAAAAGTATACAGCAAACACGACTCCTGGAACTGGGGCAACTGGTTTGGTAACCATAAAAAAATAGCTGTATACGTTGTTGCCAAAGACCTTAATGCTGTAAGCATAACCGGCTCGGGCGATGTATCGTTTAAGGAAGGCCTTACCACAAATTCATTAAAATTAAGGATCAGCGGATCAGGCGATATGACCGGCAAAATTGATGTTAAAAGCTTGGAAAGCAGCATTTCCGGTTCGGGTGATATGCGGATTGCAGGCCGTGCTGCCGCTTCCACTGTGAGCCTTGTAGGATCGGGCGATTACACTGCACGCAACCTTGAAACCTCAACTACCATGATCCGCCTTACAGGATCCGGCGATGCCTATGTTAATGCCAGTGAAAAAATTGATGCCGCATTGCATGGCTCGGGCGATATTCATTGCTCCGGAAACCCTAAAAATGTCTCCAAATCAAAAAACGGCAGCGGTGACATCTACGTAAATTAAATAGCCTAATCTGCCCTGCAAAAGGTAACATATATAACATAAAGCGTCGTTTGATCTTTGATCGGCGGCGCTTTTTTATGCATCTATCGGGAGTTCAGCGTAATTTTAAAGCCATTTCGAAACAAGAAAACAATGAAATACATATACCTCTTTATCCCATTTTTACTGGTTCAATCAATTTTTGCACAATCAAAATTGCCTGTTATTAAAGCAACTTCTAAAAGTGTTGCTATCAACGATGGGGGTTATTTAGATAAAAATGCGTGGTCGCTTTCACCGGGGATCAGACCCGACGTTTTTACTGCTGACAGGACCAGGAAAACAAAATGGGTTACTTTTTATACAGACATAGATTCCATCAGGGTAAAAGTAAAACCGGGAACAAAATATAACTTTGTCGTATTGTTAAACGGAAAGGACTCCTGCTACACGCAAATTGCAAGCGCCATTCCCCCGGAAACTCCGCTAACCGGGGCAATTGCCGCCAACGATACCATCCCTTTTACACTCACTGCGTTTAATGCCATCTGCGTAAAAACTGTTATTAATAATACCGATACCTTAAACTTACATTTTGATATCAGCTCATTTGATTTTCATTTAACCAGGGATGCCATCCTTAAAAAAACAAAATTACTCTCAAACCAGCCCGATGCCTTTGCCGGGAAAGCAAATCCGGATTATAATAAATTAAATAAGGTATTCAGGCTGCAGATGGGCAATGCAGTTTGGACCCATCCCGAGGTTCTGCCTACTAAAATAACGGCAGATGATATGGACGGGCGGTTTGGCCCCAACCTGTTTGAAGGTAAAAGTGTTGAAATTGACTACGATAAAAATCTTTTAATCATCCATTCAAAGCTGCCAAAAGTATTGAAAGGATATGTTAGATCGAAAATAGGGTTTACGCATTCATATGCTTACATTACAGGAGCCTTTGAAATAGAAAATAAAAAATACTTTGGCGATTTTTCAATGGACACAGGTTCGGCGCTGGCCATTATTTTGGATAGCGCCTGGGTAAGCAGGCAACAGTTCCCGACGAATTTAAAATTGATTAAAACATCAGCGCTGCGTGACCCTAGAGGCGTAAAATATGAAACTAAATTAGTGCTCTCTCCCTTGCTAAAACTCAATAATTTTGACCTTACAAATATTCCAACACTTATTTTGAGCAATAAAAATCCGGCAGGCTTTGAGATTAATTTTTTAGGCAATGATCTTTTAAAGCGGTTTAATATGATCCTTGATTTCAAAAATGATTACATCTACCTAAAACCAAATAAATTAATGAGCTTAAAATACAGGCAAAACTCTTAGAAAACAGCCAAACCAAGTTCAACAAAGGTTGAAATTGCAGCATCTTTTATTTAAGCTAATATTTCAACTCCTAATTAGGATAAAGATCTTTTACGCTGCCAGCTACCCTTTTCAAAATAATATTTCCAACCGGTTTAACTACCAGCGGGATCTTTTCTATATAGGTTTCGCTGGTATCAAGTCCAAATGCCTTTGCTTCTGATTGTGCAAGTTTTTTGATGGCGAAATAACTGTTCAATATAAACCCTTCCTTAACACTGAATGAATTATTGTACGACAGAAATTTCTCCATTATCACGAACCTGAAATCGGCATTGATCTTAAACTTGCTCAGTGAGTCGTAATGGCTGGTAATATTAACCTCTTTACGTGCCACCATATCTTCAATAACCTTGCGGAACAACACATTTACCCTCGGCTGGATCCTGAACCCAAGCCTGAACTCTACCCTAATGATCTTACCTGGTTCCAGCTGATCTACACTATATTCCATGGTAAATGGCTCATTGGTTGTTTCAATATGGATAAACCAGTAGGTATCCGCCCTTTTTGGTTTGCGGCTCATAATGGAATACATGATCTTTTCCTCTATCTGTTTTGCGTTGTTCGCTTTGGTGAGATAGATAAGATGAGTTGAATATTTACTAACCGATTTATCCGCGCTAAGGGCATTTAACAATGGGATCTGATCTTTCAGGTCGATGAAATTTAAAAATCGGTTATTGATCTTGCGGGCTTTAAACCAAATGTACATGGTAAATATCAACCCAAATTCAAACACCAAAAAAAACAGCCTTTTAAGCAGCTTAACCGCATTCGCCACAAAGAATGAGAACTCAATGGTTAAAAACACGCATAGGATAATAGTAACCAGCCATACCGGCCAATGCTTAACATAGCGCATAAAATAATACATTAATACGGTGGTCATCAGCATAGCTACGGTTATAGAAAAGCCGTAGGCCGCTGTCATGGCTTCGGATGTCTGGAAGTAAAGCGATACGGCTATACACCCAAAACACAGGATCCAGTTGATGCTCGGGATATAAATTTGCCCGCGTATGTTTGATGGATATTTTATTGTGATGCGCGGCCAGAAGTTCATACTCACCGCTTCGCTTATCAATGTAAAGGAACCGCTTATTAATGCCTGGCTGGCAATAATGGTTGCCAGGGTAGCCAGCGCCACGCAGGGAATCATAAACAGGTGCGGGTATGGCACTATTTGGTAAAAAGGGTTAATGCCAGTAAAGTTTTTGCCTGCGGGCTGCAACAGCACCCATGCGCCCTGCCCCAGGTAGTTTAACACCAGCGTGGTTTTTACAAAGATCCAGCTTGCCTGTATGTTTTTACGCCCGCAATGGCCAAGGTCTGAATATAAAGCTTCAGCGCCGGTAGTACATAAAAATACTGCGCCCAATAGCCAGAAACCTTTAGGATGTTCAGTAAGCAGCTCAAAACCATAGTAAGGATTCAATGCTTTAAATATGGTTGGATAGTGAATTATCTGCAGCAGGCCCAATGTGCCTATCATGAAAAACCATAGCAGCATTACCGGCCCAAAAGCTGAGCCAACCACCTTGGTGCCGAATTGCTGAAAGAAAAACAACAGCAGCATAATACCTATAACAATACCTAAAATAAGCCTGCTGCCCGGTACAAATGAAGCCGCCAGCGCTGGTACATTACTCAAGCCTTCAATAGCCGAGGTTACCGAAATTGGTGGAGTAATTATCCCATCGGCCAGTAGTGTGCCCGCACCTATTATAGCAGGTATGGCCAGCCATTTGCCGTAGCGCCTTACCAGGGCATATAATGAAAATATGCCGCCTTCGCCATGGTTATCGGCTTGCAGGGTTATAAAAATGTATTTGAAAGTGGTTTGCAGGGTAAGTGTCCAAAAGATGCAGGAGATGGAGCCTAACACCAACGCTTCGTTTACCTTGCCGCCCTCAACCAGTAAAGTTTGAAAAACATAAAGTGGGGAGGTACCAATATCGCCAAAAATAATTCCAAGGGTGATGAGCGCACCTGCAAATGAAAGTTTCTTTAAATGTGAATGCATGAATTAGTATGAAATATAAACAGGGGATTTACGAAGAGACGGGGCTTGCTTAATTTGAAAAAGCGCAATTAGCCATATTGAGAAAACTATTATCATTTTGAGAAATTCAATTAATAAGAAAAAGGCATAGCCAATAGCCGTGCCATGCAGGCCTATCGGAGTGAATTTTTACTTAATTAACTGGTAATAAGAAACTTGTACAACACGGCAGAAACAAGAAAGCCTATCATTATGATATGTTGATTCTCATAATGATAGACTTAGCCGTGAGAGTTTTGTTCCAGTTGTGTATACTGTTTCACTTTATAATTATTAAAACAAAATCTTGCTGGCCTATCTGGTAAAATTTTAAATGGTGCTTTGTCTATACCATCAATTGAATTGCTTTGCAAAATGTAATTATATTTGACTAAACATTACTTGATGTCTGTGTCTGCCTCTTATAACAATTAAGACAAAATGGAAAGAATACCAATCAGACATATTAATGCCAGCCATAAGGAACCTGATTTATCTGAAAATTTTAGCATTCGCGATATTCAAAACTTGCTGTCAGGAAAGGACATGTTACAGGAACTTCACAGACATGATTTCTTTTACATTCTTGCGCTAAAAAGCGCGGCTGGTAACCATGACATCGACTTCACACCGTACACGGTTTGCGACAATTCCGTTTTCTTCATGCGCCCGGGGCAGGTACACCGGCTCGCCCTGAAAGCAGAAAGTACAGGGTATTTAATGCAGTTCAGAGGTGAATTCTATTTTCCGCAGGAGAAAGTATCAAACCAGGTATTACGCAAAGCTAGTAATATCGACCATTATCAGCTTAATACTGGCGGGTTTAAAAAGCTGCTTTCAATATTGACGTACATTTTTCAGGAATTTGCCGAAAAAAAAGAAAGATATGAAGATGTTATTAAAGCAAATATGGGTATTTTCTTTATCGAGCTTGTGCGGCAACATAGCATTGGGCCTTCCGATACTGCCAGCCTTTATATGCAGGAACAACTTGAAAAGTTTTTAGATCTTTTAGAAATTCATGTTTTTACCCATAAGCAAGTGGCTCAATATGCTGCAATGCTGAATCTTTCCGCTTATCAACTTAATGCAATCGCAAAGGCTGCACTGGGCAAAACCTGTTCAGAATTGATTAATGATCACATCATCCTGGAAGCTAAAAGATGCCTCCTGGCAACATCTAACCAGATCAATCAAACGGCCTATCGCCTGGGGTATGAAGACGTTTCCTATTTTATCAGGTTCTTCAAAAAGCACACCGGGTATTCGGAGGGCACTGAAAAAGTGACACTTTAATCGGGGAGCAACTAAGCGATCAAGTAAGACGGATTTTTACTTGATCGCTTTTTTATTAGCGATGTATTTTTGAGATGATCATTTGGGGACGGCTTGGTTCGCAAACTGTGGAGTGTAGGTGCTGTTGGGGGCTTTTCTTCGATTTTACAGGCTTAGGCATTCAGTTTGATGATTCTTTTCAGGTTGACTGTGAAAATCGCTAATGCTCCCTGCATTTGCATATTTGTAATCCCATAAGATGTTGCCCGCCCATAACCGTGAACGTTTTTTAACTCGCTGTTTTTTGCCTCAATCTTATAACGGTGTGCTGTTTTTTCCTTGTATTCATCAGTTTCCTGAAAAGCTATCTGCTGTCGGTGCAGGCCTGATTTTATAGTGACAGAATAGGTCTTTGTCTTTGCCCCTGCTTTATAGCAGTTTTCCCTTAATGGACATACTTTACATTTTTCAACGTCAAAATAATACGTGTCTGCCTGGTTTTTTCCTCTGTTCTTTTTCCCCTGACGCGCTTTTCGAATGGCCAGATGACCTGCTGGGCACACGAACATATCCGCATCTTTATTGTAATCAAACCTATCTTCATCCTTTCTGGATCCCTGAGCTATTGATGGGTTGAGCCTTGCTACAACTTTTATATCCTGCCTGCCTGTTAGGTCAAGGTTTTCTTTGCCGGAATAAGCCGAATCGCCGATAACAGTGTCTACTTCGATCCCATTACTTTGGCTGATCTCCAGAAGTTTGGGAAGCTCCGGACCATCTCCCTTTTCTCCCGAGGTAACTACCGCAGCTGTAATGATACGTTCTTCTGTCATGGCCAGATGGGTCTTGTAGCCAAAAAACGAGCTATCTGCTGATTTATGGCCGGTCCTGGCATCCTTGTCTTTGGAGAGGGTATAGTTCTCCTGTGTATCTTCTACCGTCTCTTTCAATAGGTTCAGTTTTTCTTTGACCGCAGGGATCAAACTTAACGTTTGGTCCGATTCAATACGCTTCTCCAGTTCTTTACAATAAGCCAGTTCCTTTTCCAGGTCATCGGAATCATTCTTTTCAGGCATTTGGCCTTTCATGTCTTCATCTATCGCGTAAACCGCTTTTCGAAGCAGTTTTGAACGTTCTCTCAACACTTCTAATGCTGAATATGGATTTGATCTGGACAGGGAATGCGTGGCATCAACAATGATGGACCTGGACCGAATTATGCCCTTTTCAATGGCTATAGAGACTGTTTTATTGATTAGCAGGTTTAATAGGTCGGCATCCTTCAAACGTAATTTTCTGAATTTCGTCAACGAACTGGGGTCAATAATTTCCCCCTCGGGCGACATGTCAAGGAAATATTTGAACGACATATCATACCGCGAACGCTCAACGACATCAACGTCCGAGACAGTATAGATCGTTTTCAACAATAAATATTTGAACATACGTATAGGGCTTTCTGCCGTACGTCCATTATTGGGACAATATTTGTCTGCCAGTTCTTCATGTATAAAAGTAAAATCTATCAGTTCATTGATCTTGCGAAGAAGGTTGTCTTTGGGAACGATCAGATCATATAACCCCGAAAACGCACTAAATTGGATTTGCTGTTGTTGAGCTAACATCTAAAAGGTTTCTGATTACACCTTCAAGATACGAAAAAGGAGCAGAAAAACTATGCTTTCTACTCCTTTTTTGTCCTTTAATTCTTATAGGACTTTTTCAGTGCCCTCGGTATTCGCCGGAGGCATTTAGACATAACTTTAGATAAATCCTACATAACCACATCTTTGTCCTATCCTTCACTTACCGCTGAAATTACTTTTGTAGAAGCAATGTGATTTGCTAAAAAGCACTTTTTAAGACATGAAAACAAAAGCTAAGTTAACCACATCATTAAAAATGTGGGTAGTGATCTATCCGTCCATCACCCTGTTGCTTTACCTGTTCGGCCAGCCATTAGCTGGCCTTCCCTTATATCAACGAACTTTATTATTAACCGTCGTACTGGTTCCCTGGATCGCTTTTGCCGGCTTGCCTTTGGTGAATTTCATCATCCGTAGGATTTCATTTAAAAATGGCAAAATGCTATAACAAGACCCGCTTATCATTTTCTTTAAAAAATTCAAAATATAACAGCATGACAGATCGTAAACAATTTGATGTAATCATCATTGGAGGTAGTTACTCAGGGCTTGCAGCTGGCATGGCTTTGGGCAGGGCACTGCGAAAGGTCCTTATTATTGACAGCGGAAAACCCTGTAATCAGCAAACGCCTCATTCGCATAATTTCCTCACCCAGGATGGAAAAACCCCGGCAGAGATCGGAACCCTTGCCAAACAGCAAGTGCAAAAGTATAACACGGTAGAATTTCTCGACAGTTTGGCAATCAAGGGAACAAAAATTGAAAATGGTTTTGAAATTCAGGTAGCATCCGGTGAAACATTTTATGCAGACCAATTAATTTTTGCAACTGGTATCAGGGATATGCTGCCTGGCATAAACGGCATTGCTGAATGCTGGGGTATTTCGGTCCTTCATTGTCCTTTCTGTCATGGATACGAGGTGAGGAATGAAAAAACAGGTATCCTCGGCAACGGTGCACATGGTTATGAATTAGCCAGCCTTATTTCAAACTGGACAAATGCGCTCACGCTGTTTACCAACGGACCTGCAACACTAACAGCCGAACAATCCGGAAAATTGGAAAAACACCATATACAAATAATAGAAAAAGAAATTGAAAGGCTGGAACATGTCAATGGGTATCTCCGGCATATTATTTTCAAGGACGGCACGAAATCTCCCGTGAGGGCTATATATGTACGCAGCCCCTTTCAGCAGCAGTGTCAGATCCCTGAATTCCTGGGATGCCAATTTACCGACGACGGCTATATCAAGGTTGATCCTTCCCAGGCAACAACAGTAAACGGCGTTTTTGCCTGTGGCGATAATGTTACAAAAACACATACGGTAGCAGGTGCCGTGGCCACGGGGACAGCAGCCGGTATGAACGTAAGTAAACTGCTAATTTCTGAAGCATTTTAATTAAACGAATATGAATCAATCCTGGGATCAAACCTACAAAAACATGTGGGATGAGCGCTATAAAGATCGGGATTACTCCTGGAGGAAAGCGCGATCCCTTTAGAGGAAGGCAAATATCATCCGGGCAAAGGTGCTGTCATGCGGTTCGCAGGGAGAAAACAATAAATTATTTATCAACAAAAAAATCAAAAGAAAAAATGAAAATTATCATCGTAGGCGCAACAGGCACCATGGGCAATCACTTAGTAAGTGCTTTGGAAAAGAACAATGAAATCATCAAAGTCGGGTCCGGGGGCGGAGACATTCAGGCTGATATTACCTCACCTGAATCGATAGAAAAGATGTTCAGGCAGGCAGGACCGTTTGATGCGCTGATCTGCACGGCAGGACCTTCGTATGTAGGTCCCTGGAGAAACATGACAGATAAGGAGTTCAGGAAAGGCATTGACGGTAAATTAATGGGGCAGGTGAATCTAGTACTTATCGGACAGCATTACATCAATCCCAAAGGTTCATTTACACTCATTACCGGCGCCTTGACACATGAACCGGTTTTAAAATTCGCTAATGCGTCAGCTGCCAACGGCGCAGTGGAGGCGTTTGTGCGCGCCGCCGCAATTGAACTGGAAAATGGTGTTCGTATTAACGCGGTAAGTCCTACAGTTATAGAAGATTCTCCGCAATACTTTGATTTCTTCCCAGGCGATATTCCCGTGACCATGAAACAATTGGAATACGGCTTTCGCAAAAGTTTGTTCGGTGCAAGCACCGGACAGGTAATCAAACCGTACTGATGTGCACATGCATTTACTAAAGAGTACATTTTAATAAATAAACCGCTCATTTCGCAGATATATTTGGCCTGTTTGCAATTATCCTTAGAAGATAAATCCAGTAAACGTGTCGTGTTATCTCATTGTGGTAAAGCGTACGTCTTTTTCCGACCAGTTTTGAAGAATGGATTTAATATGGTCTTTATCCTTAATGGAAATATAGATACCCCTGGGTCTCCTGAATATATGGCCGAATGTCTGGCAGGCTTCTCCAACAGTCGGCGTATATACCGGTGGCATAAACTTTGCCGGATCGCTCATCAACAGCTTAAAAAATAGCTTTTCGTTATTGTCCAGCAATTGGAGCAAATAAACATATTGGTTGATCGGCTTTTCCAGGCGGTTCACTTGCTCATGTGCTCGCTGGGCCTGCAGTTCTATGGTTTCGATGGCACCAGGCAATAACCCGTTAAGACCGTAGCGGTCACGTTCTTCCTGGATAAATCCAGTCCCTTTGTTTTTCCTGGGATCCCGAAGTAAATCGAATGCTGTGGTGTTTGTCATGACCTTTATTATTTAATTAGTCCTTAATATCATTTTCATGCGGACAATGGAAAGGCATTAGTTCGTTAACTCAAAAAGTTTGTCTTAAGCGTATCCCATACTTCGGCGCCATCACCAAGCAGGGTTTGTCTTATCATATAAATTCCAAATCCTTTTGCCTCCTCAAAGTTTATTTTAGGCGGCATCGCCAGTTCAGTAGGGTTTGTTAATACATCTATCAAAACCGGCCCATTATGTGCCAATGCTTTTTCTATCGCCGCCGGTACATCTTCTGAATTTTCTACGCGTATACCCATTATGCCAATGGCTTCGGCCATTTTTGCGAAATTGGGGTTCTTTAAATCAGTGCCAAACGGAGGCATACCAATAACCTTCATTTCCATGGCTACAAAACCAAGGGAACCATTGTTATATATGACAAGTTTTACAGGCAAATTATATTGATAAATGGTGAGGATATCGCCCATCATCATAGCAAAACCACCATCGCCAGATAGTGAAATAACCTGCCTTTTAGGGAATGCCAGTTGCGCCCCGATGGCCTGCGGCATGGCGCTTGCCATGGAGCCGTGATTGAAAGAGCCGATCAACCTTCTTCCTTTTTTAATGTCCAGGTACCTTGCGGCCCAGACCGTCGGCGTACCTACATCTGCCGTAAATATAGCATCAGCCTTAGCCATATCACTGATTACCTTTGTAAGGTATTCCGGGTGGATCAACCTGCCGGTTTCACCTTTCGCATGAGAATCTAAATTCTTCCTGTTTTCCTTATATCGTTCCTGGCATTGTTCTAAAAAGGTGGTATCTGTTTTTTGATCTAGTAAAGGCAATATAACGTTAATGGTTTCCTTCACATCCCCTACGAGCCCCATGTCGAGTTTACACCTTCTTCCCAAACGTTCGGGGCGAATATCTATCTGAACTATTTTTGAATCCGCAGGATACCATTCCTTGTACGGGAAATCAGTGCCGAGCATTATTAACAGATCGCAGTTTTGAGCTGCATGGTTGCCTGAAGCAATACCAATAAGCCCTGTCATACCGACATCGTATGGATTATCGTATTGCACATGTTCTTTTCCCCTGAGAGCATGGACCGTTGGCGATACAATTCTTCCTGCAAGCAATAATAAAGCATCGTGGGCACCGGCGCAACCGGCCCCGCAAAGCAGGGTTATCTTTTTTGAATGATTAATAAGCGTAGCCAGCTGGTGCAGGTCGGCATCGGATGGCCGGGTATTTGGACGATTTAAAAACAATGGATGCTCCAGTCCATCATCCTGTATGTTTTGCATTGCCACATCACCCGATAAACTGATAACAGCGACACCATTTAGGCCAATGGCATTTTGAATGGCAATTTGCAACACACGGGGCATTTGACGCGAGGAGGCTATAGTCTCGCAGTAATAACTGCATTCTCTGAACAATGCCTCCGGGCGGGTTTCCTGGAAATAACTGCTGCCTACTTGTTCGCTGGGTATTTGCGCCGCAATGGCAAGCACAGGGGCATTGCTTCGGTGAGCATCATATAATCCATTAATAAGGTGCATATTTCCGGGTCCGCAACTGCCGGCGCACACGGCCAGTTTTCCTGTCAGTTGCGCCTCGGCCCCTGCGGCAAAAGCAGCAGCTTCTTCGTGACGGTAATGTATCCATTTGATTTTTGTGGATTTACGTAATTCATCCGTAATCCCGTTGAGCGAATCGCCCACCACACCGTGTATATGCTTCACCCCGGCGTGCTCTAGTATTTCTACCAGCTTTTCTGCTACTGTTTTTGCCATGATAATAGAGGTTTGAATTCTTGTATAAAATTAAAAAAATCAAATTGTCGTTTTTATCTTTTTTTAATTTATGAGGTCCATTTTTCTGATTCTTAAGGCCTGGATGAAGCCCCGGACCGATCCGCGAAGGTAACTCACAATCCCTTGGTTGCTTATATTTACAATTAGTCCGCCTCCTTTTTTAATCAGAAGCGGTGTTTTATTTGCCAGGAAAAAAGGAATCTTGGATGTTCAATGATTATTAAATATTAATTCTTTAATATCCTCTGTAATTGTCTGGCCGTTTTGAATCCACATTTAGCAGCGATATATTCGATGGTGTATTCTGGATTGTTAAGCATAGTATTGGCATATTCCTTTCGCAAAAGGGTATGATATTCTAATATTGTGGAACCAGTCTTTTCCTTAAAAACCCTGCTTAAATTTCTCGGACTCATATGTACGAGTGCGGCGAGTGTATCTATATTATTTTCAGAGGATAGGTTATCGATTAAATAATCCTGGACTTCATGTACTTGCGGATTAATATGGTTCCTGTAATCCAGGTAAATACTTTGCTGTTTGTGTGTTCCGCTCCTGCGGTGATAAACAACAAGTCCTCTTGCTACTTTATGAGTGAACAAAGGCCCTTTAAAATCTTCAAGAATAGCGAGAGCTAAGTCAATTCCTGCACTGATCCCTGCACTTGTATAAACGTTATTGCTCTTGATAAACAATATATCTGCCACTACCTTGGCCTGAGGGAATTGTTCCTGTAAATCCTTTACCCTTCGCCAATGTGTGGTACATTGGGTATCTTTTAGTAATCCGGCTTTACCTAAAGCAAATGCCCCATTGCAAACCGAACAAACCGTTACCTTGTTATCTGAACATTCTTTTAACCATTTGAAAAATGCCCATTCAGCTCCGAAGGCAATGCTGCTGACATAGTCATAATCCATACCTGGCATAAAAATAAAATCCCCTTCCTTTAGTATGGCATTAGAAAAATGTTTCAGTTTTTCAAATCCAAGCCCGGAGGTTGATACCGGCCCATCCCGGAAGGTATAAAACTCCATCTCCGCTTCAAACCCATAAAATCTGGCTTCGGTAAATACTTGCATAGGTCCCGCGAGGTCAAGTAACTCAACTGAAGGGGGAATGATAAAGGCTATTTTCCGCATATATATAATACAAATTGTATGTATAAAGATAAGACATCTCTTTATCGGGAAAGGGACAATTTTATGTCATAAACAGACGGTTGCTTAATAAATTCAAGGATCAGTAGTTATTGATCTGTATTAAATATCGTAAGGAGTCATCTTATTTCATCAATAAGTTAAAGTTACTCCTGCACCTAAACCCATATCACTATCATAATGAGAGGATACCGAAAAGTATTTGGTAACCACATACCTTAAACCGGCCATGTATTCTCTATCTGTGTTTACCATAAAATTAAAACGAAGCCGTTTAGATAAAGGAACATCCTCCCTCATTAATTGAAACCGGAGTTTGCCATCGCTATCGAACCTCGCGTCAGCTTTTACTAAAAGTGGTAAAGTGTATTCAACACCAATACAAAATACCTTTCGATTATCTTTATCGCTGATGTGTCCGAAAATATCTTTTTCCGGACCATCCATTTTCCGGTAACGGAAATCCCAGCCCACATAAGGGAACCACCATTGCATTTGACCGACATATCTGCCCAAATGGCTTTCGGATTCGTACCCGTCCTTATTATTTAACCCTATACGCCATTCTGTTTGCAGCTGGTATCTGGTATTGGCAAACATTACTTCTCCATCGCTGCCATTACTTTCCAGGCCAACCTTTGCAGCCATATGTATTTTCCGGTCATCCGCATATATTTTCTTCATGGCCGCTTGCGGATCAGGTACCTCGGGATTGGCGGGTGAGTTTTCATAACTGAATATCCGGCCCATTCCGCTCATCATGTGATAGAGTATATGGCAATGAAAAAACCAATCACCACTTTCCGTAGCAGCAAATTCCAGTGTATCCGTCTCCATTGGCATAATATCCACCACGCTTTTCAACGGTGAATAGTCACCCTGTCCATTTAGCAATCTGAAAAAATGCCCGTGAAGGTGCATCGGGTGGCGCATCATTGTACCATTGTATAGAATGATTCGGACGTTCTCTCCTTTTTTGATCAGGATCTTATCTGTTTCTGAAACGGTTTTATTGTCAATTGTCCACACATATCGGTTCATGTTTCCCGAAAGATTGAAGTGCAGCACTTTAGCAGGTATATTGGGCAAAGTGGTTTTTACAGGCGAGCGCAGCATCGCATAATTCAGGGTGATTATTTCTTTCGGTGTTTGGATTATCGTATCCTTTACAGGTTTTACGTCGCCGGTAATTTCCGGGTACATCACCGTATTCATATCCATCTGCTGCAGGCTCATCTTCATGCCCATATCGTTCATGCTGCCGTCCATCTTCATCATATCGTTCATCATCTTCATGCCTTCAAAATATTTCAGTCTTGGCATCGGTTCAGATTTTACTTTTTTACCCGTTCCCAGCCATAACGATGTCGATTTTGTTCTGTCCTCGGCAGTGGCTAAAAATTCATAGCTTTTATTATCCGGGATGGTGACCACGACATCATAAGTTTCTGAGACCCCAACGATCATTCTATCTACATCGACAGGCTCTACATCTTTTCCGTCATTAGCTATAACCGTTAGTTTGCTGCCAGCATACTTTAACCAAAAATAAGTGGATGAACTGCCGTTAATGATCCTGAGCTTTACTTTATCCCCGGCTTTGAATTGCGGTGCCTCGTTTTCGGGTTTACCGTTGCTTAAAAACCGGTCATAATAAACATCACTGACATCCATGGCGGTCATTCTTTTCCATTCATTGGTTAGTTTGGTTTTGAAATGTCCGGCCCTGATAGCCTCTGCATAACTCTGTGTGCTGCCTTTGCGGATGCCATACCAGTCAGTAGCGTTGTGCAGTGAACGATCCACCTGGTCGGGGTTCTCATCTGTCCAGTCACTTAGCAACAAGGTATATTCTTTAACCGGCGGCTCATTCCTTTTATGAATGATGATAGCACCGTACAAACCGCTTTGCTGCTGCATCATGGAATGTGAATGATACCAATAGGTTCCATTCTGTACGATGGGAAATGTATAATAATGGGTTTCACCCATTTTAATGGGTGTTGTCGTTAAATAGGAAACACCATCATAACGGTTAGGTAGAATTAACCCGTGCCAATGAATAGATGTCTCCATCATCATCGTGTTATGCACATATATTTCGGCAGTGTCGCCTTCAGTAAAATATAATGTTGGTGCAGGGATGGTACCATTGATGGCCAAAGCGGGCCTGTTTTTGGCAGAATAGTTTACTGAAGTATCACCAATATACAAATGATAAATTGCCCTGCCTCCTATCTTTTGATAAAAAGGTAAACGATCACCTTTGGGGCTATCTCCCATGTCCATCGACATAGATTCTTGCTGGCACAAAGAAACCAATGGGAATAACAAACTGAACATTAAAAAAAATAGGATTTTCATATTGGTCTATTTGTGCTGTTGATGATTAGCTTATTTAATGGTTTATGGGTTTATCGTTTCTGTTATTCTTCCGCAAGAAAGCATTGCGTTGCCGTAGTAAGGATTTTTTATACTGGTTTCACTGCTTAACCAGTACATTTTTTTCATAGGGCAATATTGCTGGTAAACGGGTTGCCCGGATAACTTTACTATTTGGGCCAGCGAGTAAAAATCCTGAGAGAAAGTTGCAAAGTACTCGCGCTGTTTGGTCAGATCTTTCGCTGTTCTTATACGTTCAGCATCAGCAATCAAATTCTTTTGAATGGCTATAAAAGCATTCATTTTCCCGCCAGGGAGCGTTTTCAATTCCAAGCTATTATTGGTTTTAATAAATTGGCCGGCGTTAGAAGCAGCGGTCAATGCATCTGAATTGACCAGGGCATTTTTTACGCCGTAGTACGCGCTCAGCAAGGCGGTTAGGTCAGACGAATTTTGCTGTATATGGAAAGAAAATATGGTGATTAGCATAATGTGGGTGGCTATTAATAATGTTTTCATGTTATTGTTAATTAAGTTAAAAGTATGTGGTATTTAAACGAATGAATGGACAACGGCGCGTCAGATACGGACAATGCTAAAACCGGTTTTACTGCATAATAATCAACATAGTTACACTCATCGCTATCATTAAGGCGTCTTCGATAATCGTTACTGTGCTCATCGGCAGATTGAATACAGCGCCTAAACAGGCACACCTGATCTTGCGTTTATTTAATACGCTTTGTAATACACCAATGATGCTGACCGACATCACCACGAGCGTGATGTAATTAATGATATCGGGTTGAAGGTTCGCTGCATAGCCTAACCCCAGGAACAGCTCAATAAAAGGGTAGATGTAACCCCATGATCTGAACTTTTTTGCCACGATATCATACATGGAATAACTGTCGGCAAACCCGTTTAGATTAAGCATTTTAAAGAAGGAGAAAATAATGAAAAACCCGGCCATGAAAATTCGCATTCCCGTTACAAGGTTGAAATGATCACCTGATAAAGCAGCAATCAATGAAGTGACTGTGATGTAAGCAAAAATGAGCAGTATGGGTTTATAGATTTCAAACCAGGATTTTTTTTCATCCTCATTATCGGTTGAGAAAACTGGTGCCGGGTTTACCACTTCAGATAGCTGATATTTTGGATAATCGGCTAAAGCGATTTTTAAAGTTACTGTTGGGATGTGCTTAGCCATTTCAATATTGGCTGTACCTTTTGCCAGGTCAATGCTTACCTTTTCTACGCCATCAACTTTAGATAGCAGGCCCTCTACTTTGTTTTGGCAACCTGAACAGGTCATGCCGGAAATGTTATATGTATGTGTCATGATATATTTTATTTTGACACAAAAATACCGGGTAGCTGAGCCCGGTATGTTACATAATTATGGGTAGGATTTATATCCTGTTGACAGGCCTAAACTTCATTTAGGAATTTACGCAAATGAATTCCTTGTGCCTTGAACTGAGTAGGGGTAAGCCCGGTAACTGGAACAGGTGGATGCTACGCCAATGGAAGGCTTTAATGCCCAGGCATTAGATGAGCTGCTTGGTTTGAAGAAAAAAAGCCTCAGAAGCTCCATGCTACTGGCGATAGGTTATCGGGATGAGGCCAATGATTGGAACCTCCAGTTAAAGAAGATCAGGAAACCATTGGCTGAACTCGTGACGGAATTAGCTTAACGCCAATTTACCGTTAACTTTTGAAGTAATATGTCGCATATTTGTATCACTAAAGTGATTCATGTTCGAAATATTTCAAAGGTATATCAGTGACCAGATTACGCTAAGCGCGGAAGAATATGAACTGATCAAGTCGGTATGTATCTTTAAGAAACTGCGTAAACGACAATACCTGCTTCAGGACGGGGACGTATGGAAATACAATGCATTTGTTTGTAAAGGCTGTCTGCGGAATTACCGCGTAGATGAAAATGGCGGTGAGCATATCATGGGGTTTTCAAAGGAATGCTGGTGGACGGGTGACCGGGAGAGTTTGTTGACCGGCAAGCCATCCGTTAATAATATTGACGCGCTGGAGGACGCTGAAGTAATATTAATTACCAAACCCAGTTTCGAATTGCTCTGCGCACAGATACCGGCCTTTAATGATTTAATCAACAGCATCCTCAACAAAAGCTTTATTGCCAGCCAAAACCGAATCCATTCGGCGATCAGTTTTACCGCTGAACAGAAATACCGGAATTTCATGGATAAATATCCCGATCTGACCTATAGGGTTCCGCAACACATGATCGCATCGTTTCTGGGAATGACCCCGGAGACACTGAGCCGGGTCAGGAAAGAAGTTGCAAAAAAATAGTCCACTAATCGCGCAATTGATCTCTTGCTGGGCCACCCATTATCTGAAGACTGGTATAATTAACACCAAACCTATAGCTTTATTTTTGTGGGTATAATTAATAAAAGCTAATAATTCAGATAATGAGCACACGTATTAAAATTGACAAAACAGAACCGGCCGGATACAGCGCGATTCTTGGGCTGGAAGAATTCATTGAAAGCACCTCCCTGACCAAAACCCATAAAAACCTGATCAAGATCAGGGCCTCACAGATCAACGGATGTGCGTTTTGTATTGATATGCACACCAAAGAAGCCCGCAGGGCTGGCGAGACGGAACAGCGTATCTATGCCCTTAATGCATGGCGCGATACCCCGTTCTTTTCAGAAGAAGAACAGGCGATATTAGCGTTGACCGAAGAAGTGACTTTGATCAGCAATCATGTAAAAGATGAAACCTATGAACGGGCTGCCGGATTGCTCGATGAAAAGTATCTTGCACAAGTTATTCTCGCAATCATTACCATCAACGCATGGAACAGGATCGGTATCACAACCTTACTCGTACCTGCATCTTAAATGAAAAAGGATTCCAAAAACAAAGCCCGCACATCGCGGGCTTTGTTTTTTTATATACAATTAAACAATTTCTGGCTTGTTGCACCCACAGGTTTTATGGCAGTAAATGCTAACTGTATATGACCCGCCTTTTCGGTATATTCATCAATACTACCGCAAACAGAATGAGCATAACACCCCTCCATTGAAGCAGGCTTACCGGCTCCTTAAGTAAAAGATGCGCCATAAATACAGAAACGGGAATTTCAATAGACGCGATTATTGCCCCCAGCCCAATACCTGTTATTGCCATTCCCTTGGTGAATAATAATGGCGGAAGGACAGTACCAAACAATGATACGACCAAACCCCAGCTTAGAAATATTCCAAAAGAAAAATGCTGATTAAGTGAAGCGTGAAAAATTATTAGGATAATGATCAGCCCGCCAAGGATCATGAAAAGGCTTCTTTTTAAAGGGGGCAGATGCAACTCCAATTTATTGGATGAATACATGGTAGCCGTGTAAGATAATGCAGCCATCAATCCCCAGCCAAAACCAATCCAGTTGACATTGATAGATTGTTCAAATAAATTAGTAGCCAGTATTGTTCCGGCCAGGATGATCACAACGGCTATGATCTTCCGGAAACCTGGCATCTTTCTGTGGATGATCATTTCTACTAAAACACCCATCCATACCGTTTGTATCAATAATACGATGGCGACACTCACAGGGATATATTGTACCGACTGGTAATAGAAAACACCGGTTAAACCTAATGATGTTCCCGCTACAACCAGCTTTAATTGGCTCTTTATTCCTGTTGTATTATTCCCCTTTACCGAAGCCGTTTTTTTTAACAAAGTTAATAGCAATAGCACGGCAAATCCGATGGTAAACTGCGATATGGTTACCTCAGCTATATTGAAGCCGTCATGATAGGCCATTTTTACAAAAGTCCCCAACATGCCATAACAAATTGCTCCTAATACAATGAAGCTACTCCCTTTAAGTATCTGGCTCTTCATTGCTGTTTAAGTTCCAGGTCTATCAGGTCTTTCAATTCCTGATGCGATAGTTCTATAGATTTTTGAGCCTTTTCAGGGCCGTAGGATATCCCGTTAATAGCAATTACGTGTATATGATGTATACCCATAATGTTAAACACGGTTTTCAGATAAGGGTCCTGAAAATTCATGTGTTCATTATATCCGCCCTTTTCATAACCCTGATCGCCTCTTGAAAGCAGCAGGAATAAGGTCTTGTTCTCCAGTAAACCGATATAGGGATATTGAATATTAGTAGCGTCAATCCTAAATGTTTCATTTACACGCACCACCTGGTCGATATAAGCTTTTAATGCGCTGGGAATAGACCAGTTATACATGGGCGTACCCAACACGATAATATCAGCCTGGTGCAGTTCAGCAATATAGGTATCGCTGGTTTCGAGCGCTTTCCTTTCATCTTCGGTTCTGGTTGTTTCAGGTTTAAAAGCGGCAGCAATCCAATTTTCATTAACATGAGGCACATCGGCACTTCCCAGTTGCCGGTTAGTAATTTCCGTCTCGGTACGTTTACCTTTCCAGTGTTCTGTAAATATTTCTGTGAGTTTTCTGCTTTGGGACCTTTGCCCTCTTGCACTTGCATTTATGACCAATACTTTTTTCATTTTCTTAATTTTATTCAAAACTACCCGCTCTTTGGATTATATTTACAGACCAGTTTACACAACAAATACAGCCCAGATGCTGCCCTATAAGTCATTGATCCAGATAGAAAGAGATGCCTCAGTCGCATTGCATATCCAGGTGTGTAATAGTTTTATTATGCTGATTACTAATGGGACACTTAAACCCGCTGATGTTTTGCCAAGTTCAAGAGTACTGGCAGACCTGATCGGTATTAACAGAAACACCGTAAAACTGGGTTATGAAGAATTGATCAGTCAGGGCTGGGCGGAAGCGGTAGAACGCAAGGGTATATTTGTGCTGTCTAAATTACCGTTACATAAACCGAAAGTAAAACCAATTGTTGGTAACAAAGAATATCAGGGCGAGGCGTTTCTTTGGACGAATAAATTGGGAAAAGCGGTATCATGGGAAAGTTTTCAGGATACACCACTCGCTATTGATGACGGCTTTCCTGATGTGCGGCTGGCACCGGTTGATGTGCTGATGCGGGAGTACCGAAGCATTTCCAGGAGGTATCATGGCAGAAACTTTCTGAAATACAGCAGCTCTAAAGGCTCTGAACACCTTCGCAATGCCATATGTAATTATCTTTCCAACAGCCGCGGTTTAACCGTTATGCCTGAAAATCTGATTATCACAAAAGGCAGCCAGATGGGAATTTATTTAGCTGCCCAATTGCTATTAAATCCTAAAGATTATATTGCTGTAGGTGTTTCCAATTATGGTTCTGCTGATGAAACATTCAAATACCCCGGTGCAAACCTGCTTCGGATTCCGGTTGACGAAAAAGGAATGGATGTTAACCATCTGGAGATGATTTTACAGCAAAAAAAGATAAAGGCAGTGTACCTGATACCGCATCATCATTTTCCAACAACGGTAACGATGAGTATGGAGCGAAGGTTAAAACTATTAAACCTGGCTAAAGAATATTGTTTTGCAATTATTGAAGATGATTATGACTTTGATTTCCATTATGATAATAAGCCTTACGTACCATTAGCCAGTATTGACCATCATCATAATGTAATCTATATCGGTTCGATTTCTAAAACTTTTGCACCTGCTTTAAGGATAGGCTTTATGGCAGGCCCACCTGAATTTATTGAAGCTGCGGCGTCTTTAAGAGAGCTGATTGACAAGCAGGGCGATACGCTCCTGGAAGAAGCGTTCGCAGTGTTATTTGATGATGGGGAGATGGACAGGCACTTCCGTAAATCATTAAAAATTTATCGTCAGCGCAGAAACCTGTTTTGCGAAATTCTGAAAACCGAATTTCGGGGGCTTATTGATTTTAAAACTCCCGAAGGCGGCCTTGGTATATGGACGATTTTCGATCCGGGGATCAACCTTGTTAAAATGGCTGAAGATGCTTTAAAAAAAGGGTTATACATAGGCGATGGCAAGTTCTATAAAAATGAATCCTTTGATTTGAATGCACTAAGGATGGGCTTCGCCTCATTGGACGATAAAGAAATAGCAGAAGCACTCAGGCAACTAAAAATAATCCTGCAATAACTTATTTATGACCAATGCCTCTTTCGCAATATTAAATTATAGCCTTTTACTAATATGCTGTTAAGCTCTTACTCTGACTAGGGAGTGTAACGGTATCTTGTTTTACCTGTGTCGAGTTTCAATCGGTATTTACCTTGCATCAATATTGATCAACCTCTATAATGGCAGCGGCGAAGGCTTGCGGCGCTGCCTGCCACAATCGGTTTTCCGCCAAGAGCGGAGGGGCCGCAGGAGATCATGGACTTTCTTAAAAATGTGATCGGCCTGGTCGTGGCCATAATCCTTTTTTAGCTGGCTGTAATCCTGTACTGCTAACGTTGTGGCTACTTTATTACTGCGGGCTGTAGCAATTAAGCTGTCAATATTATTAAAGTAAATGGTCGGGAACTCATCGAAGATCAAGCTGCATTTCTGCTGGTTTTTCCGGTTCGCCAATTTAATGACCCGCGAAATGTACAGCGATAATACCGCTCCGTAAACCTGTAGTTTCTGCGGGTTGTTACCCATGCTGACGATTTTCGGTTCATTAGGATTATTGACATCCAGCTTAAAATCATTACCGGATAGAACGTAATACAACTGGGGTGAGGACAATCGTGCCAAACCAATCTTAGCGCTGGCGATTTGCCCTTCTAACTGTTCCTTAGCCTTATTCCGGAAAGCCGATACAAAAGGGTTAATCAATACCTTAATCTCTTCCTGTTCGGCTAAGATGGCAAACAAGGGGTCATAGTCTGCCTGCATTAATTCAATGACGTGCGGCAAAGTGCAATAACGCCCATCTTTGTATTTTCTCAAATACCAGATAATTGCCGTTAAGAAGTTAATGGGTGATTCGACAAAAAAATCACCTTGTTTCTTTATCCAGTCACGGTTTAGGCCCAGCATGATCGTGCGGGCCGCTTCGGTCGCATCGGTGACAACATCCATGCTGTAGGGGTCAAGCGGGTTGCAACGGTGTGTCCGACTCAGATCGTCAAAATTAATGACATAGAACTTTGGTTTAACTTTGTAGCCTCCCCGGTTATTTAACAACGTATTGTAAGCGATCCGGGTCAGGTCATCGTATTTAAAATCATAGAGGAACAGGGTAAAGCCCTTTTTGATATGCTGCGTAATAATATGCCTGATCACAAAGTAAGATTTACCCGCGCCGGGTGTGCCAATGACCAATAATCCCCGGAAGGGATTTATAAAGTTGATCCAGCTGTCCCTGATTTTACCTTTCAGGTTGTATTTGGCCGGCAGGTTAATGGAATATTCGTTTTCCAGCAGGCGTTCTTCCTGTGGGAAAGTTTCATTTTCGGTGTTGAAGATATCATTGTTCAGGCTGATTTTGATCAGTCTGGATAAAAGCCCGCCACCTGTTAAGATCAACAGGTAACCGGTGGACGTTAACCCCATATAGGAAATAGCTATAGAACCAACTGAAGCATTCAAATAGAAACACAAAACGCTGATAAAATAGATAAGCAAACCGGATAGCAGGTAGGCAACAATGGCGTTTTGCTGTATCTTTTCATCCTTGCGGCCCTTAACACCGATTAATGAAATAACCAGGCACAGCAAAGCGGCCAGTTTGGGTTTGAGGTTGTTATTAAATATACCTGTTTTGGCAATATTGACAATAATGCGCGTAGTAATGTTTGCCGTCCAGCCCCAATGCTGGAAAGCCAGGTAGCAGCTGATATAAAAATGTATTGCTAAAATAAAGATGCTGATGAGCCTTGTAAATTCGGTAATCTTCCGTAAGCCCTGTATATCTTCTCCTGTTTGCATAAAGTTTTATTGCGGTTTATAAATGCTGTCCTTGTTCCTGCTTTTTCCTTTTCTTGCGGCGTGGTGTGATTGGTGCGCTGTCCGCTGCGGTTTTTCCCATCAAATTTTTAAGCAGTTTATCTACACCCGAACCAAACTGCTGTGTGGCAGGTTCAGGGGTTTTCAGGTAGATAGTTTGCGCAGTCGGTTTCAGGTACGTTTGTTTTGGCTTTCCTGTTTTTAACCAGGTCTTTGTAGTTGACTTAATGGGCTGGTCTGTCTGGCCAAACCTTTCTGTTAATGCCTTTGCGCTGTAATTCTTGCCTAAGTCACTGCCTTTAAAAACGGCCATATTGGTATTATCAATAAAGGTTACGCCATAAGTCAAACCCTGCTCGTTCTGCCGGAACAGAGCTTGGATATTCTGCGTTTGCAGTTCAGCTATAAAGGTGGCTTTGGTTAACTGGTGATATTTCTTAAATACCGTTTCAATTTCATCCTTCAGGTCGTCCCGGTATGCTGTACGTCTTTCAGTGTTTTGGGCGAACTTTTTTTCAAGGTTAAATAAGGTCGGCTTGCTGTAAAAGGCGCTGGCCTTAATGGGAACGCCGATTGGTTTGCCGTTCTTATCAAGTAGGGAATAAACCAATCCCTTCTTTTGATACATCATGGTATCCTTACCGCCACGATCCGCCTGTACGTTGAATTGCCTTAACACCGCGTTGAATTCGGCCAATGAGGTGAATTTGTATTGGTTCATCACGGCACCCACTATGTTGCTGATAGCGCGCTTGGTGGGAATATGACCGTACTGCGCTTTGGTAATATCAGCCGGTTTGATAGCTGCCAGCTGCTTGAATGTTTTGCTTTGGGCTCTGACAAGGTTAAACTCCTGCTCAATTTGCTTTCGGGCCGGTTCGGATTTCAGCATCCCGATGCGGTGTATATCGATACGTTCGCCGTTCGCCTGCATATTGGTGGTAACGATATGCACATGACTGTGTGCCGCATCTGTATGGCGGTAAACTAAAAATGGCTGGTCCCCAAAACCGATCTTGTCCATATAGGCTGCAGCGATGGTCTGCATCTTTGTATTATCCAGTTTTTCACTGGCGTCAAAGTTCAGGGAGATATGCAGGGCGTTGGTTTTTACTTTATCACTGAGCATGGTTAATTTTTCAAAGCGCTTTACCTTGCTATCAAAATTCATCTGGTCGATCTCGCCTGCAAAGCCGCTGGCCATGATCAGTTGTGCCTGTCCCTGGGCAACTTTATTTTCATTGTAATGCAGGACGCCCTTTATCCTTTTACCGCTTATGATTTTTGCAACCATACCACCGCCAGTTGAGAAACGATTTTCAATAGTTCATCTACCCGCTGCTCGACAGGGTTGAATAGTTCGGTTACTTTGATGGCATAAAAGGCTTTCCCTTTTTCTTCCCAGGTACTGTTATAGCGTTTGGTGATCTGGTTGATATTGATGCCGATGGCTTTGAGCTCTTTCCGGATCAGCGCCAGTTGTTCCATGGTTTGATCTAATGAAGCATCAACATAAAAAACTTTGATTTCCTGGTTAGACAATATCTTCCGGGCCACTTCACCGATACTGTAGCAATCGCTTTTCCCGATCATTTTTTCAAGTCGCTGAAATACAACGGCCGTTACCCTTGTTCTTACAGAGCAGGTATATAATTTTTCGGGATTTGCTGATTTTCTGCGGGCCATAATTTGCACTTTAGAGGGGTGAGTTCCGAACCCCGGTAAGCACCGCGCAGTCGGCAAAGATATTTTTGGGGACAAAAATCCATCTTTGCTGAACGCTAGCGCGTGGAACGGCCACCTGCCGGTGCCGTTGCGGAACCCTTCGGGTGATTGTTTTAATTGCTGCTTTTAATTTTTCGTTCGGTGGTTTTGCGCAATGTTTCCAGCGGCTCGAACGAGCGCAGCAATTGCTGGATGGGATGGCGGGGCTGTTGCCTTATCCGTTTGACCTGTGGCCTGAGTTTTGAATCTGTGGCTTCTTTATCGACTGTGTTATTGATCATGGCTTATAGAATTTAAGTCAAAGTTGAGGGGATTGTTTTATAAGATATGGGAGTCCCCCAATTTGGTGAAAGATTTAATTTGTTATCGTTTATCTGCCTAATGACCCTGAATGATAAGTTGGTCAAATATTTCACCCTTTTCCGAAACTGCCGGTTATGGCAGCTATCTATGTGGAGTTTTGCCTTTCAAAAGGAATTAATATGTTACCGGAAGAAGTCAAAAAGCCAGCTTTGCAAATTGACGAGGTGCTTACACGAATTGAACAGGGTGAGATACCGCTCAAATAATTGTCGGCAGGCTCATCGAAGTGATAGTCAAACTGGATGAAAAAGAGCGACAGTTGGATAGTTTGATCCAGTCGCTACCCATGCTTGCTGATATCACTAAAAAGATCGGCGAAATACATACGCTTCATTTCCCGGCAAAGCATTTAAAAAAGAAATCCCAAAAGGAACGGTTTATGGCCGAGATCCTTTTGGGACCGGTGAAAAAGCGGAAATAGCTTTATATCGCGGGTATCAGTTTATTGGTCTGTACAAACTTTAATAAATCCTTGAGATAGGTTTCTGTTTCTACCAGACTGCTGTGGCGGTTGGCCGAGCATATTTCAGCAATGGTCCAGCCCGCTTTAAACTTCTTCACGTTGGAAAAGTGCTTAAACGAATAAAGGGTGTACTTTTTATTCCTGAGTTTAACCTTTTTCAGACACCTGACGAAGCGGTCATACGGTGTATTCTCACCAATTCTGTTCTCTGAAATAAAGGTTACCGGCGACCCCAACAAATAGTATTCCCCGGGAGAATTGGCGATATCCAGTTTATCAAGTTCTATCCGCAAACTTGGGTCAATGTGGACAGGTAACGCTTTTTTGTTTTTAGCAATAGAAGCCGGGATGGTGATCGTGTTGTTTTCTAAATTAATGTATTTGAGTTTTAAGTACCTTAATTCTTTTGGCCGGATACAGGTATAATAAATCATCCTGACGAATAATAAACAATAGGGATCGTTAGCCTGCAGCCAGTCCATAATCGTTTTAAAATCATCATCGGAAAATACCTGGTGCGATTCCGTGGCAATCTTTGTCCTGGTTTCCGTATCGGTTACCGGGTTGACCTCAATATATTTGTTCTTTTTAAGGTATTTGAAATAGTTGTTCAGGGCAATTCTCGAATTGTTGTAAGTAACGCCCAGCCACTTTTCGGTTTGTTCCTGGTGATCTAAGAAGTGGGTGATTTCGTAATCGGTGATCTCGTTCACCATTTTATGCGCACCGTAAAAATCAATAAAGGGCTTAACCTTGGACAGGTAAGTCTGGATAGATTTTTTTCGGGTTCCTTTCGCTTTGTGGTAGGCTTCGAAAAGTTCTTTGCCTTGGCCGAGGGTAAGCGATACAACTTCCCGTTTGAGTTTCTCATTGGATTTTTCGTCAATCGGGCTCCAGCCACCATCCAAAGCATCTTTGTAGGTATCTAAGAGTTCTGTGAAAAGATTAAGCTTTTCTTTAGGTTCCTTGATCCTGTTCAGGTTCTTGCTGAACCTGAACCTTTCCATTTCCCCGAGACCGGGGTTATAGAAAAAGAATTCCACATACCAGCTTTGTTTCGCTTCCTCTTTGGCTTTGGTGCTGCCTTTTGGAACAAGATCAATGGTTTTTCCCTTGAATAAGCGGGGTGTTGTGTAGGTAACTTCTGCACTTTCCATGCCGCCGAAATTGGCGGGCTGTGGCAGAGTTTTGGCAGAGTTAGTACCTGGTGTGTTGCTAAATAGCTGAACACCAGGTACATTAAGTGCTTGAGTGGAGAATATCGGAGTCGAACCGATGACCTCTTGCATGCCATGCAAGCGCTCTAGCCAGCTGAGCTAATCCCCCTTTTTGCGGATGGCAAATATATTATTTTAAGCAGTAAAATAAAATTATTTATCTAACTTAATAATGATGCAGACGGATTGATCCAATTTCTCATTCACTATTCTATCGTGAGCACACTTTTCTTCACCATAAATACAGGCAGTGAACCAAGGTTTAAGATCCGGTCGTGAAAGTTTTTGATATTAAATTTATCGCCCTCTCTCTTTTGCAGCAATTGTTTCCATTGCAATATCTGACCAGCTCCATATTTATAGGTAATACACTGCGCGGGCCAGCGTTTTACACGGGCTATTTCGCGCATAGCAATATCATCCTGGTTTTTAATATTTTTTTTCCAAAAAGTGAGTGCTTGCTGGTCTGTCCACCCATAATAATTAAGACCAATATCCATAGGCACTCTTACAGACCTTACCAGGTCCCATTCCCATTTGCCAAGCTCGTCATAAGGTGTTCTATAAACTCCAAGATCTTTTCCAAGTTCTTCTACATAAGCTCCCCAGCCTTCTTCCAATCCTAAATAATAAAAAAGCTGCTGCACTTTTGATTGTTTTAAGCCGGTATTTATAGAAGATTTATAATGGTGCCCCGGTACCGCTTCGTGGATAAAAAGCCAGTCTACCTGCCGTTTATTATAAGGTTTATTAAACTGGTTATAATAAAACACGCTGTTATCATAATAGCCCGGGGCCTGGACCATCGCTTCATTCGCTCCCTGTTCAATTTTTAAAGGCTCTATTTTATGCTCACTGAACACATTACCCATGTTTTTGTAAATAACTGCCTGGGTTTCCTCAAAATATTTCAACACATCTCTCGGGTTATTAATAAAAAAATCTTCATCATTTAAATGTTTATAAAAAACATCCTCACTTAACCCGCTTTTGCGGCGGATGTCTTCAATGTGCCCCTGTACCCGCTTAACTTCTTCCAGTCCAAATTGGTAAATTTCATCGGGCGTAACATTTGCGCTAAGCCAATTCCGTAAAAAATACCTATACCAGGCCTTTCCATCAGGTATAGTGTATAATCCTTCTGCGGAAATTTCCTTTTGCTTATTGGTTTCCCACTGCTTTTCTAAAGCCAATCTTTCTAAATTCATATTGGTTTCATATGCTATAAGCTCATAATCCTGTTGTTGGCCGTTGCTTAAACTTCCTATAGCGTATTTTTTTTGTTCTGATCTGATGGATTCGAAAAAAGCTATCTGCTTCCGAATTTGATCTGCCGGCTTTATTTGTTTCAGAACATTTACATAGCTAAGGTCCAAATTGGGGATCTTAAGTGCACGGTATCCCTTTACAAATTTATCGGTGAACTGATCGAAGGTCTCCTGAGTTTTAAAGCCGGTTAAACAAATTAAAATGGCAGATAAGTAAATCGGTTTAATCTTCATTGGTATTATTAGGATGTCTTACTTAATTGCTGCAGATTAAAGTTATATAATTTGATCCTTCAAAAATACATTTAAAAACATGTGAAATCATCCTTTCTTCGGTGGGACTTCCGGATAAGAAAAACGGGGGCATAATACAATTACAAAACCCCTTAAAACAAGTAAAGCCCCTGATGGGCAGGGGCCTTTACTAACCAATTATAAACCTAAATTATGAGAAGACTTTTTAATATTTTATTATGGTGTAAAAGTAACACTATCTTTTTATATAAATCGAATTTATTTGTAACTTTTTTGTGAAAAACACATTTGCTGCTATTCGATTGACAAAAATACAAACATTTTGTTAAAAATATAATAATTTGCAAAAAAAGATTTAAATTATTTATCTATTACCAACATATGTCAATTTTAACCAATAAAAACTATATTTATTTCATGTTAAAAATATTTTTCTCTAATTTTTTTCAAAATTTTTGATAAAAACTTTCCTATTTTTTATCAAAAAAAGCAAATAGCGAATATTAGTCTCTAAATATAGAGGCTAAATATAAATTTTATTGCTTTTTATTGCCGCAAATTGTAAAATATCTGTCAATTAGGTTAAAAAATTGAAATCATTCCAGATTTAACGATAAAAATTTTTAATAATTGTGCCCGGTCACCTATATTTAAATTTCAATAACAGGGTTCTCCATTAAAAATTCCTTGAATTTGTATCATGAGTTAAAAAATTGCACAAATCAAACATCATTTTAAAAATGCCTTATCACTTTTGCGGATAATTTTTATAATTACAAATGAATAACAGTGTCGCCCCTAAAAAACACCCTGAATTAACGTCATTAACATTGTGGATAATGACTATTGCAACTGGCCTAGTTGTGGCTAATTTATATTACAACCAACCCTTGCTTGAAGATATTGCCCGTACTTACCATACATCCAGGGCAAAAGCCGGCCAGGTATCTGTACTTACACAAATAGGCTATGCTACAGGATTGTTTTTCCTTGCTCCGCTTGCCGATATGGTAAAGCGTAAGCGCTTAATGGTAATTGTTTTTGCTTTTATCATAATATCCCTTTTACTAACTGCCATGGCGCCCACCATTAATATATTGATTTTTGCCAGCTTCCTAATAGGTGCAACGTCTATGATCCCTCAAATATTGGTGCCCATGGCTGCACACCTGGCCAAACCCAATGAGCGGGGTAAAAAGATTGGCGTTATTATGAGCGGCTTGTTGATAGGCATACTGCTATCGCGTACATTTAGCGGTTATATTGGTGAGTATTTTGGATGGCGGGCAGTGTTTTATACAGCAGCCGGCATAATGCTGTTGATGTGGCTGATGGTGGGATTATTTTTGCCCGAGGTTGAGCCTGATTATAAAGGCACCTACAAACAATTGATGGCATCGCTTGCCCACCTTGTTAAGCACGAACCTAAATTAAGGCTTGCCGCATTGCGTGGGGCGCTGTGCTTTGCGTGCTTCAGCGCTTTTTGGACAACCATAGTATTTTTATTAAAGCAAAATTTTAATATGGGCAGCAGTGTAGCCGGCGAGTTTGGCCTGGTTGGTGCTTTTGGTGCAATTGCTGCTGGCCTGATGGGTCGTTTAAGCGATAAAATGGATGCCTACAAATTATCTGGCTTTACTTTGTTGCTTATCCTTATCTCGTTTATTGTTTTCATTTTTTCGGCACATAGCATAGCCGGTTTAATTATCGGGGTGATTATAATGGACATGGGCGTACAGGCAACGCATATTTCAAATCAATCAATAATTTTTACTTTAAAGCCTGAGGCGCGTAACCGTATTAACACCATTTATATGGTCACTTATTTTATTGGCGGATCAGTGGGAACTTTCTTTGCAACCCAGCTGTGGAAAAATTATCAATGGAATGGCGTATGTATTACGGGGATCACAATATCTGTGATAACACTTGTTATACATTTTCTCAATCATCCTAAACCTGTGAATAAAGCAGTAAGCGTATAGTTTTTTGGTTACTGTATACAACAACTGTACTAAAATTTCATACACTAAACTATACAAACCGCAGTTTTTACTTAAAGATGTTTTCGTTAATTACATCTGAATATCACCATGTTGTAAAATAAAATTGATTTAAGGATGATCAATCTTTGCCTTATTTAAAACTTTGGCACTGATTTGGAACAATACAAATCAAATGCAATACAGGATGGAACCCGACAGTAAAAAGAATCGTGAAAGCGAAGAAAAAGAAGAAGAAAAAGAATGGGAAAACCCTGTTGATCCAGCTATGACTTCGGATGAGCGGGATAAAGAACAACTGTTAAGGCAATATAAAGAAGCCAAACGCAGGAAAGATAATTTGACTGAGAACCAGGAAGACAAACCTAAAAAACAAACTAAATAGCTATTAACCAAAAGATCATTTACCTATGAAAACTTATAAAAAAACTGCAGCAAGTAAATTATTAGCAAAGTTTGACAATGAATTAATGAATTTATTAGCAAACGATTTGAACTCATTTATGTCGAGAAATCCATTTTTAATGAGCAAGAAACAGGCCGTGATACAATCAACCTTGTCCGTGGCCTGACCCATCATATATCTATCTGTCAAAAAATAATTAAACCATTACCTATGAAAACGATAGAGCTTTGCAATTTGCAGGGCTTTATTTTTTTGTGGTGTATTTGATTATCAACGCCGCGGTTTTTGCAGAAGCGCCGGGCGTCCCCATTTTCTCATCGAGCTCGTCATAATCGCTCATCATTCTGCCATGGTAATTTTTATTATTTATGATCATATTCAGTTCAGCGGTTATATTTTCCACGGAACAATCCTGCTGGATCAATTCTTTTACAACCAGCTTATTCATTATCAGGTTCACCAGCGAGATAAATTTTATTTTAACCACCATCCGGGCAATACCAATAGATATGGGATGGCCTTTATAAACAACTATCTGCGGTACATTAAATAAAGCTGTTTCCAAAGTCGCCGTTCCGGAGGCCACAATTGCAGCTTCTGAATTACTCAGCAGATCATAAGTGGCATTAAATAAAACAGGGATATTTTTTCCGCCGGTGAATTGATCATAATACTGCTGATTAAATGATGGAGCTCCCGCAATTACAAACTGATGATCCGGAAACTGTTCTGTTACACCCAGCATTTCGGGCAATAAACGGCTAATCTCCTGCTTGCGGCTGCCGGGGAGCAAAGCAATGATCTTTTTTGCAGACAGCTTGTTATTTATGATAAAGTTTTCATCGGGTTTAAAGGCAGCAACCGCATCAAGCAAGGGATTGCCAACATAATCAACCTCCATCCCCCACGCCTTGTAAAAATCAACCTCGAAAGGGAGAATACAAAACAGGTGGTCGACTATCCGCTTTATTTTAAGCACGCGTTTTTGGTTCCAGGCCCAAACTTTTGGTGAAATATAGTAGCAAACCAGCAGGTTATTATTTTTGGCGAATTCTGCAATTTTTAAATTAAAGCCGGGAAAATCAATCAGTATCAAAACATCCGGCTGCCAGGCGGCAATGTCTTCTTTACAAAACTTTAGGTTTTTTAAAATAGTGTTTAAGTTAAGCAACACCTCAATAAAACCCATAAAGGCCATATCCGCGTAATGCTTTACCAATGTACCACCTTCGTTCAGCATCAGGTCTCCACCAAAAAAACGGAACTCTGCCTGTTCATCGCGCTCTTTTAAGGCTTTCATCAAATTAGCCCCGTGCAAATCGCCTGAAGCTTCGCCGGCCACCAGGTAATATTTCATCGCAGATGAACTTTAAAGATGAATACCAGCAGCATAATTATAAAAGTAGCGAGCATGATCCCACGGGCCGTTTGATCAAGTTCCTTTTTCAGGATAATCCGCATCATTATCAAATTTAAAGCAATGGCTATAAAATAAGGTAACGCCGGACGGTTGATGATCTCCACATTGGTTTTTAATAAATAAGCAACTGCCAGTGCAATAGCAGGAAATATAAGTGCAGCTAAAATGCCGGTGATGAAACTGTTTTTGTTTAGCATAACTTATACATTAAACTTCCATCCGTTTAAAACCTGTATGGCATGATGTGCAGTCATATCAAACTGAACCGGCACCACTGATGCATAGTTATGTTCCAGCGCCCAAACATCGGTGTCCTCGCCATTATCACTGGTTTGGAAAACACCGGTGAGCCAGTAGTAAGGGCGGTTATGCGGATCCATCCTTTCGTCAAATTCCTCGGCCCATTTGGCATTTGCCTGGCGGCTGATCTTTATCCCCTTTATATTGCTACCAGCCGGAAAGTTTACGTTTAATAAAGTGGCGGTAGGCAAACCGTGCTCTAAAACCTGCAAAGCTATTTCCTTTACATATTTTAAGCAGTGCGAAAAATCAGCCTGTAAAGTGTAATCATCCAATGAAAACCCGATAGACGGAATACTTTCAATAGCCCCTTCAACAGCTGCCGACATAGTACCGGAGTATAGTATATTGATAGAATTATTTAAACCATGATTAATTCCCGAAACACACAGGTCCGGTTTTTTCCCCTTAAAGATCTTATTTACCGCAAGTTTAACACAATCAACAGGCGTGCCTGAGCAGCGGTACATTTCAACCCCTTCGTAAATATCAACCTGGTCTAACCGTAATGGCTTACCAATGGTAATGGCATGCCCCATACCCGACTGCGGGCTATCCGGCGCAACTACTACAACCCGGCCTATCTCCGCCATCGTATCCATTAAAGCTTTTATGCCGGGGGCAGTTATCCCGTCGTCGTTTACAACAAGTATGGTGGGCTTGGATTTTTTCATCGGCACAAAATTAGTTATATTTAACTTATGGTACCCGATGAAAAGAACGTTACACTTGATGAATATATGCGAATGCCAGTTGGTGCGCCATATCAATATTTAAATGGCCGCTTGATTAATTGGCCTTCACAGTCAACAAAAGGTATAATAGATGCCATATTAAGTTATATGGATGTATAAACAAAAACACGTTAAAAAGCAAAAAGCCACCTCCTAAAATAAGAGGCGGCTTTTGCTTACAAATTTCTATAAACTATTAAGCCACTTTATGAGCTCATCCCGGGTTTTTCCCGTCTTTTCCTGAAGCTTCCCTAATGTTTCATCGTCCTTGCCTTCTTCGTATGCCAGGTCGTCATCAGTAAGGTCGCCATAGGCTTGTTTTATTTTACCCTTCAACTCGTTCCAACTGCCTTTTAATTCTAATTTGTCCATGATGTTTTTATTTAGATGTATGGTTAGATAACATCTGTTACATCATTTTGGTTTCTACTAATTACTTCGGCTATGATCTATGAACCATCAACTATAAACTTCCCCTACAACGCTCCCGCCTTTATCTCGTCCACCACACCAGGGTCAAGCAATGTGGAAGTGTCTCCCATATTACTGGTATCCCCTTCGGCAATCTTGCGTAAAATACGGCGCATTATTTTGCCTGAGCGTGTTTTAGGTAATCCGCTTACAAACTGGATCTTATCCGGCTTGGCAATAGCGCCTATAATGCGGGATACCGTCATGATGATATCTTTACGGGCAAGTTCTTCATCCCCATGCTGATTAGGGCAAACCACAAAGGCGTATACCCCCTGACCCTTAATATCATGCGGATAACCAACAACCGCCGATTCAACCACGCTGCTGTGCATATTTATAGCATTCTCTACTTCGGCAGTACCAATGCGGTGACCGGATACATTCAGCACATCGTCAACCCTGCCGGTTATCCGGTAATACCCATCATCATCGCGCAGACAGCCATCGCCGGTAAAATATAGATTTTCGTAAGTAGCAAAGTAAGTTGTGCGGCAACGCTCATGATCGCCATAAGTAGTGCGTAACATGCCGGGCCATGGGAAACGGATGCACAGGTTGCCGCTCACGCCATTGCCTTCAATAATTTTACCATTTTCATCAACCAAAACAGGCTGTATGCCAGGTAAAGGCAATGTAGCATAGCCCGGTTTTGTTGGGGTGATGCCCGCAATTGGCGAAATCATAAACCCGCCGGTTTCAGTTTGCCACCAGGTATCAACAATTGGGCATTTACCAAGTCCTATTTTTTCATCAAACCAATGCCAGGCCTCTTCGTTAATAGGTTCTCCTACCGATCCTAATTTTTTTAATGAGCTGAAATTTTTCCCTTTTAATACATCGTCGCCAAAGCTCATTAATGACCGGATAGCTGTAGGGGCGGTATATAATATGTTTACTTCGTACTTTTCAACAATATCCCAAAAACGGCCCGGGGTTGGCCATGAAGGAATTCCTTCGAACATTACCGTAGTTGCCCCCTGGCTTAAAGGACCGTACGCTATATAGGAATGCCCGGTTATCCAGCCAATATCAGCTGTGCAAAAATAAACCTCGCCAGGCTCATATTGAAACGCATTGGCAAATGTATAGCCGGTATAAACCATATATCCGCCACAGGTATGCACTACGCCTTTTGGCTTGCCTGTTGAACCTGATGTATAAAGAATGAAAAGCATATCCTCGGCATCCATCACTTCGGGTGGGCATTCCAAATTTCCCAGGGTTTCAATTTTTTGTATTTCGTCTTCCCACCAAACATCACGTCCCTTTATCATCGAAACCGGTGTACGGCTACGCGTCAGTACAATAACTTTCTCAACCGTTGGGCATTGTACCAGGGCATCATCAATAATACTTTTTAACGGAATGGCTTTGTTACCACGAAAACCACCGTCGGCGGTAATAACCAACTTGCAGGTGGCGTCATTTATCCTGTCGGCAATTGACTGTGCAGAGAATCCGCCAAATACTACAGAATGGATAGCCCCTATGCGGGCACATGCCAATACTGCAATTGCCAGCTCGGGTACCATAGGCATGTAGATACAGATCCTGTCGCCTTTTTTCGCGCCGTTGTTTTTTAGTACGTTGGCAAACTGGCAAACTTTATCATATAGTTGCTGATAGGTTAATACCCTGTGGTGTTCCTGCGGATCGTTAGGTTCCCATAAAATAGCGGGTTTATCACCCAACGCTTCCAGGTGGCGGTCAAGGCAGTTTTCGGTAATATTAAGCTTTGCACCCTGGAACCATTTGATACTTGGCCCGGTAAAATTCCATTCAAGTACCTTGTCCCACTTTTTGCGCCACAAAAAATTATTGGCTATGCTTTCCCAAAATTGTTCGGGCTGCTCAACACTTTGCTTGTAAACTTCCTTATATTCTTCAAAAGAGGAGACCTTCATTGATGTGTTCATAGTCTGTGGAATTGGTGGGCGTAAATTACAATTTTCTTCATTATCCAGTAAGTAAAAAAGAATTTGAAAAATAATTTAAAACAGTATTGCCTATTTCACATAAAATCCTGATATTTGCAAACTCTTTACAAAAAGGGAGAATTAAAAAGATTTGTCATGTCAAGAATTTGTGATCTAACAGGAAAAGGATCTTTGGTTGGTAATAACGTTTCAAACTCAAACGTTAAAACAAAACGCAGATTTCATCCAAACTTAAAACTTAAGAAGTTTTATATTCCTGAAGAAGATAAATGGATAACCTTAAAGGTATCTACTTCAGCTGTAAAAACTATCAGCAAAAATGGTATAACTGCTTGTATCAATAAATTTGTAAAAAAAGGATATATATAGTAGTTGATTAGGTTGAATGGTTGATTAAGTTGATTGGGTTTAAATCCTTGCAACTATGCTAATCACTAATTCACTAATTCGCTAACTCAATAAATAAAAAGATGGCTAAGAAAGGCAATAGAGTTCAGGTAATTTTAGAATGCACCGAGCATAAAACAAGCGGCATGCCTGGTATGTCTCGTTATATTACCACTAAGAACAAGAAAAATACAACAGAAAGACTGGAAATGAAGAAATTCAACCCGGTTTTAAGAAAAGTAACTGTTCATAAAGAAATTAAGTAATTGGTTGATTAGCCTGATTAAAAATCACTAATTCACTAAATCGCTAATTCATTAATTAAAAAGACATGGCAAAGAAAGTAGTTGCAACGCTAAAAGTAGCTGGTAAAGGCAAAGAATATTCAAAAGTTATAACAATGGCTAAGTCACCACGTACTGGTGCTTATTCATTTAAAGAGCAGATCGTGGCTAACGACTTCGTTAAGGATGCGATAGCTGGAAAATTATAACGGTAATTTTTGATCAAAATATAAAAGCCATCTTGTTTATACGGGAAGGCTTTTTTGTTGATGTGCAGATGCGTGGATGTGAAGATATGCGAATTATGAAATAAAACATTCATCCGCACATCTAAAATCTGCACATTTGCACATTAATTTTATCCGCACATTTGCATATCTGCACATTTGCACATTAAAATATGGGATTATTCGATTTTTTCAAAAAAAAGGAAAGCACTCCGCAAGAGCAGGAAGCGCTGGATAGCGGTTTAGAAAAAACAAAGGATAACTTTTTTTCAAAAATAACAAAGGTAGTCGCAGGCAAATCAAGCGTTGACGATGATGTGCTTGATGACCTGGAAGAAGTACTGGTAACATCGGATGTTGGCGTAAAAACCACCTTGAAAATCATTGAGCGCATCCAGGCACGTGTTGCCCGTGATAAATATGTAAGCACATCTGAGCTGAATAGCCTGTTAAAGGATGAAATTCAGAAACTGCTTGCCGAAAACAACAGTAACGATTTTACAAACTTTGAATATGGCAACCATAAGCCATATGTAATAATGGTTGTGGGCGTAAATGGTGTGGGTAAAACTACTACTATAGGCAAGCTGGCCCATAAACTTAAACAGGCGGGCAACAAAGTGGTATTAGGCGCCGCCGATACTTTTAGAGCGGCGGCGGTTGCACAGATCCAGCTTTGGGGTGAGCGCGTAGGTGTAAAAGTTGTAGCACAGGCAATGGGGTCTGACCCTGCATCTGTGGCCTATGATACTTTACGCTCGGCGGTAGCCAATGGCGATGATGTTGCAATTATTGATACCGCAGGTCGTTTACATAATAAGGTAGGCTTGATGAATGAGCTTACCAAGATCAAAAATGTGATGCAAAAGGTTGTCCCGGGTGCCCCGCACGAGATCTTGCTGGTGCTTGATGCATCAACAGGGCAAAATGCTATTGAGCAATGCAAACAATTTACAGAAGCAACAGATGTTAACGCTTTAGCCTTAACCAAACTGGATGGTACGGCAAAAGGCGGTGTAGTGATAGGAATAAGCGATCAGTTTAAGATCCCCGTAAAATATATAGGTGTTGGTGAAAGCATGAATGATCTGCAGTTGTTTGACCGGCAGGGATTCGTGGATTCACTTTTTAAGAATTAATATTAACTAATACCGTCCTTGCGAGGAACGAAGCAATCTCCGACTTGCAGAGCCGCTCTGTATAGCTCAGAGGTTGCTTCGTTCCTCGCAATGACGCTTTGATAGGTGATGAGGACAAAATCAATTAGCAAGCCGGTGACAACAAACAAGCCACGTGTTAACGTAGTTACTTTAGGCTGTTCAAAAAATATTTACGATTCCGAGATTCTGATGGGCCAGTTAAAAGGCAACCATTTCGATGTAGTGCACGAGGCTGAAAAGGTAAATAGCGATGATATTATTGTAATAAACACCTGCGGCTTTATTGATAATGCTAAACAGGAGTCTATTGATACCATTCTTCAGTACAGCGAGCTTAAAGAACAAGGTAAGGTTGGGAAAGTAATTGTTACCGGCTGCCTGTCTGAACGTTACAAGCCCGAACTTGAAGCTGAAATAACCAATGTTGATTCATGGTTTGGCACCAACGATCTGCAAAATCTTTTAAGCTCTGTAGGTGCTGATTACAAACATGAGCTGATAGGCGAACGCCTGTTAACTACCCCAAAACATTTTGCCTATTTTAAAATTGCCGAGGGCTGTAATCGTCCATGCTCCTTTTGTGCTATCCCTTTAATGCGCGGCAAGCACCTAAGCTCCCCTATTGATCAATTGGTTAAAGATGCACAGCAATTAGCCAAAAACGGGACAAAAGAGCTGATACTGATCGCCCAGGATTTGACCTACTATGGCCTTGATCTGTACGGGAAACGCAACCTGGATGAATTACTTCGCCGCTTATCTGATGTTAACGGCATTGAGTGGATCAGGCTGCAATATGCTTATCCTTCAGGTTTCCCAATGGAAATTTTAGATGTGATGAATGAGCGCGATAATATCTGCAAGTATATGGATATGCCTTTACAGCACATTAGCGATGATATGCTTAGATCTATGCGCCGCGGCATCACCAAACAAAAAACTATCGATGTTGTAAACCAGATCCGCGATAAGGTTGCCGGTATCGCCATGCGGACTACGCTGATAACCGGCTATCCCGGCGAAACAGAACGCGATTTTGAAGAAATGCAGCAATGGGTTGAAGATACCAAATTCGACCGTTTAGGTTGTTTCACGTACTCGCACGAAGAAAAAACCCATGCCCATTCATTGGTTGATGATGTGCCCGAAGACGTAAAACAGCAACGTGCCGATGTCATAATGGAAATTCAGCAAGGTATTTCTTTTGATAAAAACCAGGAAAAAATTGGTAATACCTATAAAGTTTTGGTAGATAAAAAGGATGGCGGTTACTTTGTTGGCCGTACCGAATATGACTCACCGGAAGTGGATAACGAGGTATTGATAGATGCCAAAATTGATTACGCTACCATCGGCAGCTTTGTAAACGTGCAGATTGATACCGCCGAAGACTTTGACCTTTATGGACATATTGTAAAATAAACTCCTTTTGGCTTGCCTGGTGTTTATTTTATAATTTTAAAGTATAAATTCGAAATCGGTATGTGAAGGTGAATGATTGAATTTATAAATCCGACATCGAACATCCGACATCCGAAATAAAATGGACTCAGCCTGTATAAATTATAAAGACACGGGATTTTTTTCCCAAACTGTTATTGATTACCTTGAAGATGCCCCGGCACTTCGTCCGTTTTATGGTTACCGCCCTGATATAAATGGATTTACTGAGTTGTTGAAAAACAAAAAAGTGAATGCCAACCGGAAAATATTAGTTGAAATATTGACCGGTCAATACAGCAGAATGCCTCACCTGGAGGCAGTTCAAAATAACATCTCTTTTCTTAAATCCGATAATTCCTACACAATTACTACCGGCCATCAACTTAACATATTTGCAGGTCCGCTTTATTTCATCTATAAAATTGTTACCGCTATTAAATTATCGCGGCAGCTAAAAGAACAATTTCCGGGTAAAAATTTTGTGCCTGTTTACTGGATGGCATCGGAGGATCATGATTTTGCCGAGATAAATTATACCAACATCGGTGGTAAAAAAGTGCATTGGTGGTACGAGGCATCAGGTGCAACCGGGCGCATAAATCCGGATACTATGCGCCAGGCCCTAAATCAATACAAAGGTGCTTTGGGTATTGAACGCCATGCCAATGAACTTGCCGAAATTGTTGAAACCGCTTATACTAAATTTGATAAGCTGGGCGATGCCACACGTTATTTAGTTAATGCTTTGTTTGGCCAGTATGGGCTTGTAATTATTGATGCTGATGACCACCGCTTTAAACATTCGTTCGCGCCGATAATTGAGAAGGATATTATTGAGCAGAACAGCTTTAAAAATATTGAAGCAACCAATAAGCAATTACATAACTTGGGGGTACATATCCAGGTAAACCCGCGCGGGATCAACTTTTTTTATTTGATGGATGGCCTGCGTGAGCGGATAGTATTTGAGCATGACAGGTACAAGGTATTAAACAGCGAGATCAGTTTTACAGCAGCTGAGCTGAAAGCAGAGATCAGTCAACATCCCGAAAGGTTCAGCCCGAATGTAGTAATGCGCCCGCTATACCAGGAATGTATTTTACCAAACATTGCCTACATAGGCGGTGGCGCCGAAGTGGTTTATTGGCTGGAACTGAAATCGAACTTTGAATATTATAAAGTTGATTTCCCTATCCTTATCCTCCGTAATTCGGGTTTAGTAATAGGTAAGGAAACTGCCTCAAAAATTGCTAAAATGGATCTGCAGCCGACCGATCTGTTTAAAAGCAGCGATACTATTAAAAATGACTGGGTAAAAAAACACAGCCAGCATAATTTAACGCTTACTGAAGAGTGGCGCGAGTTAACCAGTGTTTTTGAAAAGATAAAACTACGCGCTTACAAAATAGACAACACACTTGCTCCGTCGGTTGAGGCTGTACAAGCGAGGCTTAAACACGCGATTGATAGCCTGGAGAAAAAATTAATAAAGGCTGAAAAACGCAACTATCATACCCGCCTTGAACAGGTTGAACATATTAAGAGTGATATTTTCCCGAAAGACAGCCTGCAGGAGCGCACGGAAAACTTTGGATTATTTTATGTGAAATGGGGACCATACTTTATTGATGAGCTTATCCGCCACTTTGAGCCATTGGATTTTAAGTTTACGGTGCTGACAGAGAAATAGTTTTTGAACCATAAAGGATTTACGGTTACCTGACTCAAGAAGGTTTTATTATTTTTACTTATGCACTTCCAATCCACTATCCTCATCCTTCCAGGCCTTGGCAATTCGGGCCCGCAGCATTGGCAATCTATTTGGGAAAACAAATTTAATTTTAACCGGATTGAGCAGCAAGACTGGGAAACCCCGTTTTGCTCTGATTGGATCGAGACAATTAATAACGAGATAAAAAAGCATGATGCAGCCAAGGTTATACTCGTTGGTCATAGCCTTGCTTGTACAACAATTGCCTATTGGGCTTACAAATTTGATATTAAGATTAAGGGGGCCTTATTAGTTGGGCCAAGCGATACCGAGGCAGATACATATCCGCCCGGAACAACCGGATTTAAACCTGTACCGCTTTTTAATCTTCCATTTAAGTCAATTGTTGTAGCAAGTACTAATGATTATTATGTAAGATATGAACGGGCCAAATTTTTCGCCGATAGCTGGGGCAGTGAACTGGTAAATATTGGCGATGCAGGGCACATTAATGTATCATCTGGCTTTGGAGACTGGGATGAGGGGCTGGAAATATTGAAGCGGCTGGATTCCTAAATTAGAGCTCCGTGACCTCCGCGCCTTCTCTGTATCCGCGGTAAATTTTAACCACTGTGTTCGCAGAGTATGCACAAAGTTCACAGAGTTTTTTTGATGGTTGATAGTGTCTAAAACAAACCCACTATATTTGCCCATGCTTATCTCCCAATCAGTCCTTCGCAACTTCACGCAAAATATTTTTCTTTCTATGGGATGCAGTGATGAACATGCAACACTGGCTGCAGATGTATTGCTTCAAGCGGATTTAAGGGGGATTGATTCGCATGGTGTTGCGCGGCTGGTGGGTTATGTACGTTTGTGGGAAAGCAAAAGGATAAACACTAACCCCAATATAACTATTGCCCACGAAACGCCCACCACAGCCACTGTTGATGGTGATGCGGGCTTAGGCCTTGTAGTTGCCCCCTTTGCTATGCGTTTAGCTATTCAAAAGGCTGAACAATATGGTTCCGGTTGGGTATCGGTGCGGAACTCGAACCACTTTGGAATTGCGGGCTATCACAGTTTGCTGGCAGTTGAAAAAGATATGATCGGCTTTGCTATGACCAATGCAAGTCCGCTGGTTGCCCCAACTTATTCAAGCGAAAGATTATTAGGTACCAACCCCATGTGTTATGCTTTTCCGGCCGGAAAATATCCTCCCGTGGTGGTTGATATGGCAACTTCGGCTGCGGCCAATGGTAAGCTTGAAATAGCACAGCGTGCCGGTAAACCTGTTCCGGAAGGCTGGATCCAGGATGCTGAGGGAAATTATACAACTGATCCGCATGCTTTAAAAAGCGGTGGCTCACTTTTGCCTTTGGGCGGCGATAAAGAGCACGGCAGTCATAAGGGTTTCGGCTTAAGTGCAACGGTTGATATTCTTTCGGCAGTATTATCCGGTGCTAATTACGGCCCGTGGGTGCCACCGTTTGTGACTTTTTTGCAGCCTCCGGCAGATCCTGTCGGCTTAGGTATCGGCCATTTTGTTGGTGCTATGCGGGTTGATGGCTTTCGCCCGGTTGATGAGTTTAAAGCGCATTTGGATAATTGGATAAGCCGGTTTAAATCAGCAGCTACTGTTGATCCTGATCAAAAAGTTATTATTCCCGGCGAACCGGAATTGGAAGCTGAAGCAGACAGGACGGCAAATGGGATCCCGCTGGTTGATTCAGTTGTAGATGATTTGAACGGATTGGCGGTGAAATTTAGCATAGGCCCCCTAATCCCCTGAAGGGGGAACTCTGGATTAAGATTTAACTCAATCAACCGGTCTATTTAATCCACTTAAAAATCCTTCTCCACCGGGTTTGGTGCAAAAAATCAGCTGTTTCATCAGTGCTCATCCATATAAATAGCGCCTTGCCCACAATGTGATCTTCGGGCACAAAACCCCAAAAACGCGAATCTTCTGAGTTATGGCGGTTATCGCCCATCATCCAGTAATAATCCTGTTTAAAAGTATAGGTTGCAGCTTTTTTACCATTGATAATGATATCATTGCCCGAGATTTTAACTTTGTTATATTCATATACCTCAATCGCCCGCTTATACACCGGAATGGTTAAATTATCCAGTGTAACTGTCCAGCCTTTTTTAGGAATAATAATTGGCCCAAGATTGTCAACGTTCCACTTGAATTGACTATCATGCGGAAAGATTTGCGGATCATAAGTATATAGCGGCTGGAAATACTCGGTAACTGATTTAATATTAGGATCAGCATTCAATTTTTTAGCAGATTGACGGGTCATCAGCATTTCATAATTATTGCCGTCGTATTGTGCCCTTACATCAATATGCAACTCCCGTAAAACCAGCGAATCAATCGATGTACCGTTAGTTTGTACAATGTATGCAGGCTGCCCATCAGTTGGGTTTGGCATTTTTTTGCTGTTTATATATACCTGTGCATTTATTATCCGCAGGGCATCACCGGGAGTAGCCTGGCAGCGTTTAATAAAGTTCTCTCGTTTATCAACCGGCCGGTAATATGGTGAATCGGCATCCATGGGGTAATTAAAAACTACGACGTCGCCCTTTTTAACATCGCTTAGTCCCGGCAGGCGGAAATAAGGCAATTTTATACCATCCCAATAAGCTTTGGTATTTATTAGCGGCATAGTGTGATGGGCAAACGGAAAGGAAACCGGAGTAATAGGCGTACGCGGCCCGTAGTTAACCTTGCTCACAAATAAATAATCGCCAATTAAAAGTGAGCTTTCCATCGATCCGGTGGGGATAACATAAGCCTCAATAAAAAAGGTACGGATAAGGGTGGCAGCAACTATGGCGAACAGTATAGCTTCAGTCCATTCCCTGGCTGGTGATTTTACTAATTTTTCCTGATGCTTTTCTTTAAACCCAATACTTGCTGACTGACCCAGGTATTGTGTCCTTTTCTCAAAGCCCCATTTTGGAAGGAATAGAACCGGCAGTAGAATTGCGGCTGCCTGCTGCCGTATGGTAAATTTCCCGTACGATTTAACAAAATCTATATAGATCCCAATGCCGACAATTACATTAAACACCGGTATAAAAAGCCAGAAAAGCCACCATGCCGGCCTTCCGGTTAGCTTTAACATTATATAGGTTGAATAAAAAGGAATAAGCGCTTCCCAACCAGCTCTGCCTGCTTTTTGAAATAGTTTCCAGCAACCCGTTAATAACAATACCACGAAAGCGACAACAGCATATACCATTATAAACTTAATTTATTCCTTTAAATAGCCTGTCCCAGCGAATCTGGCTAAATAGCGACGCTTTGTCATCGGTACTCATCCAGATAAAAGAAGCCTTGCCGATAATATGATCTTCCGGAACGAAACCCCAAAAGCGTGAATCGTCCGAGTCATGACGGTTATCGCCCATCATCCAGTAATAATTCAATTTAAAGGTATAACTATCGGTTTTTTTGCCGTTTATAAAAATATCGCTGCCCTTAACCTCTATCTTGTTATTTTCATAAGTTCTGATACAGCGTTCATAAAGCGGGTAGCTCATGCTATCTAATTTTACCATCCAGTCTTTTTTAGGGATAATGATTGGGCCATAATTATCAACGCTCCATTTATAATCAGGCTGTTTGCCGTTAAGCATCATGTTTGGCGGGCCTACCGGGTGTACCGGGTTGGTAGGATAAACTGGGCTATTCGGATCGCTTTTACCTTTTGGCGAAATAAAAGCTGCCAATGATTTTACATTGGAATATCTTTTCAATTTATCAGCCGACTCCTTGGTCATGGCCTGGTAAGTGTGACCTTCGTAAAGGGTTATGTGTAGTTCATCCAATATTTGCGGATTAAGGTCCACACCGTTTGTGGTATAATTGTATTCCATCTGCTCTCCCGGAGGGTTGGGACCAGTTTTGCTGTTTACATAAACCTGTCCGTCAACAACACACAGCGTATCGCCAGGAGCACCCTGGCAACGTTTTATAAAGTTTTCACGTTTATCAACCGGTCGGTAATATGGAGAGTCCGCATCCATGGGGTAATTAAATACCATAACATCACCTCTTTTTATAGCGCTGAAACCCGGCAGGCGTAAATAGGGCAATTTTAAGCCATCGTAGTAGGTTTTAATATTTGTTTGCGGAATCCTTCCGTTGGTAAATGGGAATGATACCGGGTACATTGGCACACGCGCCCCATAGTTTAACTTGCTTACAAAAAAACAATCTCCAGTAAGCAAAGTTCTCTCCATTGATGAGGAAGGCATTACATAAGCTTCCATAATAAATGTGCGTACAAATATTACAGCTGCTAGTACACAAATTAGAGATATTCCCCAATCTATAATAGCTGGCCTTTTTACTCCTTTTCCATACTCATCACAGAACTCCATACTGGCATACGCTCCTAAATATCTTGTATCATCCACCCCCCATTTAAGGAGATAAATAAACGGCAAAAAGATTGCGGCAAGCTGAGTACGGATCTTGAATTTTCCATACGATTTGATAAAATCAATATAGATCACAACATTTATGACGTAGTTAAAAAAGGGTATAAAAAGCCAAATAAGCCACCACGCAGGCCTCCCGCTTATTTTAAGCATTACATAGCTTGAGTAAACCGGGATTAGTGCCTCCCAGCCATGCCTGCCTGCTTTTTTAAATAACAGCCAATATCCAGGCAGGGTTAAAAGCAAAAAAGGGGCAGCTAATATGCATACCCCTATATAATAAGCTATCCCCATATATTAATGAATGCCGTTGAACAACCTGCTCCACCTGATCTTGCTAAAAAATGATGCATTATCATCCCAGCTCATCCATATAAATAAAGCTTTGCCAACAATATGGTCTTCCGGGACAAAGCCCCAAAAGCGCGAGTCATCCGAATCGTGGCGGTTATCACCCATCATCCAGAAGTAGTTCATTTTAAAGGTATAGCTATCGGTCTTTTTGCCATTGATGAAAATGTCGCTGCCCTTAACCTCTATTTTGTTGTTTTCATAAGTTCTGATACAACGCTCATAAAGGGGATAGGTCATACTGTCAAGCTTTACTGTCCAGCCCTTTTTAGGGATGATGATAGGGCCATAATTGTCAACACTCCATTTATAATCCGGCTGCCTGCCGTTAAGCATCAAGTTTGGAGGGCCAACAGGATGAGCCGGGTTTGTAGGATAAACCGGGCTACCAGGATCGCTTTCCCCTTTTTTTGAAATTATTTGTTTAAACGATGTTATGTTTGAATAACCTTTTAATTTATCGGCAGATTCCTTCGTCATCGCCTGATAATTGTGCCCTTCATAAAGCGTAATTTTAAGGTCATCTGTAATTTGCGGGTTAAGGTCAACACCATTTGTGGTATAGCTGTATTCCATTTGCTCGCCCGGTGGATTTGGAGCAGCTTTGCCGTTTACATAAACCTGCCCGTCAACCACACTCAAAGTATCACCAGGAGCCCCCTGGCAGCGTTTTATAAAATTTTCTCTTTTGTCAACAGGCCTGTAAAATGGCGAATCAGCATCCATAGGGTAATTAAATACTACCACATCGCCTTTTTTTACATCACTTAAACCAGGTAAACGGTAGTACGGAAGTTGTATTCCGTCCCAATAGGCTTTGGTATTAATAAGCGGCATGGTGTGGTGCGCAAACGGAAACGCGATTGGCGTTATAGGTGTGCGGGCGCCGTAATTTACCTTGCTTACAAACAAAAAATCGCCAACAAGCAGCGATCTTTCCATTGATGGGGTAGGTATTACATAAGCTTCTATAAAAAAGGTTCGGATCAAAGTTGCAGCTATTACGGCAAAAACTATAGCATCAGTCCACTCGCGGATGGCACTTTTCTTTTTTTTAGGGGTATTTTTCTTTTTACTCCAGAATTTCCAGTTCATGTTTACAATATTGCGGATTTATTATCAGATTTAAGAGTCAAGAACCAAGAAATCAAGTATCAAGACGAAAAATTAAGAGTTCGAACTATGTTCCTGATCTTTTAACTTCTTTTCATGACTCTTGTATGTACCTTGATTTCTTGTTTCCCGACTCTTGATTTCTTGTCTTTTTTATTTAAAGTCAAACATATCCTCAACTGAATAAAATCCTTTCTTTCCCTGGATCCATTCAGCAGCTAATACGGCACCTAATGCAAAGCCGTTGCGGTTGTGCGCGGTATGTTTAAATTCAATCGAGTCTACCTCCGAATCATAGATAACGGTATGTGTGCCCGGCACACTATCAATGCGGAATGATTCTATCAGCAGCTGATCATTTTTTACATTATCATCAGCGGTTTCGGCGTCATCAACAGTAAGAGAATTAATCCATTCCTTTTTCGAATCCAGGTTTTCAATAATTCCTTCGGCAATGGTTATGGCTGTACCACTCGGTGAATCAAGCTTTTGCGTGTGATGGATCTCTTCTACCTGTACATCGTAATACGGGTAATTGCTCATCATCCTGGCAAGCACCTTATTAATATGGAAAAATATGTTTACACCAACGCTAAAGTTTGTAGCATATAAAAGAGCTGTGCTGCTGCGCTCATATTGCTCTTTTAGCTTTGGCAAGCTATTATACCACCCTGTTGTACCAACAACAACAGGCACGCCCGCGTTAAGGCATTGCTCAATATTATTTAATACAGTCCCGGGGGTACTAAACTCAATGGCAACATCGGCCATTTGCAGGTTTTCAGCAGTTAGCTCATCCTGGTTATCATGGTCAATTTTAAATACTATTTCGTGCTTGCGGTCTATGGCAATTTTTTCAATTATTTTGCCCATTTTACCGTATCCTAATAATGCAATTTTCATTCCGGTTTTATTATTTTGATGTGATGCTAACGACCATGCTGCCTGATAATTAAACAAGATCTGCAACCTTGAACAATTATCAAAGCGTAAAGGTAATTTTTATCCCCGGAATATATGAACCTGCAGCATTTTGAGCATAAACAGTTGGTTGATTTATGAAACCAGGCGTTACCCGCATTGAAAAATTATTATCAAGTGTATAGCTATGAATAAATTTAGCATCAATATAGGCGTCAACAGCATTTACTCCCCAAAGAACCAAAACACCTAAAATAGAAAGGTCCCGGTTGCGCCGGTAGCCATCTTTTGCATCATAAATTGCCTGGTCGCTAACCTGGGCATCCTTATACTGATTGTATTCAGCATAATAAGGATCAGTTGGTTTAGGTACTATTAAATGATTCCTGTATAATGACAATTGCAAAAATTCCTTATAGTATTGCGCGTTAAATACAATTGCCGCGCCCAACAGGCCTAAGCCTCCATAAATAACCGGTACTTTCCAGATCTTATGATTATACACCTGACCCCATCCCGGAACAATTAAGGAACGGATAACCGCCTTATGCGGACTATGCAAGGTATCGGGGCGATAAACTTTTGATTTCCGTATTTTGGGCACGTTTGATCTGATAATATCAGTATCCTGCCGGCTTGCTTTAAGCGTATCCATTTTGCTTTTTACAACAACTTTGCTTGTCGTATCAGGATTTTGCGCCCGGGCAGTAAAAACAAATCCGGCAAGCAGCCAGATAATAAGCAAATATTTATACATCTGTTACATTAAAAAAACCCTCGTTTTAAGGGGATATAGTTTACCAATCCATAATTTCGAGGATCCGGCTAAGATCACTTTCTGATAAAAAAGGGATCTCAATTGTACCCCGGCCCTGGCCGCCGATCTTCAGTTTAACTCTTGTACTGAATTTAGATGCCAGGTCGTCCTGTATTTTTTGAACCTGGAACGAGATTGGCTCAGGTTGTTTGCCTTCCTTTTTTACAGGGGCCCTTTGCATATCACGAACCAGTTCTTCTGTCTTACGAACGGATAAACCCTGCTGAATAATATGTTGATGGATATATATTTGTTTAGTGGGGTCCTCAATGGTTATCAATGCCTTAGCGTGACCCATGGTTAGCTCGCCATCACGGATAGAAGCTTGTATGGCGGGGGGCAGTTTTAACAACCTTAAATAATTGGTTACTGTAGAGCGATTTTTGCTAACGCGATCTCCAAGCTCTTCCTGTTTAAGGTTACATTCTTCAATCATCCGCTGAAAGCTGAGGGCAACTTCAATGGCATTCAGGTTTTCGCGCTGAATGTTTTCAATAAGCGCCATTTCAAGCATCTGCTGATCATTGGCAGAGCGGATATAAACAGGGATATGTGTTAAGCCGGCAAGTTTTGAAGCCCGGAAACGACGCTCGCCTGATATAAGCTGGTAGCTGTGGGCATTTAGGCGCCTAACGGTAATAGGTTGTATAAGCCCTTGTAATTTTATTGAATCAGCCAGTTCTGCCAGGGCTTGCTGGTCAAAATCAGTACGGGGCTGAAAAGGATTGACCTCAATTTCAGTTAACTTTATCTCATTTACCGAGCCAAGGCTATTAACTTCCGGACTTGAGGATACATTTGCCTTATTGTTATTATTATTTTGGTTTTGATTTACATTTTCCGAATCATTCAGCAATGCACTTAATCCTCTCCCTAAAGCGTTTCTTTTTTCTGCACTCATCTTTTGCTTATACTATTGCGGTGTTTGTGGTGGCCTCTTCTCTAACCAAACCGTTTTTACGTAAAATTTCCCGGGCAAGATTAAGGTAATTTATTGCCCCTTTGCTGGTAGCATCATGCATAATTACTGATATACCAAAGCTTGGGGCCTCGCTTAAACGTGTGTTACGCTGAATAATAGTATCAAATACCATGTCTTCAAAATGAGTCCTAACCTCTTCAACCACCTGGTTTGATAAACGCAATCTTACATCGTACATTGTTAACAGGATGCCTTCAATCTCCAGTGTGGGGTTTAACCTCGACTGCACAATTTTTATGGTATTTAACAGTTTGCCTAATCCTTCCAATGCAAAATACTCACATTGTACCGGAATAATTACAGAATCAGCCGCGGTTAAGGCATTTATAGTAATCAAACCCAATGAAGGCGAACAGTCAATTATAATAAAATCATAATCGTTTTTTATACTGTTTAGCACCGCTTTCATTTTATACTCACGGTCGGTAAGATTTATCATTTCTATCTCGGCACCCACCAGGTCAATGTGGGCTGGTAACAGGTCGAGGTTTGGTGTATCGGTTTTTTGGATAGCTTCACGTGGGTCTATCTGGTTAATGATACACTCATAAATACTATTCTTTATGTTTCTTGGATCAAACCCAATACCCGAGGTTGAATTAGCTTGGGGGTCGGCATCAACCAATAATGTTTTAAACTCTAATACGGCTAAACTTGCAGCCAGGTTTATTGATGATGTAGTTTTTCCTACACCGCCTTTTTGATTGGCTAAAGCAATAATTTTACTCATTTTATATGTTAAAAAATTTATATATGGGTTTTCTGTAACAACGAATATAGGAACAGCAACTTATAATTTCCTAAAGTTTTTTATGCGGGGTAAAGATACATATTTAAATAATTCCGAAATCCACAGGTTTGGCCTACTTACAAACAGTTTGGGACAATTAACGAATGGGTGAATTAGTGCGTTAGTGAATTAGTCATCAATATTTTAAGTTTTGAATTGAGGAAAAACCAGGAAGCTGGCTGACATCATTCAATACAAGGTCAATTTCCAAATCACTAATTCACTAACCCACTAATTCACTAATTATTTTTATTTACTTTGTTTGATTATGTGACTTCCCAATCATTAATTCACTAACTCACTAATTAAGTCAATGTTAACAACCATTATATCAGCTACCAATCGCCCTAACAGTTCAACATATAAGCTGGCACAATATTATCAGAAAAAATTAAAAGAAAAAGGATTGGAAGCCGGCATATTACCATTAACCCAATTACCTGCCAACATAATTGAAAGTGACCTGTATGGTAAAAGGAGTGCTGAATTTAAGCCAATACAGGATATTGTTACACAAACAGAAAAATTTTTATTTATCATCCCTGAATATAATGGCAGTTTCCCTGGTGTTTTAAAGGTGTTTATGGATGCCTGCAGCTTCCCGGAAAGCTTTTACGAAAAAAAGGCGGCCCTAACCGGTTTATCATCCGGTAAATATGGCAATATACGCGGCATTGATCATTTTACAGGCGTTTGTCATTATATGCACTTGCAGGTTATGCCGCTAAAAATTCATATAGGCAGTATAAATAAAGAGTTTGACCCGGATAACAACCTTTTTCAGAATGATACGCTAAAGTTTACAGAAGAGCAGATGGATAAGTTTATTTTATTTTGATTGCACTGATTTTGTTTGTTTTGATTACACTGATCTTGTCAAAGGTGATTACACCAGCTTAGAATATACTAACCACTCACTTAATCAACTCAATCAACCACTCACTCAATTATCCACTTACTTCACAATAAACACCCAGCCGGAAAGCTTCGGCGTCTTGTTTTTCAGATCGATAACATAATAATAAGTACCCTCGGGCAAAGCCGTGCCATTGTAAGTACCATCCCAGGCTTTTGAATAGCCCATGCTTTGGTAAACCCTTTTTCCATACCGGTCAAAAATCTGGGTTAAGCTTTCAGGGTAGGTAAATAAGGCTTCAATGTTCCATTGGTCATTAATACCATCGCCATTTGGCGAAAAAGCATTTGGGATAATTATTTTTTTGTAAACCTTTACAAAAACAGGACCGCTGACAGAAATACCGCAATTTTGCGATGTTACTGTCATAATATAAGCAATATCATCAGTAGGGCTGGCAACTGGCGTAGCAGATGCAGGATTGTCAAGCGCAGTTGTTGGCGACCATGAAATACCCGTGATCTGGTCTCCTTTTACCGTTCCGTTTAACTTTACCGACTGCCCTTTAAATATATTCTTATCCCCACCGCCATCGGCTACCGGATTTTGATTTACGGTTACTGTTATTGATTTGGTATCGGTACAATAATCATTGCTCACATCAACACTGTAGATGGTTGTCACCAGCGGTGTGGCTACCGGGTTTGGCATGTCATCATGATCAAGCCCGGTTGATGGTGTCCATTTGTAATGCAACCCGCCCGATGCGCCGAGCTGTGTGTGTTCGCCGGCACATATAGGCGCAACGGTAATTACATTCGCTACCGGCTTTGGAATAATGCTAACCTGCACGTTTACAGGCGCCCCTGTGCAATTTTGGGCTGATATTGGTACAACTGTGTAAGTGCCTGCATCTGCCAGGGTAATATTATTAATAACCAGCGGGTTTTGCAAAGTTGGCGCCAGGTTTGGCGCCGACCACATATACGTAACTCCGCCCGAAGCGGTTAATGTTAATGTCGATCCTTCGCAAAAAGTTTGTGGTGTAATAGCTGTAGCTACAGGAAGCGGAATTACCGTAACGGTTAACGGCAGTGAGTAAACCCTGCAGTTAAGCGAGGAAATATCCCCGCCATTTACCACAATGCCCACCCGGTATAAATGTGTTCCTAAAACAGCATTATCGGGAGGCCTTATATAGGTGTCGGAATTAGCTCCCGGTATGTCGGCCCAATTATTGCCACCGGTATTATACTGCCATTGATATACCGGGTTGCCGTCAACTTTAGCTTTTAAGGTAACTGTAGTGTTATCTCCTAAGCATACGTCCTGCTCCGGTGAGCCGTTAAAAGATCCAAAACCAGCCTGGATCACCTGGCCGCAGGCACGAAAGGTAATATCATCCAAAGCCAGGTCATTCCCGCATCCACCGGGCGCATTGTTTATCATTTTTACAACAACGCTGGTAACACCCGGCGGTAAAGTGAAAAATGTGCCATATTTTTTCCAGACAACATCATCCGTTGGCGGAATGTCTTCTGTGTTATATGTTTTAAGCACATCACCGGCAAGTGTTTCAATTGAAAATGTAATATTAGGTTTTGTTGATTGACCATTACATGCCGATGGGATGATCAGGTTAGTTATATAAGCGGCAAACTCATAGGTAGTACCAGGGCATAACTGGCCGGCTTCAGTTTTTTGGGTGTAAAATAACCCGGGATCGTTGGATGCATTAACTACCATCATGTATCCATTAGGATTCCCGGTATGATCTTGTGTTAAAACGTGCCAGGTATTGCCGAAACAGCCGTTCGTTCTGCTTACAATGGTATAGCTTCCATCATTGGGGCAATCTCTGCCAAAGTAGTTGTAATTTGTTACATTGCCCCCTAAGGGAGTTCCCGGGTTTGCTCCTGACCCAAAATCCTCGCTAATAACAGGATCGCCCAGGCTCCCTGTACAAACCTGTGCGTGGCTTTGGATGGTAAAGGCTATGCCGGTTACCAGTAAAAATAGCTTAAGCCAAATAGCTTTCATTAACGGGGTAAACTACTGTAAAATAATTGGTTTCATCCCAAAAGTAATTTAATTACCCAATGCTTGAACGGTAATTTGCAAAAACGACTTATTATTAGTGAATTTGGGAACCCATAGTTAGGATGCGAGGTAGCGATCAAATCATGGTCTCTCACAAATAAATTCGGTTGATATTTTTCCCTGAAGCAATCCTAAGCCGCATTAATTAGTTTCGCCATTAAAAATGCTGCTGCTGCTGCAAGGGCGCCTATAAACAGTACCTTTATTGCACCTGTAAATGCTGGCTGCCCTGTAACTTTGCTCTTAAAAAAACCGAATACAAATAAGCAAACCATTGTTATTGCGCATGAATAGTATAAGGCAATTTGTGAATTGCTTTCAAAAAAATAGGGTGATAGCGGTATAATACCACCAACAATGTATGAAACACCAATGGTAATTGCACTTTGCGTAGCGCGGTTGGCCATAGGCTTTTCAAGCCCCAGTTCATACCGCATCATAAAATCAACCCATTTATGTTTATCCTTTGCCATTTCATCGGCAATTTGATGTTGCAGGTTTTCAGAAAGGCCAAAGCCCGCAAATACTTCTCTAACCTCAAACTTCTCCTCTTCGGGCACACGGTCAATTTCATCATATTCGCGTTTTAGTTCAGAAGCGTAATGATCTGATTCTGTGCGCCCGGCTAAAAAACCGCCAAGCCCCATGGCAATAGAGCCGGCAACAATTTCAGCAATCCCGGCAGTTACTACAATGCCTGATGAGTTTACCGCACCGCTTAAGCCTGCGGCAAGGGCAAAGGGAACGGTTAATCCGTCAGACATGCCTATAACAATATCGCGGATGGTATCTGAGCTTTTTAAATGATGTTCGTGATGCATGCTTAAAAGTACGCGATATACTAAGACTACAATAATAAAAGATCAATTTATGATTAGTCTTAATCAGAAAAAGGATTAGTTTAAATATAATTTATATATTCAGCGCCGATTAAACCCCATAACCAAATGAAACCCTATTACAAATTATTTTCTATTGTATTTCTATTCCCATTATTTTCATTAGCCCAATCAAATTATAAGCCCGGCTACCTGGTTACCCTAAAAGGTGACACACTACATGGCTTTATTAATTACCGGGAATGGAATAGCAACCCTGATGCTATTTCATTTAAAAAGATGTTAAGCGATAATAAAGGGCAAAAATACACACCCGATGAAATAAGCTTTTTCAATATCAACGGCTTTGAAGCATATGAAAAATATTCGGGCCCAATTAGTATGGATGTTGTAAACACCGACCGTTTAACTACCGGGAAAGATACCAGCTTTAAAATAGGTGAGGTTTTTTTAAAAGTATTGCAAAAAGGTAAAAATGTAGCGCTTTACGCTTATAGCGACAACCTTAAATCACGGTATTTTATAGGGGATAGTCCTGATTTTAAGCCTAAAGAGTTGGTATACCGTATTTACCAGGCCAATGATGCAAGCGGCACAGAAAAAACTTATACTGATGAAACCTATTTAAAGCAATTAAATGCACTTGCAATTAAGTATAATGCTTTAAATGATGACCTTGCGCATAATTTGGAAAAAGCCGACTATCAAAAACCCATTCTGCTATTAATTACAAGCAAGATAAATAACATATCTAAAGATGAATTTAAAAGTAAATACGATGATCAAACTGCAAGTTATTTTTATGGCGGTATTGGGATAAATGTTGGTACAACTACCCCATCAGCCGGCGGCAGTTACCTGGCCGCCGGTGGTAAATCAAACACATCCATTTTGCCGGTTGCTAAAGCAGGCATTAACATATTTGTCAACCCCAATACCAAAAAGTTATCTTTCAGATTTGAGCTTTCAGTTACAGCAATTAAATATAATTCAGTATATGACAATAAATTTTCGCCTTATGTAAACATAACCTACGGTTACACTAACCTGGCGGTTGCATTATCACCACAAATTATATACAATTTTTATAATGCTAAAGAACTTAAAATCTATGCCGGCGGGGGCATTGAATTAACTAAATATAAATCCTTTGGTAAAAAATATATTGACAACAAAGATGGAAGTACGGTACCAACATCAGCCGATCCGTTTAATTTAAATACATTCAGCATACCTGTAATGGCAAAAGCCGGATTTATAATAAACGATAAACTTGATTTTTCTTTCGATTATTTATTTGCCGGCCCAGTATCTGACGATTATGTGTTCCGTTTAAACACAAGCTCATTCCAGGTAGGTGTAAATTATAAGTTTAAATAAATTATTGCCTTATCCAAACCTTAAATCATGAAATTTTATTACAAATTATTCGCTATTGTATTTCTATTCCCATTATTTTCATTAGCCCAAAGCCATTATAAACCGGGCTATATAGTGAATTTAAAAGGAGACACCGCTCGTGGCTATATTGATTACAGGGGCTGGGACCTTAATCCGGATTATATAAGATTTAAACCACTTACAGGAAATACAGTTGAAAAACTATCTGTTAACGATATCGATTTTTTTAGCATCGATAAAATTACTTCTTATAAAAGATACGAGGGCTTTATCTCTATGGATAATACCAGTGAAGACCGCATGATTGAATTTAGAGATACCAGCTTTAAGGTGGCCACTGTTTTTTTACAAGTACTGCAAAAGGGGAAAAACCTTTCACTTTATTCATATTCTGATGCACTTAAATCCCGCTATTTCATTGGCGAACAACCTGGCTTTGCACCGGCTGAACTGGTTTACAGGCTTTATTATGACATGAAGATTGTAACCATAACACATGACGGCCGGACAGTAAATGAAGATACTTATATGAAACAACTGTTTACACTGGCTATAAAATATGATGCACTGTCGCCGTGGTTGCAAAGAGCCCTTGAAGAAGCAGGTTACAGGGAATATAATCTTGTTCAGGTTGTTAAAAAAATTAACCAGGCAGCTAAGTAATATAAAACCGGTACAACGATGAAACATTTTTACAAGCTCGGAATATTTCTGTTTTTTATCCCTTTTTTTACATCAGGTCAAACTAATACTGATTATGATAAACACAATTTTTATTTGGGAGCAGCACTGAATGCCACTACAACATCCTCATCTTCCGCATCGCCGTTTTATGGAAGCGGCGGCAGGCCATACACATCTTATTTACCTGCGTTATCATTTGGAATTAGCGTTCCGGCAGACCCAAATACAGGCAAATTGGTTTTTCGCGGAGAATTATTAGTTTCTTTAGCAAAATACAGCTCATTATATCAAAATAAAGTATATCCATACATTGGTGTAAGAGCTTCATATAACGAGCTTGGAATTTCGTTTACACCTCAAGTAATTTATAATTTTTACAATGCCGATAATTTTAAATTTTATGGCGGGATTGGCATTGCGTTAGCAAATTCATTCTATAGCAATGTAAACTACGGAAGCCAGGATCCTAATACTCCTTTTCTCGGAGATAATAATTATGACTTTGTTCAATTTGATACACGGGGATTATTAAAAGCCGGAATACAATTACACAAAAAATGGGAGGTTTATTTTAATTACTTAACCTCGGGCGGAACCACCAACCGCGGCTATTTCCAATTGAACAAGACCAATAAGCAGGTGGGCATAAATTATATCTTTTAGAGAAGAAGGGTTTATAGTCTACGGCAAAATACGAGTATTGCTCCTGGCGGCATTGTAAAGCCCCATCCGGGGCAGTAAGGACTTAATAAAAAATACGTTATTTTTGTTCTTCTTAACTCCTATGATAAAACATTGCCTTAGCTTATTTTTTACCCTTGTTATTGCGTCAGGGGTTAATGCACAAAACGCCCCTGTCTCTCCCAAAAAGGATACTATAAAACAGCTGGCACCAGTAATCATCAAAGGATATTTATCTGATCAGCCTTTGCTAAGTGTGCCCGCATCTGTAAGTGTTGTCAGCAAAGCACAGTTAAGCCTGCAACCCGATAATTCATTCGTTTCAGCATTAAACAGTGTGCCTGGTATCCGTGCTGAGGAAAGATCACCGGGCAGTTACCGGTTATCAATCAGGGGGAGCCTGCTGCGTTCACCGTTTGGGATAAGGGACGTAAAGATCTATTACGATGAAATTCCGCTTACTGATGCAGGCGGAAATACCTATTTGAACGCCATTGATATCAACAGCGTCAATCACCTTGAAATACTAAAGGGCCCTGATGGCAGTTTGTTTGGAGCCAATTCAGGCGGGGTTGTTTTGCTAAGCCCGGTTAATCTGCACCAGGATAGCAATTTTGTATCGCTGGGTTTAAATGGCGGCTCGTACGGGTTGGTGCATGAAAATGCTGCTTTGCAAAATCAAAGCGGTAACTACCGTTTCAATTTAAACCAGGGCTATGAAAGCTATGGCGGCTATCGCCAGCACAGCTATATGCAGCGCCATTTTATACAGGCGGCAAACCGGTGGACCTATAATGGCAAAGATGAGTTGCGTGCGCTTGCCTTTTACTCAGATTTAAATTACCAAACACCCGGCGGGCTTACATTGACTCAATACCAGGCCGATCCGCGGTCGGCACGGCTGCCTACAAAATTTGTGCCGGGCGCCATTGATCAAAAAATAGGCATTACTACCAAAATGCTTTTAGGCGGCGTGGTAAATGAGCTGCATATAAACGACAGACTCCGCAATGTACTTTCTGTTTTTGGTTCTTATGTTGATTTTTCCAATCCTTTTATAACTAATTACGAGCAACGCTATGAGAGCACTTATGGCTTGCGCACCTACTTTGAGTTGAGCAGCGAAAAGCACACCGATTATGGCTGGAAGCTAAATTTAGGGCTTGAATGGCAGCAAACCAATGCCGATATTAATAATTATGGCAACAATAAAGGCGTAAGAGATACTGCTCAAACACTTGACAAGATCAATACCAACCAGCATTTCTTTTTTACCCGGTATGGGTTTGATCTGTATAACCGCTGGCATGCGGAAGCAGCTTTGAGCCTGAATTTTTATGATTATGATTTCAAAAATGTTTACCCTAATGCCGAAGCCGGTTTTACAAACAGGCATTTTACACCACAGTTGATGCCAAGGATAGCTTTGTCATATGATGTGACTAATAATTTTATATGGCGAGCCTCTGTTAGTCGCGGTTACTCTACACCTACTACTGCCGAAATCAGGCCTACAGATAATATCATCAACACAAATTTACAAGCGCAATACGGCTGGAACTATGAAACAGGTTTCCGCTTACGGAATGCTGATGAAAGTATGTTTCTGGATGCTTCCGTGTTTTATTATGTATTGCAGAATGCTATTGTACTTCGATTAAATCCTGATGAAACCGAATACTATATTAATGCCGGCGGCACCCATCAACCAGGTATTGAGCTATATTTTTCCGATTGGATCATCCGCCAGAATAATTCGGGCTTTATAAGGGGACTGCAGTTTAATGAATCGGTAACGCTCAACAAATTTACTTTTAGCGGCGACTATCATGATGCAACTGCCAATTACTCCGGCAATAAGTTAACAGGGGTTCCGGGGCAGGTAATTGTTTCGAGCATACAGGTTAAATTTCCTGAGCGCCTTTACATTTTTATTGAACATAATTATACCGGCCGCATCCCGCTTACCGATGCTAATACCGTTTTTGCATCGCACTATAATTTATTACAGGCCAAAGCAGGGTGGCAATTTACCATTAACCGCAAAAGCAAGTTCGAAATATTCGCTGGTGCAGGTAACCTGCTTAATGAAAAATACAGTTTGGGGAATGATTTAAACGCTGTTGGTAACAGATTTTATAACCCTGCGCCGCTGCGCAATTATTTCATTGGCTTTAACGCAGGGTTTTAAAAATAGAATATAACAAAGGCACCCTCACATGCCCATGTTACGTTTTTGTTAGGGAGTAACAGATTCTGAAACGTTGCCCCCACGGCCTTTAGTATCAAATGCTTTAAATTTCACAGTGCTTTTATCTATTGTAACAACATCGTTATATAGTGCGCTTTTTGTATCAGGATCTTTACCGTTTGTTGTATAGCGGATGATTAAACCCGGGAACTGAATATTTGCAACATACTTACCATCTTGTAAAGCAACACCCGGTTTTGGTAAACGGTAATTATAGCCGCCGTTGTAATAGCTTAAACGGGGTAATTCCCTTTTTCCTAATACATTTAAAAAATTTACCCAATCTTTTTGGTAAAGGGAATCACTTTTTGCGACATCTTTTTCGGTTGCCCAGGCGGGATCCTGGCTCCAGGCGCGCTCGGCAAAACCCAATACCCTTGGTAATAGCATGTATTCAAGGCGTTCGGTACTTTTTATATTCTCGCCCCAAACAGCGCTTTGCAAGCCTAAAATATTGCTTTTGCCATAGTCAGTAAGGCGTTGCTTGCCTATAAAAATATTCCGGTTTAGCGGCAGGCCGTCCCTGTCCACCTTTGAGTTTTTAAAATAATCATAAGGGATAAAAGAGAAAGGCTTATCAATATCAGAGAATGCGCCCCAGTAATAACCTGGCTCATCAAATGATTTATAGTGGGCCATATCAAAGTAGAAGTTGGTAACGCAGGTAAGCACAGTTTTGTAGCCTGCGTTTGCCAACCTATAGGCCAAATCTTCGTTACCGCCACCCAGTGTATTGTTCCAAACTTCAGCCTGCAAATGCTCGGGCATAAAATCAGGGTTGGGTACATAAACCGGGGTACCATCAAGCACTGTTTTACGCAATGCCATTTCTTCCCATCCCGATAGGTAAAGCCCTTTTGCTTTCACCAGCTGGTTTACCCTGCCATAAAAATAATACCACAAGTCGGCAGTGCTTTTAATTTCGGGATGTGTAGTTTTTAAGGCTAAGTACGCCGGAGATTTTTCCCAAACATGGGCGGGTACCTCGTCGCCCCCAAAATGTATTGTTTTTAAGGGAACGCCGGCATCTTTGTACATGCTTACAATATCGCCTATAACAGTTTCAACAAAGTTATAGGTTGATGGCAGCGAAACATCAATCACATTATCAGTCCAGTATTGCGCTGTGCTGTATTCCGATTTATCATTCGGATCATAAAGTAAATATTTTTCAGCTTCGGCTTTTTTACCTTCTGCTATTAAGCGGTCATAACGGGCATTCATTGATTTAATGGCAGCACGCGCATGACCTGGGGCTTCAATTTCGGGGATGACCATAATATGCAGCTTGCCGGCATATCTCAGGATCTCAATATAATCAGCCCTGGTGTAAAAGCCTGTGCCGGTTTTATTATCAATTTCGCCGCCTGAGCCATGCGATGGTGGTAAAAAATGTTTGCTATCTAAAGTATGCCCTCGTTTTGCGCCAACTTCGGTTAACTCCGGTAATGATGGCATTTCCAAACGCCAGCCTTCATCCTCGGTTAAATGCATGCGGAATACGTTTATTTTGTACAACGCCAAAATATCAAGCACCCTGAAAATTTCTTTTTTAGGCTGAAAGTTACGGCCAACATCAAGCATAAAAGCACGATAACCAAAGCGTGGCTCGTCTTTTACTTCAACACATGGGATTTGAATCTGTTTTTGCGGGCGAGCATATGCTGAAGGAGGAATTAGCGTTTTTAAGGATTGAATGCCGTAGAAAGCACCAGCACGTGTTGATGCATTAATGGTAATAGAACCTGCTTCAACATTCAGTTCATATCCCTCAGCATTTAAACCATCTTTAAATTTAATATTTATACTATTTGATGATGCCGCAGTCTTCGCACCGGTGAGCGGAGTAATTGCCTCCCTTAATAATGTAAGTTCATTTTGAAATTTTGTATCAGCCTCAAAGTGCACCCCGGCTGATAAAACGAAGCTCCCGCCCGTTTCTTTATAACTCACCGGCGTGGGAAACACTTTCGTTAGCTGCTGCTCCGGTATATCAGTTATATTTTTATTCCGATCATAAATTATGGATGGAGTTATCAACCCCGGATAATTAGGCTTAAATGGTTTAATTGTAAAGGCACCCGTATTGTATCCCTTATCCGGTTGATTATCCCAAACTACGTAAAAACCTTCAGGGCCATCGGTAACGGTAATTACCGGGTCTTCATCAACAAGCTCTATCCGAACTGATTGCCCCGGTTTTAAATCAGGAAAAGTGGCTGTTGGGGTTAGGCTAAAAAGATCGCCGTTTATAAATTTGATGGTGGCATTGCCGGTAACGGTTTGCGCAGCAATTAAACGGGCGGAGTTAAAATACATTTTCCACCCGGTGGCAGGAAATGTTGCTTTGCCATTATTGGTAATGGTTATGGCATTTAACGCCTGTGACTTATTTTGATAATTATTTTGCAGGGCTTCCCAGGTTATACTTAAATCATGAGTATTAAACTTTGGTTCATCAGCAGGTTTAGCAGCCAGGTTTAATGAAAAAACTGCCATAAGAATAACAAGAAAATAACGCATAGAATAATTATTAGGTTATAAATGAGGTAGTAAATATAAGTGATTTATGAAAATTTGCAGCCTTTTTAAAATATTTTAAAAAGTGTAAAAAGTAGGTAAAACTTTTTATCAGATAACAACAACCGACCAGCAGGGATAAAATACCGATAAACCTGCTTTCCTGCATGATAAAGCCATTTAAATCACCCTATAGATCAGTCCGATACCTCCAGGCGATTAATTTCAGGCATTTGTCTATTTCCTTTAGTCTATGGTCTATTCTGTTTTTTTGAACACTGAAATGATCGTTGCTTTGAACATTGAAAACAACAAACATAAATCAACTACTTAAATAATAAGAAAATGAAAACATCAATTTTAACCATCGCCATCCTGTTTGCGACCATATTTGGTTTCAGCCAGTCAACTTACGCTATCGCCCGCAACACCGAAGAAAGCACTATTTTAACAGATTTAAGCAATATCAACGAAATTGAAATATACGGCAACGTTGAGCTTTACGTATCAACCGGAACCACCGACCAGGTAAAGGTTTATAACAAATACTACTCAGATAATGCATTGATACAAGATAACAAAGGAGTGTTGCGCATTTCATCGTACAGTGCTCAAAAACTTACAGTATGGGTTACCGCTAACCAACTTCAAAAGTTAAGCGTATTTGATAATGCCGTAGTAAAATCATTTGGCAAGCTTTCGGCTATCGATCTGAATGTCAAGCTATTTAATAATGCGTCAGCCTATCTAAATATTGATGCTTTTGCAGCCAGCATCTCTTTAAATGACACCGCTAAGGCCAGCCTTACCGGTGATATTACAGAAGGCAGCCTGCAGTATACCCAGTCATCTTTTTTAAGCACTGCCACTTTAAATGTATTGCACCTAATTAAAACCGAAAATTTTAATATGGGCAACACTAATAATATTGCTGAGCTATAGGCAATTTACGCCCGGTTACAAAAAGGTCTTATTGAAAATTGATTCAATGGGGCCTTTTTGCAACCATTTTCTTTTCTGCCGGCTTGACCGCCTTATTTTTTTCCTGGATATGAGGGTTTGAATGAACAAGCTTTTCTTTTAACCAGTGAGTTAACCTATGATGCATTGGGACCAATATTGCAGCTAATGCGACCAGGATAACTAATTCAAGTACGGGCAGGTGATTGCTGATCATTTGAATAAAAGGATGAATAAACAATGTAATAAATTCAAAAACCAATAAAAGCGAAACAACACCCATAAACTCAATTACCTTTGGATGCGTGTGGCTTTTGCTTAACAGCATTAACAATAAAAAAAACATGGGAATAAATATTGCTATAGCAATTAATTGCAGGTTAATGCTCCTTTCATCTGCCTCCCGTTTCTTCTCCTCTTTAATCTCCTGCTGCCGGGCAGCTTCATTAAAACTTAATGTTTGTATCTGCTTTATTTTTTCCGCGTTAAACATACTGTCTTTTGCAGCCATGGAGGTTTTAAGATATGTTAGTTCAAAATGCTCATTTATACCGGCATAAAGTTGGGTTAGCAAGTCGCTGGCATTAAAAACACCTTCAGGGTATTGGCTTCTTTTAGCTGCATCAAGGGCGCGACCGGCATAAAATATACTTGAATCAACCTGCCCTGCGCTTTTATAAAATTTAGCAATGCTGTTATAAGTATCTGCCAGCCCGCTCTTATCACTGTTTTTTATGGCATACTGTACGCTCAGCCTATAATAATCAAGAGCAAGCGTCTGATGCCCCATTTTATAATTAATATCACCTAAAATTGATAAGGTAATTTGTAACGTGGTATTATCCTTTATTGTATGCTGTATGGCATATGCCTGCATTTCGAAATTCAATGCCGAATCTATCTTGTTGAGTTTGATGTAACAATTGCCAATATTTGAAAGTATGGCGCTTAAGCTTTTTTTATCATGAATTGATTCTGCAATTTGTTTAGCCTTAAAATGGTATGCCAATGCTTTTTTATTATCATTTTGATTTGAGTAAATGATACCAATGTTATTCAGACTTGCTGAAACACCTGACTGGTCATTAATTTTTTCTCTTATTTTTAATGAGGTAAGGAAATAGGAAAGCGCCCTGTCATATTTTCCATTTTGCATCAACACAACACCTAGCCGGTTCAAACAATCTCCCTCTCCTTTGCTGTAACCAATAACTCTTGATTCATCCAATCCTTGCTGCGCATATATTAAGGCACTATCCGGCCTCAATGACTGAATACGTTTGCTTTTGTTTACTAACGTCTTCACCTTCAAAGTATCATTATAAGGCTGCCCAAAATGCAGTCTCAAAGAATTAACCGTATAGGCTGACCCATATAAATTAGTTGCAAGAAGCCAAAAAAGGTGAATGCAAATCATTTTTTTGGTGAGATGCTTTGATTAAGTTGAATAATTGTTGCCCGCAAGAATGGGCTAATAAAACCGCGTAAGTTTTTACTTATTCTGCCGCTTGTTCCGGTGAGCTTTCATCAGAACCAGGTACCTCAGGATCTTCTACAGCGTTAATCTCCATGGGGTTTTCTGTAAATCCTATTGGGGTACTTTTGTCTTTAAAACCTATTGGCGTGTTTTTGTCAAAAAGGCTGTTTTCCGGGCTTTTTTTAAGTTCTGCCATGATAATTAATTATTTAAATAATTTATCAAAAGGACTAAAATATTATATAAAAATACCAATTTACATATTGTAAAAAACAATGTTTTACCCGCTATTTATGCATGTGTAAATATTATTGTATAATTATACATGCTAATGCACATATGATATACATATAACTATACATGCGTAATATTTAATCGATAGCTCTTCATATTACAGTATTGGTAAAAATTTCTTATTGCTTTTAACTTTAACCCAATGTTAATATTTAAAATTAGCGCCGGGGTTGCAGTTTGTTTCCTTATTTTAGCTGTATTAAATTTAAAAAGTCAAGATTTGGTCAACCTGATTTTTGCCGGTCACAAATAAAATTTATGAGCCCATCCATCAAAAAAAACATATTCAAATCTTTAAAAATAACTGGTGTAATCATTGGGAGCCTTGTTGTACTTTTATTTGCATTGCCTTATCTATTTCCGCAAACGGTTAGTAATAAAATAAAGCAATGGGCCAATGGCAGTATCAACGGGCAATTGGAATTTTCAAAAACAGGCCTGTCTTTCTTTAAGCATTTCCCAAATTTGACGCTTACCTTGTATGACCTTGATCTTAAGGGAAGCGCCCCATTTCAAAAAGACACGCTGGTTGCTGCCAAAGAAGTTTCGTTTGGTATTGATTTGAGTACCCTGTTTCAAAAAAAGCTTACCATAAACAAAATATTCCTGACCAACGCTTTTATTAATATCCAATCAGACAGCGCCGGCCATGTAAATTACAATGTATATAAGGGCAAAAATGCAAAAGAATCGTCACCCGCTGATACCAGCAGTGCATCATTAGGTATTAACCAAATTTTGATTGAAAACAGCCGGTTAGTTTACAACGACCGCTCGCTGCCTATGAAATTTGTTGCCCGGGGGTTTAACTACACAGGTAAGGGCGATTTGACTAAAGACGTGTTTGATCTATACACCCATACCGAAATGGAATCGGTTGATTTTTATTATTTTGATGTGCCTTACGTGCTTTCAAAAAAGCTAAATGCCGATCTGATCACCAAAATAAACACCAGGTCGCTGGCATTCTTTTTCCAGAAAAATAACCTGATGCTCAATAAATTACCGGTTAATTTTATAGGAAAATTTGCATTTTTAAAAAATGGTTACAGCATGGATTTTAATGTAAGTTCGGACGACAGTGACCTGCACGACATTGTAACGGCTTTACCACCTGAGTATTTAAAATGGCTGGAAAAAACCGATGTAAAAGGCACCGGTAATATAAAACTTAAACTGGCAGGTTTATACAATGCTGCCGATAGCACACTGCCCAGCCTTAGCTTAAATATTAAGATCCGTAACGGCTACATAAATAATCGAAAATCGCCATCGCCGGTTAGCAACCTGTACATGGATTTTAACACCGAACTCCCTGGCCTTGATCCGGATAGTTTGCAGGTTAATTTAGATTCGCTGCACTTTAATATGGGTAAAGATTATTTAAATTCTGTCGTCAGAATTAAAGGCACTAAGGCACCTTTAATATATGCTAAACTAAATACTGAGCTTGACCTTGAAAAATGGAACAAAACCTTTGGTATAAAAACAGTAAGCCTGAAAGGCCAGTATTCTTTGCATTTACTCGCACAGGGCAAATATGCTACGGGCATTAAGCGCACAAAAGGGATCCATCCAAAAATTGATACTGTTATTACCAGCATCCCAAAATTTAGTGTTAAATCAACTTTCAACAACGGGTATATTAAATATGCAAGCTTGCCTGAGGCGGTTAAAAATATCAGCTTTAATATGAACGCCGCATGCCCTGATAATAGTTATCAGCATACCAGTTTTGAGATAGATAATTTAAACGCTAACGTACTTGAAAACTTTATTAAGGGTCACTTTAAAATGAACGCCGAACCCGGCTTCCCGATGAATGCCGGTTTACAGGCTAAATTTGATTTGGCTGATATTAAGAAGGTATATCCTATTGATAGCCTTGGCGTATCACTTGCAGGCAACCTGGCGGCTGATCTGCAAACTAAAGGGAAGTATTTGCCGGCTAAAAAGATCTTTCCGGTTACCAATGTGAATATTGTGCTGCAAAACGGGTCGATACAAACAAAATACTACCCTCACCCTATTCAAAACATACAGGTAAATACAAATATCACCAATAGTAGCGGTTCATTGGCAGGAATTAATGTTAAGATAAAACCGGTTTCGTTTGTGTTTGAGGGTAAGCCATTTGCATTTAACGCCGATCTGAAAAATTTCGATAATATTGATTATAAAATCGCCTCGTCAGGTACTTTGGACGTTGGCAGTATCTACCAGGTATTTGCCATTAAAGGTTACAATGTAAAAGGGCAGATAAAAACCCGCCTCTCATTAAAAGGCAAACAAAGCGATGCGGCGGCCGGGAATTATGCAAAGCTCAATAACTCCGGCACAATGGAGGTTAAAGATCTTACACTTACCTCTGATCTTTTCCCGAAACCATTTTTAATCAATAACGGCAAGTTTAGTTTTAAGCAGGATAAGATGCTGTTTGATGCTTTTAAAGCCACCTATGGCAAATCGGTAATTACATTAAACGGTGCACTTTCAAATGTAATTGAATATGCAACCAAGCCGGGAGCCACACTTAAAGGCGATTTAAATTTTGGCAGCCCCAATATTGTGGCAGATGATTTTATGGCTTTTGCCAGTACCTCTCCTACGCAAAGCGGCCACCCCGGTTCGGCTGCGTCGGGTGTTATAATGGTACCTAAAACGCTAGATCTGAACTTTTCAGCCGATGTAAAGAAGGTAAAATATAATGGGATGGTAATAAAGGACGCCAAAGGACAAATGGCCGTTACTAACGGTAATATCGTTTTAAAACAAACCGGATTTACTATAATTGATGCCCCGGTAACTATGGATGCGACCTACAGCAGCCTGAACACAAAAAAGGCTATATTTGATTACCACATCAGCGCTAAGGAATTTGATATAAAAAGGGCATATAATGAGATCAAACTATTCCATGATATGGCCTCTTCAGCAAAAGGCGCAGAGGGCCAGGTATCACTTGATTATAAACTAAGCGGCAGGCTCAACAGCAATATGCAGCCGGTTTATCCATCGTTAAAGGGCGGCGGGGTGCTGTCTGTTAAGAAAGTTCAGGTACATGGCTTTAAGCTTTTTGGCGCGGTGAGTAATAAAACCGATCATAAAATTGATAGCGGCGATGTTTCAAAAGTTAATATAGAAACAACTATAGCTAACAATATCATCACCATAAAACAAACTAAAATGCGCATGGCTGGTTTCCGGCTAAAATTTTCGGGGCAGGTAAGCTTTGATAATGTGCTTAACCTGCAGTTCAGGCTTGGCCTGCCTCCGTTTGGGATTTTCGGTATCCCGATGACCATAACCGGCACACAGGCAAACCCGAAGATCCGTTTAGGCAAGGCGAAGAAAGATGATGAGATTAAGGAAACAGATGATAATGGAGAATAAAAGGGATTAAGAAAGCAATAATAGCTTTTACTAAATGGCTGGTGGCTGGTATTTCTTGCAGCCTATACCTGTACAACTAACTTATCAAAACAATCAGGATATTTAGGTTATGAAACTATTATAGTTTAGTAATACATGGTTACAATTAAAGTTAAATAATATGTCGTCAAATAAAATAACTATACTTTACGTAGATGATGAAGAAAATAATTTATTTTCATTCAAGGCTACCTTCCGGATAAAATACAATGTACTTACTGCGCTTAGCGGCGATAGGGCTTTAGAAATTTTAGAAAAAAATTTGGTGCATATTATTATTACTGATCAGCGGATGCCAGAAATGACAGGCGTTGAATTTTTAGAAAAAGTATTAGAAAAGCATCCTGAGCCGATGCGGGTTCTTTTGACAGGTTATGCTGATATGGAAGCAGTAGTGGATGCAGTTAATAAGGGGAAAATTTTTCATTACCTCACCAAACCATGGAATGAAGAAGAGTTGGATTTAACTATACAATCGGCTTATGCAAAGTATCTTGAAAGGGCCCAGCTAAAAGAAACAAACGAAAAGCTGGAAGTATCTAATGAGCAATTAGAGTTTTTGTTAAGACAAAAGCTGCTTTCCTAACCATTTATTTATTGCTGTCTGATCTTACCTCGCCGAGTAAAGAAATTAGTTTTTCATTTGTAAGGGGTTTTTCCACAATACTATTTATTTTTTTATAAGTAAATATCTTGTGTAAGTTATTAGGATCCCTTGCAGGTGATAATACAGTTAGTATAATAATTATGTAATTCTTTTGAATTTCAGGCGAAAGCTTTTCAAACTCTTCAACAAACTTAAAGCCATTCATGCGCGGCATTTGTAAATCAAGCAAAATTATAGTGGGAAGTTTACCATCCTCATTCTGGCTTTCACTAATTCCTTCCAGCGCCTGTTCTGCATTATGAAAAGTTTCAATACTAAAGTTTTTATTAGTACGCTCCAGGAATTTTTTTGTGACAAAGCAATCAAGCTCACTATCGTCAATAATTATAAATGAAAATTCTTTTATCATCAGGTAGATGGAATTGTTACTTTAAAAGTTGTTCCCTGGTGCAAAACAGAGTCGACTTCAATTTGACCGTTTAATTTTACTAATGCACTTTTCACGTTATATAATCCGAAACCAGACCCTACTTCCAGGGAATTTGAGCGAAAAAAAAGATTGAATATTTCCCCAAGATGGCTTGCTAAAATACCTATTCCGGTATCTTTTACATAAATTACTGCCTTGCCTTCCTTTACCTCAATATCCACCTCAACAGATTTATTTTCATTGTTTTTATCCTGGTATTTAAATGCGTTTGATAACAGGTTATTTAAAATGAGCCTTAACGGGGCCTTATCGCTGAAAAAAACTTCGTTCTGCTTAACATTCACTTTAAACGCTACGTCATTTATTTTTGAATTTACAGTATATATGGATTTCAGTTCATTAATAATTTCCCAAAAATCAATTTCTGTTATTTTTAACTCCCCTCTCTGTAAGCTATAATAATCATGCATGCTCAAAACATAAGTATTCAGTTTTGTCACTGATTTCTCCATTAAAAACAGCATCTCTTTCATCTCTTCAATATCATCTATATCCCTTGCAAGATTAATTGCTCCTAAGATCCCTGATAAAGGCCCCCTGATATCGTGACTAACACTATAAGCAAACTTATTTAGTTCATTATAGGCTTTTTGTAACTCTTCATTTTTAATTGCAAGCATTGAATTGGCCATGTAAAATTTATTGGCCTCGTCTATAGCCCAGATGATATCAGCTTCTATCCATGGCTTTTTTACATACCTGAATATGTGCCCTTTATTTATAGCATCAATTATCGACTCAACATCAGTATAAGCTGTGAGCATAATACGTACAGGAAGAGGATGGGTAATCCTGATTTCTTCAAAAAAATCTACCCCGGTTTTACCCGGCATTCGCTGGTCGCAAAAAATAATCCTGATTTCAGGATCGTTATCCAGGTAACTTATGGCATTGGGTATATTTACTGCGGTTAAAATTTGATAATCAAGCCTTAATGATGCCTTAAAACCTACCAGGTTCTCCGGCTCATCATCCACATACAAAACTTTTATTTTTTCAGCCACGGTGTTCAGTTTAGGTAGCTTTATGATAAGCCTTTGTTTTAATTTATAATCAAATATAAGGCACAATGCCGGACGCAGGAAATGATTTATATTGAATAAATGATTGCTTGCTGCCGGTTATCTCTACTAAATGGTATTAAAGCATATATTATTTAAAATACATGTTTTAACAGTTTTTTAAAATTTATTGATTTATGGGTATTTTTAAAGTAAACTCGGTTCCTTCACCCTTTAAACTATCAACACTTATTATTCCATTATGTTTTTTTATAGTATTATATGCAATTGACATTCCCAGGCCAGTGCCTTCGCCCACATCCTTAGTGGTAAAAAATGGTTCAAACACCTTTTTTTGTGTTTGGGCATCCATCCCCGTTCCGTTGTCCTTAAACTTTATAAACACATTTTTTTCGATATGGCTTGTTAGAACGGTTATTTCACCGCCTTCATTTTCACCGAATTTTTTATGTACTGCATAAACTGCATTTGCAATAATATTTAGAAATACCTGGTTTAACTTCCCTGCATAGCATTCTACATTTGGCAAATCGTCATATTTTTTAATTACTTTTATTTTATTATTTAGCATATTGTTTGCTATAACCAGGGTTGAGTCAAGCCCCTCATTAATATCGGTCTTTTTCAGGTCGTCTTCATCCAGGCGCGAGAAAATTTTCAGGCTTTTAACAATTTCGGCGGTGCGGGTGGCACCTTCATTAATTCCTTTTATAAGATGTTTGATCTCTACAGTTAAATAATCAAAATCCAATTCTTCTTTATATTCCTTTATTTGTTTTTGCTTATCCGCCGGGGAAGAATCGGATATCCCAACATTTTCAATAACAGTAAGGGCCTCAAGTATTAATTCAATATCCCTGTTTAAGGGCTTTATGTTTGAAGTAACAAAGTTTATGGGATTATTGATCTCGTGCGCTATCCCCGCAGTTAACTGACCAAGTGAAGCCATTTTTTCCGATTCAACCAACTGGCTTTGCGTTTGCTTTAAATCGTCAAGCGTTTTATTCAGTTCAAGGTTTGAGTCGCTTAATTCAACCGTACGTTCATTTACCTTTAATTCCAGTATCACATTTTGTTCCCTTATAATACGCTCATTTTCCCTGGCGATATTCAGGGCTTCGGCTTGTGATTCTGCTTTTTCTCTTTTTAAAATGTTTATCCTATCAGCCAAGCCAAAGGACAGCAAAGCCATTTCTATTACAGCAGCACCCTGCATAGAATAGCTTGTAAATGTATTATATGGTAAAACGCCGTTGTCTTTCAACGCAAAAATGATGGCTCCGATAAGTAAAACAGACCATGAAAAGAACACAAACTTTGCAGGGCGATACCCCTTTCTCATCACAATAGCAGATACTATCAGAATGCTAAAAGCGAACAAAGTAGTTGACACCTGCATAAGCTGGAAGCCGATTTGCACGTTGCCTGCCAGCGTAATTAAGAATGCTATGGCCTGAAGAATTATAACAATGATAAGAACTATGTCAAATCTCCTGGCTCTTTGCCGTGTTAAAAGAAATGTCCTGGTAAACAGTGTGGCAGCTATTGCACCTAAACACGCAAAAAGAATTACACTCTTTAATTCAAATGACGGAAAGTTTCCCCATAGATACTGAAAGGTAAATCCTTTAATACCTATTTGGGTTAGGCCAACAGAAGCTACGTAAATAACATAATATATATAACTTTTATCTTTAACTGTGAAAAAGATAAAGAGGTTATATAAAAACATAATTAACACAGCCCCTAAAAAGATCCCCGATAGCTGGTTTTCTTTACTTAGAAATTGCCACAGATCAGTTTTTTGATTAATTGAAATAGGTAATATTAATTGTTCTGAGCTTTTAATTCGCAGATAATAGGTTTTGCTGGCATTATAGGGAATGTTAAGATCAAAAATATAATCGGGGTGTTTGTATTTACGGGTATTAAAATTTCTGATCTCGCCCATTGAAATACCCCGGTATTGATTTTGGGCATCCGGTGTAAAAAGCTCCACTTCATCAAGTATTGGATAAGCTATATCCAGAAGAAGATCGGGGGTTTGTGTTTGATTTGTAACCGTAAACTTAATCCAGGTACTAACAGCTGAAAATCCAAGATTAGGAACATCTTTGTCGTATTTTTTAAAACCTGCCGATAATACCACGTCTTTAAAGGCAAGCTCCTGTTTGCTCTGCAATACCGAAATTTGCTTGCCAATCATAATTCTTCCTTCAGAATCATTGATGATCACGTCAGCGCTTGCACCGGTATTCAATAACAGGAAAGAAAAACAAATCAGTAACCTGAAAAAATGTTTACACATATTGTTATACCTATTTAATGCATGATGCCAGTACAAGATTGATGGAGCAGGCGAAATAGTTTTCGTCGTCGGCTATTTGCAATGCTTTATAAAAAGCCTTGTATTCATGTTCCTTAATATAGCCTTTTTCTGTGGCTTCTTGTATCATCTTTTCAATCCAGAAATATTCATTTGCCTCTTTTAAAGTATTAACAACAAAAGGGTGAATTTCAAATTTGAGATCCTTGAAATTACTCAACTGCAAATAACTCATGAGCTTTGTGGCAGCAAAACCATTGTTTACTTTAACATTGGTTAAATAGGTATTCACTTTCTTTTGGGTCTCAATAAATTCAGTGTAGAAAGATAAGCTATTCCAATCCGTTTCTATAATTACCAAAGGGTGATCCTTCTTTAAGATCCGGTGAATCTCACTGATAACTTTTTCAGGATTATTAAGATGCTGAATCAGGCGTTCGGTTCTTAGTCCTGATATTGTTTCATCTTCAAATGGGAGGGGGTAAGCTTCTGATAATATAAAATCAACATTGCTGATCTCGTTCGAATCTTCTTTTGCCTGTTGCAGCATAGCGGGATCATGATCAACCCCAATTATTTTAAGATCCTTTCCGGTTATTTTCGCCAGTTCAATAACGTCATTACCAGCTCCACATCCAAGGTCTATAATAGTTCCATTATTTATACTTCGAAAAAAATTATAAGAATGCTCTTTTAAGTTTACCAGCAAGCGCCTTGAATTTTGCAGATAATTGATATCGTAGTGTTTGTTTACCATAGTGTGATCAAGTAAATTTATGAAAAGCTGATGCTTTCTTCGTGAATTTCTGACTTTAAAAAATTGCTTTCTGCTGTCGTTATAGCCTGAGATAAGTCCCATCTGTCCAAATGAGGGATCCCAAGTTCAAAATGTATGGTTATCTCCTTTTTCTTTAATTCATGGATCTTTAAGCTATCAGGATTAGCTCGCATTTGCAATATGGCAAACTTATCCTCTTCAACGGCCAGGTTTAAATCCGGAACATCTTTTAAGATCATCGCTGTTGCAATAAGGTCAATCTTCGGATAATAAAAAGTTCCATTGTTGCCAATACTATCTATCAGCACCATCCCACAATTTACAACAGGCTTTACTGTATAAGGCGCACATAACGCAAAAAGCGATTGCAGGCCAATTTGTGATGAAATTGCAATAAGCGTCCGGATCAGCAATGGTGTTCCTATACCATAGCCGGCAAGTTCCTGCGAATTCCATAAACCACAGATCTCACCGGTACCATGTTTTGAAAAATTCCAGACAAGCTCAAATATCCGCGCATCCATGGTGCCTGTAGCTTGCTCAATAGGTAATGGTTCTGACCCGCCAGCAACGTGTACTCTTGCACCTCCATATAAAGTTTTCCCATCTATTGATTCTACAATTATCACAAAAACAGCGGGGTTTTTTGCCCATCCATTTTTTGAGGAGGTAACCTTTGTAACCCCTATACTAGTCAAAACAGCTGTATGTCCTTTAATAAATAACTCACAGGTTTCAGGCTCATCAATTGCCCTGTAGGCCCGAAGCCTTAATTCGGGTCGGCCTTTTTTTACATAGTCTTCCATTTATTGGATTTTTTTCCAAATCACGACTGCCCTCCAAAAATCAATAAAGTAAACTGATAAACCAGGGAGTTCCCCGGCATTAAAAAAGTAAAATATAACCAGGAAATCTTCTTTTCAGGTTAAATCAACAATAGCTATCAGTTAATCAAATCAGCTGTTTTTCTACCGGAAGTAAAAAATCAGATTAAATCAACTATTAATTAGTTTTAAATCTTCAATAGTATCTTTTACGTATTTTGCTGCTAAATAGATATATAATTTATTTTACTGCAAAGCGTAATTAATAACAATCAAATATCGGTAAAATATACGCGCATCAACGGATAAACATTTAATTCAACAAGTTGAATTAAATATGCCAGATGGTTATCTCACACCCCGAACCTTATCCACCCATCCCCTTCATATCCAAAAATAAATTGCTTTGGATGAATAATTTCAGCAAGGATCTCTATTGAATCAACTATCCTGGGGCCGGGCCTGTTCAAATATTGGTTACCATCGGCAATATAAACACGATTGTTCTTCACTGCTTTCATTTCGTTAAAGCGGGGGAGTTGCAGCAGAATATCTACTTCCTTTAAAGTGCGCTCAATGGAGAAGCCGCAAGGCATTACGATGATAACTTCCGGATCCTGTAAACGGATTTCGTCCCATTGCACATAAGGAGAATGCTTGCCCGGTTCTGTTAGTATGTTTGTTCCCCCTGCAATGCTCACCAGTTCAGGCACCCAGTTACCCGATAGCATCATCGGTTCCAGCCATTCAATACAGGCAACCGTTGGCTTGCTTTCACTGAATTTTAATTTATGGCGGATAATATCAACCCGTTCCCGCAATTCTTCTATTACTATATCGCCTTTATCAGCTACATTTAATGTTGTGGCAAGGGTTTTAATATCATTAAAGATCTCATCAAGGCTGTTAGGTTGAAGAGAGATAATGCGAGCCTCTTTGTCAAGATAATTTTCAAGTGCTTCTTCAACTTCCTTTAATGATACGGCACAAACCTCGCATTGTGCCTGGGTGATCACTACATCGGGCGCAAGCCTTTTCACCTCATCGCGGTTTACTGTGTAAACTGATAAAGCATCGGCAAGAATCTCTTTTACCTTAACATCAATAGCGGCGCTGCCTAAATTGTCCGGAAAATTGGCTTCTGAACACATTGGCAGTTGCTTAACAGACACAGGAAAATCACATTCGTGCGACCGCCCTACAAGGTTTTGTCTGAGCCCTAAAGCACAAACTATTTCTGTTGCAGCAGGCAGTAAAGAAACTATTTTAAGTGAGTTCATATTAAAGCGCAAATGTAGCTATTGTAAATAAAGGGAATGGCACAAAAAATTGTCCATCCTGTAACAAAAGTCACATTTTATAGTCAAAACCCTCACAAACACTTGCGTTATGAACTGGAAGCTCCCTTTTACAAAGAAAACCGATGGCAATAAACCAAAAAAATCAAAAACACGTGAGTGGGTTGATGCTATATTATTTGCGGCCATTGCTTCAACAATTATCCGTGGCTTGTTATTTTCGGCTTATGCTATCCCCTCAGGCTCAATGGAGGGCTCATTGCTCACTGGTGATTATTTATTTGTAAGCAAAATAAGCTATGGCCCAAGGATGCCGTTCACCCCTGTTTCTATTCCTTTTTTAGAATCAACCATTACAAAATATAATATCAAAACTTATTGGGATGGCATTAAGCTGCCTTATTTCCGTTTGCCCGGTTTAGCTGAAATTAAGAAGGGCGACATTGTGGTTTTTAATAAACCGGAAGAAGCCGATGCATCATATGACAGGCCGGTTGATGCCCGGACAAACCTGATAAAACGTTGCCAGGCTATACCGGGTGATATGCTTACTATAGTAAACGGCCAGGTATTTATCAACGGCAAAGCAGCGCCAAATGCCGAAAAAGCGCAAACATCATACGAAGTAGTTACCAATGGCACTGATATTAATCCGCAGGTATTGAGCGATATGAACATTGAGGTGCGCGGTCAAAAAGATGCAAATACTTTCGAAATGATTATCCCAAAAGCTTATGTGGCAACATTAAAAGGTTACTCCAATATAAAAAGCGTTACCCCGGTTGTTCAGCAGGCGGGTAATTATGATGAAGCTGTTTTCCCGCATAATGAAAAATTCAAATGGAACCAGGATAATTTCGGACCACTGGTTATGCCAAAACGCGGAATGACAATTCCTTTAAATGACTCGACCATGATTTTATACCGCAGGGCAATTGAACTGTACGAAAACAACAAAGTGGCACTGAACGGCAAAGACATACTTATTAATGGCAAAAAAACTGACAGCTACACCTTTAAAATGAATTATTACTGGATGATGGGCGATAACCGCCATAACTCGCTCGACTCCCGTTTTTGGGGTTACGTTCCGGAGGATCATGTGGTAGGCAAGGCCATGATAACCTGGATGAGCGTTGATTCAACCGGTACCTTTTTTGATAAAATAAGGTGGAACCGCATCTTTAAGCCTATTAAATAACTATACGCTGCCTATTCCATACTATCATTTATTGCATTTATAGCATCGAAATGCGCTTGCAGCACGGGCAATGTTTTAACAGCAAATAATTTTACATCAGGGTCAACACAATCTTTTGCGGCTGACTCAAAAGTGGAGATATCTTTTTTATAATCATCAATCATATTATTAATATAGGCTTTATCAAAGTCGTTTCCTGACTTTTTTGATAACGTGCTAATTTCATTCTGCTTATCAACACCAAGTACAATTTCCAGGTGAATGTTTTTAGCTGACGCAAGGCCTTTAATTTTATTATTTATTTTGGAGTGCTCTGCAATCATAAGCATTCCAAATTTTTTAACCCGCTTATTACTGCCCTTTTGCCGGGCAAGTCTTCCTAATTCCACTTCCGCTACTCCTGAGTTTGCTGCTTCAGATACAAAGCTGACATCAACTTTTTCAGCAACAATATTTAGTTTGGCGCTGGTATTTTTTACAACAGTAACACTATCTACTATTGATACATTCTTATTTGTTGTGTTGCTTTTACATGCCTGCAGGGTAATTACAAAAGGTATAATGGTAGTTAAAAGTGCTAACTTATTCATAATCATTTGTGTTGGCAGGTATACTATTAACAAAATATACCCGGTTTAGTTTACCTGCATAAGATAAAGATAGTACTTCGGTATTAATTTTTATAAATGGTATTTATTGTGTTAGCTTAAAGTTTTATTATTTTTGAACCATAAAAATCAAAAAACTATGGATTTTCCGGCAGGATTAAAATACACTAAAGACCACGAGTGGATAAAAGTTGAAGGCGATATAGCTTATATAGGTATCACTGAATTTGCACAGCGCGAATTAGGCGATATAGTTTATATCGATATCACCTCGTTAGGAAAAGAAGTTGCCAAAGACGAAGTTTTTGGAACAGTTGAAGCGGTTAAAACCGTATCAGATCTTTTTATGCCGGTTACCGGAACAATTAATGAAGTTAACCCGGCGCTGGATAAGCAGCCCGAGTTGGTAAACTCCGATCCATATGGGGAAGGCTGGATGGTTAAGATAACGTTATCAGATACATCAGCTGTTGACGCGTTATTAACAGCCGATAGCTATAAATCATTGGTTGGCGCTTAATGAAAATCGCTATTAAATATTACTGGCCCGCAATTTTGTGGGCCTTATTTGTTTTAACAATGTGCTGTGTAAAATTAGGGGATGTGTCTGATTCACCTTTGTTTTTTCCAGGCTTTGATAAGCTGGTGCATTGTGGCTTTTTTTTTGTGATGATTGTTTTTAGCTCCGCAGGCTACATAAGGCAACAATCCCTTAGTAGTTTATCGTATAAAGCACTATTATTGATCACTGCTATCATTATTGCCTACGGCGGCCTCATTGAAGTACTGCAGAAATACGTTTTTACGTGGAGAAGCGGTGAATGGGACGATTTGTTTGCTGATGTAATTGGCGCGTTAATGGCAGCATTTAGCATAATTATAACAGTTAAATCATTGAGCCATGAAAAAAAATAAATTTATATTATTGGGGCTGTTAGGACTGCTCGCCCTTTCATCGTGCGGCATTTTCCATAAAAGCTGCGGCTGTCCAACGTTTGGAAATATAGATCAGCATGCCGCTCCGCATAAATCCCCTTCTTTTATTGCCTGATTCAGCGTAACCTATCAACCACGGGCATCGTAGAAAATGATCAAACAAATACCATTGGCCGGTACTTTTACGCAAAGCTAATTTATAAGATAACTAAAATAGGATCACCTGCTAAAACCACACCCGGCATAATTATTATGAGATAAAAATTGACTGACGACAAGTGCTTGTAAAGGCTTATCTTTGGCTATATGCCTGATAATAAACCACCGGTAGCTGGAAAATATATTGATCCTTTAGTTGACTTCGCCTTCAAGAAAATATTTGGCAGCGAACCTAATAAAGATCTGCTAATTGCTTTTTTAAATGAAGTATTTCGTGGTCGAAAACATATTGTCGATCTGGTGTACAATAAGA
>NZ_JAQBOC010000070.1 GCF_028288225.1 Mucilaginibacter sp.
GAAGCTAATAAAAAGCTTCTCCTGATAGTTTTTCTTTCCTTGCATGACACAATATACTAATAATCAGTATATTAAACAAATTTATTGTTTGTTAGGCATGTAGTCGTGCAACAGCCACTTTAGCCAAACGGCAATGAATGTAACAAATAGCAGACAAATTCATTGGCGTTCCTTTATGGGTCGGATAAGGATAAAATAAGAAGTTAAGGGCTTTAGCCAAAAATCAGCAGGTTAGCGATAATTGGATTTGTACTCGTTTTGGGCTTATTTCCCATGTATATTATAAAAATTATAATCCGTCATTGGGGCATCGGTAAAGCCGAGGTTGCGGCCCATGGTTACAATTTGCCCGCGATGGTAGGTGCTGTGGTTCATTACCTGCATAATGTATTCAAAATTCTGAAAGTCACATTGAAACCAGGGATTAATAACCATCGTGTTTTCTTCAATCTGCTGGTTAGTCATTGATTCAATATAATCTGCAAACTCGTCGGAATTCTCAACCAGCCCTTTAAAGGCATCTTCAAGTGTGCTGTTAAATTCTTCAAATCCTTCCGATTCGGTTCTTTTTATGTTTGATAGCCAATACCGTTGCGTATTCCAGATGTGCACAATAGTTGCTTTTATGGTAGTGAAGCTGGATGGCACTTCCTGTGCTAAAACATCAGCCGGTTTTGTGCGCAGCCAGTTTACAAGGGTTGCATTTGCCCAAAGATTGTAACCGGCATAATTTTTCATTAAATAAACAATCTGAGGTACGCTTGTTTCGATGGTTGATTCCTGCTGTTTCATAGTGATTTTGTTTTGATCTTATACAAAGGAAAGAAGGGCGGATGACAACCCTATGTCAGCAGTAAATTATAATAAGGAAATAATTTCAATTATGCGGGTTTTGAGATTGCGATGATTTAAATCTATCAGCTTATTGTACTACTTTAGTGCACATATGAGAATCCCCACTATTACCGGAATTATAGATAGGCGCATCCTGGTTAACTTCACAGTAGACCCGGATATTGCTAAGGCTATAGTGCCGTTTCCTTTCAAGCCTAAAATTGTTGATGGGAGGGCAATAGCAGGAATTTGCCTGATCAGGTTAAAACACGTGAGGCTAAAAGGGCTGCCGGCATTTATGGGTGTGGGATCTGAAAATGGCGCACACCGAATTGCTGTTGAATGGGAAGAGGGTAATCAGCTAAAGGAAGGTGTTTATATACCAAGAAGAGATACCTCTTCGCTGTTTAATGTGGCAACAGGCGGAAGAATATTCCCGGGCAGGCATTTCCGGGCAAAATTTGATGTAAAAGAGGGCGGCGGCAACTATCATATAGCATTCAAAAGCACTGATGGAACCACCATTAACATTGATGCAACAATAAAGGAAACATTTGGAGATCAATCGATATTTAAAGACTTAAATGCCGCCTCTGACTTTTTTAAAGCAGGATCTACGGGATACTCGCCCAATGGCAGCCGGTATGAGGGCCTATCGCTTAAAACTCATAAATGGGAAGTCAGGCCACTTGCGGTAAGCAATGTGGCATCGAGCTATTTTGAAAATAAACAATTATTTCCGGCTGGTTCAGTTATGTTTGATAATGCCTTGCTTATGGAAAATATACCGCATGAGTGGTCGTCTGTGTCAGACAAAATATGCTGTTAATATCTAAATAAAAATACACCCATGCGGCGCTTAATTAAAAATTAGCTTTTGCCTCCTTGGCGGTTTTACTAACCTGGCCAAGTGCATCTTCGGCATATTGTTTAGCCTTGTCGAACCAATCCGGCGCATTTTCTGCCAGGTCGTCAATAATTGAGCGGCCATCCGCGTTCTTTTTTGTTATGTAGTTAATACCGTAACCTACGGCAGCGCCAACTATAATGAATTTTAATATGCCCATGATTTTAAAGTTTTTTAATAAAACAGGATTTAGGGAAGAATGTTTTTGATCTGTTGTTGAAATGTTGTAAGGTTGAAATGTTGCAAAGTTGTATTATGTTAAAATTAACCTACAAGCCACTTGCTTTTTGGCAAATATGAAAGAACTTTTATAATAATGTAAGTGGTGATAAAAGTACATAATGCAATCAGCGGCATTTTGATTGCAGCACTGGTAAAGTATTCATCCAGGAAAGAATGATATGCGTTGAGCACCATAATATGGCAGAGGTAAATCCCATAGCTCTTTGCGGAAACATCAATAATAAGCCTTGTTAAACGCAGTGCTGTATTTTGAATTTTGATGTTTTTTATGAGCAGGAAAACTCCGGCAGTCATCATCGCTACGTTAATTGTTTCAAAACCCCATGTAAGTTCAAGGGTGTTCACATATTTTTCTGCAAGTAAGCCGTGTAAAAATCCGTAAGCTGTGATGGCATAACCTGTAATTATCAGCGTGACACCTGCCACATAATTCCATGTCCGGGGCTGCATGTGAAATTTTTTGATGTAATTAGCTAACACCGCATAACCTAAAAAACCTGAAAAATAATACAGCATGGGGGTATGGTTCCAATATTCTTCACCCCAAATTTTCGGGAATATCAAATGAATATAGGGCAGTGTAAAAGCAATGCCCCACAGCATTAAGTAGAACTCCATTCCCCTGCGGCTTGCTGTTTCTATCCATGGCGATAATATTGGCGCAAACAGGTACAAGCCCAGCAGCATGTATACAAACCACAGGTGTCCAATCTCAACACCATAATTTACGGGGATCTTAAGAATGTTTATCAACGTAGTGTTCAGATCCGCGCTCCCCATAAAATAATAATAAAAGGCATAAATGATACACCACAATACAAAAGGGATGGCCACCCGGCTCAACCGCTTTTTAAAAAATGTGCCGGTATTATTAACCGGGAACAAAAAAAATCCCGAGATCATTATGAACAGCGGAACGCAAATACGGCACAGGGAATTATACCAGCCCACTATATTAGCATCGGGTGTGTTTAATACTACGCCCTGGTTACCAACGTAATAAAACTCGCCGGTATGGATCTGTATTACCATGTAACAGGCAATAACCCTTAACAGGTCTAATGAATAATTGCGGGAAGGTTTAACGGTCGTCATTGGTCCTGGCTTAAATAAAAGATTAAGGTATTGAATCTTTTCTAATCCACAACAGATTAAAATCCGTTGCTACCAAATGTGCCGGGCCGATGGCCCTCTTAAAATAGGGTTTGGATTTATTACGCGATCAATCCGGGTGCGTTGCCTTGTCCGATCTTATATCTTATAACAACGGATTAAAATTCTGTAAGGCTGCTCCCCCCAATGCATGCCCTGCATTTTTATTTATCCATAATTCACATATTGCTCGTTAAAGCTGCCGTCATCATAAAAATCAATCAGACCATAGCCGGGTGCTGTTTCGCGTTTGTTGCCCTCCCACCAGGCACCGCTTACCGCGCCATTACATATATAGGTTACATTGTTGTAAACCACCTTGTCGCGCAGGTGAATGTGCCCGCTCAGGCACAGCTTTACATTTGGGTGCCTGTAAAAAAGATCGATTATTTTATTGGTATCGGTGTGCATATCGCCGCCAAGGATCTCCCATTTATTACTCCCGGCTGCAATATCATCAACCATTAACGTAGCCGACAGGATAGGAATGTGCGACAGTACGCAAACAGGCGTCGTGACAGGTGTTGATTTTAGCTCATTCTCCAGCCAGTTAAGCTGTTCATCACCCAGTTTGCCAATGTACCAGGTGTTGTCAATATCAAGGTGAACACTGTCCAGCATAATAAACTTCCAGCCACTCTTTGTAAAACTATAATAAGGCGAGGCAAGCTGCAGTTGGTCCATTGAATATTTTTTGCCATATACGGCCTGGCCCTTGTCATTTTCATTCCACCAGATATCGTGATTGCCTAAAACATAATGCATGGGCAGGCTGCAATCTGCTTTTATAGTTTTATGCCATAGGTTCCATTGTGTATTTATGGTATCCAGGTTCTCCTTGTTCATATCAAACACAACATCGCCGCCATTCAGTATAAAGTCGACCCCTTTTTGCTGCTGTGCATGGTGCAGGCATTTTGCAAAGCGTGCCGGGGCATCCCATTTGTCTTTCAAATGGATATCGGTAAGGTGTGCCACTCGTAAAACAGGTTTCCGGTCGGCGGCTGTACTTTTAAAAGGCAGGGCCGGGATCAATAACAGACCGCCAAGGCTTTTTAGGGCTGATCTTCTTTGCATAATTGAAGTTTTTTTTTGAAAAACGAAAGTAGGGATACAAAGTAAAATTTGAGTAAGATTTATATGAATAAAAAAATGAAGGGCTTGCCCCTGCGTTACATCACCGATAATTTTTTAACCCCCGGGTTCGCCATAAATACACAAAAAAGCACTACGATTAATTGGAACAGGCACATTTTCTTTATTCTTAAAATTTTACACAATTATAATCTCCGGTTCATAGTTATGTTTAAACCATATTGTATATTTACCCTCATCAGATGATAAGATGAACCAAAACCTAATTCCACGCAAAACATTAGCCGATGAAGTGGCGGCAAAATTACAGGAACAAATACTTAAAGGAACCTACAATGTAAATCAGAAGCTGCCGGTTGAAGCGGAGTTGATGAAGGCCTTTGGCGTGGGCCGGTCAACAATCAGGGAGGCCGTAAAGATCATGGTTAACTCCGGCTTTCTGCGGGTGCAGCAGGGTATAGGTACTTTTGTTGAGGATAGCTCGGGCATAAACGAGCCGCTTGGCCAGCGGTTAAAAAGGGCCTCTTCAAAAAACATTGACGAGGTTCGCGAGATCCTTGAAATGAAAATTGCAGAGAAAGCGGCAATGAACCGCACCGGTAACGATATCTCAAAACTTGAGCACTTTTTAAAAAAACGCACAAAAGCCGCCAATGATAATTTAATTGAAGATTGTATTGATGCGCATGTGAGCTTTTATATTGTACTTGCCGAGGCTTCAAAGAATGACATCCTCGCCGACCTATACAAACAATTTGCCGTGCAGCTAAAAAGCGACCTGATGAATACGCACCAGGACACCTCTTTTTTTAAAAACGGGCCGGATAATCACCACAAATTATTTGACAGCGTATTAAGGGAAGACCCTAAAATGGCCTGGTATTGGAGCGCTAAAATTACCGGGCAGATAACGAAATAACCCGGATTTTTAAATCCTCGGATGATGGGATGATGCGTTTTAATTTTTAATTTAGTGCAGGGCATAGCCCTGCGCTATTATATTTCGCCATTGCAGGGCTTTTGTTTATATCCCAGGTTTCGTGAAATAAAACAATCTTGAAGATGACTGTTTTAGACTCAGCGTGACCCTGGAAGGGTCTAATCTATCAGCGCAGGGCATCGCCCTGCGATATATTATAAGATATGGTATAATATTAAAACAACGAGATCTGCTGTGCTTTAAGCGCTACTCCCTTTGTTTGCGGGGTAACGGATCCTTCAATGGGACTTCCGATATAATAAACCTCCGTTTCCACATATCGCGAAGCAACAATAATATTTATTCCATCGGCGCAGTTGTCAAATAAGTCCTGTACCAACTGTGGGTCGTTGTTATTTTTTGACAGGTGGGATAACAGCAGGTGGGTCATAAACGATGGCTTATGCGCGGTAAAAAGCTCAAGTGCCTGTTTGTTTGATAAGTGGCCGTGCCCGCCGCGGATCCGTCGTTTTAAATGGTAGGGGTAGCCGCCCTTGTCGAGCATTTCGTCGTCATAATTAGCCTCCAAAAAAGCTGCGTGACATTGGCTGAAATGATGGATAAGGTTTTCGCAAACAAAGCCAATATCAGTAAACACGCCCACTTTAATATCCCGGCAGGTAATTAAAAAGCTGTGCGGGTTGCTGGCGTCATGCTGTTTGGGGAATGCGGAAACATGCAGTCCGCCTATGGTAATGGTTTCAAAAGCACCAAAAGCTATAACCAGCTCACTATCCAGCATTAAGCCGCCTCTTTGAAGTGTTGGCGGCGTAATGTAAACCGGCAGCCTGTACTTCTTTGCTATTACGGGAATGCCGTTGATATGGTCGGAGTGCTCATGCGATACAAAAATGGCCTTTACTTTTTGCATGGATAAGCCCAGCCGCAGCATCCTTCTCTCTGTTTCGCGGCAGGAGATCCCGGCATCAATCAACACAGCTTCGTGCTCGTTACCTACGTAATAGCAATTACCGTTACTCCCGGAATTTAATGATGCAATAAACAGCGACATATCTGTTACAAAGTAACGGTTTTTTTATTTCGGATTTCGGATGTTTGATTGCGGAATTTATTAAGGTTGAATTATTGATTTAGTGAATTAGTGATTGGCTTGATCGCAAATTATTGAATTAAGAAATTGAGTTTGCGAACTTAAACCATTCCGAAATCGGCAATCCGACTTTCGCATTTGAACAAAATCCGAAATCAAACATCCGACATCCGAAATCAAAAATATATCTTTACTCCTATGGATTCACCGATAACTTTACCTGTACTTGATGCCGCTGAACTTCGGGTGCTTGGCTCATTAATGGAAAAAAGTAAAACCACGCCCGATTATTACCCCATGACCATCAACAGCCTTACCCTGGCTTGTAATCAAAAAACATCGCGCAAGCCGGTTGTTAATTATGATGAAGATACCGTTGCCCAGGCTTTAAACACGCTCAAAAGGCGCGGACTAATCTCTACAGCAACCGGAGGTTCCATCCGCAGTGTAAAATACAAACACAATTTTGCCATCGTATTCCCGGTGTTGCCATCCGAGGTTGCCATTATTTGCCTGTTGATGCTGCGCGGCCCGCAAACACCTGGTGAGATAAATACCAATTCGGGCAGAATGTATGAGTTTGAATCGATAGAAGAAGTACAGGAAAAACTGGAACGGTTAAGCAGCGCCGAAATGCCATTTTTAATGCAGCTGCCCCGCAGACCGGGACAAAAAGAAGTGCGTTATGCCCACTTATTGTGCGGCGTACCCGAAGTAAATGATGATGATTTTAATGATGATGCACCGGTAAGCAAAAGCGGGCTTGAAGCAAGGGTAACCAGGCTGGAAACAGAGCTTGCAGAACTAAGGGAAGCCTTTGATAAGCTAATGAAAGAATTAAGTTAAAACTACAACGACTAAATATTATTTATAGGTTAAAAAACTTATTGGTGTGATGTTTGTTTGATTACTAAATTAAAACACCAAACTATATACCTATGAAGAAGTTAAGTTACGCGATCATGATCGCAATTGCAGCCTATGCATTCCAGGGCTGTAACAACACCAAAAAGGACGCGAAAGAAAGTGCCGACAGTTTGAACAAAACCAAGGACACGACTACCAACGCTGCTGCTACCGGTGGCATAGCGGTTGCTCCCGACGATGCTAAATTTGCTACGGATGCTGCCAACGGCGGTTTGACTGAAGTTACTTTAGGCAAGCTGGCCCAGTCAAAAACCAGCAATGCCCGGATTAAAAGTTTTGCTGATATGATGGTTACTGACCATTCCAAAGCAAACGACGAGCTAATGGGAATTGCCAAGGCAAAGAATATTACCCTTCCTGCAGCCCCTGACGCCGATCATCAAAAGAAAATAGACGACCTTTCAAAATTATCAGGTAAAAAGTTTGATAAAGCTTATGTTGATGCCATGGTTGACGGGCATAAGAAAACACTCGATCTGATGAACAAGGGTGCAAAAGACTGCAAGGATAGTGAGCTAAAAGCCTTTGCTGCTAAAACTGCCCCCATAGTACAAATGCACCTTGATGCGATCAATAAGATCCATGATAGCATGAAATAATATTAGCGAAACTCGCTGCTAAGGGGAATGGAGATTATGCCTATTCCCCTTTTATGTAAAACCATTGCTTCATTTCCCCCTTAAATACCGTGAACCAAATTGAATCATCTTGTACGGAATTGTATAAGCCGGATAGCTTTTGATGTGTTAATTTTGTACAGAGGTTTAGAAAAAAGCGCCCGTCGCTTCATAAAATTTGGTGGGGACACGGATAAGTAAGGGGCACAAAACATACTTAATTAGTGTTATTTCAGCTAATCTCACCAGGCAGGATTTCCGTACAGGGAATCCTGTTTTTTTGTGCATTGTTTTTAAATTCCAATATTTGCCTAATAGCGACGGGGTTCAAATCAGGGAACGAACATCATCTATCGCGCAGGTCGTCGACCTGTGCGAAACAAGGCATTAATCCATCATTGGGATATGTTTTGAACATAGGTTGCAAGCCATCGCTATAAATGCTATTATCAAAACGCCATGAAAACCCTTACCGATCTTCTTTTATTAGGCGATCAGCGCCTTTATGAAACCTGTCAGCCTGTTTTAAAAGCAGAACTGCCGCTTGTTAAAAACTGGGTTGCCGATATGGATAATGTAATGAATGAAATACGGCAGAAATATAATTTTGGCCGGGCCATTGCCGCACCGCAGCTGGGTATTATGAAAAGGCTGATCTACATGAATATTGATAAGCCCGTAGTATTCATAAACCCGGAGCTAAATGATGTGAGCGCCGATCTGTTTGAGCTTTGGGACGATTGCATGAGTTTTCCTAACTTATTGGTGAAAGTGAAAAGGCACCGGTCGTTAACCATTAATTATTTGGATGAAAACTGGGAGCCGCATGAATGGAAAATGGAAGGAGCGCTGTCTGAACTTTTACAGCATGAGTATGACCATTTAAACGGCATACTTTGTACCATGCGTGCAATTGATGAAAAATCTTTTAAGTGGAGACCCTGATTGTTTTCGTGTAATCCACAAACATATATCATTTAAAAACTTTGCCATTGTTATCCCATCTCAACGAAACTACGCGGGTACTTTTCTACACAGAAGTTTATATAATTCAACAATGACCCGGAGGGTTTACCGGGTCATGGCACCTGGTGGAAATTAAGACCTGACTGATAAAACAGGGACACAATAGCCCAACGGGGCGGGCTGACAAGCGTTCTTTATTAACATTCAACCAGTAAGTATTATATGCTTCAATTTATTTTAACTTTAACCCACATTTATACCGGGCAGCATCCTTATAACCAATTATGAAACGCTATTTATTAATTCTCCTATCCATTGCCATGCTTACAGCTTTTAAATCCGTTCAACAAACAGGCTCATTTGATAATTTCCCGGCATACGCCGGGAACGATCTCGGAGTTAGCTATTCTCCTGAAAAAACTACTTTTAAAGTGTGGGCGCCAATGGCATCTGAAGTAAAACTGAGGTTATATGATGCCGGCAATGGCGGACAAGCCATCAGCACCGTCAGCATGGTTAAAAGCATCAGCGGCACCTGGCAGAACATCATCAATAAAGACCTTAAAAACAAATACTACACCTTCCAGGTTATGCAGGATGGGAAGTGGCTGATGGAATGCCCCGATATTTATGCAAAGGCTGTTGGTGTTAATGGCGCACGCGGAATGGTGGCTGATATGGCGCTAACCAACCCAACCGGCTGGCAAAACGATAAAAAACCCGCGCTTAAAAGCTTTACAGATATTGTACTTTATGAACTGCACATCCGCGATATTTCTATCAGCCCAAACTCAGGCATAAAAAACAAAGGTAAATTTTTAGGCCTTGCTGAAACCGGCACCAAAAGCCCGGATGGAGAACCCACCGGGCTTGATCACATCAAACAGCTTGGCGTAACGCATGTGCACCTGCTGCCCGCATTTGATTTTAATTCGATAGATGAAACAAAGCCCGAAGCCAATAAATATAACTGGGGATATGATCCGTTAAATTACAACGTGCCCGAGGGTAGCTATTCAACAAACCCTTACGATGGCAATGCGCGGATAAAGGAATTTAAAACAATGGTGCAGGCCCTGCATAAAAATGGATTAAGGGTAATATTGGATGTGGTTTATAACCATACCAGCGATACCAAAAACTCAAACTTTAACCAGTTTGCGCCGAATTATTTCTATCGCCAAAATGCAGATGGCTCCTACTCCAATGCTACGGGCTGCGGCAACGAGGTGGCATCTGAAAGGGCTATGGTGCGTAAGTTTATAATAGAATCTATAGTGTATTGGGCAAAGGAATACCACCTTGATGGTTTCCGGTTTGATTTGATGGGAGTGCATGATATAGAAACAATGAACCAGGTCAGCGCTGCGCTTCATAAAATTGACCCCACCATTTTTATTTATGGCGAAGGCTGGACGGCAGGAGACAGTCCGCTGCCCGAAGATCAGCGTGCCATAAAAAAGAATGCGGCCAAACTGAATGAGATAGCAGCATTCAGCGATGACATCCGCGATGGCCTGAAGGGCGGCTGGAGCGATCTGAAGGAAAAGGGTTTTGTAAGCGGCGCGGCAGGCAAAGCCGAAAGTGTAAAATTCGGAATTGTTGCATCAACGCCAAACCCACAGGTTGACTATACCAAAGTGAACTATTCAAAAGCGCCCTGGGCAGCGGAGCCTTTTCAAACTATAACCTATGCATCCTGCCATGATGATAACACGTTATTCGACAGGCTGAAAATTTCAAATCCGGGAGCATCAGAAGCCGATCTTATAAAAATGGATAAGCTGGCTAATGCGATAGTGTTAACTTCACAGGGAGTTTCCTTTTTGCACGCAGGGGCTGAAATGCTGCGGACCAAACAAGGTGTAGCTAATTCATATAACCAACCCGATTCTATCAACCAGATTGACTGGAGCCGCAAAACAAAATATAAGGCGGTTTTTAATTATTATAAAGGGCTTATTGCCTTGCGGAAAGATCATCCGGCATTCAGGATGGCGTCAACCAAAATGATCCAAACTAATTTAAAGTTTATAGATACCAGTGATCCCGGAATAATAGCCTATCAACTCAGCAATAATGCTAACGGCGATAGCTGGAAAAATATTCTGGTTGTGCTGAATGGCAATCCATCTGATAAAACAATAAAAATACCCGCCGGTAAATGGACATTGGTTGCAGATGAAAATACTATTAATGAGAAAGGGATAAAAGAGGTTTCTTCGGGCGATATAACCGTAACAGGTACTGCAGCTTATGTTTTATATGGTAATTAAGACAGGCATATAACAATAGGGCTTTTACAATAACTACCTGAAACCCATGTATTAATTGATGCATAGAAAATAGCACAAACTTTGCTTTTAGATTTTTTGTTATATTTGTATTGAACTTTTTTTTAATAATTAATCACGCATGACTACATTAACAGTTAAGATACCAGATGGTAAAGCTACTGATGTATCTCAATATATCCAGAATATTGGGGGAGAGGTGGTTAAGTCTAAAAAAGCCGCCGCTGAAATTGATGAAGATGATGAAGTGACACACGAACAATATTTTGGTGAAAACATTAAAAGGCTGATCAAAGCATTTAGTAAATAAATGACACCTGCATCAAAAGCCAAAATTCGTGTTCAAACAGGTGTTACTATTGTGTTAGGCTTTTTTGCCATTTATTTGATAGCTACCGAACCAAATAGTAGTGACAAAATAAAATGGGCTTATGGGATAATTGGGATAATTATAGGTTATTGGCTTAAGTAAGGTGTTTATAACTTAATCAGCCTGCGGGAACGTCCTATTGGACTTATCAATCAACTCATGCAACCAACTGGTAATTAACCTTCTTTATCAGGCTATTAATATCAAAGGGCTTGTGCAATACATCATCGGGCGCGCCTTTTTCATTTAATGATTCATCAATTGATTCGTCGCCCGAGCACATAATGACCGGCAAGTTTTGTGTGGATTTATTTAGCTTTATCAGCTGACAAATCTCTTTTCCGTTTATGCCGGGTAACACAGCATCTAAAATTATAAGGTCGGGGTGTTCTTTTTTAATAAGCTCAAATATTTTGCTGCCGCTTGATATGGCAAATACTTCATAGCCGTTGTTAATTAATATGTAGGTCATAACCTCAATCATTAACGTGTTATTATCCACTATTAATATTTTTTTTGCCACTAGCTTTCTTCTTTAATATTGCAGTTATTATTTACCTTGCAAAGGGCGTGCCATATCTAAATAATAAGCAATATAACTACTTAGTTATGAGGTTTTAACAATGCTGTGACTATATTTGCACAATAATAAGATTGATTAAGGGCTATAAATCACTTTTATTAAATTTGGTGGCTATAACAAACTACTTACGCTAAAATGGATAATATTAATATCAAAATACTTGCTAAAGAATTAAATATCTCAACGTCCACCATTTCAAGGGCATTTAATGGCAATTCTGATATTAATAAGGACACTAAAGAAAAAATTTTAGCGTATGCCCGTGAACATAATTTTTTGCCAAACCACTATGCGAGCAACCTGCGCGATAAAAAGAGCCGTACCCTTGCCGTAATTATACCCGAAATAACCAATGATTTCTTTTCACAGGCCATAAACGGCATTGAAGAGATTGCGCGCAAAAAAGGTTTTTACATTTTGCTTTATCGTACCGATGATGTTTTTGAAAAGGAAGTTTCATTTGTAAACTACCTTAACAACGGAAAGGTTGATGGCATTATCATGTCGGTATCCGGCGAGGCTAACGATCATAATTATTTGCGCAAACTTGAACAAAAAAATATTCCGGTAGTATTTTTTGACCGTGTTTATGAAGATATCGAAGCGGCCAAGGTTACTACTAATGACTATGACAGCAGCTTTGACGCTACTGAGCATTTGATTAAAGGCGGGTGCAAAAAAATAGCCTACCTGGTTGTAAACAAAAGCATCTCCATAGGTAAGGTGCGGATGCAGGGCTATATTGATGCGCTGCAAAAACACAACATTCCGTTTAATGATGAGCTGGTAATTGATTGCAGTAATGATGAAAAGATAAACTATGTAATACTAAAAAAGGTATTGGAAGAGATTAAACCCGACGGGATCTTCAGCTCGGTTGAGCGTTTGGCATTTGCCACCTATTATGTGTGTAACGATATGAATATCAATATCCCCCGCGATCTGAAGGTCATTAGCTTCTCCAGCCTGGGTATTGCGCCCTTATTATGCCCCCCGCTATCAACCATCACCCAGCCTGCCTATGAAATGGGCATTAAAGCCGCTAACCTGTTGTTTGATGAGCTGGAAAGTAAAGGACAGCCCGTCAGCAAAAAAGAGCATGTGCTGAAATCGAAGTTGTTTATCAGGAAGTCATCTGGTGGTTGATACTGAAGAAGTTTGCGGTTGCCGGTTTTCAGTTTGCAGTAAAGAAAAGGCAAACGAATCCGATAGACTAACTGCCACCTGCCCAATTGAAAAAGTTTGCAGTTTGCAGTAAAGAAAAGGCGAAATCCTAATAGACTAACTGCCAACTGCCCAATTGAAAAAGTTTGCAGTTTGCGGTAAGGAAAAGGCAGACGAATCCCGATAGACAAACTGCCAACTGCCCACTGTAAACTGCCAACTGCCAACTACTCCTTAACCGCTTCCTTCAAGGCTTTTTCCGCATCTTTTTCTTCGCTTCGCAGCCGTTTCTTTTCCTGGCGAATCTCCTTTTTGGTTTTTCCGGCGGTATCAATTAAAAGCTCTTTGCGCTTTTCTTCGTCTTTCAATTTCTGTATATCGGCCTTTAGTTTTGCTTTTACATCAACCTGTTTTACCTCTTCCTTTTTGGCTGTAGTATCCTTTTTGCCAAACAAACGCTGAAAAAACGAGGGCTTCTTTACTTCCGGCTCTAGAATAACTACCGGTGTTGCCTCGTCATCATCATTTTGGTTCATCAGGCTATCTGCTATGATGGTACTAACCGGGGCGATCTCACGCCGCATGCTTTCTTTTAAGCGCACGTCATAAAAGCCGTAATTGCTGCTATCGCGCTGGGCCTTGCCGTGCCCGGCCATCAAGTTACCTATCAGGTTAAAATAGCCGGAGAGCCCCGGCCTTAATGAGCCATCGGGCATAAATGAGTACAGGCCGGTTTTTGGGTGCGGAACAATGCTTGCCAGGTAAATACTTTCGCCAATGGTAAGTTCTGAGGGTGCTTTCCCGAAATAATACCTTGAAGCCTCACCAATGCCATACACATTATGCCCCCATTCAATAACATTAAAATAAACCTCCAGCATCCGGTTTTTACTCATAATGCGGTTATTCTCTATCAACCACACTATCAGGATCTCTTCGATTTTACGGGCCAGTGTTTTTTCGCGACTTAAAAAGGTGTTTTTAACCAGCTGCATGGAGATGGTGCTGCCACCGCGCTTAAATTTTTTGTCCTTAAAATCGGTAGCCAGTGATTTACGGATAGACTCCTCAACAAAACCATGATTGGTATAAAAAGAAGGGTCCTCGGCAGTCATTACAGCATTGCGCAGGTTTGGCGAAATGTCCTGTAATGGCGTATAGTACGAGTTTTCGGGCCCGATAATGTGCGGCCCCATTGGTTTTCCCTTTTCGTAGGGTGTATAAACAAAAGGCTTGTTCAGCCTGGTCAAATCGGTTCTGCCATATTTAACAATGTTAAAGCCCTGCTTATCCAGCCGCGAATCAAACTGAACGTCATCGGGCTTTTTGCTATTTAAAAATATATTGAGGTTATAATTTAATTTGCCCGCAACCTGCATCCCCTCCAATGATTCAAACATGCCTGATGGGAACGAATCGAAAACATCCTGGGCATTTTGCCAGCCGGTATTAAGCTTCAGCTCGTAAATTTTAACCGGGTTAAGCGTGTATTTTATATAAGGGTGGGCTGTTAATTTTTTTAGGTAGATGGTTGATGAGCTATCTAGCGATAAATAATTTTGCCCCACAAACATATTGGCATCAATACCCGCACTTGGCACAACAATATCATTGCTCGACAGGCCCGGCTGGTTAATAAGCAGATTTTTTACGCCCCAATAGCCGTAGATCCGGGTCTCGCCTTCACTATGCTCAACCTTGCTTAAACGGGTGCTCACGGTATCAAAAGTCACTTTTAAATGAAAGCGTTTTTCAATAAAGGGAATCTCCACTTTTTTTCCATCGGCATAAAGCTTAACATCAATGTCCTTGTCTGAAGGGTGCATACGGCCATCAAAATGCCATAGCGCCAGGCCATTATCTATGTTGATGATTGAGGTTAGGTGCCCGTCTTTTATTATTGCCGATTGTGCCAGTGCTGTAAAGCTGCCGCTATCGTTTTTAAAGGACACCAAAAAATTGTTCAGCTTAAGGTTATCCGGAATTTTATAAAGCAGCTGATTGATGAGGTTGCTGGATAGTTGTGAAAGATCAACTTTTGTTTTTACAGTAGTATCCCGCTTCTTTTTAAAAAGGAAGTCGAAATTTTTTACGTGCTTTATATCTGTCAGGTTTAAATGCCCTTTTTCCAGCTCAACATCAGCCAGTTTAACATCGCCAAATATCAGCGGGAACAGCTTAACGCTCACCTGGAACTGTTTGATGCTTAATAAGCTGTCGCGATGATCGGGCACTACCGTAATATCTGTAAACGCAACGGTGCTAAGTCCTGTAAAATGGGCTGATCCTATCTGGAGGTCTAAATTATAGGCGCTGCGGGCTTTTGCCTTTGCTTTAGCTATTGCGCTTTGAAGCAGGGTTTCGCGTTTGGAATAGGCAATATAACCGCCTATCAAAAACAGAACAAACAGGGAAGCGAATATAATTGCCGCAATCCGGATATATTTAGGATTAATGTGTATGTTTTTAAAATTGGGGCCCGGCATCTAATAATATTTATCCAAAACTAAACTAATTATCATCCGATACAAACGCGGGGAACAGTAAAATGTTTCTTTGGTTGGGGAAGTGATGATCAAATTTTTCCTGCACCACAGATACTTACGCCATTACCCTGCTGCTCAAGACCTCTTCATAAACACCATCCCACAAGCCTATCCGCTTTTGCAGGGCGATGATTGATGCTTTGGTTATCTCTTCCCATTTCTGAGGATCGTTGCCGCATAGTTCGGCGGTCATTTCCAATGCCAGGTGGCTGTGGTGATCACCGTCTACTTCTATATGCCGGTCAAGGTAGTATTTAAATTGGGATACCTGCCCCGGAAATTTACTGTTCAAATCATTAACTATTGAAAGGAACATGTTAGGGATAAGGTCTTCCCTGCCAAATGTAAAAACCGCTGCCTGCAGATGAGGCTTGCCACTGTTTATTACTTCAAACGTATGCTCAACAAAGTCACGTACCGTTACCGGGACATCTAAAGCATTGAAAGCCGCGTTAACATCGCCGGAGTTTTTAAGCACAGCAATAAAATCAAGAAAAGCTACCGGCTCCGCACCGCATTGCTGCATGGCCTCCAAATACATTTCATAATGGCTTTTGCGATTGCCTTCGCTATCCAGATCGGATTCTTCCCCGGTTACTATCTCGTTAATTAAATACCTGGTATTTGCTGAACCTACCGGGAACCACGGCACAGCGGTACAGGTTAAGTTTTGCTGCAAAGCTTTCAGCAGTGACATAAAATCCCAAACAGCATAAATATGATGGTTCATAAAAATACCGAGATCGTCAATATTGGTTATTAAGCCGTAAACTTTATGGTTAATTATCTGCTGCCTTAAAGGCTCAATAGCCTGCTGTAGTTTCTTTATTTGCTCGTTCATCTGCTTTCCGGGTGCTTTAATGCCACAAAGGTAGCTATTTGAAGGGAATTGGTTTGACCCATTACGCGCTCTTGATTTAAGGATGACAATGATTAATTTCTGCAAGTTAAAGCATTCGGAAAATCCTTAAATCTGGCGAACGGCGAAGCTCTCTTGAACACCTTTAAAACAATCCACTTGTGAAAAATCATGGAACAAAAACACCGCCATGCTACTAAAAACACGCTATTTCTGTCAAACCTGCGTTACAGCAATCCAACAATAAAACAATACAACTATATTTGAGGCTTTTACTGATCTCATAAATGAAAAAAATACTGACCGCTCTTTTAAGCTGCGCAACCGTAATGGCGTCGGCTCAAACAAAAACTAACGACAATTTAGTTCAATACGTTAAGCCTATTATAGGTACACAACGGATGGGCCATGTGTACCCGGGTGCTACGGTGCCTTTTGGTATGGTGCAGCTTAGTCCGGAAACAGATACACCCAGCTATGAGCTGAACGGCAAATACAACCCGGATGTGTATAAATATTGCGCCGGTTACCAGTATGATGATAGAACGATAGTTGGCTTTAGTCACACCCATTTTAGCGGTACCGGCCACAGTGACCTTGGAGATTTTTTAATAATGCCAACTGTTGGCAAATTGCAGCTTAACCCTGGCACGGCCGATAAACCGGGCAGCGGTTACCGCTCGGCTTTCTCGCATGATAATGAGGTGAGCGCGGCAAATTACTACAAAGTAAAGCTTGATGCCAGCGGCATTATCGCTGAAATGACCACCAGCACCCGCGTGGGCTTTCACCAGTATACTTTCCCAAAATCAGATAATTCACATATTATTTTGGACCTGATGGCCGGCATTTATAACTATCCTGATAAAAACGTGTGGACGTATTTACGCATGGTGAATGACAGTACCGTTGTAGGTTACCGCTCAACCAATGGCTGGGCCCGTACTCGCACACTGTATTTCGCCATGACGTTTAATAAGCCTTTTATCCAGATGGGGTATAAAAAGTTTGATAAGCGCGAAGTCTACGGTGGCTTTTGGGGCAAGTTTGCAAGGGTGAAAAACTTCCCTGACCTGGCTGGCCGTCAGCTAAAAACCTACTTCGACTTTAAAACAGAAGAAGGCGAAAAGATAAAAATAAAATTCGCCTTGTCGCCGGTGAGCATTGATGGCGCACTGAACAACATGAAGGCAGAGATTCCGGGCTGGGATTTTGATAAAGTGAAAAATGACGGCCAGGCGCAATGGGAAGCCGAGCTTCATAAAATAGTAATAGATGGAAGCAAGGACGAAAAGGAAGATTTTTATACTTCCATGTACCACGCCATGATAAACCCTACCATTTACATGGATGCCGACGGCCAGTATAAAGGAATTGATCAGAACGTGCACAAAGCCGAAGGGTTTACCAATTATACCACCTTTAGCCTTTGGGACACGCACCGTGCCCTGCATCCCCTGTTTAACATCATCGACCCAAAAAGAAACTCTGACATGGTGCAATCAATGATGGCCCATTTTGACCAGAGCCCGGAGCATATGCTGCCAATATGGAGTAACAGCGCAAATGAAAACTGGTGCATGAGCGGCTATCACAGCGTGTCTGTCCTTGCCGATGCTGTGATTAAAGGCAATGCCCCTTTTGACGCCAATAAGGCGCTGGATGCCTGCGTGGCAACTGCGCGTCACCGCGATTACGAAGGGATAGGTTATTATATGGACATGGGCTATATTCCTGATGAAAAGAACGGTAACTCAGTATCATCAACCCAGGAATATGCTTATGATGACTTTTGCATTGCGCAGATGGCTAAAAAGTTAAACCGGATGGATATTTACGAGGATTTTAACAAGCGCGCACAAAACTGGAAAAACGTTTACGACCCTAAGAGCGGGTTCATGCATCCTAAACTGGCTGATGGCACCTTCCGCAAAAATTTCGATCCGTTCACCACCATTAACCAGGGCTTTATTGAAGGCAACGCCTGGAACTACACGCTGTATGTTCCGCATGATCCGGAAGGGCTGATAAAAATGATGGGCGGCGACAAGCGTTTTATAACGTATGTAGATAGTCTTTTCAGCTACAACCTGCCTGATAAATACTTTGCCGAAACCGAAGACATTACTAAAGACGGCATCATAGGCAACTACGTGCATGGCAACGAGCCATCGCACCACGTAGCTTATTTGTACGACTGGACTAATAAACCATGGAAAGCGCAGGACAAGATCCGCATGATATTAAAGCGCATGTACAAACCAACGCCTGATGGTTTGGGTGGTAATGATGATACCGGTCAAATGAGCGCCTGGTACATATTCAGTTCGCTGGGCTTTTACCCGGTTGCCCCGGCAACGGACCAGTATGCTATTGGCAGCCCGGCGGTAAATCATGCGGTGATCCAGGTAGGCGATGGCAAGACCTTTACCATCAATGTAAAAAATCAAAGCGATAAAAACGTTTATATCCAAAAGATAACCCTTAACGGCCAGCCGCATAACAGTTTATTTTTATCCCATGCCGATATTATGAACGGCGGCGAGATCACGTTTGTGATGGGTGCGAAACATAGGTAGGGAGAGATTAGAGGTTAGTTAATTAGAGATTAGATAAGAATTATTAGCGGAGCATTGATAACTTTTAAAGTTGTCAATGCTCTTTTGCTTTTAATGAATTGCATTTTTTAGTAAATTTGGATATGGAAGCGTTGATTGTTTATCCGACTAAAGATCAGGCAAAAGCTGTAAAGGCATTTCTGAAAGCACTTCATGTTCCGTTTGGAAAAAAACAGGAAGTAGTGCCACCTCATGTTTTGGCCGGCATAAAAAAAGGGCAGGAAAGTGTTAAAGAAGGGAATACGCGGACTTTTTTAGAATTTAAAAAAGCTATTAATGATGCCACTTTTTCTGAGTATTCAAAATTACTGGATAGTACAGGTAATGAGGCAATGAAAAACGGCCTAACTCCGGAGATATTAGAAGGTTTATTGGCCTCTAATGATTAAAATATTTGTTTTTTGATGCCAATAGCCTGATTAGTGCTAATCTTTCACCAAACTCTGTTAATCGGCAGGCTTACGATAAAGCCCGCGAAATTGGAATTCCTGTTTATTCTGATTCAACATTAAAAGAGTTTTCCGAAACATTGATTCGGCCAAAGTTTGATAAATACATTTCTAATGAAAGCAGGCTCAATGCCATTACTGCTTTTACAAAAACAGCACAACTAATAAATGTTTCAATAAATATTACCATTTGCCGGGATCAGAAAGACAATAAATTCCTTGAATTAGCTGTTGAAGCAGAGGCCACCTGTATTATAACCGGCGATAAAGATCTGCTTGTTTTGAATCCCTTTGAAAATATTCCAATAATGTCTGCAGCGGATTTTCTGAAGATATTTTAATTCTGCGATATTCTCCGATGGAATCCAAATAGGAATATTGCGGTTTTCTACAAACAGGACAAGACAATCAGCATTAAAACATTTAACAAACTCCATCGGAGCCCCTCCAAATTTGCTTAGCGAGCCCTAAGAAAAATCATTTATTTTAGTGCGTTTGCCCTGCTATGCGAAATGGTAACAATCAAATTATTTGTAAGTTTGAATAGGCAACAACCAAACAAAAGCATTATGAAGCGGATAACATTGGAAGTGGATGATGAAACAGCAAAAGCGTGGCGCAGTATTTCTTCAGCGTTGCGCAAACAGATCACTGAAGCCATTGGGGAATTGATTATTCAATCAGATAAAAAAATTAAGGAAACTACTCTTGAAAGTCATTTACAGGATGCCGGAACGGTGGCAGGCACAAACGGGCTTACGGATGAAGGGCTGGCTAAATTATTAGATGAAGAGGGATAAAGAACGCGGGCTATATTAGTGTAAAAATTTAATCATTATGAAACCGTCTTTATTAGCAATGGTATTTTTAGTTTTCTGTGGATTGATTGGCTGCAGCAAATCGGAGATGATTGAGCCGGGCAGCCTGGTTACAAAATGGGTACTGGTAAAAGATTCGTCAGGATACATAGTGGGGGCCGGGGGCTGGGATACAACTAGCTATATAGGGGTAGCCGGTGATTATTTCGATTTCAGGAATGATGGTAAATGTTACACCAAAGAAGGAAATGTTTACGACACGTTAGCCTATCAATTGGCGGGCAGCAACAAGGTAACCATAGCTAAATTCGGTCCCAACATAAATGGTGAAAATTCACCAAGTACCATTGATCCGTTTACAGAGCATAGAGCCACAATTACAAGCCCGGATATTATTACCCCGGGCGGAACATCGTTCAGGGTGGTTAATTTAAAAAAGTGATTTTTGATTTCGGAATTCGGATGTTCGATTTTTCGTGACAATTTGTTTTTTAATGGTGCTCAAGAGGGCTTTGCCGTTTCGGATTTGTTAATTTTGATGGTTCCAACTAAATCAACCTAATCCAACTTACTCAACCCAATCAACTTAACTTTACCCCGCCATATAATGCATTTCGTTAGCGGTAAGCTTGTTCACCATATCTTTTAAAATAGTACGGGCGCGGTGCAGGTTTGTGCGCGACAACAGCTCGGTCATTCCTAATTTGCTGCCAATTTCCTGGTGCGAGTAGCCTTCAATGGCATACATATTAAATACCGAGCGATAGGTTTGCGGCAGCTTCTGGATCATTTTCATCAGGTCTTTTGCTTCAAGTCCGTGGGCGTTATAACCGCTGCTGAACCCGCTGTTCTCTTCGGTAAAGTCTTCTACCAAAACCAATGGTTTTAGCTTGCGGTATCGTGATATGGCACAATGAACCATAATGCGGCGGATCCATCCTTCAAGGTTTCCATCTCCACGGAAATTGTGTGCATTTTTGAACATCTTTATAAAGCCTTCCTGTAAAATATCCTGGGCTTCGTCTTTATCATGGGCATAGCGCATACACACAGCCAGCATCCTGGGCGCTAAGGTTTTATATAACAGCTCCTGTTGTTTCCGGTCGTTTTTCAGGCACCCTTCCCAAATTTCAGCCAATTTTATATCGGTGGTCATCATCTTGTTGTATTTTGTACTACTATGCCAATATTGATACCCAGATTTTAAATAATTGATTATCAAACAAATAAATTTTTACCCATCTACGAAACTGTTCGTTTCCGAACGGTGGGTGATACAAAGGCGGACGATTTTGGGAAGGTTTATGGCGATGCTTAAACGGTTAAACAAATGGGTAATTTTATTAATTTTAGCCAATTAGCTTAATATCACATGCAAAATCTCATCCTGAAAAGAACCGATTCAGATAACACCCATTTCCGCAATTTAATAAGCCGCCTTGACCAGTACCTGGAAAGAAGATATGGTGCACAACAGGGCTTTTTTAACCAATTTAATAAATTAGATAAAATTAAAAATGTGATAATTGCTTATTTGGATGACACCCCGGTTGGCTGCGGTGCGCTCAGAGCATATAACAATACCGACATTGAAATTAAAAGAATGTTTGTGGCCGATGAACACCGGGGCAAAGGCATTGCAATGCAGGTATTAAATGAGTTGGAAAACTGGGCGACAGAATTAAACTTTCAAAACTGTATATTAGAAACCGGCACAAACCAACCAGAGGCCGTAAGCCTTTATCTAAAATGCGGGTATGAAATATCCGAAGCTTATGGGCATTATGTTGGGGTTGAGAATAGTATTTGTATGAAGAAAGGGTTGGGGTAAGTTAAACCGTATATATTATATGGCGCAGGGCGTTGCCCTGCGCTGATGGATGTCGCCCTTTCAGGGCTTGGCAGGCATTTTCTCGTTCCTGGCCCTGAAAGGGCCCAATATGTCAGCGCAGGGCAACGCCCTGCGATACAGCGATAATGTGATTATATGACGCTGATTCCCTACCTTTGCGCAATCCGGGATAAAAACCCGGCAACTGTATGATAAAAGAAATTGAAATTGTTTGTCCGCCGGGGCAGCAGGAAGATGAAGGCGCTTTAATAAGGATCGCTGCTGCATCATTAAATATATCCCCTCAAAAAGTATCGGCCTTAAAAATTCTAAAACGCTCTATTGATGCCCGTGGCCGCAAAGTGGTTTACCGCATGCAGGTACAGGTGTTTGTTGATGAGGTTTATGTACCCGAAACATTTACGGTTAAATACCCTGATGTAAAATCTGCGAAGCCTGTGATTATAATAGGCGCTGGCCCGGCCGGACTGTTTGCCGCTTTGCAGTGCATTGAGCTGGGTTTAAAGCCCATAATAATAGAGCGCGGCAAAGATGTAAAACAACGCCGCCGCGACTTGGCAAACATCAATAAACAGGGCCTGGTTAACCCGGAATCAAACTATTGCTTTGGCGAGGGCGGCGCGGGTACCTATTCTGACGGCAAGCTGTATACCCGTTCAACAAAGCGTGGTGATGTAAATGCGGTATTAAAAACTTTTGTGTCACATGGCGCTACAGAAGATATTTTGATAGATGCCCGGCCGCATATAGGCACAAATAAGCTCCCGCAGATCATCACATCCATTAAAGACAGCATATTGAACGCCGGCGGCGAAGTGATTTTTGACGCTAAAGTAACCGGCTTGATTGTAGAATTTGGAAAGATAAAAGGCGTTGTGCTGGCAAATGGCGAAAAGCTAATGGCCGACGCGGTTATTCTGGCAACAGGTCACTCGGCAAGGGATGTTTTTGAGATGTTGCATCATCAAAATATTTTGATAGAGGCTAAGCCATTTGCCCTGGGTGTAAGGATCGAACATCCGCAGGAGATAATAGACCAGGCGCAATACCATTGCGAACATCGCGGACCAGATCTGCCGCCATCCTATTATAACCTGGTGGAACAGGTTGAGAACCGGGGCGTATTTTCCTTTTGCATGTGCCCGGGTGGCATTATCGCGCCTTGCGCAACAGAAGCTGAAGAAATAGTGGTGAACGGCTGGAGCCCATCAAAACGGAATAATCCTTTTGCAAATTCGGGTACGGTAGTGCAGATAAATTCAGAGGATGTTAAAGGCGATATGAATGATCCCTTAAGGATGCTCCGCTTTCAGCAGCAGATAGAAAAGCTTGCCTTTAAAGCGGGTGGCGGTAACCTGGTAGCTCCCGGACAGCGAATGATAGATTTTGTAGAGAACCGCATCTCGAAAGATCTGCCGGAAAATTCTTACCTGCCCGGCACAAAGTCTGTCGAACTAAAAGAAATTTTACCAGGCTGGATCAATGAGCGTTTGCGCAAGGCCCTGCCTGCTTTTGGAAAAAAGATGAGGGGCTATTATACTAACGAGGCTATTTTGGTAGGTGTTGAGTCGCGCACATCATCGCCGGTAAAGGTGCCGCGGGATAAAGAAACCTTGCAGCATCCGCAGGTAACAGGATTGTTTCCATGCGGCGAGGGCGCAGGTTATGCCGGTGGCATAATTTCTGCTGCTATTGATGGAATAAACTGTGCCATTGCGGCATCAAAAATATAACATGACTATTTCAGAAAAACTAAGCAAAGAGTTAGAGCAGGTATTATCGGGCGACCCCTGGTATGGTTCCCCGGTTTATAAGATCCTTGAAAATATAAATTTTGAAACGGCCTATGAGCAACCTGGCGGATCGATACATAATATCGCCGGTATAGTGCTGCACATGCTTTCGTGGACGGAAGAAGTAATGGACCGGTTGAACGGAATGCCCGCACAACAGCCATCAAGCGGCGACTGGCCCAATCCAGGTGCGCCTGATGAGCAAAAATGGCAGCAATATGTCAATGATCTGAAGCTGGTTAACGTAAATTTGCTGGGCATTATCCAAAATTTCCCTGAGGAACAATGGAATGAACCCATGCTTGACGAGCGCAACCCAGAACTGGGAACAGGTGTAAGCCACGAAGAGCTGGTACGCGGATTGATACAACACCATGTTTACCATTCGGCGCAAATTGCATTATTAACGAGGATTATATTATGATTTCACAGATTTTAAAAATGATTGCACAGATTCAAGAAAAATCAGTGAGATCAATCTCAAGCAATCGATGTGATCATTTTTAAAATCGGTGTAATCCAAAAAAATGGCTGATAAAAAAACATTAATATTAGGCGCAACACCCAACGAAGGGCGTTACGCAAACCTTGCCGCCAACAGGCTGGTAAGGAGCGGGCACACCATTGTGAATGTAGGCCTTAGGGAGGGCGAAGTGGCGGGTGTGCCTATTGAAAAGGCCGAAACCATCCATAATGATATTGATACGATAACGCTTTATGTTGGGCCGGTACACCAGGAAAGTCTGTACAATTATATATTAGACACCCATCCAAAACGCATCATCTTTAACCCTGGCACTGAAAATTCTGAGTTGCGCCGAATGGCCAATGAAAAAGGAATTAAAACAGAATATGCCTGTACGCTCGTGCTGTTATCGATAGGACAGTATTAGCATTGAGGAAGTCGTGAGTCTTTAGTTCTAAGTCAAAATTTGTCTTTTTCCGACTTAGACCCTCAAGAGTTTTGACTTTGGACTTTCGACTCAGGACTAAATGTCAATTTACAGGTGACACAACGCTGGTATAGCTCGTTTCAATATTTGCCCCGCCGCAAATTGTTTGGTAGATAACGCAATATCTTTCGGTTAATTTAGCCAGGCTTGCCAGTTGTTCTTCTGTGGCAGCTGACTGTAAATTAAAATTAAGCCTGATCTGCTTAAATCCTACAGACGCATCTTTTGAAACACCTAAGGTGCCGCGAAAATCAAGATCGCCTTCTGCTTCAACAGTTCCGCTTTTAATTTCCACTCCAATAGCAGTGGCCACGGCGCTTAAGGTAACGCCGGCACAGGCTACCAATGCCTCAAGCAGCATATCGCCCGAACAGGCAAGTATTCCATCGCCCCCGGTAGCGGGATGAAGACCCGCTTCTACTATTGCGCGGCCGGTTTCTACTTTGCATGAGATTCCTTCCCCAATATTGCCCTGCGCTTTTAAAGTAATTAAGGCCGAACCGGGTTGCTCTTTATACTTTTCTTTAAGCGGGGTCTGCAGATCTTTTAATTCATTAGCATTCATATAAATAAATTTAGACAGATAATTGCTCCGGGTGAGTTATTTTGATGCTAGTGTTAAGTCAACAGTATTAGTCAGCAGCGCATACCTCTTTTATCGTATCACTCAATGGCTTAAACTCAATCCCTATAGCCTTTTTTATTTTCGAATTATCATAGTTACGCGTCATGGTGGCAGCCTGTGCCGATACCTTATCGATAGCAGGATCTTTGCCTGTTAATACACCAATTATGCGGGCCGCCCGCCATGCCAAATTCATTATCCAGGGCTTCGCTAATGTTGCAGGGCGTTTTACACCAAAACCATCTGCAATTTCGGCGGTAATTTGTTTGTATTCGCGGTTTTCGGCGTTGATGATATAGCGCTCGCCACTAATATCGCTATCCATCAGCCTGATCATACATTTAGCGACATCTTCCACATCAACAAAACCCGAGCTGCCTGCCGTATAAAATTTAAGCCCCTTACGTACCGTTTCAAATAGTTGTCCGCTGCCTGTGGTGCCTGCATTAGCCCCTAAAATTATCGATGGATTAACAATTATGGCATCCAGCCCTTCGGCAATGCCACGCCATACTTCCATTTCGCTTTCCAGCTTTGATATGGCATAGCCATCGGTTTCGACATCGCGGTCAAGGTGGTGGTTTTCGGTTATCAGGTCGCCGGGCTTGGCGAGCCCTATGGCTGCAACCGAGCTTACATGCACCAGCCGGATATTTTGCTCCGTGCATAAATTAACCACGTTGGCGGTGCCGGTAACATTGGCATTTATCATAGGTTTTTTGTCGGCCTGTTTTAATGATACCCATGCCGCGCAATGGTAAACCTGTGTTATGCCTTTAAGAGCGTCTTCCAGCGCAAAAAAATCCATCAGATCCGCCTCCACCCATTGAATTTGGTACGGGCGCAAAATGCCAGGGACCAGCGAAGCGGCACGCCTGGTACAACGGATGCGGTGCCCCTGCTGCACCAACTGAAGCGCTACTTCTGACCCTAAAAAGCCTGTTGCACCGGTAACTAAAATCATATTTTGATGTGCGGATATGCTGATGTGCAAATGTGCGGATTTTAACTAAGATTCATAGGATTTGACGATTAAAGGATTTCTTTTAACCGGATGAATTCTTATAAACTCCATTCTTCCGGACTTTTCGGCTTTCCCGACTTTCGGACTTCATCAAGATTCATAGGATTTGATGATTAAAGGATCTCCTTTACCCGAATGAATTCTTGTATACTCAATTCTTCTGGACTTTTCGGACTTTCCCGACTTTCGGACTTCCACCAAGATTCATAGGATTTGATGATTAAAGGATTTCTTTTACCCGAATGAATTCTTGTAAACTCCTTTCTTCCGGACTTTACTGTCTTTCCCGACTTTCGGACTTCCGCCAAAACTATCATTTACATGACACTATTTAGGCACGTTTTAAGTAGCTTCGCATTATATGACGACAATCACCCGTGAACAAGTTTTACAAGCACTGGGCAATGTTGAGGAACCCGATCTAAAAAAAGACCTGGTTACCCTGAACATGATCCAGGATATTAATATTGAGGGCAACCGGGTTAGCTTTTCAGTAATACTAACCACACCGGCATGCCCCCTAAAGGCAATGATAGAGAATGCCTGCCGCAACGCTATTCTTCATTTTGTAAGTAAAGATGCCGAGATACATATCAACATGGCATCGCGGGTTACTTCGCAAAAAAATACCGGTGTGCCCGGTGTTAAAAATATTATTGCGGTTGCATCAGGCAAAGGTGGTGTAGGTAAATCAACCGTTGCGGTAAACCTGGCTTTGGGCCTTGCAAAAACAGGGGCAAAAGTTGGATTGATTGATGCCGATATTTATGGCCCTTCTATCCCAATGATGTTCGGTTTGGAAAATGAACGGCCTATGGCGCGCGAGGTAGATGGTAAAACCCGGATCCAGCCCATTGAAAAATATGGCATTAAGTTGCTTTCGATAGGCTTTTTTACCGACCCTAACCAACCTGTGCCATGGCGCGGGCCAATGGTATCAACCGCGGTTAAACAATTATTTAACGACGCCGACTGGGGTGAGCTTGATTACCTGGTGGTAGACCTGCCACCCGGAACCGGCGATATCCATATTACGGTAACACAAACTTTCCCGGTAACCGGGGCAGTAATTGTTACCACACCGCAAAATGTGGCGCTGGCCGATGCAAAAAAAGGGATAGGCATGTTTATGATGCCGGCCATTAATGTACCGATACTGGGTGTTGTTGAAAATATGGCCTACTTTACCCCGGCTGAGCTGCCCAAAAATAAATATTATATCTTCGGTCAGGGTGGCGGTAAAAAGCTTGCCGCACAGCTTAACGTGCCCTTTTTGGGAGAGATTCCCCTGGTAAAGGGCATCAGCGACAGCGGCGACTCGGGCAAACCAATTGTTTTGGACGATGAGAGCATGATGGCCAAAGCCTTTATAAATATGGCTAAAGGCGTAGCGCAACAGGTTGCCATAAGCAATGCAAAAGCTTTTGATAAGGCTAATGCAGGGCAGCAGGTGAATAGTTAAATCATCTAAGCGCGTCATTGCGAGGAACGAAGCAAACCCTGCACAAGCCAATCAATGACGGAGAATATAGTGGCGACCAAACAGCTGCTTTAAGGTTCACATTTATATAAAGGTTCGGGAGTGTCCTTAGCAGAGTTTGCTTCGTTCCTCGCAATGACGATTGGATGTTTGACTGAGGCAATAAGCAGCTATTTGTAGCTGTTTGTATACAAATGGAAAATATTTAATAACTTTACTTTATAATATAGTACAAATGAGTTTATTAGATCAGGTTGAAGCAGCGTTGGATACGATAAGACCGTATTTGCTGACAGATGGGGGGAATGTTTCAATTGAGGAGATAACTCCCGATAATATAGTAAGGCTTAAATTGCTTGGCTCGTGCGGATCATGCCCCATGAGCATCATGACGCTTAAGGCTGGGATTGAGGAAGCTATAAAAAAAGCTGTGCCGGAAATTACAGGGATTGAAGCAATAAACCTAACCGATATTGACGATCCGAATGCAGTACTTCCTGAAAACCTCAGGTAGTGTTAAGTTTTGTTAAATTGATACACCTATTGCTGCAATAAGCTATTTTTGTTCAAACTTTGAAACTTTTTAATAAAAAACCCTGTAAAAAATAACACAGCTCATTTCTCCTAATGAAGAAGTTAATTGGCTTTCTTTTCTTTTTATTTATAACAGCAACTGCTTTTGCGCAAAAGCCGGACAGGCCTATAGTGCAGTTTAGCGGGATTGTTCACAATGCTGATAGTGCAGGTGTTATTGTGCCTTATGTAAGCATTGTAAACACCAGCAATCAAAACCTGGTTAATATTTCAAACTATAAAGGTTATTTTTCATTCCCGGCCCATGAGCGCGATACCATCCGTTTTACCTGCGTGGGATATGCTCCTGCAATTATAGTTATCCCTGCAAATATTACCTCAAAAAGCTATACTGCCCAGGTAATGCTAAGACCGCAGATCATCAACCTGCCGATATTTCACGTTTTCCCCTGGGCAACTACCGAAGAATTCAGAAAAGATTTTATCTCCATGAAGGTTGCGGATGACGACCTTGCCATAGCGCAAAAGAACTTAAGCCGTTCATCTATATTAAGCTTACAGCGCTCCCTGCCACGGGATGGCTCAGAAATGAATGGTTTCCAGGATTTTCATAACAGCGTGCTGAACTCACACTCCATTACCAATCCGCTGTTAAATCCGTTTAACTGGGGCAGCCTGATCAAAGAGATCTCGGAAGGCGATAAGAGCCGGACACCGGGTAGTAATTAGCAGAGGGGTGAGGGAGAATCAAGAAGTCAAGATTCAGGAAGCAAGAGAGAAAAAAAATCATAGCATTTCAAAAAAAATAATGGCTCAGCAGGGGGGGCTTGCGGGGTGAAATTCAAACTTGTCGCCGATAGATATATCTCCATCATTAAGCATCTGCCTGGATTACAGAAATCTTGCAGAATTTGGCTAAAGCCCTCTTTTTGATAGCCCATTATCCGTTGGCTGAAGCCCAATGGTAATGAATGTAATAATGGCAGACAAATTCATTGCCACATCTTTTTATAAAACCCCAGCGGGGTTAAACGTCGGTAGAAACAGATCAAAAAGTCATATATATGTGCCGCAGGTACATAACTTTTTCCGCCCTTATAGCTGGCCAATATCAAATCACCGGGGAATAGTCCAATAAGTTTCGCACCTGACGGCGCGAAAAATGATTGTGTTTTATTATTCTCCCGACCTTTTGCTCCTAACGGAGCAGCCTTTCATAATATAATTGAAATAAAAGATGTGGTACACGGTAGCCTTCCGGGGAGGGTTGGGTGGGGCTAAAATTCTTTTGGGGAGAATAATTATTTGTGTTTACCTTAACTTAAGAGCATTCAGGAGACCCTGCGGTGACGAAGAAATTTCAAATAAAAAAGAGCCGAAAACCAAGCCGTTTAATTATCTTGATTCCTGACTCTAACATTCTTGCATCTGTTCCCTTAGCGTCCCTTCTTGGCCGCCGGAAATTTCATTTTATATTCAACGTCAACAATGCCCTTTGAAATATCGGTCAGTTTTTTTTCTAACAGGCGTTTGCGTAAGGGGCTTAGCTTATCCGTAAACAACTTGCCTTCAATATGGTCATATTCATGCTGTATAACCCTTGCGGCCATTCCTGAAAACGTCTCTTCATGGTGTTTCCAGTTTTCGTCATAATATGAAATCTTGATATCAGACTTGCGGTATACGTCTTCCCTTATATCGGGGATGCTGAGGCAGCCTTCGTTAAACGCCCACTCTTCGCCGGTTTCCTCTAACATTGTGGCATTTATAAAGGCTCTTTTAAAATCTTTTAATTTTGGATCTTCATCAGCAAATGTTGAAACATCAACAACAAATAAACGCATGGAAAGGCCAACCTGCGGCGCTGCCAATCCTACTCCATGGGCGCCATACATGGTTTCGTACATGTTTTCAACCAACTCTTTTATATGCGGATATTCATCCGGCTCAATGGCTGTTGCTTTTCTTCTTAAAACAGGGTCGCCGTATGCAATAATAGGAAACTTCATCGTGCAAAAATACGGCTTTATTGCTTAGGCTCAAACAGTAAGGTTATCATCCTGTCATTATCAAAAATTTCATTACTTATTTCTAACAATTGTACGGCTGTAACTGCATTTATTTTGTCAAATACCTCCTGCAGCGTATCCACATAATTAAAATCGAGCAAACTTTTTGCCATTGAAATGATCAGGCTCATCCGGTTTTCTTCGGCTAAAGCTATCTGGCCAATAAATTTTTCCTTCGCCTGGTGCAGCTGCAGGGTACCCAATTTATTATCCCGCAGTTTTTTTAATTCCTTGTGGACCAGTTTGGTTGCTTTTTCAGCCTTTTCACTATCGGTTCCAAAATAGATAGAGAAAATACCGGTATCTGTCAGCGGGGTATAGTTTGATTCTACGGTATATGCAATACCATATTTTTCCCTTATCTCCAGGTTTAAGCGGCTGCTCATCCCCATGCCCCCCAGCAGGTTATTTAAAAGCAGCAAGCCGTTTTTATGCTGATGGGATGATGAATAAGCCCGGCTGCCAATAATGCAATGGGTTTGAGATATGGGCTTGGCAACAACACTTTTTGTTGAAAAGATCTCCGCAGGGGTGATCCGGTGTTTTTTTGTATGATTTGCCAGTATTGGGCCAAAATATTTTTCAGCCAGTTTAATTACCTTTTTAAAAGCATAATCGCCAAAAACGGCAAAAACCATTTCGGAGGTGTTATAATTGGCTCCAATAAATTGATTGATATCTGCGGTGTTCAGTTTGGCAACGGTTTCCGGCGTGCCTAAAATATTGTTCCCTATCGGGTGCCCTTTAAACAATAATTCTTCAAAGTCATCCTGGATAGCTTCCTCAGGCTGATCAAGGTAAGAGGAGATCTCGTCCAAAATCACCCCGCGTTCCTTTTCCTGCTCATCCTCGGGAAAGGTGGAATGAAATAATATATCCTCAAAAAGGTCAATAGTGCGCTCCAAATGCTGGTTTAGCAACGATGCATGGATGCAGGTATACTCTTTGGTGGTATAGGCATTCAGGTCGGCGCCCACAAGTTCCAGGCGGTTCAGGATCTGGTTGGTGCTGCGGCGTTCGGTTTCTTTAAACAGCAAATGTTCAATAAAATGGGCCAGGCCGGTTTGGTGCTCCAACTCATCGCGCGAGCCGGCATTAACAACAAAACAGCAATGCGTTATGGTTGATGCCGCATGCTTAAAAAGTATCCTGATGCCGTTTGGTAAAGTGTGAACCTGGTAATCCGTCATGATTGAGGCGTAAAGATAAGTTTTAAGTCGGAAAAGTCCGGAAAGTCCGAAGATCCGGACGAAAAAAAGAAAATTATTCATGGCCTTCTTCCGGCTTGCAAAACAACACATAAATATTATCAAATAGCGATGGACTGGAAATTAAGGGTGTCCGAAACAGCGCTAAAGGCAGGGCCGGTGCGATTCCCTTACTGGGGGCTACAGAGTGTAAACATCTTTTTGAATTTGGGTTGGCACTTATGCTTTTCACGGTGGCTTTAAGTATAAAAATCAACAATGACCCATCGGGTCAACCCCTTTGTAGAAAATATAATAACAAAGGTATTGCCTCGTTAGAGGCTACCGTTTGTTCGCAAGACCTTTAGACTGATGAAGGGTAGACTCTACGAGTCAAAGAAGAATGGACCTTGTATTTCTACAAAGGGGTAGACCCCGTGGGTCATAGCTCCAGAGGAAGTACGGGTGATTAACTGTGGTAAAAGGGTTGACGAAACGCCCCAAACCTTCCCCCGATGTCATTAAGTTAAGGGAACGTCGGTTATAAACTGACCACATAGCAACGTCCAACACCCCACCTAAACGGCATAGCCCTCATGAGCACCCACTAAAAATAAACAACTGTGAATAATCCTCCCTGGAAGGGGAGAACATAAAAAAATAAACGTATCCGAAGCTACGTCTCTCCGCTAATCAGCGGAGGAAATTTAGAGGGGGCTACCAGGCTTTTAGGGAAAATTGCATTTGTGTTTCCCCTTAACTTAATGACATTGCTGTAGCTCATAGGAAAGAGATCGCACGGGCCCCGCTTTAAAAATCTTTCGAGCACCTCCATGTCAAAAACCCATCGCTACAGCAAAAGCCACTCAAACGTTCATACTGCGTTCAACTTTTTCGTCCTGACTTTCGGACTTTCCCGACAGGTGCAATTCAAATTGCCGCCAATAGCTATAACTTATCGTTAACCATCTGCTTAGCTTATTGAAATCCCGAAGAATTTGGCTAAAGCCTTATTTTGATTGCCTATTATCCATTGGCTGAAGCCCAACGGCAATGAATGAAAAAAATAGCAGACACCTCCATTACCGTCCCATTTATTGGGCGGATAAGAATAAAATAAAAGTTAAGGGCTTTAGCCAAAAACCAGCAGGTTAGCGGCAATTTGAATTGCACCCTTCCCGGCTTCCGGACTATTTTACTAAATTTAACGCATGAAAAAACAAATAGCCGGTTTAGCGTTTGAACCCCTTATAAAATCTGCCGCTATTGATGAGCGCATAAAAGCAATTGGCAAACAGTTAAATGCTGATTATCAGCATACTATACCTGTGTTTATTGGGGTTTTAAATGGCAGTTTTTTGTTTATTGCCGATATTATTAAACAGGTAGATATTCCCTGTGAAATTACCTTTACCAAACTGGCCTCTTATTACGGCGGCACAAAAAGCAGCCTCAAAATTCGTGATGATATTGATTTTAGCGTTGATATTAAAGGCCGTGATGTGGTGGTAATTGAAGATATTGTTGATACTGGCAATACCGCCAATTACCTGCTCGAAAAGTTGAAAGTAAAACAACCGGCCTCCATAAAGCTTTGCTCCCTGCTGCTGAAGCCTGCCGCCCTGCTAAAACCGATAGAGGAGCTAAAATACGTGGGCTTTGAAATTGAGAATGAGTTTGTTGTGGGCTACGGCCTTGATTACAAAGAAATGGGCAGGAATTTGAAAGATATTTATAAGAGGGTTTTGTAGGATTTCGGAAGTCATGAAAATCACAATATTCAAAGCCCTGAAGGGGCAACATACAATAGCGCAGGTCGAAGGCCTGCGTGATTGATAATGTTTTGAACCTTGAGTGTTCGAAACATATCCTAATGATCAATTATTTTCCTGATTTACCCGTATTTAACGCAGGCCTTCGACCTGCGCTGATATATTAGGCCCTTCCAGGGCCATGAAAATCACAATATTCAAAGCCCTGGAGGGGCGACATACGATAGCGCAGGTCGGAGGCCTGCGTGATTGATAATGTTTCAAACCCGCGGCCAATTACTTATACCCGGGATTCGTGGGATTTAAAGAAACGGATTTTTCTGAATCGTATAAACCTAAGTTCAATAAAGATCAACTGACAAAACAGTGTCAGCAGTTAAATAAAAGTTTATGCGGATATTTGAAGTATAGCTGTTTTTTAAGCGCCCTGCAATGACAAGGGGGGTAAAGAGCAGAAAACGGGATTCGAACCCGCGGCCTTCAGTTTGAGAATTAGAATCTGCATTTTGGGCATAAGGTAAATGACAAGTCTATAACAAAATATAAAATAAGGATAGAAAATACTAAGAAATATTCTTTCTTAAATACCGACCATAATGTTCTTTTGGTTACATATGTAGTTATTGACGCGATAATTAATAATAGAATACATGGAATTAAAAGCCCCCATTCCATAGTCAAAAATTTTGCAGATTGTCAATAAGTTAGCTACTATAAATAAAGATTGTAAAGCAATCATTATTTCGAAACCAACTTGACAAATAGATTTTATTAATCGCATGATGGGGTTTAAAGAGCGGAAAACGGGATTCGAACCCGCGGCCTTCAGTTTGGGAAACTGATGCTCTACCAGCTGAGCTATTTCCGCTTAATTATAGTTCGAAGATATAAAGAAAATTAATTTTTAAACTTATTTTCTGTTAATTGTTGACTTTGATCAGTGCAGATAGATCTCATCCTGTTTTAATTTTAATGGCGGATTAACTGAAATAATGCTGATGTATTTCATGCGGGTGTTTGCTTCCTCCTCTATTTTAACCGACTTAACTGCGGATAATTGAAAATACATAGTTTTTGGTTGATAATCAAAAACACTATCAATAAATACAGGCAACATGCTTCCTTTTATAGCAATATCAAATTTTTTTAATAGATGCGGCAGATCTATTAATGTTATACCCGGTTTAAAGGTGAAATATATAGTACCGCTTCTGTCATCATTCAAAATAAGATTGGTTGTTTCACTTTTTTGATAAACATTTACAGCTGATAAATCATTTTGGTCTATAACCGGATGTCTTGTTTGGATGTTTAACTGTTTATTGCCGGTATTTAAAACAAACACAGGGGTGTTTTTATAATTGGCTGTATCTTTGTTAAGTTGGTTGAACGTTTGCCCGGAACAAAAAAGACCTTCAAATAAAAAAACAAAAGTTAACAATATCTTTACCATAATTGGAAGGTTTATAATTACGTTTGGGTTTATAACAAAAATAAACATTAGCTATTCACTAACTCAACAATTCACTAATTTAATATATGCCTGTAATACTGCCTGTAAAAAATATAAGTCCATCATGGGGAAATGATTGTTTTATTGCGCCAAATGCTACAATTGTTGGCGATGTAGAGATGGGGAATAATTGCTCAGTTTGGTTTAATGCGGTGATAAGGGGCGATGTGCATTACATTAAGATAGGCAACAATACCAACATACAGGATGGGGCCGTTATACACGCCACATACCAGTATGCGCCAACAAACATTGGCAACAATGTATCAATAGGCCACAATGCCCTGGTACATGGCTGTACGCTTAAGGATAATGTTTTAATAGGCATGGGCGCGATAGTAATGGATCATTGTATTGTAGAAGAATATGTAATAATTGCTGCCGGTTCTGTTGTTTTGGAAAAAACGATCTGCGAGTCTGGATTCATATACGCAGGCACCCCTGCAAAAAAGATCAAGCCACTTACTCCTGAACAGAAGGAAATGCTTGATCGTTTGCCTAATAATTACATTATGTATTCTGGCTGGTTTAAGGAGTAGCCGGTTCTTTAGGTACCGTAATTGGTGTTACCTGTTCCCAGTTGGCCCTTAATGTTATTGGTGTATCATCAATCCAAATATTTTCCGGCTGTATTTTTTCCTTTACATTACCGCTGTCCCACTTACCGTTATTATTAGCGTCGTAAATAACGCTTACTGTATATTTTCCGGTAAGGTAATTTTTATAGGTCAATGAGGTTGATTTGTGGATCACATCACTATGCAATAACTCTTTCTGCTCGTTCATTACTTCAACTATGTACGCCTTACCTGTATCAGGTACGGTTACGGCTAATGTTAACTGGCTATAATTTTCGCGCTTATCTATCGTAAATTTTTTATTTACCTTTCTGTTTTTATCTCCATATATATCTGTGACAGCGCCATTATCTAAAGCAAGCGTATAATTATCATTTTGCTTCCACCGGTAATTTAGAATGAGGTTTTTGGGATTAGCTGTATCCTTTTGTACTGTAAAATTACTAACCTCTGCTGAATCTTCTTTTAAGGTAATTAAAGAGCTCTCAACGTTTTCGAGAGGGTAGAAACCTCTGATTACTAAATTTGTGCCTGGCTTTAAACGACCATCGCCGGAAATATTGTAACTTAATGCAAATGTTCGCTGAAAGGTTTCTTTTTTGCCTTTTTTCTTAGCTATAGTATCAAGGGGTTTATTATTATCAAGGACGGCAATCCGGATAGAATCAAAACCCATATTACGCATATATAAAGTAGCGGTATCTTTGGTTTTAGTGATGTCTACAATTTTATATTTATCAAAATCGGGAGGATAGATTACTTTTAAGGATGGCTTGTCGAGTCTTTTATTAAAAATAAAAGTCATTTTTCCGTCAGGGTCAAAACCGCCAACAATCCTTAATTTGGATGGCGCCTGTTTAAACAGGTTCAGCTGGATGTTTGAAGTGTCCGTTGTTAAGTGAATTACTTTTTTGTTAAAAGCGATGAGCTCATCATCTTTATTATATATTTTATCGGGGCTTGTTTCCTTCAAAGCATAAATGCGGTAATTATCCGGGTGCAGGTTATTTAAAGAGAATCGTCCGGCACTATCGGTTGTTGCATAAACAGTAGGTTTCTTTTTTCCAAAGAGGAGCGAATCCTGCTTAAGGGTAAAAAGCATAACCGTTGCATCCTTTTCCTTTAATTGGGTTGTTGCATTAACTACCGTACCCGACATACTTAATGAGTCGATATGTTCGCCGGTTGAAAATACATAAGTGAAATTTTTTAAAATGTTCGACTCATTTACATCGGCAATTGCCTTTCCGAAATTTATAACATAAGTCGTATTTTTTTCAAGCGAATCTTTAAGCGTTATCAAAATGCTTTTTTTCTTCACTTTATATTCCGGTAATTTTGCCGGAGTAGGACTCATGCTTATTTCGGAGTAAATATTTGTTAGTTTAAAATATTCGTCAAAATCAAGCTGAATTGTTTTACTGTTAAAATGACGGGTCATATTTGCCGGGGTTGCCAGCAATAATTTTGGCGGATCATGGTCTCGAGGTCCACCCTGGGGTAATTGGCGACTTGCGCAGCCAAAATTCAGCAAAATGATGGAAAAAACGATTATAAGAGATCCAAAAAATCCGGCCTTTTTATTTAACATTGTTTTTAAACGCTATAAACGATTTTTATATTTTAATGATATGGGATATTAAAAAACTAAAATAATTGATTTAACACAAAATTTATATAAACATCTAATTATCAATTAATTGCAAGATTATCTTGATATGTGAACCATTAAAACCGAGACATCCGAGGGTGTTACCCCCGAAATACGTGAAGCCTGTCCTAATGTACGAGGTTTTATCTTCATTAATTTTTCGCGCGCCTCTTTAGAAAGTGATACAAGTTGATGGTAATTAAATTCAGGATTGATTTCTTTGTCCTCCATTTTTTTCATCCGGTCCACAATTTCCATTTCCTTTTCAAAATAACTCTCATATTTGATTTTTATTTCAGCCTGCTCAATAGTTTCTTTATCATACTTTGCAAGCAGGTCATTCAATGTTTCATCCGCCTTTCGCAGATCTTCAAAACCAACCTGGGGGCGACTAAGTAAATTAAATAGTTTAGCACTTTGACTAAGTGGACTTGTCTCTAAGTTTTCCAACAAGCCATTAACACTTCCCGGGTCAATTGATTTGGAACGGGTATAGGCAACAATGCTGTCTGAATTTTTCACCTTGTTTTTTACCTTCTCCAGGCGTTCATCATTTATCAAGCCGAGCTCATGGCCGATTGGGCTTAGTCTAATATCGGCATTGTCTTGACGAAGTAACAAACGGTGCTCGGCCCTTGAGGTAAACATGCGGTAAGGTTCTTCAGTACCTTTTGTAACCAGGTCATCAATCAAAACACCAATATATGACTCAGATCTTTTCATGATCAATTCGTGTTTGTCATGAATTTTTTGATGAGCATTGATCCCTGCTATAAATCCCTGCGAGGCGGCTTCTTCATAGCCGGTTGTTCCATTTATCTGTCCGGCAAAATATAAGTTGCTGATCAGTTTAGTTTCAAGCGTTAATCCGAGCTGGGTAGGGGGAAAGTAGTCGTACTCTATGGCGTACCCAGGCCTGAACATTTTTGCTTTCTCAAAACCCGGGATCTGGATCAATGCTTTGTATTGGATGTCTTCTGGTAAAGATGTAGAGAAACCATTTACATAGATCTCTACCGTGTTCCAGCCCTCAGGCTCAACAAATATTTGGTGTCGGTCGCGTTCAGCAAACCGATTGATTTTATCTTCGATAGATGGGCAGTATCTTGGCCCTAATCCTTTGATCCTACCAGTAAACATTGGCGACTTTTCAAAGCCCTCTTTCAATGTTTCGTGTACATTTTTGTTGGTATATGTTATCCAGCAACAACGTTGCTCTTTGGCTAATTCTACATCTGTAAAGGAGAAACGACCACGCTCTTCATCTCCCCATTGCTCTTCCATCTGACTATAGTTCAGACTACGGCCGTCGACTCTTGGAGGAGTACCTGTCTTCATTCTCCCCGATTCAAAACCCAATTGGACTAGTTGTTCAGTTAAACCGGTCGCTGCCTTTTCTGCTGTTCTACCCCCCCCAAAGCGTTTTTCACCTATGTGAATCAAGCCATTTAAGAACGTACCATTCGTAAGAACAACCGCATCTGCCTCTATCTCTATACCCAGTGAAGTTTTGATGCCAGCTATAGTATTGTTTTTAATCAATAACGAGATAACTGTGTCTTGCCAGAAATCGACATTGGGAATACGTTCAAGAGCTAATCTCCATTCTTCAGCAAATCGCATGCGGTCGCTTTGGGCTCTGGGACTCCACATCGCCGGACCTTTTGATCGGTTTAACATACGAAACTGAAGCGAGGTTTTATCTGTTATTATACCTGAATATCCGCCCATGGCATCAATCTCGCGCACTATTTGACCTTTGGCTACACCACCCATAGCCGGGTTACAGCTCATCTGTGCTATCACTCCCATATTCATAGTGATTAACAAAACAGATGAACCGAGATTGGCAGCAGCAGCAGCAGCTTCACAGCCCGCATGTCCGGCACCAACGACTATTACATTATATTTCTTAAACATTTCAACTCCTATATTCCACGTGGAACAATTATATTATTTGTTTTTTTTAGAGTGTTCCACGTGGAACACTCTTTTTTATTGCGATATACCTGCTTCTATTTATGCAACTATTTACGTTCTTGTAATGTTCCACGTGGAACATTAAATAATGATAATAATGCAACAAGCCCCCAAATACCTTCTAATACCACAAACGGATAAAATTTAATTAAATATGATGAAAAACAACATATTCCCGCACCAAGAAAGTTCATAAAACCATAGACCTTGCTTTGGGCAGGTAGTTTTTTATATAAATTTAATAAAAAGGCGATCAATAATATAATAACACCAATTGAGGCCAATATGTCTGAAGTCTTCATTTATGCTTCCTTTAGTTCGGTTAATTCAATCCAGCGAATGCTTTTTTCATCAAGCTTACTGTTTAAACCCGTTATCTGTTGCAATATTTCAGTCAATTTAGCGACCTCAATCCCTACAACATTAAGTGTATTGCTTTTTTCTTCTATCTGTTTTTCAATTGTTGCGATTTCGCCTTCCAGTATATCCAGCTCTTTTTGCTCTTTAAAGCTTAATTTGCTTTTCTTAGGTTCTATTGTCTTTTTTGCTTCACTCGCCGGGCTTCGTTTGTTCTGTTGTTTACTTTCTTCCAACTCAACCCTATATGCAGAATAGTTTCCGTTATAAATTTTTACGTGCCCGCCCTCTTCCATTATAAAAAGCTGATCGGTTAGCTTGTCAAGTAAATACCTATCGTGCGAAACCATCATCAAAACACCGGAATAGTTAGTTAAAAACTCTTCTAATATATTTAATGTATCAATATCAAGATCGTTTGTTGGCTCATCCAGAATTAAAAAATTCGGATTCTTCATCAAAACACTCATCAACTGCAGCCGTTTCTTTTCACCCCCGCTTAATTTAGAGATAAATCCATATTGCTTGGCAGGCGGAAAAAGAAACAGAGTAAGCAGGGCAGAGGCTGAAATAAGCTTACCATCAGCCATTGTTATGAATTCAGCCACATTCTTTACTATATCAATTACACGCTCATCCTCCTTAAAAACTATTCCCGATTGATGAAAATAGCCGATAACAGTAGTCTCTCCTTTATCAATGATGCCTTTATCTGGCTGTAATCCTCCGGTAATTAAATTAAGTAAGGTTGATTTCCCACTTCCATTCTTCCCTGCAAGGCCAATCCTGTCTCCTTTTTTAAATACATAGCTAAAGTTATTTATAAAAATCTGATCCCTGAATGATTTATAAAGATGACTCATCTCCATAATTTTATTTCCCTGGCGTGCGGTTTTAACGCTTAGTTCAACCTTCTGCTTGGCTCCGCCGTTCTTTGTCTTTTCTTCCAGATCATAAAACGCATCTATCCTTGCTTTTGATTTGGTGCCGCGGGCCTGTGGCTGTCTGCGCATCCATTCCAGTTCTTTACGTAATAAGTTGCTGTTTTTTTGAAATGAAGCTTCGTCAGCGCTTTCACGTTCCGCCTTTTTCTCCAGGTAATACCCGTAATTGCCAACGTAAGGAATAATCTTGCCTTTATCAATCTCCAATATTTCGTTACATACGTTATCCAGGAAATATCTGTCGTGAGTAACCATCAGGATGGTTTTTGAACCATCTGTCAGTAATTTCTCCAGCCACTCAATGGTATCAATGTCCAGGTGATTGGTTGGCTCATCTAAAATATAAATGTCCGGATCTTCTATCAATAGTTTAGCCAGAGCCAAACGTTTTTTCTGCCCGCCAGATAAAGTGTTAATCTTTTGATTAAGGTGATGGATATCCAATCTCCCCAAAATGGTCTTTATTTTATATTCATATTCCCAGGCATCAACATTGCTCATTTCCTCCATTACATTTTCAATAGCTTTGGAGTTTTCGGGGTCATTTTCCAATAGCTCCTCGTATTTACGGATTAGTTGTTGTTGTATGTCATCTGCATGGAAGATATAGTCGCTTATGGTAACCGCATCTTTAAAGCCAGGATCTTGTTCCAGGTAGCCCATGTTTAAATCGCGCATTTGCGCAACTTTACCCTCGGTCGGTTTTAAACTGCCGGCTAATAATTTTAAAAGGGTTGATTTCCCGGCACCATTAATACCTACCAGCGCAACCCTGCGGCCGCGGTTAATGCCTATGGCTACGTTTCTGAAAAGCCAGTGATCATGAAAGGAATGGCCGAGATTCTCGGCAGAGATATAATTACTCACGATAGTTCTTGTATTTTATCCGAAGAGTAAATATATACTCCCCGTTCGTTTTTTAATGATTGCTTATACATGGCACCCGCCACGGTTTTAGCAGATATTGATCTGTATTTTTTAAGGTTACCTATCAGCAGGGGATTCAGGATCTTCATCAATCCGGTAAAGAAAATTTCCAATGGCCTGTTTTCTTTCCTGTCGCCGGTTAATAATGATGGCCGATAGATTTGCAGCACAGGTAATCCAACCTTTATAATATCTTCTTCCGTTTCACCTTTCATTTTTGTGTAAAAATTTGACGAGCTTACATTGGCGCCAATAGCAGACACCAAATGAAACTGATCAATTTTATTTTTTAACGCAATTTGTGCCAGTTTCAATGGATAATCATGGTCAACTTTTTTGTAATCATCCAGATTGGGTGTTTTTTTCTTTGTCGATCCCAGGCAGCAGAAGATCACGTCGCCGGTAATTGCAGCTGAATACTCGTCCAGCGTATTAAAATCAACTCTTAATTGCTTTAATTTATTGTGTTTTAATGGTAACTCTTTCCGCACAAATATCAATACTTCGTTATAGCCAGGCTCATTCAGTAAAATTTCTAATAAACTACTGCCTACCAATCCACTTGCACCAGCCATAATTGCTCTTTTAACCATTTGGCTCCAATTTTTTGCAAAAATACGCATAATTAAATTGAGATAAAGAATACATGTTTAAACACCGAATAAACAAAACATTTCTCGTTTTAATTCTGATATAAATAGAAAAAAATCTTCAAATCATCCCGGTCATCCAAAAGCAGGAAAGAGCTTAAGTGATTTCTAATATCTGACGCCTATTATTTTATTATAACACACTTCAACATTGTTATTAACCCCGGTTAATAATTTTCCGGGAAGATTTATTTTTTAAGATTGATGAAATGTCTGCTTTTTGTAATTATTTTGGTCGATAATTAGCAGGTCTTTTTAAAGAAAAAAATTACCTGCCAAATATTGTGTAACTGAATATTACACTAAAAGTACTATTTATTAAACCTAACTATTATCACATGAACAGCATTCGTCCCTTATGTAAATTTTCCGATATGCAATGAAAAAGACAATAATTTTTATGTTCGCATTAGTACTATTAACCGGCGTTGGGACCTGTATTTACTTTGTTGGAAATATAAGCGCTACTCTTCCCCCAATTAAAGAATACGAATATCGAGGGGATGTCAATCAATTAATTACTAAAATGAAACTCTTCGCCTCAACCAGGCCACATCTGATTTTTAGTATTGGCGAAATTTTAGGTAATAAGACGAGTGGATATGCTTATGACATTACCATTAAAATGAAAGATAAATCACACGATCTATTATACGAATTAAAATTTGAAGACACAGATGGCATTAGACCGACAACCAAATTACTGCTAATTGGAGCTCACGACCTTACCAATAATACTGGAGGATACGGACTAAAAGCTATAGGAATGAAGTTATTATTGGATAATTTTGATTCCGACTTTTTAATTCAGTTGAAAAACATCGATATAGTGATTTTAACTTCAGCTTCATATTGATTACCCCATGATAAAAAATCCTATTCCTAGGGTAAGGCACACTGTTTTATGCTTGAGCCTTGTTCTTTTTTTTGCCGCATGTAATAAAATTTCCGTAGTCCCGACACCGACAGTCCCGGCACCAGCTCCCGCCAAAAAGTGGATCGTTTCTACTGTGGCCGGATCGACCACCCTAGGATTCATTGACGGGGACACTACACTGGTGCAATTCAACAATGCACAAGGTATCGTCGCGGACGACCATGGAAATCTGTTTGTAGGCGACCAGGGAAACGTAAGCATCCGGCAGGTCACTTACTCTGGTCATGTCACCACCTATGCAGGTAAAAATATCAGCAACCCCACCCCGCTTTTCGGTAATATTTACAGTCTTGTAAGAAATAGCCAGGGTGATTTTTATACAATTGAATACAGTTTAATTCGGAAAATAACATCGCCTACCAATAGCTCTATTTTTTCGGGGTCGCTGTCAGTCAATTATTTAGATGGTATTGGTACCAATGCGGCTTTCAATTTTATCGGTAATATGGCCATCGACAATCAAGACAATATTTTTCTGCCGGACTATGATATCAGCGATAACTTCCATCTGCGCAAGGTTACTCCCGGTGGAGTTGTCTCCACTTTAACTTTGAAGGACAGCACAGGTTATTCCTCTAACGGACTACCAAATTATCATTATCTGTATTCCATAGCGGTCGATGCGTCAGGCAATATATATGTAACAGGGAATGGGAACTGCCTTATAAAAAAAGTGGATCCCGCCGGTAACGTAACCATTCTGGCCGGAGCAGGCGATATCGGTTTTAAGGACGGTAAAGGAAGGGACGCCAAGTTTAATACCATCCTGGGCATGACCTGCGATGCTTCAGGCAATCTCTGGGTCAGCGATGGCGACAATCATGCAATACGGGAGGTTACACCGGATGGAACAGTCACCACGATCGCGGGACAAGGAGTAATGGGCTATTCGGATGGGGATAACACGAAGGCGCTTTTCAAATATCCTTTTGGGATTACGGTTGATAACAAAGGAGTTGTATTTGTTATGGATAACGGGAATAACAGGGTACGGAAATTGGAGTATAAATAAGGTTTTATATTTTCCATCTGAGTGATCCGCAAGGATTTTTCAGCTGCCAGAAGCCGGGGACGCTTTGCGGCAGCTAGCGCATTTATAAGCTTGACTGCGCTTTTGATGTGAGCGCCCGGTATCCGCCAAACTATATTAAACAGACAGGACGCCATCAGGCGGCGGTGAATGATGTTTTTAACGGGAATGCTGATTTCGCAAAAGGGATAGCGGCAGCGAAGATGAAAAACGACGTGCACAATAAACATAAATCGATTATATGAAAATCACCAGCCTTGCAGTTTTGTTGCTAATTGTTAACACGGTCTTCGCCCAGGTAAAACGGGTTGACAAAGTGCTTGATTCCTGCATTAAAAAAAACTTTAATGGTGCAGTGCTCATCGCCAAAAACGGGAAGATTGAATATCTTAAATATACAGGGATAGCCAACCGGCATTACGATATTAAGTACTCAAACCAAACCATATTTCATTTGTTTTCGGTTACCAAAACGTTTACCGCGGCTTTAATAATGCAATTGGTCGAACAAAAAAGGATCAATTTAGATTCAACTATATCAACCTATTACCCTGCTTATAAGGGCGAGGCCGCAAAAAAAGTAACCATCCGTAACCTGCTCACTTATACCAGTGGCATGTATCATAAAGACCTGGATGGCAGGCAAATGTTGCTTGAAGCTTATAGTAAGGATATTTGGCCCCTGGATACATTTATAACCCGCTATCTTTCTGAAAAGCTGATAGATACACCCGGTACTAAATTTAATTATAACAACGGCGACTATATTTTACTGGGTAAGATAATTGAGAACGTATACGGCAAACCTTATGAGCAGGTATTAAAGGAAAAAATACTAACCCCGCTTAAAATGAACCATACAGGTTTGCTGCACCATGAGGATATTATAAAAAATATAGATGAAGGATATTCTAACCAGGATGGCAGCACAACAGCGCTTTATACGTCGACTAATTATTACATCGATAATTATTACTCAGCAGGGGGCATTTATTCAACACCCTCTGACCTGCTTAAATTTGACCAGGCTATTTTTAACCATAAAATATTGAAGAAAGCAACAGCTGAACTGATGCTTACCCCGTACCCCAAGCTTGGGGATGTAGCATTTGGTTTTTGGGTATACCCAAAAAAATTCGGAAAAGTGAGTACCATATTCGCAGAACGGCAGGGCGCCGGCTATGGACATCACTCCAATTGGATCCATTTGGTTGATAAAGGGCTTACATTTATTTTACTTTCAAATACCGATACGGTCGATCTGAATAAGATGCGGATGAGGGTTATAGCGGCTTATTTGAGGCAGTGAAAGAAAAGCTTGAACGGGTTAATGCTGCCAGGTGGTCAACTGATATCAACGCTCCTGGACATTGAAAACAATAGACAGATGGAGATAAGTTTCTTTAATTTTTAGATAATTCGGTGGACGGAAAAACCCTGTATGCCGCAAGGACTTTTCTGTCGCTGCCACATACGTCCCCGGCTTGTGGCCCGCAGGACAAGTAGCCAACAAACAATTAGCCTGCAGAACAAACACCTTACACGCTAATCCCCTGCAAAAAACATCGATTTTTATACTGCCAAAGCTTAGTCCATGTCACTAATGCCCGTTTTCCCACGCCGTTGAGTATCATGCCCCGCCCGCAAGACAAAAGCTATCAACTAGCCCCAATCCCCCCATCAAAACAAAAACACCTTCCTGCGTGTTTATTTATTAGCTCAATTATTAAAACCGAAGCGCAATCCGTTTGCCCGTTGCAGATTTCCCTCAATAATACAAGCCGGCCCGTATTAAAAACAAGGTGAATTTATTTGATTGAGACAAAAACAAATTTGTAAATCATTGCTTTTTAACATGCAATAAATATAAATAACTATGGCAGAAGAGATTACAATTCCAGCCTGGAAAAAATGGTTCGAAGATATTGGCGACCAGGTTGGATTTTTCTTTAAATTTTTCAAAAACATTTTTGTAGGTGGTTTTGAATGGTCGGAGTTTGTGCGGCAATGCTACGAGATAGGCTACCGCTCAATGATGCTGGTTGGCATTACTTCGTTTATAATGGGTGTGGTGCTTATTTTGCAGCTGCGGCCAACTTTAGTAGCATTTGGTGCGGCAAGTATGTTGCCAAAAACGCTCTCCGTTTCTTTTATCCGCGAAATTGGCCCGGTAATTATTGCCATTATTTGCGCGGGAAAAATAGCATCAAGCATTGGCGCCGAGCTGGGCAGTATGAAGGTAAACGAGCAGCTGGATGCGATGGAGGTATCAGGTGCAAACCCAACGCAATACCTCGTGGTTACCCGCATCATCGCAACAACTTTAATGGTACCAATATTATCCGTAATTGGCGACGCTATTGGTCTTTTCGGGGGCTTCCTGGCACTAAACATCCGCGATAGCATAAGCTTTCAGCTGTATTTTACCAAGGTAATTGCCGCGCTTGATTTTACCGACTTTTTACCCGCCTTTATCAAAACCATATTTTTCGGCTTTGCCATTGGCTTTGTAGGCTGTTATAAAGGTTTTCACTCCAATAAAGGCACTGAAAGTGTAGGCATCGCTGCAAACTCGGCCGTGGTAACCGCCTCGCTTTGGATTTTTGTTATTGATGCCATTGCCGTTCAGATAACCAGTTTGTTGTTTTATAAATAGGATGGAAATGGAAGCAGAAACGATAAAAACCGAACATAAGCAGCAGGCGCCAAAAAAGCAGGAGGTTGTTATTGCTATAAAAGGGCTCAAAAAATCCTTTGGAACAAAGCATGTGCTAAAAAACATCAACCTTGAGCTTAAACGCGGTGAAAATGTGGTTATTATGGGGCGTTCCGGAACGGGTAAATCGGTAACTATTCAGTGTATTGTTGGGATGTTAAAGCCCGATAGCGGCTCAGTCAAGGTGTTTGGCGACGAGGTGGCCGAATTGAGCGAAAGGGCACTGAAAGAGTTAAGAATAAAGATCGGGTTCCTGTTTCAGAGCGGGGCATTATACGATTCAATGACCGTACGCGAAAATCTTGAATTTCCTCTCACCAGGGTATTAAAAATAAAGGATCAGGCAGACATTGATAAAAGAGTAGAAGCCGCGCTTGATAGCGTAGGCCTGCTTGAGGCCATCGATAAAATGCCGTCCGACCTGTCAGGCGGCATGCGCAAACGGGCGGGGCTGGCACGTACAATAATTGTTGAGCCCGAAATTATTTTGTTTGACGAGCCAACCACCGGTCTCGACCCGATAACATCACGGGAGATAAGCGACCTGATATTATCGATCCAAAAGAAATATAAAACATCATCATTAATCATCACCCACGATATGGAGTGCGCACGCATAGCATCAGACAGGGTAGTGATAATGAATGATGGCGAATATATAGCAGAAGGCTCATTTGATGAGCTTCATAAATCAAAAGACAAAATTGTGGCATCATTTTTTATAGACATATTATGAAAGCAACTTCATCTCAAAAAATAAAGATAGGCGTATTTACCTTTATTGGCTTAGCAGTATTGGTGCTGGTCATCTTTTTCATCGGCAACCAAAAAAACCTGTTCAGTTCAACATTCCAGGTTTCAGGTACCTTCAAAAATGTAAGCGGGCTGCAAATTGGCAACAATGTTCGCTTCGCGGGCATTAATGTTGGTGTTGTTCAGGATATAAATATAGTTACTGATAGCTCAGTAAAGGTTGACCTTACCTTAAATAACAACGTAAAAAAGTTTATAAAAAAGGACTCGAAATTAAGCATCGGCAGCGACGGCCTGATGGGCGATAAGCTGGTGGTTATTGCACCCGGCGGACTTACCAGCACACAGCAAGTTGAAGATGGCGGTCGGCTGGCAACAATAAACCCGGTTGATGTGGATAAAATAATTGCCAAGCTCACCAGTGTGGCCAATAATGCCGCATCGCTTACAGAAGGGTTGTCGGCTATTGTAAATAAAGTTAATAGCGGCAAGGGGAGTATAGGCCGGTTATTGAACAGTGACAGGCTTTCGAGGGACCTTGAAGGAACCGTTCGCCAGGCAAAAACTACTATGAAAAACGTTCATGCTACCACTACAACATTAAATACCGACCTTAAAGCGGCCCAAAGCAACTTCCTGTTAAAAGGCTTTTTTAACAAAAAAAAGAAAAAGGCAAAACAGGATTCGATAAAGAAGGCAGAGGCAGCCGCGGATAAAGCTGCCGGAAAAGACAATAAGGACAACAACCAATAAGTAAGCGCCCCGCCAAACACTATAAACAAAAAAGAAATCATCTGATGATCGGATATCTTCCTTTTTGTTGCGTAACGTTTTTACCCAGACCATCCTGCACGTCATGCCGTTTATTTCCGGCATTGTATAGCGAAAGAAGGAGAAAATAATGAAGCGGCTGTATCAAAAGTAAAATCACAAAGGACTGAACAAAATTAAATTTTGGATAATAAAAAGCTCCGTGTTTTCTCTGTACCTCTTTGCGTACTCCGTGGTTAAAAATAAACCGCAGAGATCACAAAGAACGCCGGAGATTACAGAGACCAAATATTATTTTGAGTGTTTTTTAGATTTACGTCTTTTGATACAGCCTCTTAAAATAGAGCTTAGTTCACCTAAACTCCTATATAAATTTTTCCAAAACTATATATTTCCCTTTCCTTTCTAATTCATGAAAGCCGGCCCGCTTACAAATGGTTATGGGCACTATATTTTCCGCTTTTATTTCGGTGAGGCATCTTTTAAATCCTTTATGCAATAGTTCAGCCAGGAAAAAATCAAGCAGCCTCCTCCCATAGCCCATTCTTCGTGTTGATGGTAAAACTATCGTCATTGATAAAAAGGCGAGCTTATTTTCATAGTCATTGGCATAGTATGCTAAAAACCCTACTAAAACATCCTGCTCAATTATAGAGATAATATTCCCCTTTGCAATTATTTTATCGACGTATGCATCCAGATCGTCAAGTTCATATATTCCGCTTCCGTCATGGATCAACGGGTACATCATATCATATATTTTTGATTTCATTTTGAGCCCGGTTTAAAGAAAAGGTAAAAGATTTGATGGGTTTAATTTGCATCTATTGACCAAATAGTTTATTAATTAACCCTGGCCGGGCTGGTACATTCTTTTTTCAACAGGCTGATAGTATTCCTGCAGGTTTTCGGGGACCCTTGAATTATAACCTAAAACTTGTCTTAGATCTTCATTTAGTTTTTCGCCGAATGTATAACCCAAGGCCCGCGGGTAATCAAGCTGTGGTTTAAAGAATGGGCGGGTAAAGGCCATGGTTAGTGTCCGCCTGGTTCCGTCTGTATTATTCTTTCCGGCGGCATGCCATAGGTTTGAATCGAACAAAATGATACTACCTTTCTTTGCTGTGGCACGTTCGGAATTTCTGTAAAAATAACCATCTTCAGGCCTGTCATCCTGCTTATGTGAACCTGAAAGAAAATAGGTTGCACCATTTTCGAGGGTAAAATCATCTAAAATAACCATCATTTGGATCATTACTTTAAAATCTCCGGTAAAGCTCCTTACATCTCTGTGAATGTTCTGGACATAGGGCTTGTCATCTCTTAAATTTATAACCGCTCCTAATGAGTTCAGGATGTAGTTCCCTTTTAAAAAATGCTTTATTTGTTCGGCGCAATATTTTTGGTCCAGGAATTTTAGGGTAAATGTATCTCTTTCTACCAGGTGGTGAAGTGTGCCGTTCATATTGGCGGCTATCCCGTTGGCGATTTGAATTTTGCGCCGTACCTCATAAGCCTTTGCTAGTGAGCCGGTAATTTCGTCAACAAAATCAGCATCAACGGCATCTTCATATACAATCCAGCCACTATCAGCCATCGTTTTATCAAAGGTTGCCAGGTCAGCGCTTGAATAAGCAAATTTATTTTCCATGTTATTTAATTATTTTTAAGTTCAATTTAAATTGTGGGGGTTTCAATATCTGAAACATATGTTTCCGTTTGTCTTTTTGCCTTGCGATACAGGGGGAAAAAAAAGGACTCATCATCGGCCTTTGCCCCGGCTTTTAAAACAAGGTCATTATAAACATCATCGTCATTGATGTAACACCATATATAATCCTTTACCCGCAGATCTGAAAAATACCTTTTAAATGTAAACAGGGAATCTTCTTTACCGGATACCCCGCCCCCAAGATGGAAGATCTTTTTTCCAAGCCGCCTTCCAATCACGCTTATTTCGTCTGTTAATAGTTTACTTGGCGATTCTTTTAAATACTCAGGGGATGTTGCTGAAAGGTGATTTCTGATAATACTATCTGACAATAAAAGGAGTGCCCCGCAAATAAGCTCCGTTCCATTGTAAATAAGAACAAGTTTATTTTCAAACCCTTCCATATTAAGAAGATTGGCGAAATATTGTTCATCAAAATAGTAATGTGAGGAGGCACTTACCCGGTCCATATTTTTCCAATACATGTCAGTGAAATTTTTAATTCCCTCCGCACTGTTGTCCTCCATTATTACATACCCTTTTTCCCGCAGTTTCCTTACCTGGCGCGAAAGCCTTTTTTCATATTTACTTCGCTGGTCTTCAATAGATAATGAAAGGTCCATATATAACGTTGCGCCATTTTCCCGTAACCCTCCAAAGTTGTTTAATAAAGAATGCTGGTTAAGGAATGGATGAAGCCTTGAAAAAATACAAACCACATTTTGGCCTTTCATGAAATTTACAAAGGCGTTTTTAAAATTCGTAATGGTTAATTCCGGTAAATCCGACAGATCAATGTTAGATACAGGTCCGGAATAGCCGTAAACAGAGGTCATATCGAAAAACGAAGTGTTTTCAATTTTTCGCTTGATCACAGGTAAAGCAATAAATAAATCGCCTTCTTCATACACAAACAGAAGTGGCTCGCCTGTTTTATTTAAAGAATGATAATACCAGGTATGAAAAGCTTCATGTATTAATGACTTTGCCACATAAGCATCCCATTCTTTTTTATTACTAATGATACAGGTTTGGTGATCCATAAATTTATTGGGGGTTAAATACAATACTTAATGATGATATTCAGGGAACTTAATTTCTGGTAAGCATCCCTTCCCGCGTTTGACCCTTTTTACGGGTCAACGGGATTATGATCTAATAAGCTTGCCGGGTAGTTTAGCCCTTGATTTGTTAAACAAAAAAGAGCTAATTAAAAAGCATAAAAGAGGTCGGCTAAGATTATAATTGGTATATTGGTCTGATAAATTGAGTGGCTAAAACATCTCCGCCACATAATTTCCGGCTAATATTTTTCGGGGAAAGAAAGCGCAGCTACAAATTGTAGCTTATTATTAAAGCAGGTATTTTATAGTATCATAAGCTTTTCTGAACCTAAGCTTTTTTAGTTCAAATAATATGTACCTTTTTACATAAAGCAGCAGCAGTTTTTTTTTGTGAATTCCCCTATAGCTAAAATTTTTAATAATGAGGTTAAAATCGCTGATCATCTTCTCCATCCGGGCTTCCGCTTTGATCATGCTCCATATGCCGCCAACATGATTGCGATAACAACTCATTACCTCGGGCATTACATATATTTTACGGCCGGATATAAACGTGGTATAAAGTTTTATTAGCTTATCAGCCGCATAACTTTTAAAAAACAAGGGCTGTTTGAAAAACTGCTGAACCTCCGGAATATTATGATATACTACCGTAGCTGTTTTTGTTTCCACCTGTTTGCCGGCAAGAAGGTCATGATAGCTATGTACCAATGGTACAGGGTTAGGATCAACATACAAAGGGTTATTATCCATGTCAACTACCTGCGTATAATGACAGCAAATGATATACTCCGGGTTTTGCTCCAAAAAATCAACCTGCTTTTGTAATTTAAAAGGATCGGTCCAGTAGTCGTCTCCGTCACAAAGCGCAATATATTTTCCTTTACAGGTTTTAACTGTATTGCTCATGTTTTGATGAGCCCCCACATTTTTTTTAGCAGAAATTATCCTGATTTTTTCCGGGTGCTTTTCTTTAAATGATTTTAGGATCTCTGATGTTCCATCGGTAGAGCAATCATCGCCAATAACAATTTCAAATTTAAAATTGGTTTGCTGCATTAAAAAGCTTTCAACCGTTTGGCTAATAAATGGCTTATGATTATAGGTTGTGCAGCATACACTAACCATCACATCCTTCTTCGTCATATTGTTGTATTTATTTTCACAGTTTCAGTATTAATTTCAAACTCTTTGTTTTTATTGCCGGCGTTATAGCGTGTGGAAGGCTGCATATTGAAGTAAATTCCAGGCCATAGCTCAATGTCATTAAGTTAAGAAAACCCTGATAATTGAGCCCTCTTCTAAACAGCAGCCTTATGAACGCCTTTAAAAAACAAGTAAACAACAATCTCTATAACCCATCGGGTCTATCCCTTTGTAGAAGCTTAGAGGTCTAATCATTTTTGCCTCATAGAGCGCGTGCGCTAGCACAGGGGGCTGGGCAATAAGTGAAACCATGAAAACAGAGATGATTTATCACCGGGATTTTAAAACCAAGACAGAAGCGAAGCTTGCCGTATTCGAATATATTGAAGTGTGGTATAACCGCTGGAGAAAACATTCGACTCTTGCCTATCGGACGCCCTGTCAGTATGAAGAAATATTATTAAACAACTAAATATCTGCCTGATGTTTCTCTACAATAAACTGTTGCAATTCCACGCAGGGCATTTATCACTCTTTTACGGAGAGCATATACGCCTCGCTTGTTGTCATATCTTCTTCTGAAAGATTCCTGAACCTTTGTGAAAATTTATTCCTTGGAATATCGTTAGCCACGATCGCTGGAAGCTCCTTCAATATTCTGAAACCGTGCTTTTTCTGCAGTTCCTGATGTACCGAGTATGGCAGCCGGTTTATCAAAAACATTCGGCCCCCCTTTACAATCTTCCACTCAAACTCGCTA